>WRLD01000011.1 GCA_009777845.1 Defluviitaleaceae bacterium
TTTATGCAACGATTTTTTATTTTTTGCACTTCGACACGCTCGCGCATGGGCGACCGCTTCACCAAAAAAGCACAACATCTTCCTACGGACCAGAAGGTCGTGGGTTCAAATCCTGCTGCGCACAGTGCTTAAAAAAGCCCTTAATTGCTGGGCTTTTTTTGTGTTCGGGGGTTGTTGCGGCTTCGGGGTGAGATTTCCGCTAGGTGTCAGACGGAGGACGGCGGCGAGGTTGCTTTTTTGTCTAGGTACTATACTTCCTCAAACCAAAAACGGCACTGCCCTTGCGGTCTTTGCCGCAATCACAGTACCGTTTCCGACTTGAAACTTAAACAACCACGGCCTTACATACCCGGCACAGCTTCTCCTGTTTCGTCAGTGCAATCCTCAAATTCGGTAGCGTCATAGTTGCTTGCCGCTTGGGCTTTCTTTTGGCTGGTGCATTGGCTTGCATCGTGATTATTGCTTTGGTTGTGACAATTACTTGCTCTGCACATCGTAGTTACCTCCTAATTTATGAAGCTGTTCCTATAGCCACTCAATGCCGCTTTGGCGGTCGAGAAACCCCACCAATCCAGCCCTTCGGGCTACGGACAGCTTCTTCAGCTTCTTTCCTCTCTAATTTCCCCATTTTCCCAAAAATTATACAAGCCATCTTGAACTGCCCCCTAGGACGGCTATTTTTTGCGTTTATCGCGTTGCTCTTCGCTACGACATCTGCTGTTTTAGTAATATTAGATATAACCCCGCCAGTTGCATCAGCACTGATAATCATTCGTATACGCTCATATAATCAATTCCACTATTTACTTAGGCTGTCCAAGGCAAAAAACCGGCGGCTTTAAGCCGTTTTTTGCCGCAGGAGAGCCTTAGTAAATAGCGGAATTGACACCCACTCCTTTCGGAGTGAACTAGCCGTCACGGCTACTTGCATAGTATAGCATAAAACTACAAAAAAATGGGAATTGACTTAAAATGTGATTGTCTTAAAATCACGGCTATTTGATTTTAGGGACAATATGATAATTTATTGTAGGGGGGGGGGCTTGCTCCTCCACTACAATAAACCTTGCAAGTTTTGTAAACGGGTAATTGTTTCCTAAAGCCGCCGTGAGTAAAAAATTTAATCAGTAGCATTTACATCAAAAAATGTTATAATATAAGAAGCTGTTACCCTAATTCCCATTATGGTATCAGCTTCTTGCTATTTTACACTAAAAAACAACAAATCTAACCAAAACCCAAAAGGAGCAACCATAATGGACAAGCAAACAAACCAAACCAACCAACCAAACCAACAAACAAAACGAGTAGAATCCATCGCCGACATGAACCAAGACTTCGCCCAATGGTACACGGACGTGGTACGCAAGGCGGAGCTTGCCGAATACGCCGAAACAGGGGGCTGTATCATTTACAAGCCCTACGGCTACGCTATTTGGGAGCTTATACAAAAGAGCCTGGACACGCGCCTAAAGGAAACAGGCCACGAAAATGTCTACATGCCCATGCTTATTCCCGAGCATTTGTTGCAAATGGAAGCCGACCATATAGAGGGCTTCGCGCCGGAGGTGGCGTGGGTAACGTACGGCGGCGCGGAAAAATTGCAGGAGCGGTTTTGTGTGCGGCCTACGTCCGAGGTGCTGTTTTGTTCGCATTATGCCAAGGCGGTGGAGTCGTACCGCGATTTGCCAAAATTATACAATCAGTGGTGTTCCGTTATGCGCTGGGAAAAAACCACGCGGCCGTTTCTTCGCGGGCGCGAGTTTCTATGGCAAGAGGGGCATACCGCCCACGCCACTGCCGAGGAGTCGCTCGCCGAGGCGTTAAGTATACTAGATGTATACTGCGAATTGTCCGAAAATGTTTTAGCCATGCCCTGTATCAAGGGTCAAAAAACCGAGCGCGAAAAATTCGCGGGGGCGTTAAACACCTACACCTTCGAGAGCCTAATGCACGACGGAAAAGCCCTACAATCAGGCACAACGCACGATTTCGGCGACAAATTCGCGCGGGCGTTTGACATTCAGTATCTCGACAAAAACAACAAACAGCAATATGTACACCAGGCCTCCTGGGGCGTAAGCACACGCCTAATCGGCGCAATTATCATGGTGCATGGCGACAACAACGGCCTTGTGCTTCCGCCCGCCGTCGCGCCAATCCAAGTAATCGTCGTTCCCATAGCCGACCACAAAGAGGGCGTAAAGGAAAAAGCCGAGGAACTGCGCGCCCGTCTAGCCAAAATTTGCCGTTGCAAAATAGACCTTTCCGACAAAAAAGCAGGCTGGAAATTTGCGGAATACGAAATGAAAGGCGTTCCCATTCGCCTAGAAATCGGACCGAAAGACATCGAACAAAATCAGTGCGTGCTTGCGCGGCGCGACACAGGCGAAAAAATCACCGCGCCGCTAGACAACCTAGAGCAAGCCATACAGGAAACACTGCAATCCATACACAAGAATTTATATGAAAAAGCCGCGGCTCGCCTGGAAAGCTCCACCCATACCGCCCACAGCGTAGACGAATTGAAAACCATACTAGACAGCAAATCGGGCTTTGTAAAAGCTATGTGGTGCGGCGCGGAGGCGTGCGAGCTGGAAGTAAAGGAACAAGCAACCGCCACGAGCAGATGTATACCCTTTGTGCAGGAGAAGGTTGGGGATTGTTGTTTTGTTTGTGGGAAGGCGGCGGGGAAAATGGTGGTTTGGGGAAGGGCTTATTAGGGGAATGGGCGTAGTGATTAGCCGAATGTGCGTACCGATTAACCGCATGTGCGTACTGATTAACCACAATTGCAAGGTGTATGTAGGGGGCGGATTTATCCGTCCCGAGGTATGCACGCTCGTCAATTCAAGGACGGATAACGTCCAGTAACGCAGAACGCGGTAATCTCGGGACGGATAAATCCGTCCCCTACAAAAACGTGCGGATTTTGGCGGTCGTGATTTTGCCGTTCGTGCGGTTGTCATTCATGCGTTTGCCGTTCATGCGTTTGTCGTGGCGGTCAAGTGTAGGGGGCGGATTTATCCGCCCCGAGGTATGCACGCTCGTCAATTCGAGGACGGATAACGTCCAGTAACGCAGAACGCGGTAATCTCGGGACGGATAAATCCGTCCCCTACAAAAAACCGCCACCACTCCCAAGTCTTAACCTACTGGCGTATGTAGGGGGCGGGTTTACCCGCCCCGAGGTACACACGCTCGTCAATTCGGGACGGATAACGTCCCTTAACGCAGAGCGAGGTAACCTCGGGACGGATAAATCCGTCCCCTACAAAACCGCCACCAAGCCTAAATCTTAACCTACATACGCTCGTCAATTCGAGGACGGATAACGTCCAGTAACGCAGAGCACGGCAATCTCGGTACGGATAAATCCGTCCCCTACAAAAAACCGCCACCAATCCCAAATCTTAACCTACTGGCATTTGTAGGGGGCGGGTTTACCCGCCCCGACCCCCGCACGTTTTGACAGTTATTGCTTATAATTTAGGTAAAAACTTAATCTGCACTCTGCCCTCTAGTAGTAGCTTATGCAGCAAGTTTTTACCTTTGTCTTTGTTGTCCAAAGTAGCGCCGTAGCCTGTTATCAGCTTATAGACCCTATCTACCGCAGAGCGTTGCTCGCTTTTTCTGTTTTTTATATCGAGAACAGTAAAATAAAACTGCAATATCACCTGCTTATTGTTTGAATAATAATTTAGAGTGTCGTAATCATCGCCGTAAAGGTTGTAATTGTCAAAAATACTTTGAAAATAAGAATAGTCCGCCTCGCCTAAAGAATGTCCGTAAAATTTAATTTTGGTAATATTTGTAGGCAACGCGCTGTTAGGGCTTTTAAGTAGCATTTTCCTATGTGTTTTTGTAAATATTCTGGCTTCGGGCGGCAGTTCGTTTTCGTTTGTTGCATCTATTCCGAATATGATGTTGTTATCGCTTAAAGTGCCGTGGACATTTGTGGTACTTTTAAACGAATCTTTCAATTCTTGACTTGCAGAACTTAAATATGCGGGGCCAAAAGGGTTTGTGTAATTAAAGTTTATAACACTAAAATCCTCCCCACCAACAATTAGCTTTATTAGCTTGAAAACATTCGATATATAGTGTGGGTTGTTTTCAAATTGTTCAGATAGATAGTCTACAAAGAAACTCTCAAAATCTATTAGCCTGTCGAGAAACCAGTACAAATAGTTATGATGTTTGCGAAAAGATTCGTCACCGTTCAGTCTGACATGTCGTGCAATGCGGCGAGATTCATTGCTATTAACGCGGGGTTTGCGTCCATTTTCAAGATGGTAAAAGGCATCCCCCCTCCATGCTTCCACCAGCGAACCATAATGGGATTGGTCTTCGTAATAGATTCGTCTTCCGACTAATAACGTATTTTTCAGGATATTTTCAATATCAATCCACCCGTCAACCCCAGTTGATTTATTCAAAAAATTATCCAAAAAATGGGTCGCCCAAACATTGTTATATACCCGCTTGTCATTTTCGGTATTCTTTGGTCTTAGCCACTTAAAAAAATCCTTGTACTCTGATTTTAACCCACACTGCAAATCAAACCCATTCCCAATAATTAACAATACACTCTCATTACCATTTGAACTCATTAAACCAATCCTTTCTGCGATAAATCCACGACAAATGCCAAACCTACCGTACATACCCGCAACCCCACCCCAACCCTCACCCTACCGCACTCTCAACCCCACCCCAACCCCCTCCGCGACCTCCCGACACCTCTCCACCTGCTCCCTCGACAAAACCTCACCAACCACAGAAAACACCACCCGAGTATACTCTTTCGCATCACGGGCAAAGGCCAGCATTTCCTCATATGGGCATTGCTGGCGAGCTGCGCCGCCCACCCTCGGGCGGGTAACGCGCATATACTCGTCGGCGTTGTCGGCGTTTAGGCTTACCGATACGCAGTCTACCGCACGCAGGCTTTCCATACAAAAATCAGGCGCGACCAACCGCACCAAGCCATTTGTATTTATTCTTATGGGAATCGGCGAGGACAACCGCTCCACACCGTTTGCGTTCGTTCCCATGGGAATGGACGTGACGGACTTAAAATACCGCGCCAGCTCGATTACATCATTAGCACGCATCATAGGCTCGCCATACCCGCAAAAAACAATCTCGCCAATTTGCCGCAAATCGCCCCTCGCCTCAAACGCCGCCTTGATTTCTGCCACGGTTGGCTCTCGCTCTAGCCATAGGCTTTCGTTTGGGTTCATGCCGTCCGCGAGCTTTCGTATACAAAAAATACAGTCGCAGGGGCAACTATTTGTTATATTTACATAAAGAACTGCCCGCCCAACGCCTTGCGTTTTACGCAAAACATCAAGCGAACAGTCGGAAAAAGAGGGCGAAGCCCCATCAAGTCTGTAGAAAATTGTCATACTGTCGCGCTCACACCCGCCACGCTATTAAACGCCTCCATAACGGCATTTTGGTGGTCACGCACATGTGACGGCGCGGAGGTATGCGTTGACGAGCCTAGGAAATGTAAGCAAACATGACCGTTCATGTTGTTGTGGCGGGTAGAACCTGCGTGCGGCATACCGTTTAGGGAGGCGGCGATTGTTCTGCCATTTATTACCACAAATACTGGGCGCGGTGTCCATGTCCACGCGCCGCCAAACGCCTGCTTCATGGTGGCAGTGTCCTCGGCGGTAAGCGGCTCGACATCGGCGTGGTTGCCGTTCGAGAATGATGCCATTTGCCAAGAAATACCTGTACGCGCGTCTATTATTGTGGCGCTCGTGCCGATTGTCATCACCTTGCGCGCCTCGCTCCAATCGAGCAGCTCCACCTCGCCCAGCTCGCCGAACGCAACAACCACCGCTGCGGGAATTTCCCGCAAAAACTCCGCAAACATGTAACCGCTTGTCCCATTGTAAACGACCTCGTACCACTCGCCGCAACGGAAATCCACGACCTCTACCCTCGCGCCAAGCGCGGCAATGGTAAGGCTTGTACTACTTGTGGTAGGCTCGGCGCGTAGGTGCAAGCGCGAGGTGGTGATAAAAAACGCCGGCGTTTCGGGCGTTTCGCTGTCTGCCGCGGCGGCTTCCGCTTCGGCGGCGGTTTCCGCTTCTGCGGCGGCTTCCGCTTCTGCGGCTGTATGGGAAAGAACCCCCGCATATGCCGTAATGGTCTGGGAAATGTCCGCCGCATGTACCGTAGCAGGCAGTACGGAAAACGCAAAAGCTAAGCCCAAGCTAGCCAATAAGTATTTTTTCATTTCTAAGTACCCCTCTTTTTTTGAAAATTATTCGGATTTAGCGGATTTAGTGTATTTAGCGGCTTCACGCAGATTTACGCGAATTTTTCCACGAGCCAATCCGCGTAAATCCGCCAAATCCGTGTTTAATTTACATGTTTCGGCTTCGTACGCTTGTCGTGGCTTTCGTAGGGGACGGATTTATCCGTCCCGAGATTACCTAGCTCTGCGTTAAAGGACGTTACCGCCCCGAATTGACAAGCGTGCCTACCTCGGGACGGATAAATCCGTCCCCTACAGTAACCGTCACGACAAACGCACAGACGGCAAAACACACGAACGGCAAAATTTGCAGGTTTTCGTAGGGGACGGATTTATCCGTCCCGAGATTACCTAGCCCTGCGTGAATGGACGTTACCCACCCCGAATTGACAAGCGTGCATACCTCGGGACGGATAAATCCGTCCCCTACAGTAACCGTCACCAATCCCAAGCCCAAATCTGCCGATATTCAACATTCCGCTTAACATATCCAGCCCAAATCTTAATACTTTTGTAACATCTTGTCAATATAAATTAACCTTTTTAATAAAATGTTAAAAAATAGTGGCGTAAAAAAAGAATATGTGTTAGAATGGCTTGGTATGTACACGTAAAGTCAACCTATGGGATAAGGAGGGTATGATGGATAGCGTTAAAAAAGATAATGATGAAATAAAACAACTGCGTATATTGACAAAGAGCAAAATTAACACCAGCTATAACAAACTATTAAAGGATAGAGGTTTTAAGCGATATAAAAGCAACCAATATATCAATGTTACAGAACAGCATATTATTCAGATTGTAATGTTTGAGTTCCTTTCATGTGGGTTTACTTGTGCAGTTGCTATGCAACCATTGTATATTCAAGACCATACTGAATTTACTTGCTTGCATTTAAATTTTGGTGACAGGATTACTAGGTTTAAAACCGTACAAAAAGAAGCGTGGGAATACCATGAACACGAGGAGGGAATCCGTATTATTAGGGAACTTCTTAACAAGAACGTATTCCCTTGGTTTGAGGAGTATGGCACACCAAAGGGAATAGTCGAATTTATTTCAAGTGGCGGAATGAAGAAATATGGGCTGTTCGATTTCAATAAATTTTTTGAATACCAATATCTTGGATTTAGCTTGCTATATACTAATCAAGCAGAAAGAGGAATAGGGTATTTAGAGCGAATGATAGATGAAATACGCAACGATTCCGTCACCTCTATGAGAGATTATAAATTTCACATAGTAGACCTAATTAGTCGAATTAAAAAAAGTCCTAATAATACAATTAACGCTCTAAATGATATTATAATAAGGAACAGGCTTTCTTTAAATCTTTAAACAATCAGACTCAAGGAGCAAAAAAATGTCAGCTCTTTCCAAGGAAATGCTAAAAACTTCCATTGACGGTTTAAAGAAAATAACGCATAAAGACATCACAGTGCGCGACCGCGAGGGCAATATCCTGGCGACAACCCTAACGACAGCCCAACCGCCAAACGCCACCACCCTAGAAACGCCCGACTTCACGCTTATCGTGCATGACGACGATTGCAAAGCCCTACGCTTTGGCGAGCTTGCGGTTTTTCACCTGCAAACGCTGAGCGCGGCGCGCGGACAGCACCACGACATCGGCCATTTTCTGAAAGACCTATTGCTGGGCGTTCTTTCCGACGGCGACATTTCCCACGGCGCGAAAAAATTCCGCATACAAAAGGAAGCGCGGCGCGTCGTCTACCTTATCGAAGCCGCCGCAAGCTGCAACGCGGCGGAAATCCTACGCGAGCTTTTCCCCGACCGCAAAAAGGACTTAATCGCACGCATGGACGATACGAGCATTGTTCTCATAAGGGAAATAAAGGAAGCCAAGGAAACAAATGGCAATGAAGAGCAAACCGCGCGCAGCATAGTGGACACGCTAGGAAGCGAGGCAATGAGCCGCGTATACACCGCCATAGGCAAGGCGTTTTTGTCGCTGGAGCAAGCCGCCGACAGCTACCGCTCGGCGCGGATTGCACAGGAAGCAGGCAAGCTATTCGAGAGCGAAAAGCAAATAATAAGCTACCAAAATCTGGGAATAGCCCGCCTCATTTACGAAATGCCGCCCCCGCTTTGCCGTCTTTTTATAGACGAAGTGTTCAAAATCGAAAGCCTAGACGAAAGCCTATTTGCCACCATTACCAAATTCTTTGAGAACGACCTAAACATCACGGAAACCGCACGAGCATTGTTTGTCCATAGGAATACTCTGATTTACAGACTGGACAAAATACAACAGCTTACCGGGCTGGATTTGCGGAGGTTTGGGGACGCGATTACTTTTAAGATTGGGTTGATGGTGGAAAGCCGTCTACGGAAGGAGTTTTAAAATTGATAGAATTTTCTAAAGTAAGCAAAATCTACGAAAACGGCGCGCGCGGTCTGTGCGACATGGACTTGTTTATCGACAAGGGCGAGTTTGTTTTTATTGTTGGCACGAGCGGCTCGGGCAAGTCTAGCCTTGTGCGCCTGTTGCTTAAAGAAATCGAGCCGTCGGGCGGCGAAATTTACGTGGACGGGCAGGACATCACCGCCATCAAGCGTAGGCATTTGCCGTATTATCGGCGGAAAATGGGCGTTGTGTTCCAAGACTTTCGCCTGCTAAAGGACAAGACGGTCTTTGAGAATGTGGCGTATGCTATGCAAATAGTGGAGGCCTCAAACCTGGAAATTCGGCGCGCCGTGCCGCAGGTTTTGGCGTTGGTTGGCTTGCAAAAAAAGGCGAAGGCGTACCCGAACCAGCTTTCGGGCGGCGAGCAGCAGCGTACCGCACTTGCGCGCGCTATAGTCAACCGTCCGCCGCTTCTGATTGCGGACGAGCCTACGGGAAACCTTGACCCCGACACCGCATGGGAAATTATGACACTTTTGGAAGATATAAACGACAGAGGGACAACCGTGGTAGTCGCCACGCACGCGCATGACATTGTGGACGATATGCAAAAGCGCGTGGTCGCGTTGCGTAACGGCGAGCTAGTAAATGATATAGGAGTGCCAGAAGATGAAGCCTAGGACAATAAAATATTACATTAAAGAGGGATTCCGCTCGGTAATCCACAACCGATTTATGTCAATCGCCAGTATTTTTGCGGTTGCTTCCAGTATTCTCATTGTTTCCATTTTTTATATAATCGGCGCGAATATCGAGCATTTTATGAAACAATTAGAATCACAAATGGCTATGGCTGTTCGTATCAATAGAAATATTTCCGCCGCCGAAAGAGCAGAGCTGGAACGGCAGCTGCTACTGCTGCCGAACGTAGCAAGGGTCACGTTCCAGTCGCGCGAGGAAGCACTAGAGGGCATGGTAAGCACCATAGGCGAAATCGCGGTAGAGGGCTTGGGCGGCGTAAACAATCCGCTTAGGGACGCGTTTTTTATCGAGCTTACTAATCTTTCGCACCATGACGAGGTTCTGCGAGCCATAGAAAACCTAGAGCCGTACGGCGCGGAGCAGGTGGACAGCCACGCCAAAATCGCTAGCGCGCTTTCCTCGTTTTCGCAGATTACGCAGATTATATCCGCCGCGCTTATGCTTATTTTGTCCACGATTGCGATTATAATTATTACAAACACCATAAGAATTACCGTAAACGCGCGAAAAACGGAAATAAATATTATGAAATACGTGGGCGCGACAGACTGGTTTATTCGGTGGCCGTTCGTAATCGAGGGCATGATTATTGGGCTTTTGGGCGGGCTAGGCCCCGCGCTTATAAGTATGCTTAGCTATGGGCGCGTGGTCGAGTTTATCCAGTCTATTCCACAGCTTTCCTGGTTGGAATTTATGCCGCCAGAGCAAATTATGGCGTATGTTTTCCCGCTTTCGTTGCTTTTGGGCGTGGCGATTGGGTTGCTTGGGTCGATTACTTCGGTTAAGAAGCATTTGAAAGTGTGATTAAGGGTGTGTGTTAATGAGAATTAAATCATGGCTCGCAATTTTTGGGGTACTCATTGTTACCCTTTCCTTTGTATACAACGGAACGGCAAGCACGCTAGACCAGCTGCGTGAGGCGGAAGGCCGCAACCAGGCGGCAAAAACGCGCGTAAGCGAACAGCAGAACATTCTCGCGGGAACACAGCTTGCCATATCGGAAATGATGCTAGAAATGCAGGAGCTAGACCAGCAAATTATTGACATAATGGAAACAATCGAGGACATCGAGGGGCATTTGGTTGAAATTACCAGCAGGATAGAATCGACTAGCCAAGACCTGGCTTTGGCACAATCGGAACGCGAAAATCAGCTGAACTTGCTTAGTACGCGCGTGCGTGTAATGCACGAGCAGGGCAATGTCGGGCTGTTTGCGGTACTTTTCCAGGCGGAGGATATTACCGACTTTTTCACTCGCTGGGAATACATACGCACACTGGCGGAGTTCGACCAAAAGCTGCTTACAGAATTGGAAGAAACCGAGGCGCGTGTTTCCGCAAATGTGACTACACTCGACCGCTCGTACACGATGATTGTAGACCTACGCACAGAATACGAGGAATCCAAGGTTGAATTGGAAGAAACGATTGCGGAAAAGGTAGTTTATTTGACACAGCTAGAGGAGGATTCCGCAAAATACGCAGAATATTTGGAAATACTTGAAGAAGAAGCAAACGCAATCAATATAGAGTTTGGCATAGCGCAACGGCGGCACCGCGAGCATTTGGCAGAGCAGGAGCGTATTCGCCGCGAGGAGGAGGACCGCCGCCGCGCCGAGGCCGCCGCCGCCGCCGCCGCCGCACGCGCGCAGGAGCTTTCCACGCTTAACAGCTTTTCGACCTTTGCGTGGCCGTTGGCAGTAAAAGGCACAATCACGAGCCAATTCGGCAACCGCCCCGACCCGTTCACAGGCAGAATGGCAAACCACGAGGGCATAGACATTGCCGCGCCCGCAGGCACACAAATTTACGCCGCCGAGGCAGGCATTGTCCGTCTGGCGGTATATGGGCCAGGGTACGGCAACTATATCATTATCGACCATGCCGACAACTACAGCACGCTATACGCCCACAACTCACGCAACCGCGTATCGCAGGGCGACAGGGTAACGCGCGGCCAGCATATCGGCGATGTCGGCACGACTGGGCGTTCTACTGGCAATCACTTGCATTTTGAGGTTCGGCGGGGTGGTGTCTTGCAGAATCCTATGGGGTTCTTTGGTGGGGGGGCATAGGGGGCATAGCCCCTTTTCACCGTCATTCTTGTGGTGGGAATATCGTCACGAGCCTTTACTGTGTGGATAGTGTTTAAGGGCATTGAACGCGGATTTACGCGGATTTACGCGGATTTCGCGGATTCTATTTGCGTAAAAAGAAAATTTGAATTTTTAGGAAAACTATGTTAGAATATATTAGCAATAAAATAGCGTAGCGACCGAGCGGTGTTTGCACCACCACTCGGCGAGTGTAGGGATTTCTACGCATCACCTAACACACACAGGCTTTCGCCCGCCACTACGTAGGCATAGTTTAGCATTGTTTTACCACTATTACAAGATTCTGCCTTTGGCGTTTTTGGAATAGTGCGGTGCTATTTGTGTTATTTACGTTACAGCCCACGGCAAGGCGTGTTTGATTTCCTTTCGACTTCCAAGGTGTGTAGGTGGTGGCAATGCTTTTGCCGTCCTTGCACACCTTTTTGTATCACCAAAGTACCACGCCCAAGCACAGGAGTACCCCCTAGCGGAAATAAATGACCGCTAGGGGGTGTGCGAGGGCGACTATAGAAAGTCAATCGAAGATTGACTTTCTGCAATATGCTTTGCATATTGCTACCCACCTCCCTCCGCGTTGCTTCGGTCGGTATGTGGGCGTTCGTGCAACTTAAAATTTGCAAGCGCGCTTGCAAATTTAAGTTGACTCACTATAGCTCCAAATCATAAATCTAATAATACCGTAAATCCACGCACGAAAAATCGCCAAAGGCGATTAAAAAAAAGAGGAGGGAACACAATGAGTAAACTTAGGAGCAAAACCACAAGAAACAGCACAAGGAAAAGTGCAAAGAAGCGCACAACAAAACGCACAACAAAACGCACAGCAAAAAGCACAACAACAAGCCGAACAAAACGCAAAACAAAGCTAACAACAAAGCTAATCAACTTTATCAAGGCGGACAAGGTGACAACTTGCTTAATTGCGGTGGTCTTGTTCTTGTTTATAGCCCCCTATGTCTTTCCTGCCGACACGGAAGGCGACATGGCAGTCGCAGTAGTAACACTAGAAGAACGTGTCGAATACGCACTAGACCGTTACCACGAAACTATTGAAGCCGAAAGCGGAGCAGGTATTAGCCCGAGCAATTGGTGGGCCAAACCACAAATCCGCAAGGATTTACATGATTCGATAGAAGCGGCGCAGGCGTTGCTGGACAGATATTACAATCCGCCAACGCATAACCTCACCATAGGTCGAATAGCGGGCATTACGAGCAATGGCACAGTCACTGTAAACGGCTCTGTTCTTGCCCCTAATGTGCCTATGGCTATTGAAGCAGGAGCGAGTGTACAGATTATCGCCGCGCCAAATAGCGGACATCGCTTCGTGAGGTGGACTGTCGTCAGCGGCGGTCTTGAAATTCCGTCGCCTACAATTTCCAACAGAACCTTTGTCATGCCCGACAATGACGTGGAAATAACGGCGGAATTTGCAGTGCAAACATACTATGTCACTGTATCCACCTCGGGTACAGGGTACGGCACAGCTACAGCAAACCCAACAAGCGCAACAGCAGGGACAACCATATCACTTAACGCTTCCCCAAACGCCACCACACGCTTTGTAAGGTGGGAAGTGCTAAACGGCAACGTAACTATCAGCAACCCCACAGGGCGAATTACTAGCTTTGTTATGCCGAGTAGAGATGTAATGGTTAGGGCTGTATTTGAGCATGTACAACAGCGGAAAACAGGCTCTAGGGTAGTCAATTTTACAGGCTCAATGGGAATGAACCTTGCGGCGAGGGCTACAGGCTGGTCGAATATATTGTCGTTTAACGTAACCAACGTACGTTCAGATGCAAAGGTTACAAGTATTTCTGTAGACCCGGGGCGTTCAACATCTGCAAATCCTCCTGCGGGTACTATTGTGCCAGACTTCCTACGTGTAACGAGCTCGTCACTGCCCGATAGACAATTAGATATGGAATGGCGTGGCGTGGTAAACACCATATTAAACAATTCGTCCTTTTTCACAGGCGGAGATGTAAATGCCCTATGGACAGTTAGGTGGTATGGGACAAATACGTCATCCCTCAACTCGGGTACTAGGAGCTTTAACAATGTAAGCCTTACAATCAATTATGAATACTTTGAGTAGGCTACATTTAGGTTAATAAAAGGCAACGCCATGCCGATAAACAATATAAGTAGAAAATTTCCCTAGACGGAGTGATTTTTATGGTTGTAAATAAGACAGCAATGTCTGTTGACTTGAGCCAATTTGTTAATCGTACACGGTATAACGTAAAATTGCCTAGCTTTATGCTATCGAAAAGCGAACCCCTAATGAGCGACGAGGAGTATAAAGAAAAGGCTATAGAAATGGCAAGGCAACATGCACGAGAGGGACGGACTTACAGCCATGATAGGGACAGTGATTTTAATGTTTTACGCAATAGCTATACGTCCGTTGTTTCGCCAGACCGTCAAGGGATAATAAACAAGGCTATGCCTAAGGTTATGAGCGATTTAAAGAAGAAAGCGGCAGAATCCGACATGTTTCAAAGGTTTATGGAGATTCTCTTTAAACTTGAAACAAACCGTACCCCACATATGGGGGCGGAGCAAGTCTTGGAAATGCCGCACATGCCCGAAAGCATGGGGCAAGCGCTCCATATAGCAGAATTTAAAGATGAGTTTGGCAACAGAATTGCAACACTCGCAACAGACGGGTGGGCAATGATTCCAACTGATGCCGAAATCGCAAGAGGTAAGGAGTTACAGATAATATATAATGATGCGTGGCGTGCCGCAAAATCCGAGTATGCGTTGGAACGAAGCCTTGAAGCCGATTCTAGCGGTGGTTTAAGTTGGCTAATGCCAAATAAGCCCATGCCTAACATCACAAAAACGGACATATCCACCATACAGCCACAGCAAGGGCAGACCACTAAAACCGTAGCCAACCTCTACGAAGCAAACCTGCACGAAGCAAAGCAATAAAGCACAAGATAAGCAGAGGATTTCCCTAGACGGAGTGATTTTTATGGTCGTAAATAAGGCTGGAATGTCTGTTGACTTGAGCCAATTTGTTAATCGTACACGCTATAACGTAAAATTGCCTAGCTTTATGCTATCGAAAAGCGAACCCCTAATGAGCGACGAGGAGTATAAAGAAAAGGCTATAGAAATGGCAAGGCAACATGCACGCGAGGGACGGATTTACAGCCCAGATATAGACAGTGACTTTAACACACTACGCAGTAGTTATATATCTGTTGCCTCGCCAGACCGTCAAGGGATAATAAACAAGGCTATGCCTAAGGTTATGAGCGATTTAAAAAAGAAAGCGGAAGAATCCGACATGTTTCAAAGGTTTATGGAGATTCTCTTTAAACTTGAAACAAACCGTACCCCACATATGGGGGCGGAGCAAGTCTTGGAAATGCCGCACACGCCCGAAAATATGGGGCAGGCACTCCATATAGCAGACTTTAAAGACGGTCAAGGTAATGTTATTGCACAACTAACAACAAATGGGTGGATAGCGTTCCCGACTGATGCCGAAACCGCAAGAAGAAAAGAGTTACAGGCAATATATAATGATGCGTGGCGTGCCGCAAAATCCGAGTATGCGTTGGAGCGAAGCCTTGAAGCCGATTTTAGCGGTGGTTTAAGTTGGCTAATGCCAAATAAGCCCATGCCTAACATCACAAAAACGGACATATCTGCTATACAGCCACAGCAAGGGCAATCTACTAAAACCATAGCCAACCTTTACGAAGCAAATCTGCACGAAGCAAATCAATAACTAGGGGGCTGTAATTCCCCCAAAAAATATGCTATAATACAAGAAGCTGTTACCATAGTTGCTACTATGGTAACAGCTTCTCTTAGAAAGAGGGTGTTTTTATGCGTAATGTAGAGCAAGCTATCCGTGAAATCAACGGAACAATGACTATTGAAAATATGCCGTTGACCGATGGCGATAAAAAACGTCTGCGCGATGTGTTAAGCGGACGTGTAAGCATTGATATAGTTATTAAACAACTCACGGATAAGCATAGGAATCCGATACACCCCACAGCCAAGCTATGAGTAAAATGAAGTCAATAATAATAATCGGCGGCGGACATGCAGGCTGTGAGGCCGCGCTTGCCGCCGCGAGAATAGGCGCGAGGGTCACGCTTTTTGCTCTTAGCTTGGATTCTATTGGGCTAATGCCGTGCAATCCTTGTATCGGCGGCAGTGCCAAGGGACACCTAGTACGCGAAATAGACGCGCTAGGCGGCGAAATGGGCAAGGCGATAGATGCGACATTTATACAGAGCAAGATGCTAAACACCGCCAAAGGCCCTGCGGTGTATTCGTTGCGGGCGCAGGCGGACAAGAGGCTGTACATGGCGTATATGAAGCAGGTCTTGGAAAACGAGCCAAATATTTCCATTCGCGAGGGCGAGGTCGTTGACATAATAACTCAAGCGGCTTTGCCGCTTTCTGCCGATTGCTCGGTTGATGCTTTACGCCCAACGCAAAAATCGCCCCGAAGCCTTAACAGCCCCCTTTCTCAAGAAAGGGTAACCGCCGTAGCGTTAGAAAACGGCGAAATAATCCCTTGTGACGCGGCGATTGTCTGCACTGGCACGTATCTAAAGTCGCGTTGCTTGTACGGCGAAACGGTTACGCACACAGGCCCAGGCGGTCTGCGTAATTCGCAGGGGCTAAGCGAAAGCCTGCAAAGGCTCGGCTTTGAATTGTTACGCTTCAAGACAGGCACGCCTGCGAGGATTCATAGGCGAAGCGTGGATTTTTCCAAAATGGCGGAGCAAAAGGGCGACAAAAAAATTGTGCCGTTTTCGTTTGAATCGGGCGATTTGAGCCGCGAGCAGGTGTCCTGCCATTTGACGTACACCACGCCAGAAACGCACGAAATAATACAACGCTCCATACACCGTTCCGCCATGTACAGCGGCCTTATTCAGGCGACTGGCACGCGCTATTGCCCGTCCATCGAGGACAAAATCGTACGCTTTGCCGACAAGGAACGCCACCCAGTTTTTATCGAGCCAGAGGGGCTTTCCACCCAGGAAATGTACGTGCAGGGCATGAGCAGCGCGTTGCCTGCGGACGTGCAGCGCGAGGTGTACCGCTCTGTGCCTGGCTTGGAAAGCTGCGAAATAATGCGTAACGCCTACGCCATAGAATACGACTGCATAAACGCCACACAGCTTACCCTAAGCCTAGAAGCGAAGCACATCGGCGGACTTTTTTTCGCAGGGCAAATTTGCGGTTCGTCGGGCTACGAGGAAGCGGCGGCGCAGGGGCTAGTTGCTGGCATTTCCGCCGCAGGGGCAAGACTGGAAATCGGCCGCGCCGATGCGTATATCGGCGTATTGGTAGACGACCTTGTCACAAAGGGAACGCGCGAGCCGTACCGCATGATGACCTCGCGTGCCGAGTACCGACTGCTTCTCAGGCAGGACAACGCCGACCTGAGGCTTACGCCCAAGGGCTACGCCGTGGGGCTTATTTCACAGGAACGCCACGCGCGGTTTTTGCAAAAAGCCGCTGCAATAGAGCAGGGAATAGCGCGTTGCCAAAAAACGAGCATAGCCCCCGAGGCCGCAAACCCCATTCTCGCCGCCAAAAACAGCCCTCCAATCAGCACAGGCATGAAGCTCGCCGACTTGATTAAACGCCCCGAAATGGACTATTATGATTTTTGTGACGGCTCGGGCTTGGGCGATGCCGTTTGCGAGCAGGTGAATATTCAAATTAAGTACGAGGGTTATATCGCCATTCAGCTTGCACAAGCCGAGGTCTTTCGCAAAATGGAAAACAAGCCGCTACCCACGGACATTGACTACGAGAGCATTACAGGCCTGCGGCTAGAAGCGCGCCAGAAGCTGTCGGCGTTGCGGCCTGTTAGCTTTGGGCAGGCATCGCGGATTACTGGCGTTTCGCCTGCGGATATTAGTGTGTTGATGGTGGCTTGCCGCGAGTAACACTTCCCCCTCTACCTTTATATAATATGTAGGCAGGGGTTTTCTCCCATTTACATATTTTGTATTTAGGAGGGGCTTTTTTGTTTGAAAAAATCGCTATAAAAACCCGCAATGATAGCTTTTGTTTTAGGTCGGAGCAATTGGTTGTTTCGCGCTTTCTTAGCGCGGTAATAAAAAACCCAGACGAGGCGTGGGCGTTTGTGAGCAAGGTATATTCGCCTCGCCTAGATTTAGACGAGTTGAGCTTGCTTTTGGGAAATTGCACAAAAATAAAGGTAAGCAAGGCATTTTATTTAAATATGCCGAAAAACTGCCTGACCCGCTCGATTTATGTAGAAAACGCCGAAATAAACGTAAAACGCATGTTGCATTTGCGTATAATAAAGGATAGCGGAGCATGGAAGGTATACGGAGTGGAGCAAGAGGAATGTTCAAAAATATAATAAATTCGTGGGCGAGCGCGAATGGGCTTGTAATTTCGCAGGCACAGTACGACATGCTGGAAGCGTACAAAAACCGCGTTCTTGAAGTAAACAAGCACATGAACCTAACCGCCATTACATCGGACGAGGATTTTGCCGTAAAGCATATAATTGATTCGCTTACGCTGTTGCCCTTCGTCCCCGACGGCGCGCGCTGTATCGACATCGGCACAGGCGCGGGCTTCCCAGGTGTCGTGCTTCGCATTATGAAGGACATCAGACTCACGCTTCTTGATTCCCTGCGAAAGCGCATTGTTTTCCTGCGAGAAGCCACGGACATGCTTGGCTTAACTGACATAGACTGTGTCCATTCTCGCGCCGAGCAACACAAAAATACGTATCAAATAGCTACTGCGCGCGCGGTCGCTTCGCTGGACAAGCTCGTTGGCTACGCGTTGCCGCTCTTGGAAAAGGACGGCGTGTTTTTGGCAATGAAAGGGCGTGACGTTGGGGCTGAAATAGAAATGGCTGAGGGGGCGTTGCGGAAGTATGGCGGTGTGGTGGGGAGCGTGGAGAGGGTGGGGATTGCGGAGGGGGTGGAGCGGTCAGTTGTGGTTGTTAGGAGGATATAGCCTGCTTTTTGACTTGCGGGCAGAATGATAAATATGGTACTATGCCCTTACAGCAAAGAAAAAGAAAGTGGGTACAGCATGAAAATTGTAAGTTTATTTGCAGGGGCGGGCGGCTTAGATTTAGGCTTTGAAAAAGCGGGGTTTGAGGTTATTTATGCCAACGAATACGATTCTAGCATTTGGGAAACGTATGAAAAGAACCATACAGGCTTTTTGGACAAGCGTGATATAAGAAAAATATCCGCCGATGATGTTCCCGATTGTGACGGCATAATCGGCGGGCCGCCTTGTCAGTCGTGGTCGGAAGCGGGGGCGTTAAAGGGCATAGAGGATTCGAGGGGAAAGCTGTTCTACGACTACATACGCATACTCCGTGCCAAGAAGCCCAAGTTTTTCCTAGCTGAAAATGTTGTCGGTATGCTCCACAAAAGGCACGAAAATGCCGTTAATAATATAAAACAGCTACTTATTGACTGCGGGTATGATTTGTTGGTTACGCTTGTAAACGTGTCAAATTATGGTATTCCGCAGGATAGAAAGCGTGTTTTTTATATCGGGTTTCGGAAGGATATAGCCGTAGATTTTTCATTGCCTGTTGAGCTTGGCACGAAAAAGACACTAAAAGAAGCTATATATGACTTAAAAGATAGCCCCGTCCCTGCATTGCCAAAAAACAAGACTAATCCCGAGATAAAAATATCAAACCACGAGTATTATACAGGCGGATTTTCGACCATTTTTATGAGTAGAAACAGGGTACGGCAATGGGGGGAGTGCGGGTTTACTGTACAGGCAAGCGGTAGGCAGGCACAGCTCCACCCGCAAGCCCCCATAATGCCGAATGTCGGCAGGAATAGCCATATTTTTGTTGAGGGGAAGGAGCATTTGTACCGCAGAATGACGGTTAGGGAGTGTGCAAGACTGCAAACCTTTCCTGACAATTTTGAGTTTATTTATACGAATGTCGATGACGGCTATAAAATGGTTGGTAATGCTGTGCCTGTAGAGTTTGCTTACCAAATGGCGATGGCGATAATGGGGGCGTTTTAATGAGTAGGCTTAGTAACGACCAAGGACGCGCCTATGAAATGGCTTATTTGCTTTCGTTTACAGCGGTTTTAAAATTGCGGGGCTGTTCCTTTTATGTCGTGGAAAACAGCAGTTTTTCCGCGGTAAAAAGAGCGTGGGACACCATGCCAGAGAATGTGCAAGCAACCTATATTGCAAGCGCGACCTCCGCAATTAACACATTGATTGAATTAGAGCCGATTATTGTTGAGGATAAATCGGACAAGCTGGAATTGCTTTTACAGCCCGACAATAAAGGCAAGGCGGGCGATGTCCGAGATATTTTAATTGTCCGTAGCGGTATAAAATGGGAAATTGGACTCAGTGTAAAGCACAATCATTTTGCGGTAAAGCACAGCAGACTGGCAAAAACGCTTGATTTTGGCGAAAAATGGTTTGGTGTAAAATGCTCGCCGCAGTATTGGGCAGACATAAAGCCGATTTTTGATTATTTGCAAGTTGAAAAGGAAAAAGGCTCAAAATGGAGCGATTTACCGTCAAAGGAGCAAGACGTTTATATCCCTCTACTGCAAGCCTTTATGAAAGAGCTACGCCTAAGCAACAAAAACACCGATAATGAAGTGCCGCAAAAAATGGTGGAGTATCTTCTCGGACGGTTTGATTTTTATAAGGTTATTGGGGTAAGCAATAAGCGCGTAACCAAAATACAGACGTTTAACCTGCGCGGCACGCTTAACCAAAGCGGGAAGAAGTCAAAGCCTGTTCATATCATACCTGTCGCTAACCTCCCGACACGTATTGTTGACATTTGTTTTAAGCCCGACAGCACAAACACAGTTGAATTATACCTAGACGGCGGCTGGCAATTTAGCTTTCGTATTCATAATGCAAGTACCAAAGTAGAAACAAGCCTTAAATTTGATGTGCAAATAGTGGGCGTACCATTAAATGTTGTATATATTGAGTGTAAATGGGGCTGAAATAGAAATGGCTAAACCTGCGTTGCGGAAGTATGGCGGTGTGGTGGAGAGCGTGGAGAGGGTGGGGATTGCGGAGGGGGTGGAGCGGTCAGTTGTGGTTGTTAGTAAAAGGTAGGCTTGTCAATTCCTCAATCATAAGATTTTGCAGTCGGTCTATATCGGTAAATGTAATTTTTCGTCCGCGTGAATGAATTTGCCTAATCTGTTTAATATTTGTAGTGATAGCTTGCTGTATGGAATATTTCACTGGCAGAGGGTTTCCGTTTTTGGTATGTACGTGGTCTAAATAATAGGGCGTAACAGGAAACATATTTTGGAGCAAAAAAGCGGCGGGTACATCGCCATATTCGCCCAAAACGATTGTAAGGCAACGTCCGTATTTTTTAACCTGCTTGTCATGGATAGCCTTATATTTTCTATACCTCGTACTCATGGGAATCAGCCATAGCAGGGCAGTAGAATCGTCACGCAAGGCATAATAGGTGGGGCGATAACTGCCGCCCTCTTTATTTTGCATGAGATTAGTGTCCATTGCCTTTGTAAAGTATTCGTCTTTGATGTGGTATACATACCCTATTTGGTAATCCATGTTATGCTTCTTCCTTTTAAAACGCCTCCATCTCATGTAAGATGGAGGCGAAAATTTTCGAGCCAGACATTTATTAGACGCTTCTGGTAAGCGAGCAATATTTTCGTGCCATTCATTTATAAGCCGCCAATGGTGGGCGAGCGGAATTTTCCTCGGGCAAAATGCCCTCTGTTAGTATGATACGTATTCAAGCCGATTATGTCAATAAGAAAATTATAAAAAATTATAAAAAATCCGAACCACTCGCCAAGGAATTTTGGCTAATGATTCGGAGCAAAACCGTTTATGCGGCTGAAGGGACTTGAACCCCCACGCCCGTAGGACAATAGAACCTAAATCTATCGCGTCTGCCATTCCGCCACAGCCGCCTAAACCTGTTGACTTTAACTGCGTTTAGCGTTTAAAATCAACACAAGAGGTATTGTATCACAACGTATTATCATTTTCAAGAGCAAATTTTAACAAATTTTATTCAAGCGTTCCTGTAATGCTTGAACGCGCAAAGCGCGTTCCCCGAAGGAAGCGTAAGCGGGCTTCGCCCGCTGGAGCGGCAGGGTCGTAGGGACAGCGTCCCTACTGAAAAAAGGAGAAAACCATGAAAATAACAGACATTTTAAACCAACGCGAAATCACCGTTTCGCTAGAACTTTTTCCGCCCAAGGCGGGCGCGGGCTTTGAAAATATAAAGAGGGTGGTAAGGGATTGCGCCGCGCTTTCGCCGTCCTTTATGAGCGTGACCTTTGGCGCAGGCGGCGGCGGTTCGCAAAATACGCTGGAGGTGGTAAAGGAAGTACAGCACAGCTACGGCATTCCTGCGTTGGCGCATTTGGTGGCGGTTTCGCTCGGGCGTGACGATATTGCAAGCCTTTTGGGCGACTTAAAAAGCACGGGAATCAACAATATCATGGCTCTGCGCGGCGATTTGCCGCCTGGCGTTACCCAAAACACTGGCTATTATCGGTATGCGAGCGACTTAATCGCCGAAATCCACAGGCACGGCGATTTTTGCGTGGGCGGCGGCTGTCACCCCGAGTGCCACCCTGAGGCGGCTACGCTTAACCAGGATATGGAAAATTTGAAAATAAAAATAGATGCTGGCTGCCAGTTTTTGACAACGCAGATGTTTTTTGACAATAATATCTTGTACAATTTTATGTACCGCTTGCTTAAAAAAGGCATAGATGTGCCGATTGTGGCAGGGGTCATGCCTGTGACGAACGCGAAGCAAATCGAGCGGATTTTTACGCTCGCAGGCGCGACTGTGCCGCCGCGGTTTAAGGCAATCGTAGACCGCTTTTGTGACAAGCCTGCCGCCATGAGCCAGGCAGGAATCGCCTACGCCACCGAGCAAATAATCGACCTAATCGCCAACGGTGTAAATAATATCCATATTTACACCATGAACAAGCCCGAAATAGCGGAAAAAATAATGAGCAATTTATCGGAGATATTGTAATGGGAAAAATTACCTTTTTTGACGGGGGAATGGGTACGCTCCTGCAATCGCAGGGCTTGGACGTTTTGCCCGAAATATGGAATATCGAGAACGCGCAAGCTATTTTTGATATTCATAGCGCGTATGCGGCGGTGGGCTGTGACGTAATCAAGACGAACACCTTCGGCGCGAACCGCCTAAAGCTCGCGGATTCTCAGTATACGCCAGCGGAGTTGATAACCGCAGGGATTGCTTTGGCAAGAAAAGCGGCGGCTTCGGCGCTTGGAACTTCGGCGGCGGATTCGCAAGCAAAAATCGCCCTTTCCATAGGCTCGCTAGGCAAGCTGCTAAAGCCCGTGGGTGAGCTAGACTTCGAGGAAGCCGTAGACATTTTCGGCGAAATGGTACGAGCAGGCACGAACGCGGATTTGATTCTCATAGAAACGATGAGCGACACGTACGAAATAAAGGCGGCAATGCTCGCGGCAAAGGAAAACAGCGATTTGCCCATATGGGTCACGTTTTCGCCCGACGAAAACGGGCGGCTTCTCACGGGCGCGGACATCTTGACCGCCGCCACGCTTGTGCAGTCGCTAGGCGCAAGCGCGGTGGGCTTGAACTGCGGCTTTGGGCCTGCACAAATGAAGGGCTTGTTGGCGGAGTTGTGCGGCTACGCGCAGATTCCCGTTATTTTTAACCCTAACGGCGGTATGCCGAAAATAATCGACGGACAGACGGTTTTTGACCTTTCGCCGCAGGAATACGCCGCCCAAATGCAGGACGTTTTGGCGTACGGCGTAAGCATTTTGGGCGGTTGTTGCGGCACAACGCCGGCGCATATCGGCGAGTTGATAAGCCGCGTACGCGGAACGAGCCGCGCCGAACGGCGTAACGCCCCAAAAACGCGAGTTTCTTCCTATTCTCAAACCGTCACTTTGGGCGAGGATTTAGTAATCATAGGCGAACGCATAAACCCCACGGGCAAGCCGAAATACAAGAAGGCGCTGCGCGACAACGACATGGGCTTTGTTTGCGGCGAAGCGTTGGCGCAGGTAGCCCAAGGCGCGAGGTTGCTTGACGTGAACGTGGGTATGCCCGACATAGACGAGCCGCAAATGCTTGTCGCGGCGGTGTCGGCGGTGCAGGGCATAACCTCCGCGCCGCTGGTAATCGACACGTCCGACATAGCCGCCGCCGCCGCCGCCTTGCGTATTTACAACGGCAAGCCGCTGTTAAATTCTGTAAATGGGAAAAAGGAATCGCTGGACAGCGTTTTGCCGCTGGCGAAAAAGTACGGCGCGGCGGTAATCGCGCTTGCTTTGGACGATGACGGAATACCCGAAACATGCGAGGGGCGAGTGCTAATCGCCGAGAAAATTATCGCCGCCGCCGCCGAATACGGCATACCCAAGAGCGACATAGTGGTGGACGCTTTGACCATGACCCTTAGCACCAATCCCAAAAACGCGCAAATAACGCTAAACGCGGTAGAAGCATTGGAAAAACTAGATGTGCGTACTGTTTTGGGCGTTTCCAATATTTCGTTCGGCTTGCCCGCGCGCGAGAACTTGAACAAGGGATTTCTCGCGCTTGCCGCGGACAGAGGGCTTTCGGCGGCGATTGCAAACCCTGCGGCAATGATGGACACCGTCTACATTCACAAAATACTTTCGGGCAATGACGAAAATTGCGCGGAATATGTAAGCCGCTTCGCCGATTCTCAGGCACAGGACGTGCAGAAGCCGCAGAGCATTACCCTTTATGACGCTGTAATTAGCGGCTTGGAAGCCCAAGCCACGGCGGAAACGCTGGCTTTGCTTGCCGCTACCGAGCCTATGGAAATAATTAACTCGCACTTGATTCCTGCGTTGGACAACGCAGGGCAGACCTTTGCGGCAAGGACGACATTTTTACCGCAGCTGTTAAAAAGCGCGGCGGCGGCTACCGCTTCATTTGACGTAATACGCGAGCATATGGCGAAAAAGGGGCAAAACGCCGCAAAACGCGGCAAAATCGTGTTGGCTACCGTAAAGGGCGACATACACGACATAGGCAAGAACATCGTCAAGACCCTGTTGGAGAACTATAATTTTGAGGTGTTTGACCTTGGTAAAAATGTCGAGCCAGAGGTAATCGTGCAGGCTGTATTGCGTGAAAATGCTGCGTTGGTAGGGCTTAGCGCGTTGATGACGACTACTGTGGCGAGCATGGAGGAAACGATTGTGCAGCTGAGGGCGGCCGTTCCTAGCTGTAAAATAATGGTAGGCGGTGCGGTGCTTACCGAGGCTCACGCAAGGAAAATCGGCGCGGATTTTTATTCCGCTGATGCTATGGGGGCGGTGAGGTATGCGGAGGGGGTTTTGGGTTGAGATTAAGGGCATGGAACGCGGATTTACGCAGATTCCGCGGATTCTTTCGGGCTTAGCGGATTTTCCCACGAGCCAATCCGCGTAATCCGTGAAAATCCGTTAAATCCGTGTTATAACACACTTTTTTACGTCCGTACTTCTGCACTGCCTCGCTCCCTCTGTGCCTCTGTGCCTCTGTGTGAAAAAATCTTTTAACTAAAGAATGGGGCTATACGCTTTACCTACGCTCATTATTTGTCAAAAAGATTTTCACACAGAGGCACAGAGGGAACGAGGCACAGCAGACAATAGAACACGGATTTTTTAAAGGCATGGAACGCGGATTTTCGCGGATTCCGCGGATTGGCTCGTGCAAATCGGCATAAGCCGTTATAAAATAATGAGGGGTAGGTATGAATATGAAAAGATATTTAATTGGTGGTGCGGTAGTAATAGTGGCTTTAGTGGCGGGCTATCTTGTGTGGACGGCTCTAAATAATGGGGGTGATATTGCTCCCGAATGGATACCTGTGGAGCAGGTCTTAGATGTCGAGGGTCGTTCCGATATATCGGTCAATAACAATGGCACGAGTGGGGAAGATATTACTTCCACTCCCGATACCGATACCGATACCGATACCGATACCAACACCGACACCGATACCGCTCCCGATTACATTACCATTAGGGGAAGGCGGTACAGCACGGATTTAACTACGCTCCGATTAGAAGGACTGAAATTAACCGATGACGAAATCGAACCCTTGAAATATATGGTTAATTTGACGGAGCTGTGGCTAGGCTACAACCAAATCAGCGATATAACTCCGTTAGCTAATTTGACGAGCTTGACGGAACTGCGGCTATCCAACAATCAAATCAGCGATATAACTCCGTTAGCTAATTTGACGAGCTTGACGAGTTTGTCGCTACACTACAATCAAATCAGCGATATAACGCCGTTAGCTAATTTGACGAGCTTGACGAGTTTGTCACTAGACAACAACCAAATCAGCGATATAACTCCATTAGCTAATTTAACGGGCTTGACGGATTTGGGGCTAAACTACAATCAAATTAGCGATATAACGCCGTTAGCTAATTTAACGAGCTTGACAATATTGTATATAGACGACAACCAAATCAGAGATATAACGCTGTTAGCTAATTTGACGAGCTTGACGAATTTGGGGCTAGACGGCAACCAAATTAGCGATATAACTCCGTTAGCTAATTTGACGAGCTTGACGACGTTGAGGCTAGGCGAAAACCAAATCAGTGATATAACTCCGTTAGCTAGCTTAACGAGCTTGACGTGGCTGGGGCTAGGTATCAATCAAATTAGCGATATAGCTCCATTAGCTAATTTAACGAGCTTGGGGGGGCTGAATCTAAGCGTCAACCAAATCGGCGATATAGCTACATTAGCTAATTTAACGGAATTGGAGTGGTTGGGGATATACAGCAACCCTATTACCGACTGGACACCTGTGGAGCATGTCTTAGAGGTTAATACCGACTTAACGAGCTTGGAGAGGTGAATCTACGCGATAACCAAATCGGCGATATAGCTACATTAGCTAATCCTCACCGTATAAGCCGTTTTAATTCCTCGTAAAAATTCTCTCGTGTACCAGCCAACACAACAACAATATACTGCCCATTATCCTCATAAATACGGTATGCCAATTCGTAATTCACTCCAGAATATTTTACATCATAGCCGTAAATGCCACGCAAATTGCCGACCTTTTGCGTTCCGATATAAGGCTCGGCTCTAATTTTGTCAATGGCTTCCTTAAACGCCGCCAATAATTTCCTGTCCTTGATTTTCTTCAAATATCGTTCCGTAGGCTTGGAATAGCGAACCTCGTACATTGTCTATTCCTCCCCAAAAATGTCCTTTGTCGTAGCCCATTTGCGTTTACCTGCGGCGATTTCGTCAGCTTCCTCGACCAAAAGACCGATTGCTTTTTTAATGTCCGCGCGTTGCTCCGCAAATTTTTCAAGCAATTGGTCGCCGTTATATCCCTGCGAAACCAAGTCCCTTAATATTTCCATTGTAAAGCTGTCGTCAAGGCTGGGGTATGAAAGCGGACGAAGCACAACCGCATCATTTGTAAGAAAACATTCAACCTCTTTTCCGAAGCTGAGCTTTTCGTAGAACCGTAAAGGAATAGTGACCTGTCGTTTGCCTGTTACGTTAATAATTTTGCGTTCCGCAGTCGCACTGATTGTGTTGTTCATGGTATTACCGCCTTTCTTGAATAGACCTTAGGGCGTGTTGTTAAGTCAACACGCCGATATATTCCTAACAAGTATAATATCAAGGAAGCTAGGAAAGAGCAACCCCTACAAAACCCCCCGCAAAAACCGCCCAGTATACGACCCTTCACAAGCCGCCACCCCCTCGGGCGTACCGCACACAACCACCTGCCCGCCCGCATTACCGCCCTCAGGCCCTAAATCAATGATATAATCCGCCGTTTTAATAACGTCTAAATTATGCTCTATTACCACGACTGTGTTGCCCCAGTCCGTCAGCTTTTGCAGTATGCCTATTAGCTTGTGGACATCGGCGGCGTGTAGGCCTGTGGTAGGCTCGTCCAGTACATACATGGTCTTGCCTGTGGAACGGCGCGAAAGCTCGGTAGCCAGCTTTACGCGCTGCGCTTCGCCGCCAGACAGCGTGGTGGACGATTGCCCTAGCTTGATGTACGAAAGCCCCACATCGCAGAGCGTTTGCAGCTTGTCGCGTATTCGCGGCAGATTGCCGAAAAACTCCAGCGCGGTTTCAATTGTCATGTCCAAAACGTCAGAAATCGACTTCATTTTGTATTTTACTTCCAGTGTTTCGCGGTTGTAACGCTTGCCGCCGCACACCTCGCACGGCACGTAAACATCGGGCAAAAAGTGCATTTCTATTTTAATTATTCCGTCGCCTGCACATGCCTCACACCGACCGCCCTTTACGTTAAAGCTAAAACGCCCCTTTTGGTAGCCGCGTATTTTTGCTTCGGGCGTTTGGGAAAAAACATCTCGCACAAGGTCAAAAAGCCCTGTGTATGTGGCAGGGTTGGAGCGCGGCGTACGCCCGATGGGGCTTTGGTCTATGTTAATGATTTTGTCCAAATGCTCCAGCCCAATGATGTCCTTGTGCCTTCCAGGCTTGATTCTGGCGCGGTTTAGGTCACGCGCAAGCCGCTTGTACAATATTTCGTTCACAAGCGACGATTTGCCCGAGCCGCTTACGCCCGTCACGCACGTAAAAACGCCTACGGGAATTTCTATGTCTATTTCACGCAAATTATTTTCTGTCGCGCCGATTATTTTTAGCGTTCTTTCGCTCGCGGCGCGGCGTTCCGCAGGCGTTTCTATTCTCAGCTCGCCGCTTAAATATTTGCCAGTGATGCTTCTTTCACAGCCGACAATGTCCTTTACGTCGCCTGCGAAAACAATCTCGCCGCCGTGTACGCCCGCGCCAGGCCCGATGTCCACGATGTAATCGCAGGAAAGCATGGTGTCGCTGTCGTGTTCCACGACAATCAGCGTGTTGCCTATGTTGGTGAGCCGCCGCAGGGTTTTGAGCAGGCGTTCGTTGTCGCGCTGGTGCAAGCCGATACTAGGCTCGTCCAAAATATAAACAACGCCCACAAGCCCCGAGCCGATTTGTGTCGCAAGCCTAATGCGCTGCGCCTCGCCGCCCGAAAGCGTACCTGCCGAGCGTGAAAGCGTCAGATAGTCCAAGCCCACGTCTATTAAAAAGCCTGTTCTCGCGCGTATTTCCTTTAAAATAGGCTTGGCAATCATGCTTTGGGTTTGACTTAGCGAGATTTCGCCGAAAAATTCTCGCACATGCGAAATGGTCATTTCCGTAACGGCGGAAATAGACCTACCGCCGATTGTCACCGCCAAAACCTCTGGCTTTAGGCGTTTTCCCTTACATGTAGGGCAAGAAATGCTTGTCATAAAGCCCTCGTAATCGCTGCGGGAGGAATAAGACGAGGTTTCGTTGTATCGCCGCCACAAATTATTTGCGATGCCCTCGTATTTGTGCGTGTAGGTACGCTGCTGTCCGTCCTGTCCGCGATAGGTGACAACGCAATTTATGGGCGTTGTGTCGCCGTTTATGAGAATATTGCGTAGATTTTCGGGCAAGTCTTGGTACGGCGTATCTAGGCTAAAATTGTATTTTTCTGCCAGTGATTCAAATAGGGAATGTCCCCACGAATTTTCAGTTTTTACGGAGTTCCAACCAGGTACGGCAAACGCGCCTTGATTGATACTCAACGCAGGGTTAGGCACAATCAGCTCTGGGTCAAAAATCAGCTTAACGCCAAGCCCTGCGCAATCGGGGCAAGCCCCCGACGGATTATTAAACGAGAACATTCTCGGCTCTAGCTCTGGCAGACTTATTCCGCAGTCCGCGCATGAAAAATTCTGGCTGTATAGGCTGTCCTCGTTCTCGCCGTGGTTAATCACAAGCAGTCCGCCAGTTAATGCCATGGCAGACTCTATAGATTCCGACAGTCTTTTCTGTATGCCCTCGCGTACCACAAGGCGGTCAATTACTATTTCTATGGTGTGCTTCTTTTTTTTGTCCAGCGTAATTTCTTCCGCTAGTTCCAGTATTTCGCCGTCTATTCTCGCGCGTACGTAGCCGTTTTTCCGCGCGTCCTCCAGTAGCTTTGTATGCTCGCCTTTTCTGGCGCGTACCACCAGCGCAAGCACTTGCAGGCGCGTTTTTTCTGGCAATAGCAAAATCTGGTCTACAATTTGGTCTACGGTTTGCTTTTCCACTACCTTGCCGCATACAGGGCAATGCGGAATACCCACGCGCGCATACAGCAGCCGCAAATAGTCATAAATTTCCGTCACCGTACCCACTGTAGAACGCGGATTTTGGCTCGTGGTCTTTTGGTCAATAGAAATAGCGGGGCTAAGCCCCTCGATAAAGTCAACGTCAGGCTTTTCCATTTGCCCCAAAAACTGCCGCGCATACGCCGACAGTGACTCCACATAACGCCGCTGTCCCTCGGCATAAATCGTGTCAAACGCAAGCGACGTTTTGCCCGAGCCGCTAAGCCCCGTAAACACAACGAGCTTATCACGCGGAATTTCTAGGTCAATGTTTTTTAGGTTGTTGCCCCTCGCGCCTTTTATTTTTATGAATTTGTCCATTTTAGGTGTCCTTTTTTTTGGTTTGTGGTAAGATATAGTTATTAAGATTTTCGGAGGTAGAATATGCTGGTTACGTCTACGGAGTTTAAAACCAACTTGGGCAGATACTTGGATATGCTAGACAATGAAATTATAACCATTACTCGTAACGGTCGCAAGGTCGCAAGGCTAATAAAAGCAGAGGACGATTCGCTTTCCGACATTCGCTCGCTCTTTGGTATTTTAGCAAATACCGAATGTTCGCAAATGACTGACCCCGAAATTAAAGAGATTATCCGCGAGGAGAGGGGAAAGCGATATGACACTGCTAATTGATACCAACGTAATCCTTGACTATGTTTTAAAGCGAGAGCCGCTTGCACAATTTGCTTACGAGTGCTTGGAAAGATTTATATACAACAAAGATAAATACAGTCTATGGCTAACCGCCAGTACAATCACGGATATTTATTACATTACTAGACGTAGCCTAAATAACGATATGGCAAGAAGCGTGATAGAAAAGCTAGTTAATGGCTTTAATATCGCCGCTGTAGATAAAAATGATTTGCTGTCTGCCCTAGCGTACAACATCAGCGACTATGAGGACGCACTGCAAGCCCAGTGTGCCGTCCGTATTTATGCGGATTATATACTTACAAACAACACAAGCGATTTTATCAATTCGCCAATAAAAGCTATAACACCAAAGGAATTTTTAGCGTAAACAACTATAACAATCAACTGCCATAAAACAAAGTTTTATGGCAGTTGATTGTTTTTGAACCTTATCTTTTCATAACCTCTTGCACCTTCGACTTTAGGCTCTGTGTGGCTTCCTTATTCTCGTTCTGTATTTGTTCAAAGACTTCTTTCCTGTGTACGGTTATGTTTTTCGGCGCGAGAATACCTATGCGTACTTGTTCGCCGCTAGTGCTTAGTACGACAATTTCTATATTGTCGCCTATTATGATAGATTCGCCCTTCTTGCGTGTAAGCGCCAGCATTAGCTTTCTTCCGCCTTTTTTTTCTTGGCTTTTTCCAGTTCCTCAAAAATCATAAACCGTATGGAATAATCGTCATTGTTACAAATTACCTGTTTGCCTATGCCTGTGCTTGGGTTTATGACTACTGGCGCACGCAGGTTTACGCGCATATGCCGCACATAGTCGGGAATAACCACGATATTGTACACAAGAAGCGGCGTATCGGTAATTTCGCCAAGCTCGTAAAGCTGTTCCTCCTCGACATTTGGGTCATAATCGGGCAGAATTTTATACACGTCCATTAGCGTAAACGCGACATCGCCATCGTCCAAGGATTGTAGCCAAAAGAACATATCCTCGTTTTCGCTTTCGGACATAAGCAAATAATGCCTGCTATCGGGAAAGCCTGGTATTCCCTCGGGAAAGGTAAGAACGCGCTCTTGCTCGTACTTGATTTCCCCAAAATTTTTGGTTTCAAAGGTTTTCACTTGTACAGCTCCTATCTATAAACTTATCGCAAGAAATTAGCCAGTGACATTTGTAGAATATTGGCGTTTGCACATTTTTTGTAGGGGACGGATTTATCCGTCCCGAGGTTACCTCGCTCTGCGTTGGTCGGCGTGCGGTGTTGTCTAAGAAAACCGCTTAGACAAGACCTTACTGCCTGCTTAATGGACGTTACCCGCCCCGAATTGACGAGCGTGCATACCTCGGGCGGGGCAAGCCCGCCCCTACGAGCAGCCGTCTTGACCTGTTGCCATTGTAAACCTATCTCAGAAAATTAGCCAGTGACATTTGTAGAATATTGGCGTTTGCATGGAGCGAGCCTGTAAAGAGTGCCATTGCCGAGTTTCTTTCGATTTCCGCAATCACAATATTTATGTCCTCGTTATTGCTCAAAAGCCGTCTGTAGGAAATTTCGTCGTCCTCTAGGCGGTTTTGTACAAGCTCCATGCGTACCATTCTCGCGCCTAGCGCGGTTTGTTCCTTTGTGGAGTTATCAAAATGCTTGTCGATTAGGTATAGCATATTGTTTAGCTGTTGGAATAAGGCATCGCGGATAAGTGCTTCCTCGTCAGCCATTTGTTTTGCGACCGCATCTTCAACGGCTTTTGGCTCATCTCCTTGATTGGTATGATAAGCCCTCAATTCTTCCTCGTCAGTAGTCCGCAACGAAGTCGCAAAATCAAAAAACCGCCTAAAGTCCGCAAACATTTTGTCTGTAAGAACATTCTTTGCCAGAGAGTTTATGGTTATGCGTGTATGCGCCGCAAACTCGTATTGTATTTCCTGGTTATTCATGTCAAACGAGGCGTTAAGCTCGATTTTGTCTAGCGGCAGGGCTATGCCGTCGCCGCCGATTGCGCGCACTAGCTCCACGCCCTGCACATTTGTATTTTGCATGATATGCACGCCGCCGCTCACTAGGTTGGCGCGGTCGCGTTCCACTGGGTAGGTGACAGACACATTTGTGTTGGTGTTAAAAAACGCTGTGGGAATTTCCACCGTATTGCCGATAATTCGCGAGCCAGGGGGCAGAGCCGCGCGCAAATCGCCGTTTATGGCTGCCGCGCCTGTATACGGCGGATATTCTAGGGTAAACACGGTCATATCGCCCACCGCATTGCCTGCCAAGCGCGAGAAGCTCTGCGTTACATTATAAATCATTTGCGTGCCAGTGGGAATATGCGAGGTATCGTTGACATCGCGTACCGTTATTTCGCGCCCTGTGAAATACACCATGGGGTTGATGTCGCCCTTGTTGAAGCCTGTTTTTTGGTAGGTTACGCTTACGCCCTCCTTGGGAAAATTGGTGGCGGTGTCGGAGTGCATAACAAGCTCGCCTGTTTCCTGTATAAAATGAAGCACTGGCATACCTGTCGTTCCTGCGGCGGGCGGCGTATATGCCTCGGCGTGGGCGTTGCTAATGCTTACCACCTCGAAGCCAGGGACTACTGGGTCGCCGCCAAGCCCAGTGTAAGAGAGCTTTAACACGCTTATACTATTCTGAACAGGGGACAAAAGCCCAGTTTTGCTGTCTGTCAATAATTGGAACGCAGATTCCCGAGAAATATCCTCTACGCCAAAATTCTGCGTAATGACAAAGCTGCGGTTATTGTCCGCAATAAAAACTGGCGGCTCGTCTGTACGGAAGCCCGAAAAAATATAATCGCCGCTAAAGGAGTTGTTCATTTCCCCAGATAACGCCTCGTACAATTTTTTGATTTGCTCTATGGTGGTTAGCGTTTCGGGCGTGTCGTACGTGCCGTTTGCGATTTGCACCACAAGCGTACGCATGTCCTTGAGTAGCGTGCTGTTGATATTATGGAAGGTCGATTCCGTAACATTCATCCAAGACATGCCCTGCTTGACATTTTGCTGATACTGCTCGTTTTCGTGTACGCTAGTGCGGAACAGCATGGAGCGGCTCGCGATAATAGGGTTGTCGGACGGCCGCTGTATTCTTTTGCCCGAATTAACTTGATTTTCCACCTTAAATAGCCTGCGCATGTTGCGGTTGATGTGCATTAGGGTGGTGTTGGTAATCATTGAGGTTACTAGGCGCATGGTTGCGGCCTCCTATCTATTTATAAAATCCGAAAGCGCGAGCTGTGAGGTTCTTGCGATTGCGTTTAGTGCCTTGTTAAAGGCAATTTCGCTGTCCTCCTTACGGCGGATAGCGTTGGTTAGGTCGGCATCCTCGTTTTTGGAGAGCAGCTCGGTGTATGCTATTTCGTCCTCCTCTAGGCGAAACCAGACTGTTTCTAGCCGCGACATACGGCTGCCTAGGCTTGTATGCTCGCGTTGTGCAACAGAAGCGTGTTCCATTATGGATTTAAGCATGTTGTTTACTCGGTCGTGCATTATGGATTTAAACATTGCTTGTTCGTCCGAGAGAAATTCGGCTAGCGTTCCTCCCCTTGCAAGTACATCTTCCTCTACCTTATTCGGGTCGGAAGCAATAAGCGTATTAGCAAAGTCGAACAAACGCCGCAGGTCTGCGTACAAATTGGCGGTAAGAATATCACGCGCATGGGAATTTGTGGTAATATGCGAGCTTGGCGAAATTTCCATTTGGATATTTTGCCCTGCTGTGTCGTAGTGATGTGCCTCGCCGTCCGTTATTTCCGTGGAAGCGAAATAAACAATCGGGTTAAGCTCGCCTGTCTTGAAATTGTTCTTTTCGTAGGTCACGTCAATGCCGCCGCTGTCGCGAATAAGGTCGCTTATTGCATCGCTTATTACTAGCTCGCCAGTGTCGTGTACATGGTGAATCACTGGCAGGCCGCCGATATAGTCCGTGGGGCTGTAGGCGTTTTCCATTGTGGAATCCACCGTTATTATATGGAACGCCGTGCCGTCCGCTAGGGTTATTCCCACTGGCGGCGCGGTAGCTATTCCCGAGGAATCAAAGTCAAAATCAACATTTGTGTACGGTAGCTTTAGAATATTAGCGTCCACGGGCTTGGGAAGCTCCGTAAGCGACGGGCGGTAGAATGCCTGTGTCCGCTCTATGTCACTAGCCTTAAAGCTCTGCTGTATGATAAAGCTACGCTCGGCGGGCTGGTCGGTTCGCAAAACGGCTGGCTCGTTGGTATGGTAGCCAGAAAAAACGTACCTTCCCAAATAGGTCTGATTCATATCAACGCTGTACATCTGTTCAAAATACTGCTCTAGCTCCGCCACAATCGCCCGAACGTCCGCAAGCTCGCGAGTGCCGTCCGCCGCCTGGAGAAGCCGCGTATATATTTCGCTCATGGGGCTTGGCTTTGCGGAATCGCCTGTCAATATGCTGTTGAGTGCCGCCTCGGAAACCTCCATCCACGACATGGACTGCTCCGCATTGCGGATAAACTGCTCCGCCTCCGACAAAATAGTACGATACCGCAACGCACGAGAAGCGATTAGCGGGTCGTCAGAGGGTCGCTGGGTTTTTTTGCCTGTTTCTATTTGTGTAACCAGGTTGTTTAAGTGCCGCGCATTGCGTACGATATTGTTCATCGCACCGCCGTAAATCATGGAATTAGTTATACGCATTTTATACCGCTCCTTTACATATTCCCCAATCGATTTATCAAAGTATCATACACCGTATCCAAAACATTCAACAGCTTAGATGCGGCTATGAACATATTTTGGAATCTTACGAGGTTTAGCATTTCCTCCTCGGTGTCTACGCCCATTACGGAAAGCCTGTGGTTGTGGGTTTGCATTACCATTTCCTCGTAGCTTTCCTCGAACAGCTGTGCTTGCTGGTTGTCTACGCCTAGGTGGTTGCTTGTGGCGATAACAAAGTCTATCAGCTTGCCCTCGCGGAAAAGGCTTACATCGTTGCCTACCTCTATAAAGCCCTTGATTACATCGTCTGCCGATATGCCGAGGTTGTGACTGCTGGAGGTCGCGACTAGCGAGGGGTCTTTTAGCAGGTCGGGGTTTACGATAAAGTTGATGGCGTTCAAGCGGCTGTAATCTAGCGTAAACATGGGCAGTCCATTTTTGTCACGCGCTACTATGGACACGCCGTCGCCGTCTACTGGCGGGTTCGGGTCTTGTACGGTAATCAGGTTGCCGTCTGCATCGCGCGCAGGGTTGCCGTCCGCGTCTGCGATAATCCACATGCGAAGGCTCATAAATGGGTCGTCATGCAACAAGGTGGCGGGGTTGCCATGCTCATCATTAAATGTGAAGAATAGCGTGCTTTTGTTTTCGCCGTTTGCATCATAGCCGAAAATATGCCCCACTGCGGTGTTTTTTTCCGCGGTGTGAATATCGTAGCCGTCAGTATTACGCCCCTCATTTATGGCGCGCGCAAAGGTGCGTACCAAATGGTTCAACTGGTTCATATAAAAGGGAATACCCTTAAAGGTGGTTGTTTCGCCGTGGTTTACGCTAATTCCCTCGCTTAAATTTGTGTCGGCAGAGGCGGAAATAATAGCGATATTTGACGACAGCCCAGGGCCTACTCCGCCTATGGCGGTTTGCAACGCGGTTACTAGGGCGGTGAGTGTGGCTTCGTCTGCGTAAACATTGCCCTCGGGCGGTAGGTCTATATCGTCCTGCAAGGCGTACATTTCCTCTAGCTGACGTTCCAAATCTGTAAGGAACGCGCGGTATTCCTCCACATTGCCAGGTATTCTGTTTGTACCGTCCACAAGCTCGTCTATTCTTTCCTGTACCAAATCTCTAATGCCCTCTGTGTTTTGAATTAGCCAGCTTATCTGTGTTTCTATGCGGTTGCCGAAGCCGATAATATCGTCAATATCTCTTACCGCGTTGTTTAAATTGGTTAGCGCGGTATCGGCGGCGGTAATTCGCGCTTCAAGCGTGTCAACATCGCCGTGGGTTGCCGCTATTTCGTCCAAACTTGTGAGAGCTACTCGCAGTCCTGCTGTGATGTTGTTTAAATTTCCCATGCGTTGGGTAATTGTTTCCAGAACGTCTTTGTCCTCCAACGGGCCGCCTGCCTCGCCAAAGGTAAGCAGCTGTGCAAGCAGTCCGCTAAGCTCTGTTTCAAACGCGGTCAAATCTGCGACAGTAGCCACGTCTGAGAGCGTTTCCATATGGTCGCGTAGCTCGTCTAGCAAGGTCTGTAGCAAGGGGTGGTCGTCCATGTCGTCGCCCACCGCCGCGGTGACGGCGTTTCTTATGGTGGTTATGCCTGTGCTTATGATGATATTATTGCGTAGCGAAGCCAAGGAAGCGTTCAAATTGGCACGCTCGCTTCTTGTATTGGTAAGATTAGTAAGGTACGCACGAGCTTCCCTAGAATTTGCCGCGCCGCCAAGAGCCAAAAGGCTCTCGTCACGCAGCGTAATCGCCGCACCCAAGCCGCCCGCCATTGCGTTAAACTGCACAACAAGGCTGTCTAGGAAGTTCGCGCTTCTAGTAAGCGAATCTAGCTGGTCTTGTACAAGCAACATTCCCGAAACCTGGTTTGGCACGGAAATTTGACCGCCGTTGCCGTCACGAACGTCCACAATGCCGCGTAGCTGTCCGCCCAGGGTCGCGCTATGGATATTAAACCGCGAGCCAGTCATGGTAAAAAATACCTCGTAAAGCCCATATGCGTCCATTTCGTTACGTTTTGCCCCTGCGCGCGTGTCGGCGGGGTCCTCCCGCGCCACAAGCTCCAGCGAGTTTAGCCTTGTATGGTCGATAAAGTCGTTGCCGTTTATTCTAATCGCAAGCCTTGTGTCGTACGGTATGCCAGGGCGGCTAAAGTCGCGCTCGATTACCTCGATATTCACAAGCGCGGAAAGGCGGTCAATAAGCAACGCGCGCTGGTCACGCAGGTCGTTTGCGTGGTCGCCGTTGCGTTCAAATATATGAATTTGCTCGTTTAAGTCGGCAATTTGTCTGCCGAGGTCGTTCATGTTTACTATTACGTCCGCAAATTCGCGATTGAGGTCTTGCTGCTGCTTTTGCAACGCGAGCGCATTTTGGCGTACCTGCTCCGTGAGCGTTTCGCCTATGGTCGTCACGTTTGTGCGGTAGGTAGACTCGTGCGCTTGATAGGTTAGCGTTTGCAGCGAGGAAAAGAACGTATTGAAGCTATTCTGTGTGCCAAGCCCAGACGTTTCGTTGAAAACGGTTTCAACAAAGCTCAAATTCTGCGATATGGCCGAGAATCTGCCCTGTATCGCCGACTGCGACCAGAATTTTTTGTCCAGAAAGCGGTCGCGGATTTGTATAATAGACGTAATCTGCGAGCCTGTGCCGTACATGCCCTTTCTGTCGCCCACAGTAAGCGGCCGCCCCGCTTGCATTTGTGCGACTTGTCGGGAATAGCCCGGTATTTCTGAGTTTGATAGATTGTGCGAAATTACGTTTAGGTTTCCTCGGGCGGTGTTTAGCCCCGAGGCCGCTACGTGTAGTCCAAAGAATGCTGTACGCATGGTGTCCTCCTTGATTCATTTGAAATTACAATGCTTTACTAGAATAAGTTATCTGTGAAATTTTTCCACTTTTCCTCGCTGTTTTTGGCTTTGCTTGATGTGGGGTGTTTTATTCTGCGAATAACGCGAATATTAACAAAAAGTATCAATACCGCTTGTATCATGGCAGGTATAATAACATACACATTAAGCAACGTAGGCTCGGGAAAATAGCTGTGTAGCATATCAAACATGGCTTTGTGTGTGTCGGGTATAGGCACATATGAGGCTTCGTTTGGGTATTCCAGTCTGTCGGGTCTATAGATTGGAATACCCAAATGCAACTTGGCATAAATCGAATCCTCGCCAGAATAAAAGCGAATAAAGTGCGTAAAGTTGATACTAATTTTCTCATACTTAGGCTCAAGCTGAATACTCTCTATCTCATATGTGTGCAAATGATTACTAGCTGCCCCGCTCACTTCTTCTACTTCGGATATATCCTTGTCAAATCGTGCCAAAAAGTGTTCTACAGATGTAATGCCCTCTATGACAATAAGCACGTATATCCCCGTATTGCTTCGGGAACGGCGTATGAAATGCTCCACATAAAGCCTTTCATGTGGGGCTACCCTAAATTGAATCGCTTCCTCTATTTCTTGAATATGTCGCTCGTCTTTGAAGTATGGTATTTCTATAGATGACTTAGGCTCAATGAATGTCGCATAAATACCCATACCTAAATAGACAAACATAAAAAGAGCAAAAAGGCAAGCGACAATCTCCAAAGCCCTTATTCTTTTCCCCCCAAGAAGAATAACAACAGCGGAAACTGAACCCAATACCCAAAAAGCAAAGGCAAGCATAACAGGGTCATAGCTCCCACTAACATCAACGAGGGCTAAACAGAATAACACAAATGTCGCAAGCAACAAAAAGCAGAAAAACGCTTTTGTGAATATTTCCATAACCATGGCTATTTTCCTCATGGCAGTATTAAGGTAGGCTTATCTTCTGAGTTGAACCTTTCCCCTCTGTGCCAGAGGATTTCTATATCGTGAACATAGCCGTCAATGCGGTATTCCTTGGCTCGTCCGTGTAGGTGAAGCTGTGCCATGTCTTTATCTTCAACAAATCCGCCACGAGCCTTATCTTCTACCCAGTCATACTGGTCGTCCACGTAGTAGCTAATAGTGGCGAGGAAATCATCTCCATTCCTGCGTACAGTGGCTACTATAGCTGCTGTAGAGTTGCCGAGAAAATAATGCCAGTTACTGTCAGTAGCGGAGAGGAATGAACGCCACTTGATACCCAATAGAATAATGTCATCTTCCCTTTTCCCAGTTCCTGATGATACCTCTCCCGATGCCCACAAACGGTTAGAATTAGTTGCAAACCCTTGGTCTTTAGTCGCAATAATGGTAGGCGCACCGTCCATAGCCATTTGCTCTGCGGCGTTTAGAAAAATATCCATATTTCTATGAAAATGTGCCATTCCATTTTGCGAATCAAGCAATCCTCTAATCGAAACAACCAGAGTTTCCCCTGTATTTGACAAGAAGTGAGCCAGTCCCTTTGACGTGTTTTGCAAGGCAATATCCGCACCAGCTATATTTACCATCGTCAAAAATTCAATTGCTTTAAGCTGTGAAATAGGCAATGAATCCGCCCCGCCTAGCTTTATACTGCCGTGGCTTTGTTTGCTTTTTCCTTCTGCTTCGTCTACCTCACTATTAGGCGGTCTATACATGGGGTCGTCAACAATCATAAAACGGCTGTCATGCGGCTCTAGCGGTCTTGGGTCTAGGTTGTCGGGTATGCCGTCACCGTCAGAATCAGTCATAGTAGGATTAGAGCGAGCGACAATAAACGGACGTTCCTCGCCGTCTATTGTCATGTACTGTATCTCTATTTCCTCGCCGTCAAGCAAGCCGTCACCGTCTGTATCGGGGTTTAAATAGTCTAACAACTCACGCCCCTGCAATTCTCGACCTACGCTTAAAAGTATATCACCATTAGCAATCATTTGTTCTATAATGTCGGGCAAGCCGTCGCCGTCTGTGTCCTCGTCTGTTATGACTGTCCTTTGTGACAACGCTTCGATAATAACATCAAGCCCATCTTCATTTAGATTAACCATTGCACCACCGCTTATTTCGGCGATTTCCCTCATGCGGTCTGGTGCTACAGCGGGGTAAAAGTTTGGCAAAACGGTATGGACGATTATACCGCTTCCTCGTCCTTGCATTTCGGATATGGCGTAGGCGTAATAATCGGGATTGCCAGGCATATAATGCCCGCTTGTCAGAAGCAGTACGGCGCGTTGATTTTCTTGATTAGCGGAACGCAGGTCTGTAAGTGCCGCAAAAAGCCCATTGTACGAACACGCACCGCCCGAGCCAAGATTACGTCTTGTTAAATTTTCAATATATTCAATAGCGTTAGCCCTTTGGGGGTTATCGTCACGAAAACGCTCATTAAATGTCACGCTAGAGTTTGTGCCAAGTAAAGCAACCGCCACTCTGTCATTTTCTTCCAAGCTAGTGACAACCTCTAGGGCGAATTGCCGCATTTCCTCAAATTCGTCATTATTTACAAACATAGTAGCGTCCTCTATCATCACGACTAAATCTACACCGCCAACACGTCCCATTACAGGCGGTCGAGAAAGAAACGCCTCGTCCCTTGCTTTTCTGTCAAGCACCATATACATTTCCTTAACATGCCATAAAAAAGGGTCATTTATGCCTTGGTGAATTTCAGCATAAAGTCGATAATCTTCTGTTTCTGTTGATTGCCCCTGTATTGTTTTAGCGGTCACATCTACTAATTGCCCCAGTTCTTTATCCCAAAAGAATATAGCAGGGTCAAAATCTGGATTATCAAACAGCGTAGGGTCTAGGTCAAACGCCAGTGTCGCCTGTTCAAAGTCTGCGGTTATGCTTACCTCAAACGCCCCACCAGTATACCCAGGCATATCCGCCCCAAACAAATAATTGTCCTCGGGTACTCGGCTAATCGACACCTTACCCATTTCACTTGCAGGCAGGTCAATAGAAATGCTCGGCACAGCCTTGTCAGTCGGCTGTATATCGGGGGCTTCCACCACGGTATTAAACAGTCGATTGCCGTCCAAAATGCCGTCACCCAAAGTGTCGGGGTTCAAAGGGTCTGTACCGAATACGTGGATTTCCTCGTAGTCGGTCAAGCCGTCGCCGTCCGTGTCGGGGTTGAGTGGGTCTGTACCGTAAATGTGTACTTCCTCGTAGTCAGTCAAGCCGTCGCCGTCCGTGTCTTGGCTATTCGGGTTCGTGCCTAGTATAAATTCCTCGTAATTCGTCAGTCCGTCACCGTCAGAATCTCGCGTGCCGTCACTTGTTCCGTCACTTATTCCATCACCTACTGAATCCCACAGCAGGGGGTCTGTAAACGAAACAAACACCTCATAGCCGTCGGGCAAGCCGTCGCCGTCCGTGTCGGGATTTTCGGGGTCTGTGCCGATAAGTTCTTCGTGCCAATCGTATAATCCGTCATTATCTGTGTCGAGAGTGTCCTTATAAACAAAATTTGCGGTAATATCCGTTGCATTTTCGGGTACATGAAAAATGTTAGTCGGCATAAGCGTATCATGCTCAAAGTAACCGCCGTTAGACGTTTCCCAGCCCACAAAAAAGTAACCGTCCTCTGCTGTCGCTTCTAGTCTAATTTCGGAATGAGCAAAAAAGCACTCGTCCTCACGATTGATACTTCCGCCCTCGCTAGATTTAAAGGTTAAATGCTGTCTACCTTGCAAGCACTCTAGGCAATACCCTGTTAGCCACTTCATGTATGCGGTAATGTCCGCACTGTCCACAACGCCGTCAGCGTTTATATCTGCGATACGTTTATCGAGTATTACAAAGCCTGCGTGTCCTGCGACTGCACGAGCTAGAAAAACCACCTCGGCAGAGGACACAGTTCCCATACCGCCCGAAGAAAGCGCGCCAAGGCGTAGCCATAGGGGCGTTAGCTCCACGTCCTCGGTAAAGCTCTCGTTCTCGAAGTCTACTTTGTTTTTGCCGTCTATGCTCCAACCGTCAAAAATCCAGCCCGAGCGGTATAATATGGGGGGTATCATTATTGCAGGTGTTCCGTCTAGCAGGATTTCCTGTATAAGACTGCCACCGCCTGTGTGTTTGCTCCCTCCGATAAGGAATGTTAGGGTGATTGTGTCGGGGGGTTCGGTTGGGTCGTCCGTGCTTGTAGCTAAGACTGATTGCGTGGTGAGCAGTAGCAACAACAACAACGACAAAATAAATAAAACAGAAACTACTTTTTTAAATCCCTTAACCTTTTCAAGTTTAACCATAACGCCCTCCTATCACCCATTATTTTCCGCTACATACCCACTCGACCAGTACCATTGATAATACGGTCTATCATAGAATCAATTACATTAAACGCGCGCGAGGCGGCTTGAAACGCAAACTGGAAGCGCAGCATTGCGTTCATTTCCTCGTCCATGGAAACGCCCTTTACTGCCATACGCATATTTTGCGCTTGCTCTACTTGAATTGTTTGGGATTTGACATTGGTTTTGGCGGAAGAAATTTCTGTGGCAATCAGCCCCGAAAAGCGGATATATGCGTCCTGTATGCTGTATTCGCGGCCTGCGATGTTTACGGAATAAAAGCTGTTTGTTTGCCGCCATATTTCCTGTAGCTCGATTAGCAGTCGGGTATCGCTCTCCGCGCCAGACAGCGAAAGCGCGAGGTTGTTATGGCCGCCCTCCGTGAGAAACGCAGGGTTAATGCGAAGATTAGCGGTGGTGAAAATAGTGGCGGCGTTGTTTGGGTTTTCGTGGTCGGAAATCGGCCATGTGTACGTGCCTAGTGCGATGTCCAAGTCGCGGACAAATAGCGGTATGCCCTCGTTCGGCGGCGTGTTGTTGTCCAAGGGGCGCAGAGGCACGCGGGTAAGCTCGCCCGTTATGGGGTCGATTACCTCGGTATAAAAGACATAATCGCCGTTCGCGTCACGCAGATTGCCTGTAAGCGCGTCGTTTATCATGGTTACTACGCTGTTTACGATTCTGTCGAAATTCATTTGAATTTGCGGCAGCATTGCGTTGTTAATCGACCACATATGCGCCCTGTGGTTGTGCGATTGTGCGAAAAAGTCGCGTTCTATTTCCAGTGACAAGCGGTCTAGCTCGTCAACGTCCCCTGTAGCCGCGACCAAGCGCGCAATAAAATGATTTGCGTCCCATTCAGAATGTTGCAACGCTTCTAGTAGGTCGTTGCGTAGCTGGTCTGCGGTAATGGGTACGTCTGTTACTAAGCCCGTTACTGGGTCTGTTACGCTTTCATAGAACGGCCCGCCCGCTGTTTCCAAGGCTTCCAACGCCGCCAAGAGATTGTCATAGAAAGTGCCAGTATCGGCTATGCCTAGCTGTGTAAACGCGATTGTTACACGCCCTGCAAGCTCCTCTATTCTGTCTGGCTCCATAGGCGGCGAAACGGCTTCGCTTAGGTGACTGGCGGTAATCGTTCCCCTTGTTTGCAATAGGGCAAGCAGCTTGCCGCGGTCGTTGCCCATAGACGAATCTACTGGGTTCATATAATTTAAGTAAGATGTAAACTCGTCGGGCGGCGTACTCGCGGACAGAATTTCCGTATGGGTGGTAAAAATTGGCTCTACAAGCGCAGTGTCGCTTGTAATATAACGCAAGCCCATCATCGACTGCGTTACGCCAGTCAAAAGATGATGCCCCATCGAGGTGATATTCATGTCGCCGTTTGGGCCTTCTCGTACGTTTATGGGAATAAGCGTAGCGAGATGGTCTAGCAGGCGGTGGCGTTCGTCACGGTAGTCGTTCGCCTTTTCGCCGTCTAGCTCGTTGATGCGTATTTTGAGGTTAAGGTCGGCGATTTGTGCCACGGTCGCGTTTATTCCGTCACGGCCGTTGACTACATCGCGAATTTGCTCGTCTAGGTTCTTTTGATATTCAATAAGCCCCGCATAAACCTCTTGCGATTTATTTATAAATGTAGAAACATGCGACAGGAAAAACTGGCGCGTTACTATGCTTTCGGGGCTTGCGGTAAGCTCCTGCATGGAGTACCAAATATTGTTAATTACCGTTTGGAAATTGTACGCATCGTGAAGCTCGCCCAAAATAGACTCTATGGACGCGCCCACTGCCACCTTTGTGGAATAAAAGGAAAGCTGACTGGCAGTATTGCGAAAATTGATGTCCAAAAATTCGTTGCGAATTTGGTGTACCTCGCTCCAGTACACGCCCATGCCGACCTGCCGCAGCTGGCCAGTAGCCGCCCTGCCCACATCGCGCGACATGGCGGTGGTCTGCACAATACGCTGGCGAGAATAGCCCGCTATTTCCGCATTGGAAATATTGTGTCCCGTTACATTTAAGTTCCGCTGCGCGACCTTCATGCCGCTTGCAGCTATTGATAGTCCTCCGAAAGGCATATGCCATACCCCTTACTTTTTTAAGTGGTTTTTTATATCTTAACTCTCTATCAATTTGTTAAATCGTTTTTTTACTCTTAACGAAATAATAAGCGTTATTGCCGCAATCGGCAAGTGATAAATAACGGCAACGGTAATTATAGCGAGCATAGCCATACCTGCAATGGTTACGCCCATATCCCCTCTTGCGAGAAACGGCAAAAAGCAGTCAATTACAAACGCAATAAATGCGGGAGCTAAAAGCACAGCAGGCAAAAGAATGTGGCTAAAGGGCAATGCGAATAACGAGAGCGCGTTTGTTTTATAAAATGAAACGTGATAAGGAAGATGTGCGAGAAGTATCGTAAAATAGCCTAGTGCCATGAGCAAGTAGAAATTAACGCCCGAAAGGAACATAACGGCAACCAAGGAAAATATTATAAAACATGCACACTCTATTAACAACAACACAAACGCACAATAAAACGATTGCTTAATAAATTCCGTAATGTCGATTTTCATATGCTGTCACCGCCCGAGATGATATACCTAGCTTGCGTGCGTGGGATAATGGGCGTGGGATAATTCCGTAATAATATTCTTAGGCTATATCCTCATATACCCCCCTATCCTCACTTCGCATAGCATTAAATCCTCGTCAAAGTCCAACATAGCATATGTCGCAAACAGTTTGCGATAAATAAAATGTCCGTGTTTTATGCGTACCCTCATTCTATACATGCCCACGCTATCTAGGGAGCGAGAAAATATTATTGCATTTTCTGGACTGGCATTTGTTGGACGTTGCCACTTTTTTTGGCTGTCAACGACCTCTAAAGCCTCATGCCAATCCGTACCTATGGGAATACGTTTCAGTATGTCGTTTTGTAGCTTCTCGTCTGACGTTAGCCACGGTTTAAGGAAAATGGATAACCCAATTAAGGCAACAGCCATAACAATCAAAACCGTTTTAAATTCCTTTTTCATATCCGCACTCATATCAGCGACCAAAATAAGAGGATTCTATAATGGTGTTCCAACCTGGCAGGTCACCTATAGGCACGGAATAAATCCCATTGGCGTTTAATAAACCACGCGCAAATGAATTGCTGTTATAGCCCTGTACCATAGAAGCATTTAACCACCTTTTTCATATTTTCCACGCTCGCTGTATCTTCACCTCACGCAACATTAAATCTTCGCCGAAACTCAATACAACATACGTTTGAACGAAATACCGATAAATAAAATGTCCGTATTCTAATTTTACTCTCATTCGTGCCACACCAAGCTCGTCTTGGAAACTCTGAAATGGTGATGTCCTTACAACTCTACTTGGTGGAGCTGATAACCATAATTTTCTTTGACTGTCAATCTTGTCTAAAGCCTCATACCAATCCGTACCTATAGGAATAATTTTCAGTATGTCGTTCTGTATCTTATAGTTCGATATTAGCCACGGCTTTAAAAACAAGAATATACAAATCAAAACCGCAAGCATAATCAAAATCTTTTTATGCTCTTTTTTCATATCTTCCACGCCTGCTGTAGCTCCAGTTCACGCAACATTAAACCCTCATCGAATCTCAAGTCAATATAAGTCTGAATGAAATGTCGATAAATAAAATGTCCGTATTCTATCTTTACTCTCATGGGTATTAAATCCTCCCCATCTTGAAAACTCCGAACCAGTGATGCTCTTGGATAGCCATCAGGTGGAGCCGATAACCACAATTTTCTGTGACTGCCAATCACATCTAAAGCCTCATACCAGTTCATGCCTATAGGAAACATTTCTGCTACATCGGGTTGCGTTAGCCACGGTTTTAGGAAAAAGAGTACACCAACCAAGACCACAAGCACAATCAAGAGTTTTTTAAGCTCTTTATTCATATCCTAGCCCCCTATCAACGTCCAAAATAGTGGGCTTCTATAATGGTTTCCCAACCTGGCAAATAACCCGCCTCTCCAGGATAAATACCGTTTGCGTTTAATAAAGCACGCGCATATGAATTACTGTTGTAGCCCTTAGTAAAGACAAGCTCACCACCAACGTCACGCCAAAAATCCCTTCCAAGAAAATAATAGTCAAAAGACCTACTATAGTGTGCATTGAAGTGCTTAAATGAATCTAGCAATTCTTGATACTTACCTATTCCCGAATGAACCCATTGCATTACCCTTTTTCTGCTTAGGTCGCGGTCTGTATCGCTTATAATGCCGTGCAAGCATCCAAGATTTCCCTCAGACGAACCGCCAAGTGTTGCGTATCTTACGCCTCCCCAGCGAGTGCTTGTTATGCCCTTATCGCTCCAATTAAAAGTATCCATATCATTATAAAGCGGGTGTCCCGGTGCTATAAAAGTAATAACACTCGCATGTCCCCCCGGATTACCCGGTGCAAACGCTGCATGTACCCCCATAAAAATTATCTCTCCACCAGCCGCATTCACTATAGCAGGATAAACAACATCAGCATTAACGATTATTCCTCTGCCCTCTATATAATAAACACCGTCCATGTCTGTATTAAAGGTAATTGTTTTTCCGTAAATGTGTGCCGTCGCCATGTACCCTTGTACGGTTTCTTGCACGCTACCGCCCTCTATCTCTACCGCGCTCCTAAGCAAAAATGGTTGCTTGTCTGCTTCATTCCACGAGAACGAGGGCTTGATTGTAAAGCCTGTGTCCGTTCTCTGTGTTACTGTTATAGTGCGTGTAATCCCCGCATAGGTAACGGTTACAGTGCCAACTCTCGAAAAGAGCGTTGAATTGCTCCTAGCACGTATTCTGAACGAGCCGTTTCCTGCGCGGTTTGCAGGGCTGAAATTATCTACAGAAAGCCAAGATGTAGCATTATTGCTTACATTGACATTCCATACGCCTTGACACGTTACATGGATAGTTGATTCGCTTGCTTCGTATATTACCTCCCACTCACTCCGACTCAACTCAAGCCCGCCAGCCCCTGCCTGCGTTACGTCAATAAAGCGGTCGGGCGTTCCGTTTGCTCGTACGGTTAGTCTTGCCGTCCGTGGTTGGCTAGATGTGTTCACGTCAGTAACAAGTCTGAAGCTGCCGTTGCCGTTACGGTTGGCAGGTTGGAAGCCGTCCGCGCTTAGCCATGAGGCACTGCTTTGTACGTTCCATGTGGTGCTAGAAGTCACTCTTATGGTCGCTTGGCTTGCTATGGCAGGCGATTCCGCCCTGTTTGCCGATAGTGTGAGGTGTGCCGTTCGTCCGTCCTGTACCACGTTTATGGTCTGTGCAGGCAAGCCCAGTACGCTAATGGTTATTGTCCCTGCTCGTTGCATGTTGCTTGTGTTTTCGGTATTGATAATATGGAAAGAGCCGCTCCCTGTGCGGTTTGTCGGGTTGAAATTGCCTACGGAAAGCCAAGAGGTGGCATTATTGCTTACGCTTACGCTCCACTGCCTGTTAGACATCACCTCTACAAGCCCAAAGCCCGAATCAGACGGCGCGTAGCCTATTATGCCCGACAACCAAAGCACTGGCTCGGCGGTTTGGGTCACTGTAAACGTGCGGCTGGTCGTACCTGCCGTAACCGTGACTACGCCTGTTCTTGTTGCGCTTCCTGGATTGAGAGCCACATTGACTACAAACGAGCCGTTTCCGTTGCGATTTGTCGGCGTGACATTGCTTATGGTTAGCCACGGCACGTTACTTGTGGGCGTGTTCCACGTTCTATCCGAAATTACATTTACTGTTGCCGCGGTTGGAAATGCCGTTGCTGTACCGCCAGTCCCCGACAATACAAGCCCGTTTCCTGCTTCCTGTGTCACGGTTATTACTCGTGAGGCCGCGCCCTGTGCGGAAGCCGTTATTGTTCCTGTTCGAGCGTTTCCTACATTCGCGGTAGCGGAAATCCTAAAAGAGCCGTTGTTTGTGCCGCTCGTGGGCGTTGCGGAAAGCCATGACGGCTGACTGCTCGTTATAGTCCACGCACGATTAGACGTAACCTCCATTAACGCGCTTGTGGAAGCATGGGCGGGCATGTTATACGGCCCTGTTGGCGATATAAGGATTGGGCCTGGATTTTGTATAATTGTAATCGTTTGCGTGGGCGCGTTTGGCGCGGTAATTGTGATTATTCCTGTCCGCGAGGCACTTCCCAAATGTGTATCTACTAAAATAGTAAACCAGCCATTGCCTGTGCGGTTTGCGGGTTCGTAGTCTACCATGGTTAGCCATGGCGCGCTTGTGCTTACTGTCCATTGCCTATTAGAAAACACGATAAAGTCGGCAAGTCCGCTAGTTGGCGGTGATGCAAACGTACCGCCGTCACCAGGCACAATCAGAACAGCCCCATGTGACTGGGTTACAAAGATTTCTGCTACCGTGTTTGTGCCTACGTTAATTCTTACTGTTCCTGTTCTGTCCGCGTTTCCTGTGTTTTCGGTAACATTAAGCACAAATGAATCGTTTGTGTGCGGGGCAACATGCACTATGTCGCTGATTGTAAGCCACGATGGTGCGGTACTAACCGCCGTCCACGGAACGCCGAGCGGAACATCAAAGCGTATCGAGCTAGCGAGAGCCACAGGATTCCATGTATTGGCATTTTGCCCCGTTATAGCAGAGGAATCAAGGCTAATATCAAGCGTATGCGGAGGGTATTCGACAAAAGCCGCGTTTTCCTTGGTGTATTCTACCGCTTCGCCTGTAAAAATTTCGTGCCATTCAATTGCATTTTCACTGGCTTCAAATGATGTAGGCTCGTAATCCCATTCAATAAACTCCGCTAACGCCGTTTCAGAATCCCATTTGATAAAACCCTCGGACGAAAAGCCATCTAAATCAGAGGATTCATATCCGATAATGTACTCTATAGGCTCGTTAGCCGTTTCCTCACACCATTCAAGCGCGGTAGTCCACGGAAAATAATACTCCGCAAACGGCGAAAACTCGGCGATTAGGAAGATTGCTTCCTCGGGCATGGTGAAGTCGGGGGCGTAGGGGTCTAGCTCTATATCGCCCATTTCTATTTTCCATGTCGGGTCTTGGCTTAGGGTATCACAGCCAGTGCCGATATTGAGGCGTACGTTGCTTCCTGTGGGTATGCTTGGGATAGAGATTATGCCTGTGTGTATTTCGTATTCGGTGAGTATGTCGTCTATATATACCTCTAGCAGGGTGTAGTCTATATGCTTGCCTGTGTGCGCGTTAATGGGAATAATTGTTAAGCTGTTCGGCTTAGGGTCAAAGTCATTTTCCCAACCGCAAAGCCCGCGTAAAATCAGCCTAGTGTCTTTATCGTCCAATACGCCGTCCCTGTTTATGTCTGATGTGAGGGTGTTTATTTCCACGTCCTGCCCTAAAAGGTATTGCGAGAGGATTACAACATCAAGACTGTTCACTACACCGTCAAGGTTTACATCACCTAAGCCGTAGCCGCGTAGCCCTGTTTGTACAATTTCGCTAGGGGCGGTGGGGGCGGAGGTTTCCTCGCAGAGGGTAAATACCGCACTAGAGAGTGACAAAATAAATGCAACTAGTGAAACTAGGCATATTTTTTTAAATAAATGCTTCATTTTGTCCTCCCCGCGGGTATTTGTTATCTGTATTCACCTTTTAGTATCAAACGTCCCAGCCCCATTCCCCTCACCGCCTATTGTCGGTCTACGAGGATACTCCGGCGGCTCGGGCGAAATCGTGGAACGCAACGCATTCAATGAATATTCAACAAATTCTATAGAGCTTTCTAAAAGCGACTTGTTTATGTCATTGATTTCCTTCAAACGCTCGACTGCGGCTCGCAGGCCTGCGCCTGCTTCGCGTAGCTTTTCCTGGTCGGCGGCGTTGGTTATAATGGCGATTAGGTCGGCGAGCGATATATCGTTGCTTTTGTGTGCCATAACGTCGGCTATGTCCTTAACCAAGGAAATACGCTGTTTTTCCAGTCTGTTATTTTGGGCGATTACCATGTTTTTTAGGCTTACTAGGTTTTGCAGCGCGTCTATGTCGTTTTTGATAATAGCGTCCTTTTCCTCCAACGAAAGCCCGTGAAGCTCGTTGTGGCGTTCGGTTTGCTCCTTCATTACGTCCACTAGCTGGTCCAACATTCCCGCCATAGTTTCATTCCCTCAATTCGTGTCTATAAGTAAATGGAAGTCAATACAAAAACTCCCTCATGCCTAGTTCTTAGGCACGAAAGAGTTCCCATATAACGTCCGTGTATTTTTATATTTCACGTTTTCCCTAGAATCTACTCAATATGCCCGCCGCGACATCATTGGAGGACACATGGTAAGTGCCAGAATCTAGCATTTCCTGTATACGACCTACAAGACTCTCACGAATATCAGGCGCACTTAACGCCGCCTTGCGCGCTATTTGAAATTCTCCCGCTTGGGCCGATAAGGATACACTGTCAACCCGCTCCGAGCTGGTTTTTTCGCTTTTTTCGGTGCGTCCAACACTGCGGCTGGGCTGTATGGTGTATGCCTTGTAAACACTGGAAACTCTTATGTCCATTTTAACGGCCTCCTTTATCATATTTCTTTTATTTACTGGGTTCGCTTCGTGACGTTGTGCGGCTTGTCACGAGCGGTCGCCGAGAGTGCAAGTGGCGCAGCCACTTTGCTACAAAGAATATATCGGCATTTTTTATGATTTGCCTAAGTAGTTTTTACGGAAATTGTTAAAGTCATACATATAACCGAAGCCGCGCCCGCATTTTTCAGTACCCTTGTGCATTCGTTTAGGCTTGCCCCAGTGGTAAAAATATCGTCCGTGAGAATATAATTCCTGCCGCGCGGCTCTTGGCGCGGACTGATACAAAACGCGCCGCGTACATTCTCGGCACGGCGCGAAAAATGCACCTCCGACTGCGGCGTGGTGTCCCGCGTGCGGGACAAGACATTCGCTATGGGAATATTAAGCCGCGCCGCAAGGGGTAGGCTCATAACCTCGGCTTGGTTAAAGCCGCGCCTGCGTTTTTTGTTCCTGTGCATGGGTACTGGGACAAGCGCGTAATCGGAAATATTTTCCACTGGGTAGCCCTGCAAACGCTCCGCCCACAACAAGCCCAACGCCTGCGCGATTTGCTTTTTCGAGTTGAATTTCATGTCGAGTATAAGCTCGCGAATAAGCCCCTCGTATGTAAAGGTAGCAATGCTCCGTTCCTTGGTAATGGGCGTAAAAAGCTCACGGCAAGCAGGGCAAAAGGGGCGTTGCCCATTTTTTTCATTCACAGGCAAAAGCACACGACAAGCCACACAAGCAGGCGGATAAAGCCAGTCTAATAAGCTACTCCGCCGTAACATCGCCCATCTCCCCCAAACGGCGGGCAAGCGCAGTGTACCTATTTGTTACGCGGTTATTGTCTATCATGCGGTACATGGTTTCTGGAATGCCCACAAGCACGGCAAGCTCCCTCGCGCGGGTAACGGCGGTGTACAGCAGGTTACGCGTAAGCAGCATGGGCGGCCCGCTAAACACAGGAATAATCACAACGCGGTACTCACTGCCCTGCGATTTGTGGACGGTGACAGCGTACGCCAGCTCCAGCTCGTCCAGCTGCGAAAAGCCGTAATTCACAAGGCGGTTATCGTCAAACAAGACAGATATACCGTACTCGTCATCTATTTTAGAAATAATTCCCATGTCGCCGTTAAATACGCCCTCGCCGAAGTCTAGTCGCTGTCCGCGTTCGTTAAAAACCTCCCACGCCGCATCATAATTGTTTTTTATTTGCATTACCTTGTCGCCCTCGCGGAAAACAACCGCGCCGTATTCGCGTTCGATTTTCCTCGGCGAAGGCGGGTTTAGCTGGGCTTGCAGGACATTGTTTAAATGCGAGATACCCAAGGTAGACTTACGCATGGGCGTAAGCACCTGTATGTCGTGCAACGAATTAAAATCCTTATAGGCGGGCAAGCGGTTGGAAATTAAATCCAGAATAGTATGCGTTATGTCCTCGGGGGTTTGGCGTTGTATAAAAAAGAAGTCCTTTTCCTTGTCGTTAAGCGCGGGGTAACTGCCGCTGTTGATTCTGTGGGCGTTTGTGATAATCGCGCTTTCCGCCGCTTGGCGGAAAATTTCCGTAAGCCGCGCCACAGGCAAGCGTTGCGAGTTAATCATATCCTTTAGTACATTTCCTGCGCCCACGGAGGGCAGCTGTTCCATATCGCCCACAAAAATAAGGCGCGTGCCGTCAGCTACCGCGTCGAGCAGATTTTTCATAAGCATAATGTCAATCATGGAGGCCTCGTCCACGATTAGCACGTCTGTTTCTATGGGGTTTTCCTCGTTTCGGTTAAAGACCTGCCGTCTGGAATCCTGCGAAATAAAGGACACCTCTAAAAGGCGGTGGATTGTCTTGGCTTCGCGGCTTGTGGCTTCGGTCATTCGCTTGGCGGCGCGGCCTGTAGGCGCGGCGAGCGTTACCGTTAGCTCCTTGTTCTCTAATATTCCAATTATGGTATTTATTACCGTTGTTTTTCCTGTACCCGGCCCGCCTGTGAGGATTAGCACGCCCTTTGCTTGGGAAAGCTGAACGGCTTCGAGCTGTCCCTGCGAGAGGGTTATTTCTGTGGTTATGTTTTTTTCGATTTTAGGCGCGGAAACGGAAGAATTTAACGAGATTAGCCGTCTGGCTACCTTTATTTCCGCGTAATACATCGCGCTTGCGTATACTAGCGGCTCGTCCTCGCCCTCGATTTTTTCGCGGACGATATGCCGCTCCATTTGCATACGCGCTAGCTCGTTTTCCACCATTTCGGGCGAACAAAAAAGCAACGCCGCCGCTTGTCGAATTAACGCGCTTGAGGGCATGTAGGTATGGCCGTCGTTGGTAGCTTCCCACAAGCAAAAACGCACCCCTGCGGAAATTCGCTCGGGCGATTCCCGCGGAACGCCTAGCCTAAAGGCAATCGCATCCGCCGTTTTGAAGCCTATGCCGTCTATATCGTCCGCAAGGCGGTATGGGTTGTTTTTTACTATTTCTACGGATTCCTCCTTGTATCTCTTGTATATTTTCATAGCCGCGCCCGTGGTAACGCCCTGCTCCTGCAAAAAAAGCATTACATGTCGCTGTGCGTACTGCGCGTGGAAGCTCTCCGACATCTGCAACGCCTTTTTTACGCTAATTCCGCGAATAAGCGCGAGCTTTTGCGGCTCGTTTTCGATTATATCAAAGGTGTTTTCCTTAAATTTCGCTACAATTGTTTTGGCGGTTTTCGCGCCTATGCCCTTAATCACGCCCGAGGCTAGATACTTTTCTATGCCTGCAAGGGTTGACGGCTTCACGCGCTCCGACTTTTCCACAGCAAACTGCCGTCCGTAGCGCGGATTGTCTACATATGCGCCCTCTATCTTGATGTTTTCGCCCGCTAGTGGATTGGAAAAAAGTCCTGTGCAGATTATTTCTTGTGGGGGGGCTTTATTCTCTTGGGTACTCAAAGAAAAAACGGTGTAGCCGTTTTCTGGGTTGTGAAATATTATGTTTTCGATTATTCCTTCTAGCATGGGGGTGGGTCGCTTTCTTTTTTGGGGTTTACATATTTTGGTAAATATCTTTCCTGTGTCCGATATTGGTTATATTTATCGTTATAGTTGTGTCGCTTATTTTTGCAACCACCCTATAAACGCCGACCTTGTAACGCCAGTATCCCTTTAATTTGTGGCGTAAAGGCTTTCCGTAAGCCCATGGGTTGGTACACCCCTCTAAATGCTTGTTAATCCACGCAAGGAGTATTGTTACCTGGTGCTTATCTATGCTGTTTAAGTCTTTTCGGGCTTGCTTGCTAAAATCGACCGTGTACGTTATTATTGAATGCCAAACTCGGCTTTGATTTCCGCTAGGGAGTATCTCGTCCCGTCGTCGTTTTCCTCAAATTCTTCGATTAGCTTTAGGTCGTATTCGTCCTCTAGTCTTTCAAAAAACACTTTTTTGATGGCTTCGGATAAGTTTAAGCCAGTAAATTTCGCAAAGCTCTCCATTGCCCCTCGTTCCTCGGGGGTAACGCTCAATGAAATATGTGTCATAAGAAACACCTCCGTACTGTATTGTAACACACGGCTTAATCTGTTGACAATAGACCTGTTTTACACGACAACCGCACGAATGTTTTACACGTCAAACGCACGAACGCAGGTTCTTTGTAGGGGGCGGATTTATCCGCCCCGAGATTACCTCGCTCTGCTTTAGTGGACGTTATCCGTCCCCGAATTGACGAACGTGCGTACCTCGGGACGGATAAATCCGTCCCCTACAAAAAGGCTATTCGGATTTAACGGATTCTTGGTTGCAAGATTACACGACAAACGCACGAACGCAGGTTCTTTGTAGGGGGCGGATTTATCCGCCCCGAGATTACCTCGCTCTGCTTTAGTGGACGTTATCCGTCCCCGAATTGATGGGCGTGCGTACCTCGGGACGGATAAATCCGTCCCCTACATTCCGTCACCTACAATTTGATTATACCGTAAATCGCCACAAAATCACATAGGCAGGTCACGACAAACACACCAAAATGTGTAAATCAAACACGGATTTAACGGATTTTCGCGGATTTGGCGGATTGGCTCGTGGGAAAATCCACGTTCTATCATTTTTTATCACGTTGAAGCCCTCGCCAACTCGTTGACTATCCCTATCAGCTCTAGCTCGCCCTCGCAGATACTGCGGTAGGGAAAGGTTCGGCAGGTTTTATGAAAGGCTTCTAGTGCAATTTCTGCCTTGCTTGTGTCTAAAGAAATAAGTTTTTCGTATGCGTACATGAGCCTGTGCTTAGATAAATGCGTTTTGCTCGCATTTATGTATTCTTTAAGCTCGGGGGTATAAAGGCGTTCTATTTCGTCTGTTCCTTTTGGGTAATTGGCTATTATTTCTAGGAACAATAATTCACAGCGAGTTTCATTTTTCAATAGCTCGACAAGCCCACCGCCCTTGTCCAAAATTTTTTCCGCCAGTGCCTTTGCACCAACAAAATCACGGCAATCAATCAACCGCCCTAGCCCCATAGTAGCGACATTGCCAAGGGTAGTAACGCTAAAATCATAATCGTCGGGAAACTCAAACCATTTGGCAGGGAAGTCCTTAATCCGCTCACCCGAGGCTATTTTCGAGTTTATCGTCAATATTAGCCATAAAGCGCGGCGTGCCTCTTTGTTTTTCCTAAGCGAAACTGCATTGTGACCGTCTGTAGCCGGGCCGCCTATTTTTATTGGCAGCAAATTTATTATTCCGCCAAAAATCAACCCGACACAGATAAGCGGAATAAAAACCACACCCGAAAAAGGAAAGATTTCTTTTAATTCAAGGAAAAATGCGGCAAAAATGGCACAAAAAATAAAATTCATCAATCCTCCGCCGAGGTTATACAGCATAAAGGGGTACGTATTATTCCTAAACGGAGGCGGTGACATTAGGCATTGCCCACCCATGCCCGCCAAGGTGAATTTTTTTATTTTTAATTTGCCGTTTTCTTTTACTAGCATAATATTGGAAACGGAGAGTGAAACAAATTTATAGCCGTCAATCAGACCAAAAACCAAATGACCTATTTCATGTATGAATACACTAATATAAAGAGCCATGTAAGCGGAAAGAACTAGAGCCAACCATGTAATTATTTTCATTCCCTCTACTCTTTCCGCAGGGACTGATATTCTGACACTAGCAAGGCTTAAATACGCAACAATGCCACCTAGTACCGCAGAGGCGATAAAAAGTAGTATGCGTTCCCATTTTATTTTGCCTTTTTTGGTTTCCATGGATTATCCGCCCCTGTAAATTTATAAGTAACGGACAACGCCCCACACTCGAAAGCGTGGGGCGTTACCCTAGGGAAAAAAACAATAAAAAAAACACACGCCCCATTGTAAATACCTTTGTGGGAAATGTCAATAGTTTTTTTCGCACGGCTCACGACAAACGCATATAGGTTCTTTGTAGGGGACGGATTTATCCGTCCCGAGATTACCTCGCTCTGCTTTAATGGACGTTATCCGTCCCCGAATTGACGAACGTGCGTACCTCGGGACGGATAAATCCGTCCCCTACAATGGAATACAATTTTATCCATGTAAATTAAAGGTAGCGGAACGCGGATTTACACGGATTACGCGGATAAAAAAACGCGCCAGATAAAATCCGCGAAAATCCGTTAAATCCGTGTAAATCCGCGTTCCATGCTCTTAAAAAATCCGCGTTCCATGCCCTTAAAAAAACCCACGTTCCATTACCCCACCCCCTGCCGCACAGCCTCATACATAAGAATACTACCAGCCACGGAAACATTCAGCGACTCCGTATCGCAGGTCATAGGCAACCGCACGAGCATATCGGCGCGTTGTTCCGCTTCCTGCGAAATGCCGTGGGCTTCACTGCCGAGAAGCAGACAGAATCTTTGGCGTAGGTCTAGCTCATATGGCAGAACACCGCCGCGAGGGTGTGCGGCGTAAATGGGTATGTTGGCGGCTTTCAGCGTGTCAAAAATGCCGCTCGCGTTTTCCACAATCGGCAACCGCAGCGCCGCGCCTGCCGCCGCCCGAATTACCTTTGGGCTAAAGGCGTTACAGCTACCGCGTGTGAATATTACGCCGCTTGCGCCTGCTGCCGCCGCCGTGCGTATTAGCGTGCCTGCGTTGCCGGGGTCGTTAATTCGTTCGCAAAGCAGGATAAAGCCGCGCGCGCCTAGAATATCGTCCAGCGTATACGGTATTTTTTCGCAAACAGCCAAAACGCCCTGCGGCGTAACAGTGTCCGCAAGGCTCTTAAATTTGTTGTCGCGGATTATTTCGTAGGGGGCTTTGTGGTTATAAAACGGCACACCCTGCGATATTCCGCGCGCTTCCGCAAAGCTCTGTGAGAAAAAATATCGCTGTACCTTATAATGTTCGGGAATTTCCGCGATTAGCTTCTCGCCTTCTAATATGAAAGTATTCTCCCCAAGCCCTTTAGCCATTAGCCCTCACTCTTTTGCTGTGAACGCGCCCTAAACTCGGCGGGGGTTTCGCCCACGTATTTTTTGAAAATGGAGCGGAAATATTTCACATCGTCAAAGCCCACCTGCACGGCGATAATGTCCTCCTCCGTGGCGGTGTCCGAAAGGTGCTTTTGCGCTTCCTGTACACGTACCCACATTACATAATCGAACAGCATGACCTTTTCGCGTTCCATAAAGACCTTGTTAAGCGTTTCGGGCGTTGTGCTTAGCTTTACGGCGATTTTTGCTATAGAAAACTGCTCAAAATAATGCTCCTGTATGTGGCGTTTGGCGGCGAGGTGCAGACGTAGCGAGTCCTTGGTATGGAATTTTTGTACAAAGGAGCAAAAATCGCGCAGGGATTTGTCTAAAAAGGTGTAGCCATCGTCAAGCGTAGCCAACCGCAGAATATCGCCCGTGGGGAAGTATCTCGCCACCTCGCCCGCAAATGGCAGATTCTGTTCGCTGATATAGCGGCTTATTCTAAAGACAATGTTCATTACCGTTTTGGCAATCAAATTTTCGGGCAAGGGGCCCGCCTGCGCGAGCGCGTTAAACAGCTCCGACAGCAAGCCCTTGCAGTATTCATAATCGCCCACCACAGCCGAATAAACAAGCCGACTTTCACGCGCGTGCGGATAGCGGAACGTGATATTGTTGTCGGGTTCGACAAATTCTATGGGAATAACGGCGTGGTAGCCCATTCTGTAGCGATAGCCGAACGCAGCCTCGGCTTCCCGCGCCGATATGGCTATTTCCGTAGGCGCGGCGTAGGTGCGCCCTATGCCAATAGTACAGCGCGTGCCTGTGCGTTCCAGTATGGCGTGCTTCATGCGGTCGCCGAGCAGTACCTTTTCCTCTACGGAATAGTTGGCGTTTAGGATAATCGGGATTTCGTGGAAGCTCTGGATTAGCGATTTTGCGTTATGCTCGCGAAGCACGCCGCGTACTACAGACAAAATGCCTATGCTTTTCATGTGCTTGTCCGCTTCCGACAAATCCGCCACAACGCGCTTGTAGTGGTCTATTCTCACTATAAGAACGGAAAAATCGGTAGTAAACGGTATTTTGAAATACTCAAAGGCGTTGCGGATTTCTTCCTCGCGTGAAATATCGCCGTTGAGCAACGAACGCAAAAAAATCTCCTCGTACAAAAATAGCCGCTGGTGATAATCGCTTTCCATATTGCGGCTTGCGCGGCGGTTTTCCAGCACCTTTTTATGGTTATTTATAGCAAATTCCAAGCAACGGTTTAGGTCGGACGGTTTCACAGGCCTATACATAAAGTCCAGCACGCCAAAATCGCGCCCGCGCTTCATATAATCAGACTCGTTAAACGTGCCGTACATAAGAAATTTCAGGTCGGGCAGCTCATCGTTAATCGCCTTAAACCGCGAAAAATAAAGCCCGCCGAAAAACTTAATATCCGCCAAAATAATATCGGGCTTCATTTCCTTTACCGCTTTGAGCAAATCGCCGCCAATATCGCTAAAATGCCCCACCAACCGCACGTTCGGGAACGTGCTTCTGATGTGCGTGCGGAAGTTTTTTATATTGTCGGCATCGCCGTCTACTAGGAGGAGGTTCATGGTTTGGGTTCACCTCATGGGCTTAAAATCTTTTTAATAAGTGAATCGGATATATACATACCCGAATTTCTAAGATAAATAATATCACGCTCTAGGTCATAAATCATGCCCTGTTTTTTTGCTCTCTGTAAAATTCCCAATGTGCCGATAACGTCAAGTCCAAGCAATCGCGCCTTGTTTCGCGCGGCTAAGTCGTCTAGCACGGCAAAATCCGCACTGTGTTCCACCGCTCCTATGATAACCTCAGCCTCGCCGATGTGTAGCGGGTGCAAAAGGGTGTTAATGGCATTGCGGTTTGTCACATCAAAGGGTTCATATGCCAATTCCGTTATATCAAGGTCGTTAATTTCACCAATCACAGCGCGAGGTATGAAAACAGAGCCGAAAAAATCGTTGAGTAGCTTCAGCCGACCGAGCTTTGCCAGTTGAATGAGTGGGCTTGCGTTGATTACTGCCTTTTTCGTCACCATTCCGCGTTCACAAATTTCAAGTCGTCATCGTACATCTCGTCTGTGTATACAAGGGACGGTATTCCAAAAAATTTAAGCGTACCCATAAATTCGACCAATGTCTGACCAGCCAGCTCTGCCGCTCTGGCAAGGCTGACTTCCTTTGTTACAAACAAACCTATGGCTAAGAGAATCTGCATTTTGTCAGAGGTTGCACTCCCAAGGCGAGGCGTGGATTTTATCTGTGAAGCTAAATTGTTAGGGATAGAAACATCTACCATTTGCATAACGCACGTCCTTTTTCTGCAAATACAGCTTTATAGTTGGTATTATATCAGAACGAGGAACAATTATCAAACTCGTGTTGACAGGTGGATTTTTTAGGTGAAAATTCATGGTTGAAATTTTTTTATTATGGGGTATAATAAAAGCAAGCCACACGTTGGCGCGTGTGACTTGCTCGTTACTCAGTCGTTTCGGCTGGTTCACGGAATTGGTTAAATTTAAAACTTAACGCAAATAGCCGTTACCTTTGCCTAGGACGGCTATTTTTGCGCTCTTTGCTTTGTTCGTCGCTGTAACAGGTGCATTTGTAACAACGGTAAGCTAGATATAACCCTGCCGGTTGTGTCGCTAGCTGTATCAGCAGAGATAACCATTCATATACGCTCATAGCCTCACCCCTTTCGGAGTGAACCAGCCATCCAGACTGCTTACATAGCATAACATAAAATTACAAAAAAACAACATGACTTTGTTAAAAAAATAAATTATTCCCCCCCCCACTTGACAACACTGCCCCTACTGTATATACTGTACATATACACCAATAACTCAAAAAGGAGGTGCATATGCGCATCATAGTTTCAAACCGTTCGGGCGTACCCATTTACGAGCAAATAAAGGAACAAATAAAAACAGCAATATTTTCGGGCGAAATACACGAGGACGATTTGTTGCCCTCGGTGCGTCAGCTTGCCCGCGATTTGAAAATAAGCGTAATCACCACCACCCGCGCATACAGCGACCTAGAGCAAGAGGGCTTTGTGGTGAACGCCCCAGGCAGGGGCTGCTATGTGCTTCCTAGGAACAAGGAGCTGGCGCGGGAAAACGCCCTGCACAAAATAGAGGACGGTTTAAACGCGGCAATCGCCGCCGCAAGAGCAGAGGGCATAGAAAAGCAGGAAATAATTGAAAGAGTGAATTTGCTATGGGAGGTCGAAGCATGAACAATATAGAAATAAACGGATTATGTAAAAATTACCCGACATTCAAGCTAAACAACATCGGCTTTAACGTGCCTAAGGGCGCGATTATGGGCTTCGTGGGGCGTAACGGCGCAGGAAAAACGACCACGATTAAGCTAATTTTGAGTATAATACGCGCAGACTACGGCAGTATAAAAATTTTCGGGCAAAGCGCATCGCAGGCGTTGAACGAACACATAGGCGTTGTCATGGACGCGCCGCTGTACACGGACGACTGGACGGCAAGGGACGTGCAGGCCGCCGTCGCGCCGTTTTACCCAAAATGGGACAGGCGGCTTTTTGACGATTATATCGGGCGTTTTGGGCTGGATTACAAGAAAAAAGTCAAGGAGCTGTCGCGCGGCATGAAAATAAAGCTACAACTGGCTGTCGCGCTTTCGCATAACGCGCAGCTGCTGATTCTTGACGAGCCTACAAGCGGACTAGACCCCGTGGCGCGCGACCAAATATGCGACCTGCTACGCGAGTTTGTTATGGACGAGAATAAGAGCGTGCTGTTTTCTACGCATATTACGTCCGATTTGGAAAAAACGGCGGATTACATCACCTTTATACATGACGGGCAAATTATTTTCAGCGGCCAAAAGGACGAGCTAACCCAAGCGTATACACGAGTAATGGGCGGCCCGAACGAGCTAAGCCCAGAGCAAAAAAAGCTAGTAATCGGCTACAGTCAGCACAAAACAGGCTTTGACGGCATGGTCGAAACCGCGCTCGTTCACAAGCTGCCAAAAACTGTATTGACGGAAGCAACCGACCTAGAGGGCATTATCATTTATACAGGCAGGAGTGACAAAAAATGAGCAAATTAGCCAAATTTATCCGCCTAGACCTTATGACAATAAAGCCGTATTTTAAAACGACAGGCATCTTTATTGTTGGGCTTTTGCTAGCGTTCACCTACATGGGAAGCGCGGGTGCGAGTGCTATATCGGGCGCAATCTTTGGGATTCTCGTTTCCACCTATCCGTTTGTTATAAGCGAAAAAACCAACCTAGACGCGCTGTATGCCACGCTTTCGCTAGACCGCAAAACAGTGGTGCTAGGCAGATATTTATTCGTTTTGCTTGTAAATATCTGTATATTCGCTGTGGTTATTATAGGCGCGGCAATTTTTTCGCTTATAGACGGAGCGGAAGCCGCCAAGCTGTCGGACGGCTTGGCTGTGGTGGTTATATGGCTAGGGCTTGTCGTTGTTCAGACCATACAGCTTCCCATATATTTCAAATTCAGCTACACCAAAGCGAAGCTAATTGCGCTCCTTCCATTCTTTATATTCACTATAGGCTTTACGTTTTTCCCCATTGCGTTCCTAGAGGGCGACAGCACTGGCATAAATGTATGGGTTTTTAAACTAATAAATAGCTCGGGGATTATTTCCGTGGGGGCGTTGGCGGTTGCGGTGGGGCTGTATGCTTCTTATCGGTTGTCGGTGGGGTTTTATTCCAAGAGGGAGTTTTAGGGCAAAAGACATCACTGGTGTTGTAATCTCATATTCTCAATCTTTGTTATTTCTTCATGCGGAGGCCATTCATCTTCATAACAATAACCCTCTAAGCACTCTAAAAGCCCCTTTTCTATATATAAAATGTAATCGCTCCCATATTCTAGCCCCTCTAAATCTGCATAGACACCCCCTAATTTGAAACAGACATCATCACCTACTGATAAGGATTTATCTCCTATCTCAAAATAGCTCCAAAACCCAACGCCAGTTAATGTTCTGGAGGTTCCTACAATATCCGCAAGCTGCTTTTTTAATTGCCCGATGTGTAGGTTATCTAAATTAGCATCAAGTATGGCTTCTATTATCGTTTTATCAAACAAGCAAATAGGTGTCATATTAAGCTCCAGTCCTTATTTTTATGGTAAGCGGCTTCCTGCGTTTGTCGTGGGTACTTGTAGGGGACGGATTTATCCGTCCCGAGATTACCTCGTTTTGCGTTAATGGACGTTACCCCACCCGAATTGACGAGCGTGCGTACCTCGGGACGGATAAATCCGTCCCCTACAAAAACCCTGCAAATCCCCTTAATCGTGGTTTAATAAGTGATTTATGCAACACGGATTTAACGGATTTTCGCGGATTACGCGGATTGGCTCGTGGGAAAACATATCGCCGTTAGTAGTTTACGCGGACAAAATCTGCGTAAATCCGCTAAATCCGCGAAAATCGCCTTTTGAAATCGAAGAAGCTACACGCTTTTGCCATTCCTGCGTTTATCATGGGTACTTGTAGGGGACGGATTTATCCGTCCCGAGATTGCCTCGTTCTGCGTTAATGGACGTTATTACCCTGCCCGAATTGACGAGCGTGCGTACCTCGGGACGGATAAATCCGTCCCCTACAAAACCCTGTAAATTGTTGCATCAAATCAAATCGCCGTGGAAAAATCCGCGAAAATCCGCCAAATCCGCGTAAATCCGCGTTCCATGCCCTTAAACCCCCACACCCTACCTCCTCTTATCCCGCACAAACCGATTAAGCACCTCGTCCAAGCTCCGCACATCTATAGGCTTAGACACAAAGCCGTCAAAGCCGCTTTCCTCGAACATTTTTTTCATGCCTGAAACAGCGTTAGCCGTAAGCGCGATAATAGGCAATCTATAGCCCTCTGCGCGTAGTATTTTTGTGGCTTCCATGCCGTCCATGCCTGGCATCATGTGGTCCATAAAGATTATGTCGTATTCCGCGCCGTCACGGATTATGGCGATTGCCTCGTAGCCCCTTTCGGCGGTATCGACCCTCAGGCCGTACGGCCGCATTAGCCCCTTTGCGACAAACAAATTGGCATCTACATCGTCCACGACCAAAACACGCCCGTACGGCATGTATTCGCGTACTATTTCCGCGCGTTGCTTGCTGCTGTCGAACTTGAATTTTTCTAGCTTTTCCGCCACGTCCTTGCCTATTAGCTCGCTCTCGGCGAGCCTTTGCCGCAAATAAACGATAAAGGTCGAGCCTTTGCCAAGCTCGCTTTGGGCTTCGATTCTGCCGTCCATCATTTCCACTAGGCTTTTGGTAATGCTCATGCCAAGCCCTGCGCCCTCGGTCGTGCGGTTGGCTTCGCGGTTAAACATGGAATATTCGTCATAAATGGCGGCGAGCTGTTCCGCGCTCATGCCCTGCCCTGTGTCGCTTATAGTGAAAACGAGCATTACGCCGTTTTCGTCCGTTTGGGAATCCACGCCAAAGGTCACGCTTCCTTTTTCGGTGTATTTAATGGCGTTGGACAGCATGTTGTTCAGAATTTGCTTTATGCGAAGCTCGTCGCCGAACAAAAACGCAGGCAAATCCTCGGCTACCTTTACAATCAGCTCCAGCGGCTTATCGCCTATACGCATGGAATTTAGCATGGCGGTGTCGTTAATTAGACTGGGCGTGTCGTATTTTACTGGCACAAGCTCCAGCTTGCCCGTTTCCACCTTGGATAAATCCAAAATATCGTTGATAATTCCCAACAATGTCTTGCCCGAATTGTTTATGCGGTCAAAGGCGTTTAGCGTGTCGGGCGAATGGTCGTCGCTGTCTAGCTCTATTTCCGATATGCCGATAATCGCGTTCATGGGCGTGCGTATTTCGTGCGACATAGTGGCAAGAAACCTAGACTTAGACTGCGTGGCTTCCTCGGCGAGCTGTTTTTCCCTAAGATACAAATGGCGGAGAACGCGGTCGGGATTCTCGATAGTGAGGTAAATAGCAAATACTACAAGTGTAGTAGCTAGTGAGGATATAAGAACCATCGGCAGAAGCATTTGAATCATAGCTATTGCGATTTGTGACAACGAAGCTACAAGCATTACCACGCGCTTCTCAATATCCATTTCTTTCCAATGCCGCAGAATAGTAATAACCATAAGAACCATATAAATACTGATTGTGCCGTATACAAGCGCCAGTGATGCGCCGTCCAGGAAATTGCCGTATTCCGTTCTCGTAAATTTGAACGGCACAAACAGAATGGACAGGCTCGCGATAAACGCCGGTATGCCGTAAATCAAAATGCGCCGCTTGCTTCTGTCGCCGTTGGCTAAGTACCGCACATACGCAAACGAGGTGTACACAAAAAAGCAGATACACGCCACAAAGCCGACATGCGCCGTACGCGTAATAGCCATGCTCACCGTGTCGAGATGGTTTACCGTATACACTGTCGCTACATCAAAAATAAGCGAAATCGAATGGATTATAAGCAAATAGCGGAAAAGCGTGTTGGCGAAGTTCACCGTGCGCTTCACCAAAAAGAACGTACTCGCTACCGCCGCAGTGACACAAATACATAGTAATTGTAGGCGTAGTATCATTATTGTGTTCATTAGGTCGGTTTGTAGGTATAGATTGTTCATGGGCTTACCACCTCCATTATCCGCAATGCTTCCTCGCAGTCAAACGCTTCCAACGCGTTAATGATTTTCTGCACGGCTTCGTCTGTTTCCTCGTCATAGGAACACTGCGCGCACGGCGTAAGCACTTCCAACGCGCCGTCACGGTCGTATCCCTCTGCTAACGCCCTAGCTTCCGCAAGTGCTTTTACAAGCCCCGACTTATCGGCGGCCTTTGTCGGCTCTGCCTTTTTTGGCTGTACCGCCTGTATTAGCAACTCATTTAACGCCAGTAATTCCACCCTGAACGGCGGATAATGTTCATTTAAGTATTCCGTATTCTTGTCAATCCCTGCGTTTTCTAGCTGTGAGGCAGTGTTACCCAACGCCCCTGCGCCTATGTTCCGCAGTACGCTTTTTAGCCCATGTACCTCTACGGTAAAGGCTTCTATATCGATGGTTATAAATGTGTCCATTTTCTTTACACGCTCGGGCAAAAGCCGCATGGTTAGCTTGACCGTGTCTATATAAATATCCTCAAAGCCGCTCATTGCATCTAGTGCGGATTCTACGTCTAGGGCAGGTATACGTTTTAATAGCGTGAGTGGCTCGTCCGCTGTGCCTCCCTCGGCAGGCACAGACGAAGCAGTACCCGAGCCGCTCGAAGCCCCTACGACACCCGAAGCCCCCGAACCGCCCGAATCGCCCGAACCACTCGCACCACCCAAAGCCCCCGAATCGCCCGAAACCCCCGAAGCCCCCAAACGCTCCTTCTCCCTACGAGCCTCCTCCAAAACCTCCGCCGATTGCTTATCACGCACAAAAGTATTCAACACACTATCCAATTTCCTCACATCTATAGGCTTAGAAACAAACCCATCAAACCCATTCTCCTCAAACAGCTTTTTCACGCCCGAAACAGCGTTAGCCGTCAACGCAACCACAGGGCGCGTATAGCCCTCCGCGCGCAATAGCCGCGTGGTTTCTATGCCGTCCATGCCAGGCATCATATGGTCCATAAACACTATGTCGTACACCGCGCCGCCGCGGATTAGCTCCAGTGCCTCGTACCCGCTTTCCGCGGTGTCTACCGCAAGCGCGTACGGCCGCATTAGCCCCTTGGCTACAAACAAATTAGCGTCTACATCGTCCACGACCAAAACACGCCCGTACGGCATATATTCACGCACTATTTCCGTGCGTTGCTTACTGCTGTCAAATTTGAAGTTTTCCAGCTTTTCGGCGATTTCCTTGCCTAGCACGCCGCCCTCGGCAGGCTGCTGCCGCAAATAGACCGTGAATGTCGAACCTTTGCCAAATTCGCTTTGCGCTTCAATTCTGCCGTCCATCATTTCTACTAGGCTCTTGGTTATGCTCATGCCAAGCCCCGCGCCCTCGGTTTTGCGGTTGACCTCGCGGTTAAACATGGAATATTCGTCATAAATGGCGGCGAGCTGTTCTGGGGTCATGCCCTGCCCTGTGTCGCTAATCGTGAAAATAAGGGTCACGACATGCTCGTCTGCCGTGGAGCTTATGCCAAAGGTAACACTGCCGCGCTCGGTATACTTAATGGCGTTGGACAGCATATTGTTTAGAATTTGCTTTATGCGAAGCTCGTCGCCGAACAAAAACGCGGGCAAATCCTCGGCGACCTTTACAATAAATTCCAGCGGCTTATCACCTATACGCATGGAGTTTAACAACGCGGTATCGTTAATAAGACTGGGAGTGTCGTATTTTACTGGTACAAGCTCCAGCTTGCCTGTTTCGATTTTGGACAAGTCCAAAATGTCGTTGATAATTCCCAAAAGGGTCTTGCCCGAGTTGCTTATTCGGTCAAAGGCGTTCCTTGTATCGGTGGAATGGCCGTCGCGCTCTAGCTCTATTTCCGATATGCCGATAATCGCGTTCATGGGCGTGCGTATTTCGTGCGACATAGTGGCGAGAAAGCGCGATTTTGCGTTGTTTGCGTACTCCGCCGCCTTTTGCGCCTCGAAGATGGGCGTTATTTCCGCAAACTCAAAAAACCGCACGCCCTCTTTTTTCCCCATTAGCAGTGTGTGAAGCGTAAACCACCGCTGCGCGCCGTTTTTCTCGAACGAAACCGTCTTTTCTGTCAAGCCGCTTTGGCTCATAGAGCTTTCCAGAATTTCCAGCAGCTCGTCTGTATTAAATATGTCCTCGACCTTGATTTTGTTCTTCCTTTTTCCCATAAACTGGACAAGCGAATCGCTGATATATTCTATTTCATTGTTGCCGTTGACAATGCACATTAGGTTCGGCGTAGTGTCCAGCACTGCATTAAAGGACTGCCCCATGGTCTGTAGCCTAAGCAAAAACGACAGTATATATTTGCTAAAAAAGAAGCCGAACGAATACAGCAGTACAGTACCCGAAAAGCTATAGATTTCGTCAGTGATTGTATTGTTTTCGCCTAGCAAGGGTATGTTAAACACAAACAAGCAAACCGCTATTGTAACGCTCGTCAATATGCACATAATAAGAAACCCAATTTGGTCTATGTACATAATACTGAGCAGCATAACACCAGTAAAAAACATATAAATTATTCTATCGCCGCCAAAAAAGGTAGCGTTGGTAATTTCTAACAGCACCAAGGAATACGGCACTAAAACCGCCAATTGCCGCTTGGTAAGCCGCTTGATACTGGTAATAATAAAAAACACCGCGATTAAAGCCGCGCTGATTGTAATCCGCGACAGCCACCATTCCGAGCCTATAAATAGGATAAAAAAAGCAACCTTTATAAGCGCGAAAAAAATAACAGCTTTTCCGACCTGTTTATTAGCAATGCTTACATCAAAGGAATTAACATCATTAGACATAATTCACCATTATCCTTACTGCTTCCTCACAATCAAACGCTTCCAACGCGTTAATGATTTTCTGCACGGCTTCGTCTGTTTCGCTGTCATAGGAACACTCCGTACACGGCGTAAGCACTTCCAACGCGCCGTCACGGTCGTATGCTTCTGCCAAGGTCTTGGCTTCATTTAGTGCAGTTACAAGCTCCGACTTATCGGCGGCCTTTGTCGGCTCTGCCCTTTTCGGCTGTATCGCCTGTATTAGCAGCTCATTTAATGCGATTAGCTCGTCCCTAAACGGCGGATAATGCTCATTTAAGTATTCCGTATTCTTGTCAATCCCTGCGTTCTCTAGCTGTGAGGCGATATTACCCAACGCCCCCGCGCCTATGTTCCGCAGTACGCTTTTTAGCCCATGTACCTCTACGGTAAAGGCTTCTATATCTATGGTTATAAATGTGTCCATCTTCTTTACGCGCTCGGGCAAAAGCCGCATTGTTAGCTTGACTGTGTCTATATAAATATCCTCAAAGCCGCTCATTGCATCTAGGGCGGATTCTACATCTAGCGATTTTATGCGTTTTAACAGCGTGAGTGGCTCGTCCGCCGTGCTTTCCTCGGCAAGCACACCCGAAGCCCCCGAACCGCCCGAAGCCCCCAAAGCCCCTGCACTCTCCTTTTGCCTACGCGCTTCTTCGAGAACCTCCGCCGATTGCTTATCCCGCACAAAAGTATTCAACACACTATCCAATTTCCGAACATCTATAGGCTTAGAAACAAAGCCGTCAAAGCCATTCTCCTCAAACAGCTTTTTCACGCCCGAAACAGCGTTAGCAGTCAACGCAACCACAGGGCGAGTATAGCCCTCCGCACGCAATAGCCGCGTGGTTTCTATGCCGTCCATGCCAGGCATCATATGGTCCATAAACACTATGTCGTACACCGCACCGCCGCGGATTAGCTCCAGTGCCTCGTAGCCGCTTTCCGCGGTATCGACCGCAAGCGCGTACGGCCGCATTAGCCCCTTGGCGACAAACAAATTAGCGTCTACATCGTCCACGACCAAAACACGCCCATAGGGCATGTACTCACGCACTATTTCCGCGCGCTGCTTGCTACTGCCGAATTTGAAGTTTTCCAGCTTTTCTGCCACGTCCTTGCCTATTACGCCGCCCTCGGCGAGCTGTTGTTGCAAATACACCGTAAACACTGAGCCCTTGCCGAGCTGGCTCTGGGCTTCGATTCTGCCGTCCATCATTTCCACTAGGCTCTTGGTGATACTCATGCCAAGCCCCGTACCCTCGGTAGTGCGGTTGGCTTCCTTATTAAACATGGAATATTCCTCGTAAATGGTATCAAGCTGTTCCGCGGTCATGCCCTGCCCTGTGTCGCGAATAGTGAAAATAAGCGTTACACCGTTTTCGTTCGATTGGAAATCTACGCCAAGGGTAACGCTTCCTCGCTCGGTATATTTAATGGCGTTGGAAAGCATGTTGTTTAGAATCTGCTTTATGCGAAGCTCGTCGCCGAATAGGAACAAGGGCAAATCCTCGGCGACCTTTACAATAAATTCCAACTGCTTGCTTCCTATTCGCATAGAATTAAGCAGAACCGTGTCGTTAATAAGACTGGGCGTGTCGTATTTTACGGGTACAAGCTCCAGCTTGCCTGTTTCGATTTTGGACAAATCTAAAATGTCGTTGATAATTCCCAAAAGGCTCTTGCCCGAGTTGTTGATTCTGTCAAAGGCGTTCAGTGTGTCGGTGGAATGGTCGTCACGCTCCAGCTCTATTTCCGATATGCCGATAATCGCGTTCATTGGCGTGCGTATTTCGTGCGACATGGTAGCAAGAAACTTAGACTTAGACAGCGTGGCTTCCTCGGCGGCTTGCTTTTCCTTGAGATACAACTGCCGCAAAAAGCGGTCGGGATTTTCTATAGTGAGATAAATAGCAAGCACCACAATAGTGGTAGCTAACGAGGATATGAGAATTATGGGTATAAATAGTTGCACTAGCGATATTGCTATTTGTGTCAGCAGGGCGACAAGCATTACTCTGCGTTTTTCGGAATCCACGTCCTTCCAGTGGCGTAAAATGGTAACAAGCATAAGCCCCAGGTACACGGATATTGTGCCGTATACAAACACTAGCGCTGTGCCGTCTAAGTGGTTGCCGTACGGCGTTCTCGTAAACTCGAACGGCACAAATAGCACGGAAAGCGTAGCCAATATTACTGGTATACTGAAAATAAAAATACGCCGTTTGTCCTCGTCATTCTTGGCTAAATAACGCACATACACAAACGAAGCGTACACAAAGGAAAGGATACAGCCCATGAAAGCAATATGCGTAGCTCTGTTTAGCCACGGATATACATGCTCAAGGTTGTTCCCAGTATAGATTGTCGCCATGTCAAAAATAAGCGACAGTATATGCGCTATAATCAAATAACGAAACAGCGTATTAACAAAATTCGCCTCGCGCTTTACCAAAAAAAACGTAGTCGCCACCGCCACAGTAAAGCAAAGACACGCTACCTGTAGCCTAAGCATCATAACTATGTTCATTAGCTCTGATGCTTTGTATAGTTCAGTCACGGCAACCTCCGAGAATTTGCTTTACGGGTACGACAGTTCATACTAAGTTACGGATTTTAAAAGAAATGGAACGCGGATTTTCGCGGATTTGGCGGATTTTCGCGGATTTTTTCGGACGTGCTTTAAAATCCGTTTAATACGAGCAGTACGTGTTCCGTTAGTTTTGAATGAACGCAAGAAAGAATCCGCGAAAATCCGTTAAATCCGCGAAAATCCGCGTTCCATGCCTTTAAAAAACCCGCGCTCTATCGTTTTATTTGTCTACATTTAGAAATTTGCCGACCTTGGTTAGCAGACATTCGTAGCTTGCGGGCTTTACGATAAAGCCGTTACAGCCTACGGCTATAGCCTTTCCTACGCGTTCTCTGGACGAATTGCCAGTAAGGAAAATAATGGGCGTATCGGCGTAGGTCATAGTCGCGCGTATTTTTCCAGATAGCTCGTAGCCAGACATGCCAGGCATATCTATATCTAGTATAAATAGGTCTATTTTCTGCGATTCCATAACCTTGACGGCGGCTTCTCCGCTAGGCACTGCCACTACCTTGAAGTGATTTTTAAGCGCGTTGTTTACATACGCCAAAATCTCGGGCATATCGTCTACTACTAGTACCTTTTTGCTTAAATCGCTTTGTATAAGCTGTGAAATGGCGTGCTTGCTTGTCAGCTCGTCTAATATGTTCTTTGCTTCGCCGTAGTTTTTGATGCTAATCAATTCTCCTGCCTTAGCGTAGGCGGGTTCGTCGGGGTCATGCTCCGCAAGCTCTTTTAGCATAGCTCCTGCCTTGGCGTATTCCCTGTCGTCAAACAGACTGCTTACCGCCGCCACGTTCTTTGCCGAATCTGCATGAAGCTCAATGGTGGTTAGCGTTGATTCCTCGGCTGTTGCGGCTTGGCCGCGCGCCTCCTGCATGGCTATGGACATAGAAAGCACGTCCGATATAAACGGCTTCAACAGCTTTCTTGCCACATCAAGGTTGCTTGTGTCCTTGGAGCAACGCAGTATTTTTTCCGCTTCGCTTTCCAGTGTACGCGCATAAACCTTACGCAAAAGAGAGAGCAGCAGCTCCATATTTTTTGTAAAGAATAAATGCCTATCCCTGTTTTCTATATCGCCGAAGTTGGATTCTATTTTTTCGATTAGGCCAGGCACCATGTCAATAAAGCCGTTTATGTCGGCATCTATCTGGTCGTAGGATAGGCTAAGTATAGACTTAGATATAAGCAAGCCCGGTATAAGGTGGTAATACTTTGTGCCATTGTAGGCCTTGGATTTGTCAAATTCCATTTTTTGTTCCTCCCCTTTTTTGTTTCGCCGTTGGCGATTTTGTATGTGCGGTTTTATGTTAGCTTTGGTTGAATTGCATATGGAATTTATTTTAATTGGTGGTGTACATTCAATGAACATATGCACGGTAAACGCATGAACGGTAGGAATGTGTAGATTATCGGGATTTAAGAGCGATTAAACGCGGATTTAGCGGATTTACGCAGATTTACGCGGATTCGTTCGTGGAAAAATCCAAATTTCGGTTGTCCGTCCCGCATACGCACGGTCTATGTAGGGGACGGATTTATCCGTCCCGAGATATGCACGCTCGTCAATTCGGGGAGGGCAACGTCCATTAACGCAGAACGAGGTACGCACGTTCGTCAATTGGGGGACGGATAACGTCCATTAACGCAGAACGAGGTAATCTCGGGACGGATAAATCCGTCCCCTACATAGAACGTGCAGGCTTTGCCGTTCGTGCGGTTATTGTGTGAACATACAGGGGCGTACTTGTATGTGTGTTAGATTTTCTGCTATAATATGAAAAAACGAGGCGTGTATATGACAAAATCCACAAAAACTCATAAAACAAGGCATACAGAGGCAGAAAAAGCTCTGTGGCTAGTATATGTCATGCAATATACCGCCGATGAGCTTAAAAAGCCTGTAACAGAAACCGCACGGCTATTGGATAAATATGGGTTTATCGGCAAGGTGCTTGACGGCTACGAAGCCTTTCATACACAGGGCTTTGAATACATGGCGGAGCTACTAACGTCAGAGCTACAGGAAGCACAGAGGGCGTGATTTTGTGGTGCTTTATCATGGCACAAGCGTAATAATTCAAGAGCTTGACCTAAGCAAGGGTAGGCTACGTACGGATTTCGGAAAAGGGTATTCGCCAACGGAGGTGGTAGAAAGTGTTGAGTGAAACTAAGGTACTGCGCGACATTCACGCCGTTAGGGAAAAAATGAGCGCGGATTTAAGACCGCTTACGTCTGCCCAGCGCGCCGAAAAAACAAACCGCGAAGCGATTGAAATCGCCGAGAAATACGGCTTCACGGTCATTGATAAGGCTTCGCAAAGGGCGAGCGTAGGGTAGCTAGCTGTATTGATACGCTCCGATTATGGGGCGTATCTTCTTTTAGATGCTAACAGCAAAACAACACGCCATCACGACAAACGCACGAACGCAGGTTCTTTGTAGGGGACGGATTTATCCGTCCCGAGGTACGCACGCTCGTCAATTTTGGGACGGATAACGTCCATTGAGCAGGCAGTAAGGTGTTGTCTAAGTGGTTTTCTTAGACAACACCGCACGCCGACCAACGCAGAACGAGATAATTCACCATTGCAAAAAAACAGTATTCAAGTTATACTACCTAGAATAACCGACTAATCGCGATTGCTACTAGCGGTTAAATCCATTATCCTTAGGGGGCAATATAAATGAAAAAGGCACTTGCAATTTTTATAACAACGGCGTTATTTGCATTATTTTTAACGTCCTGTGACGGTAACAGCGGCACAACCGAGGACGACCAAGCCACGGTTAGCGTTAGCGGAATAGAAGCTGACGGCGTTGCAGCAAATGCCGACAGCGGCGATTCAGAGGACAGCGGAAATTCAGAGGACAGCAGTAATTCAAACGAAAACAGCAGTACCCCAAGCGAGGACGAAAGCGCGCCTAACGCCCTGCCAAGAAGCGGCGGCACTGCGACCGTTACAAGCACAACCGAATACGGCTTTAGGCCTGACAGCTCTGGGCTATGGGTTATCGAAACCTCGAATGACAACGACTGCGACCCACAGTTATCGCTTTATAATCAACAGGGGTTTGTCGCAGGGGACGACGATGGCGCGGTTGGCTTAAATGCGCGGATAGTGCTTCACCTTGATTCGGAAACAACATATGTCATACACGCAGGCTACTACGACAACGAGGAGAGCGGAGAATATACCTTGACAGTTAGCAAAGCCGAGGTCGGCGACAGTATTCCCAGCAGTGGCGGCTCTGCGGCCGTTGTGGGTACAGTCGCGTATTCGTTTAGCCCGAATAGCTCTGGCCTATGGGTAATAGAAACCTCGAATAGAGCCGAGGCTTGCGACCCATATTTGTGGCTTTATGACCCAGAGGGGCTTATTGAAAGCGACGATGACGGCAATGGCGACTTAAATTCGCGTATTGTAGTATATCTTGACGAGGAAACAACCTACACTATATTTGCGGGCTACTACGACGACGAGGACGGACAATATACATTAAGCGTTATCACACTCGAAGCCGAAAGCAATATTCCAGCAAATGGCGGCACTGCGGACGTTGCAGGCACAACCGCGTATTCGTTCCGCCCGAACAGCTCGGGCATGTGGACAATAGAAACCTCAAACGAAATCGAATATTGCGACCCATATTTGTGGCTTTATGTCCCCGAGGGGCTTATTGCAAGCGATGATGACGGTGCTGGCGGCTCAAATGCGCGTATGGTAGTATACCTTGATGCGGAAACAACCTACACCATACTTGCGGGCTACTACGGCGGCGGTGACGGCAACGGACAATACACCTTGACAGTTGGCAAGCATGAAGTCAACAGCAGTATTCCAGCAGGCGGCGGCTCTGTTACCGTTACAGGCACGACCGAATATTCGTTTACCCCAGACAGCTCTGGCAGGTGGACAATCGAAACATCAAACGAAACCGAGGATTGCGACCCGTACCTATGGCTGTACGGCGGGCACGGAACTATTGCAGAGGACGACGACAGCGGCGATTATCCCAATGCAAGTATCACGATGTACCTTGAAGCAGGAGAGATGTATGTTATTCGCGCGGGGTATTATGGTTATGATGATGGGGGATATACGCTGACGGTTGGTCGAGGGAATGAACTAGGAGTTTTATAGAAATGAAATAGGAATTTTATGAAAATAGGCTAGAAATTTTAAAAAACACCTTTTCGGGGGTGTTTTTTTTATTATTCCCAAAAACTTGGATATACTAAACACGACAATATAAATCCGCACATGAAAAATCGCCGAAGGCGAGTTAAAAACAGGAGGAAGCCTATGAAAACATTCAGAACAGACCTTGCGTTGGAAATGCGCGAGCATATCGGCGAGGAAATACCGGGCGTAAAAATTACCGTAGAGGAAGAAAATGGAATTACCGTAACATGGGTAGCCATAGAGGACGAAAACGGCGCAAAGGCAATGGGCAAGCCAATCGGAAACTATGTAACGCTAGAATCTAGCGCAATGAGGGAAAACGACATAGATGCGCACGAGGACATAGCAAAAATTTTGTCGCAGAAGCTCGGCAAGCTGCACAAGCTCGGCGGCGAGGCAGTTATTCTCGTGGTAGGACTAGGAAACAGGCAGGTCACGCCAGACGCGCTAGGCCCAAGGGTATGCGAAAAGCTGTTAGTAACGCGGCATTTGGGCGATGATGTTCCCGTGGAATTGCAAGGCAAGCTGCGCGCGGTGGGCGCATTGTCGCCAGGCGTCATGGGAATAACTGGAATAGAAACCGCCGAAATAATAAAGGGCGTAGCCGAAAAAATACGCCCCGATTTGATTATCGCGGTGGACGCTTTGGCGGCGCGCCGTACAAGCCGCATTAACGCAACAATCCAGATGTCGGACGCGGGCGTAAACCCAGGCGCGGGGCTAGGAAACCGCCGCACGCCCATCACCCGCGAGAGCATGGGCGTGCCAGTTATTGCCATGGGCGTGCCTACGGTGGTAGATGCCGCGACCCTAGTAAACGACACCATGGACAACATGCTTTCCGCCATGTCGGAGGCCGCGCCGGACGAACAAGCCTTTTACAACATGCTAGGCTCGCTGGACGACGGCGAACGCTACGGCCTGATACGCGAAATTCTTTCCGAGGAAAACATGTTCGTTACGCCAAAGGACGTGGACGCAGTAATCGCACGCTTGGCGAATATTATCGCTAACTCGCTTAATATCGCCTTGCACCCTGGGATTAGTGTGGAGGACGTGAATAGATTTATGTAGGGGGGCGTTGCCCCTTTTCTCCGACTTTTTGATGGTGGGAATGTCGTCACGAGCCTTATTTCCTATTTAATATATCCCGTACCCTACGAGCCAAATATCGAATGTAGCCAGTTTTGTCTTGTATGCAAGAGCCTAGCGATAACAATAACATCGTCCAGCACTCGGTAAAACACGATATATGGGTTTACAACCATGTATCTATAGCCCCTCTCTGCCCCTAGAACATCTTCTTCTTGGATAATAGGGTATTTAAAGGGAAAATCTTTCAATTCCTTGATTTGGGTATAAATTTTCTTCCGTAGCTTTTCTGCGGCGGCTTTGTTGTCTTTAGAAATGTAGGAAAACATTTCCTCAATATCGAGATAGGCTTTTTCGGATATTTCGATTTTACGCATCTGCTATCCTCTTTTCGATAGAAGCAAACACTTCCTCAAAATCCCTCATGGGAGTACCTGCGGCAATTTCTCTGTCCACCTCGCTGAGCATTTGCCCTAGCCTTTGCCGTGCGAGCATTTTTTGGTAGACATCAACACTCATAACAACTAGGTCAGCCTCGCCATTTTTTGTAACCATAACTGGTTGCTGCGATTCGCGGCAATGCCGCGAAAAAGCATTATAGTCATGGCGTATGCTTGTGGACGGTTTTACATCGGGCATAAAAGCAACCATAGATACACACTCCTCATGTCATTATTATGTCACTATTGTATCACTTGTCGTCTGTGGGGTAAAGAGTAGATTTACATCTATCAAAATAAATCATACAGTGGTACAATATCAAAGGCAATCTCCACGAGATTGCCTTTAAGAGCCTGTTTAAGATACCAAAGGGAGTGTAAGCATGGATTTATCTATATTAAGGAATATATCAACCACAAAAAGACTTTCGGACGGCGACGAGATTTTTCGCGAGGGGCAAAAAACAAACGGCGAAATTTACGTTATTATCGAGGGAAATGTAATCATTGAATCGCATAAAAAAAGAATTACATATCTCGAACTGGGGGTTGGGGATTTTTTTGGCGAAACGTCGCTTTTTGCAGAAAAGCCGCATTCTACCACGGCTGTGGCTAAGGGCGAGGTTAGCCTGTTTGTGTTCCAACGACCGACCGCGCCTATTCCCAAGCCCAAGGAAGAAAGCAATACACAAGCGCAAGAACCAACGCAAGCACAAACAAAACCACAAAGCCAAGCGCCCGCAACCGTACATCTTCCCGACCCATTATCGGAATCCTCCGTGCCGCCGAGGTTTTTCGCGGCAGGGCATAAGTTTTATTCCATCGAAACGCCGCCGCCGCCCACCGATATTGTATACAAAAAGAATTTTACCTGCCCTGTGTGCGACAATATTTTTCCAGCGTATTCCATTCGCACAACGCGCCTAAAGCTGAAAACTCGCGATAGGGATTTTCGCAGCCACTATAAGGATATAGACACCGCGTACTATGAAATTGTTACCTGCCCCGAGTGCTATTTCAGCATGTTTGAGAATATGTATCCGCAGACCATTATTTCTCGTTTTAAGAATAATATTCGTGAAATTACGCCGCTCAAATATCAGCTGGGAATAGACATCACCAACGACCGCAGTATCAACTCCGTTTTTGCGGGCTATTATGTCGCGCTAAAGGCCGCGCCGCTTTTTTATCGCAACTACGAAATGGCGGTAGCCAAAATATGGCTGCGCCTGATGTGGCTCTACAACGACGTGGGCGATACCGAAATGGAAAGGGTAGCCGCAAAAAAGGCGCACAAGGCATATCTTACCGCCTTTGAAAAAATAGATGCCTCGCCCGACACAATCCAACAGCTCTGCGTACTGATTGGCGAGCTAAGCCTAATAGTAAACGACCTAAACCGCGCAAAAATCTTTTTCCTAAAGGCGCGTTCGTATAGGAATTGCAGCAAGGCACTACTGACCCAAGCGGCGGAGGGGATAGATAGGATACGAGAGATTGAGGCGCAGGGGTGAATTTGACCTTTAATTAAAATGGGAATATATTCTATATATAAATAAAACGTATATAAAACAGAAAGGGGCTACTTATGAAAGCTCTAAAAAAATCAATCGTCACACTCTCCCTACTACTCACTCTATCACTCGTCACACTACCCACCCAGGCGATTTCACAAAACCCTTACGAAATCGACGACCCTGTGGTTGTATCATTTACCTCTGATGTGCCGTCGCGGCTTGTGGAGGGCGACATCGCCCATGTAATACCACGCGGCGG
>WRLD01000012.1 GCA_009777845.1 Defluviitaleaceae bacterium
TAGCCGACTACCGCATATCTAACCTATACGGCGAGGACAGACCGCCCACCGAGGAAGACGTGCGTATGCTGCTTCAATACTTGGTGGGCTACAGAATAGAAGACCTTACGTATAGGGAAATTGACGTGGGTATGCCTACTATTGAGGTGGTGTCGGAGATACCTAGTGGGGGGCTTACTGCCCTCTGGATAGACATCGAATATGTAGCTACGCCAAGTGAGGGGGCGTATATACGTGAGGTGTGGTATACAAGAAAAGGTTATACTGACTATGTATATTTATCAGAAACACACCGAAATGGGCCAAGGGGTACACTGGGTCAAGCGCGAGTTTCTCTCAGAACGGAAGACATTGAACGGAAACTTACATTCCATGTGGAAGATTCCGCAGGGCTAACGGCAACCTATGAAATCGAAGCTATGCCGTACCATATTGATTTAAGCTACGAAATATTCGACCTACCCGAAAGGGAATATGCGTTTTCTGATACTAGGGGTATCCGTTATGTGACTAATCGCCTACATTTTTTCAGTGTATATCACGCTGACCCTGGGGATATAGATATGGACGCTATTGCCCAAGCGTTTGTTTCCGTTGGGGGCGAAATAGAAAGAGTTGACAGCTACGATACGTTTACGATTTATATATCCCCTACGGACGAAGATGGGCTTAATGCTAAGGGCGAGTATTTGTTAGAAAACTATCCGCATCTATTTAAACGGTATTCTATAGAATACTTGCTTGGTATCGTTTCGGGCAATACAGCCCCTGAAGGGGGTGGTTTCTTTAATTCTAGTGTGACTACTGGAAGCTCCTTTCGTACAAACGACGACATGTGGGACAGGGGTTATGATTGGGCTTTTCATACTATTGGCTTGCCTTGGGCTTGGTCTGTTTTTGGTGCGCATGTACGCCAAGAGCCGAAAATAGGAATAATAGACGACGGAGTAAACCATGAACACGAGTCTTTACATCTTTTACCAAGCAATATGTTCGTATATTCAACAAGGAATCATGGTGATGGCTCACACGGAACGCTTGTAATGAGCATTATCGCCGCCCTTCACAATATAAAGGGGATAATGGTAGGCGCAATCAATATCGAGAGGGAAGCTGTTTATAGCTACAACTCTTACCTGCCCGATGGAGATTCGGGGCAACATACAGACCTTGGTATACTAGCAGGACTTAGGGAGTTAGTTAGGAGGAAAGATGTCCGTATTATAAATGTTAGTCTAGGTGGTAAAGAGCCTATAGACCCGTTTACTACTACAGAATCGGGGCAACAAATCCCGTCATACCCCAATTTCAATGAAAGAATGAATGAAATGATAGCAGAAGGGAAAAATTTTCTCGTTATCACTTCTGCGGGTAATGACGCAATAGAAGCACGGTATAAAGGTTCATTTTCACTTGTGACAGAGCCTCTTTTGCGTGCTAGGATAATAACCGTAGGTAATTCTACTGAAGATGGGGATATGGCAGACTCTAGCAATTACGGCATATATGTAGATGTGGTCGCACCAGGTACAGATATTTATGCTTCTTTGCCAAGAGGTAATGTAGGTGTTCGTAGCGGTACGTCTTTATCCGCACCGTACGTATCAGGCTTGGCGGCGTTAATATGGGCGGAAAAACCTGAATTAACCCCCGAGCAAGTAAGAAATATAATAATCGGCTCTGCTCGTTCCCACGGTCGCGCCATAGTAGACAACCGCACCAACATACCCGAGAGCTTCCAAGGTCTAACCTACTACGAAATAAACGTCCCCGCCGCCCTATTCATGGCGCGCGGCATAGACCCAAGCCTCTATTTAGGCGACCCTCGCGGTAGGTTCACTACGCCGCGTACTGCCGTATTGGTAGGGCATGTTATCGACCACGAGGGCAACGCCGTAAAAAACGCGCGTGTACGCCTTTATAACGGCTCTACCGTAGTCTTTGAGGAACGGACAAACGACTACGGCTTTTACCGTATGTTTGATGTCACACCTATCGAGCTAAGACCGTCCAACCTCCATATGCAAATTGACACACTTACCCATGCGCCGTACACCCTCGAAAACATGACAGTAAACGCGGGCATAAACGAATACACCCACGAGCTTAAACACGCCATGCCCGTGACTATTACGCTTATGAACGCTACGACCAGCACGCCCATAGCGAATAGGACAATCACCCTGTCACACAGACACAATAGCGAATCGTGGACAAGCAAAACAGACGGACGAGGACAAGCCGAATTTCACGTTTCTATGGTTGCTCCCCCTGTGGTTACAAGAACCTATAACCTCACAATAGATGCTCCAGACGTGACAAACACTAGCGCGGGTATTGTTACACTAACCGCGCCGTGGGCTACGCCCACATCTACGCCTAGCCGTAAATCCGTGACGATTTACGATATAACAGACGAATTTGTTCGTGAGAATATTCGCACGAGAGTTTTGTCGAATTTGGGTAAACGGTCTAATGACCGCATTTATGAGCATGAGGTAGCAGAAATGAAGCTCATACATTTTTGCAGTGGTCTTGGAATACAAGACATGCAAGAGCTTTCTGCACTTAAATATTTTACGTCACTGGAGTTTTTATGTCTTTCGGGCAATAACTTAACGGAAATTGACGCGTCCATCGTTCCGAGCTTAACAACCCTATATGCGTGGAGTAATTATTATCTTACGTCAGTAAATATCACAAAAAACGTACATTTAAGGAGCTTGGATTTTTGGAGATGTAGTTTAACCTCGCTAGACGTTTCCAACAATAAGAATTTATCGTATTTAGAGCTTCGCTTTAACTATATGCAAAGCATAGATGATGTCATTGGCTGGCGTAATACTCGATTAACTGAAGATGGTAGTACCATTTACTTTGACCCACAATCTAGTCGAGTACAAAGCCAAGGGCAAAGCCAAGGGCAAAGCGAACCCCCCACCCATTCCCCCGACTTCGACCCATGCCCCAACTTTCCAATACAATAACCACAGACCCCATATAAAAAGGAGAATAAACATGCAAAATTTCCAAATCAAAATCCCGACAAATCTAGTTTTCGGGAAAAACACGCACCACCAAATAGGCGAGCTGATAAAGCCGTACGCTACCAAGGTTTTACTGCATTATGGCGGCGGCACGGTCAAAAGGCTCGGGCTTTATGACGACACAAAAAAGTCACTGACGGCGGCGGGCATTCCCTTTGTGGAGCTTGGCGGCGTTATGCCAAATCCGCGGCTTTCGCTTGTGTACGAGGGCATCGAGCTTTGCAAAAAAGAGGGCGTTGACTTTGTGCTGGCAATCGGCGGCGGAAGCACGCTGGATTCGGCGAAGGCAATCGCGGTGGGCATGTGCTATGACGGCGATGTTTGGGACATGTTTGACGGCAAGGCGCAAATAACGGCGACCCTGCCCGTTGCCATTATCCTTACCATACCCGCCGCAGGCAGCGAAATGTCGCCAAATTCGGTGATTTCTAACGAAAAGCTAGGCAGAAAATGCGGCATGGGCAGCGATTTAATTCGCCCTGTGGTAAGCATAGTAAACCCCGAATTTTTTACACATTTACCCAAATCACAGCTTGGCAACGGCGTGGCTGACATAATTAGCCATATTTTCGAGCGGTATTTTACGCATACAAAAAACTGCGATATAACGGACGGCTTATGCGAAAGCGTTCTCAAAACGGTAATGAAAAACGCGCTAATCGCCGCAGAAAATCCCACAAACTACGAAGCGTGGGCGGAAATCGGCTTTGGTGGAATAATCGCGCATAATAACTGGCTCGGCGTGGGGCGCGACCAAGACTGGGCGTGCCACGGCATGGAACACGAGCTAAGTGCGTACAACGACGTGGCGCATGGCGCAGGGCTTGCGGTTTTAACGCCAGCATGGATGAAATATGTATATAAGGAAAATATAGACATGTTCGTGCAGTTTGCGGTAAACGTAATGGGCGTAGAGGGCAGCTTCCGCGACCCCGAAGCCATTGTACTGGAGGGCATTTCGCGCCTAGAGCAATTTTACAAAAGGCTGGGGCTGGCACAAAGCCTTTCCGCGCTAAATATCGGCGAGGACGCATTTGAGGAAATGGCAAAAAAGACCACCGGCGCGTTTTTTGGGAACGAAACAGGGCGCGGCAGCTTTAAAAAGCTGATGTGGCAGGACGTGGTGGAGATTTTTAAGCTGTGTAAATAAGGACGGCGATTTGGCGGATTTTAAAGGCATGGAACGCGGATTTTCGCGGATTTGGCGGATTTTCGCGGATTCCCACGAACGAATCCGCGTAATCCGTGTAAATCCGTAAAATCCGCGTTCTATCTATATATTCTTGTAATGGCTAAATTAAAGACATAGAACGCAGACTACACGGAAAAAATCCGCGTAAATCCGTTAAATCCGTGTAAATCCGCGTTCTATCACCGTTTACTAAATATTCGACCGATAAGACAGTAAAAGGACGAGTTGAGGCATGTCAATTATTGGACTATTTTTCTTAGCCGTTGGGCTTGCTATGGACGCTTTTGCGGTAGCGATAGGTATCGGCTTAAACCTAAACAAAAAAACCCGAAATAAAGCTCTGACCGTAGGGCTTTATTTCGGTTTTTTTCAAGGCGCTATGCCGCTTATAGGGTATTTTACAGCCAATATTTTTGCAGAAAGCGTAAGCCAGTACAGCGACTGGATTGCGTTCGCCCTCTTGTTTATAATCGGTGCGAAAATGGTCTGGAGCAGCTTCGAGAAAGACAAGCCTGCCGAGCTTTCCACTAGCCCGTCCCAAATGCTTCTTTTGTCCGTAGCCACAAGCATTGATGCCTTAGCGGTGGGCGTGTCGTTCGCGCTTGTAAACGTAAATATCTTCTTGGCAGTGCTAGTTATCGGCGTTGTCACCTTTGCTATTTCCGCCGCAGGCGTGCGGATTGGCAGTATTTTTGGCGAAAAATATAAAACGCAGGCAATGCTTGCAGGTGGGGTGGTGCTTATTGTTATCGGAGTGAGTGTTTTACTCAACTAGGGTCACCTACGCTCTAAGACTGAAAAATCACCTCGCCTGTATTCATAACGTGCTGAACAAACCCGCTAAGGTCGTTGCTTTCTTCCAAAAGGTGCGGTTCAATGCTAAGAAAAACTTTATTTCTGCGTATTTTTTGCAATAAAATACGAGTGTCGTACCATTGCTCATCGTCTAAGCCTTGGACGATTACGGCTATGTCAATATCGCTGTCTTTGTGAGGGCTTCCGTTTACATACGAGCCAAAAAACACTATTTTGTCTGGGTTTATTAGGCGTTGCACTTCCTTAGAATAATCAACGGCTATTTCTCTAGCTTTTGTTTTATCCAACATAAAAATTCCACCGTTTTCTGTTAAGGCTTCGAGGCGATATTCCCACCACAGGAATGTTTTAGGGGTGTCCCCTACGCTCTAACTGTTGCTCATCAATCTCTTTTTTATATATTTCACAAACATTATCAATCTCCCTACCAATAGCTTGATTACTTTAACCGCGATAAGGAATAATATTATACTCCAGCTTACTAGTATTGCTGAAATTCTCATATTGCTCCTTATACCATCATTTGATACCTGAACATTGACAAATGGAATCAAATACGGGTGATGTTCCAAAATATACGATACTATAATACAGGCAATGACTCCGATGGAAATGCCTAATATTTCTCTCACACCCACAATATACCCCCATACATCTATTTCATGTCACTGTGCCATAATTGTGAAACGCAAATACGCGGATAAAACCCCATGCAAATCCACGTTCTATCCGTTTTCCGTCAAGGCTTCGAGATGATATTCCCACGACAAACACACGAACGCAGGTTCTTTGTAGGGGACGGATTTATCCGTCCCGAGATTACCTCGCTCTGCTCTGGTCGGCGTGCGGTGTTGTCTAAGAAAACCACTTAGACAATACCTTACTGCCTGCTTAATGGACGTTACCCTCCCCAAATTGACGAACGTGCGTACCTCGGGACGGATAAATCCGTCCCCTACAAAAAGGCTATTAAACACGGATTTAGCGGATTTACGCGGATTTACACGGATTACGCGGATAAAAAAACGTGCCAGATAAAATCCGCGTAAATCCGTTAAATCCGTGTTTGATTTACACATTTTAGTTTCGTGCGTTTGTCGTGGCGACATTCCCACCAAGCAAGGCAGTAAGGTGTTGTCTGCGACACCGACCACAGACCAGTCTATCAAGGCTCCGAGGCGACATTCCCACCAACCTACAGTCGGAGAAAAGGGGCAACGCCCCCCCCCTAAGAGCTTAATTCCAACAACACCAACGACTCCTGCACCAGCTTCTCAGAAATTTCCATATTGTCACTGACGGTAGACTGATTTTCGGACACTACCTTGGAAATGGTCGCCATGTTGTTTACCAAAACATCTACGCTTTCCGCTTGGTTTTGGGACGCGTCGGCGATAGACAGCACGCCCTTACTGCTTGCGATTGCTATCTGAATGGCTTCCTTTAGGCTTTGGGCGGTTTCTATGGCGGCGTTTCGGCTTTCGGCTATGGCTTGCACAGTGCGGTCTATTAGCTCGGCGGTGTTTTTTGTCGCGTCGGTACTGCGGGAAGCGAGGTTGCGTACTTCCTCTGCCACTACGGCAAAGCCCTTGCCCGCTTCGCCCGCGCGCGCGGCTTCTACCGCGGCGTTAAGTGCGAGCAGATTCGTCTGAAACGCTATATTGTCGATTGTTTTTATTATGGTATTTATTTCGCTTGCGATACGGTTTATATTGTCCATAGAGCCGAGAAGCCCCGTCATTCTTGCGTTTGCGTCCTCAAACATGCCCACCGCCTTGGTGGACTGCTCGCCCGACAGGGTCGTCACCTTGATTGTGTCCTCGATATGCCCAGAAATTTCCTCGATGGAACTCTGCAAGCTGTCAAGCGCGTAGGACTGCTCGTCCGCGCCCTGCGATAGCTTTTCGGACACGGATTTTAGCTGCGGCACCATGTCGGAAATTGACACGGCGGAGCGTTTTATCACGTCCAAAAGCTGCGCTTGGCTTTCTGTCATTTTTTGGCTTTCGTTCATTTGCGTTTGTACTTCCGATAGAAGATTCTCGTTTTCCTGCGACGATTGCTTTATTTTTGCTATTAACTGCTCCTGCTCCTGTCGCATGGTTTGCGATTCGAGCATTTTTTCGTTAAGCTCCTCCATGCGCCTTTTGTCGTCCTCCTCCATAGATTTCATGGCGACAATCATGCGCTCTTGCTCTTTTTCATGCGCTTCACTTTCGGCAACCTGTTGGCGTACTGTTTCCAAAAGCCCCTCTGTTTCCTTGGTTTTTGCGTTGCTTTCGTCAATAAGGTCTGTGTTCCAGCCAGTGATTTTATAGGAAAGCGCGATTGCGATATTAAATACTAATAGATTCACAATTAGCGGTTGCAAGGTGTATCTTTCCACTAAATACGAAAAATGTGTCGCCACATATACAAAGTACAAAATGTTTGTGATTATGCACTGCAAAACGAGTATCTTCTTATTATAATAAATGAGCGACATAATAGCCAAAAGCAAAAACAGCGAAAAGCTCTCAGTAACCGTACCCTTTATAAACGGCACAATAAACAGCAAAACGACCTCGCATAGGCTTATTATGTAAATGCGAGTGACAATGGAAAAAATACCCTTCAGCCCGACACAGAGAAAAAGCGTAACAGCTAAAGTGGCGAGCAACGCAACCAATTCGACATAATTACCTGCCAAGAGATTGCTAAGCGAAAAAACCGACACGATTGAAACAATGGCAATGAGGTTGTTTTTGAATAAGGCTTCGTATTTGGATTTCATTGGGTTGGCCTCCCTTGTGTTTTTGATTCGCCTTCGGCGATTTTTCATGTGCGGGTTTGCACTGTCATTTGTAGTATGTACTGCGCTTGGCAGGAATCGAACCTGCGGCCTACCGCTTAGGAGGCGGTTGCTCTATCCCCTGAGCTACAAACGCATAAACGTGCGAACGTACGAACGCATAAACACATGGCAAGCTGAACCATAGTTTACAAGCACTTTACAATTTACGTTATTATACTGTCCTTATTTACATATAGCAAGCTATTTAATCAATAGACTGTTTTTAATTTATGATAAAGCCTACGCTTTGGCCTAAAGATGTGGTGCTTTTGGACAATTCATCAGTCCACAAATCGAAATTAGTTTTACAAACCTTGGAAGAATGCGGAATATCTATTTTTACCGCCATATTCGCCGGATTTTAACCCGATTGAATTGTTTTGGGCGTGGATGAAGTCACTCTTGAGGAAGTTAAAGGCGAGGACACATGAAAAACTGGAAGAATCCATTGCGTTTGCACTTGATACAGTGAGTTTGGACTTTATTGTCAACTGTTTCAAACATTGTAGTTATGCGTCAGATATATGTTAAGATGCTATAACCTCCATACAACTCACTAAAACTCAGCGGCTCGGGCTTGTTTTCTATAAGCTCGAAAAGAAAGGCTATTGCTTCATTCCATTCATTTTCGGAAACAGGCTCAAAATTATCTGCCTCTTGGGAAAAAATCCAATGCCGATAATTTGTCGGCTCTACGCCAATTTCTTGCATATACAAATGCTCTGCTATAAGACCTACATGTTCATCGTACACCTGATACCCATATTTAAGCTCCATATGTTCGTCTATTGAGAAGGTTTTCCCGTTTCCTAGGGGGTATTGCTGCGAACGCATAGTAAGCCATACCGTAAACACCTCCCGCTGCTCGTCATATACAATAATCTCTCTTACGCCAGTATCGAAGAAGCAAAAATCCATTTTGCCATTGCCAGTCATGTCTACGATATAAAATTGCTTAAAATCAGTATCGCCTATGCTTCTAATATCGCTATAATAGGCGATATTTCCCTCATACATATAATCCACAATAGGGATTTCGTCATGCAGAAATTGAAGAAACAAGTTTTTGTCGGAATCCTCTGCGTTGTAGGTATGTTTTTCTTTGGGAAAATCTAAATCGTCAAAAGAATACGGAATCCAAAATTCGACATGCTCGCGCATTGCTCCCATGCCGCTCCGATAATGCACTATCCCTCTATTTTCCTGCCAAACAATCCGCTCGTAAAATCTAGTTCCGCCCGAGTAATCGCTAAAAAAATGATAAATTCGCCTATTTCCGTCAACCTCAACAAAGCTATGCCACTCATCGTCTATTAAGATGTCCTCTGTGCCATATTGATTAGATACGATTGTCCAATTTTCAAGCGGCGAGTCATTAAAATTATTTAATTCGGCAATAACGCCCTCAACGTGCAGGTCTGCAAGCTCGCCAAAATTTCCGCCGTTAGAGAAAGCAGGCAATCGTTGGCGGTAGATAGTATCTGAGGTCACATAAAACAAGCCTAAATGCAGTCGGTCAAGCGGCATTACATTAGAGGGGTCGCCGTCCGCTTCTGCAAATAGTTGATTTAAGTATAGGGCGTATAGCTTGCCATTGTTAAGCTCGCTTAACAGCACAATATTTAACGCTATGCTTTGTGTAACCTCATCGCCGCTATCACTATTCGGGGCAAACAGCCCTTTATACTGTACGCTCGTTTCGCCTACTGGGAAAAAGTACGTATTCGTGTCGTTAGCAGTATCAATTCCCATATAGCTTCTATAACGTGGGCTTTCTCGCCATTCATCTAGGGTCAACAGCTCCCCTGTTACAATATTTTCCCATAAAATAATATCTAAATTTTCGCCTACATAGAACCAATCCCAATTTGCTGTTCTATCATACCATTTTTCACCAACATAGACGGAATAGAAATTACCAGTGTAGTAATCCCTTGTCCCTTCGGCGATTCCAGAAGAAACTTCTAAATACAATTCCGCTTCCCCATTGCTGTGTAGCTGTATCCAGTCACTGTAAGCACGAAGCTCATTATCTAAGCACTCGCCCAGATAATCAAGAACCATGTCCATGACTTCGGGGGTTACTCTTGGAACAGGAATATCAGCCACAATAGCCTGCTTATAAGCATTGTCCAAGCACAACGCAATCGCATTATTCATAAGGTCATCGAAATCATGCGTTTCTTCAATGGAATCGCCCTCTACAAGTCTAATTACCGTGTCATTATGAAAATAAATCCGATAAGAGGGCGCTCGATATTGCACTATTTCAGCATATATTAAATTTCCGCCTTGGTCGTAAAACAAAGCGTACCCAATACCGCCATCTAATTTTTCATAGTATTCCAGACTGCCCTGTCGATAGACCCTAGCATCACCATCATAAAAGTCCTTATAACCATTGCTACCGCCAACATTTTCCAGAGAGGAATCGTGCAATCTTTCCTCTATCCATTCTATCCGATTATCAATTTCTTGCGTAATGCTTTCAATACTTTCTGTACCCATTGTTATCTCGGTATTGTCGGCAATTTTGGGGCTAGGTGTACAGCTTGTGAGTATGCTTGTGCAGAATACAAGCGTACAGAATAGGGCTGGTAGTTTTCGAATCATGTTAAGCACTCCTTCTAGTTAATCCGCAGTAAGGTCACTTTATCAATTCTTTCCATTCATTGTAAGCGGAATCAAGCAATCCGTCTACATTGTCAATAAGCCAATCGTGTATTTCAGATGTACCCATTTCAACATGAACGGACGAAACATCTTCTAGCTTTATTAGCGAATCCTCATAAAAATACAGATTGAATTGTTTGTAAATTTCTTCGTTATTTGAGCCAAGCTCGATACCATTTAAGAAAATAAAAACTAGCTTGCCATAGCTATCGTAATAAAAATCCAACTCAAGCACACCTAAGCCATGATAACCCCTATTGAAATATACAATATCCGAACCATCGAACCACGCCTCAAGCATGATTATTGTATCTGATATATTTTTTTCAAATGCCAATTCATTTTCTCTAATCCATTCTACCCGCTCGTTTATTTCATCAATCAAGTGGGTACTTGCGGTACCGTGCGGCAAATCCTGCGGAATTAAATACGACCAGCTGCTTTGAATATGGAGTTGTACAATTACTAACACTAAGATAGTGGGAATAAATGTGTATAGTGTTAGAGGTTTCGTTTTTTTCATATCAATCTCTCCTTGTTATTTTGATAGATTTATAATTCCGCTATCAAAAGAAAATCCGCAACTGGAGCTTTACCATGCAGGCACTCAAAACCATACCCACAGGGGTAACTACAGATATATGAATAATATTTCCCCACTCAATGACTTCCGTTGACGATACATAGCTTATTAGGCTTGCCAAAAAAATTAAAGGCACGAGCATTATTAACACAGTCCAAAAATGAACATAAAACCGTGCGAGCTTACCCTCTCTTTTTCCAAGCATAAACCTAAATAACCATAAATACAGTTTTTTTATCTTGAAAAGCATATTTTTTGCCCCTTAAAGTAAAGCTATCTACAAGTCATTCAAATACGTCCTTGGTTTCGACCTCAAAGCCCAAAGCCATTACATACGCGATAAAAGCCTTTCTTCCTAATACACGTAGCCACACCACCGCTTTTTTGTTTAAGCTCGTGTTATATTCGATTTTCACATCAATCCTCCTGTTTTTGAATTGTATTATTTTTATAATGCGTTCACTGGGAATTGTTTCGAGATTGGAAAGAAACAAATGATTAACTTCTATACCTCTTTTGCCAACCGTTGCAACACACCCCGAACAAATTCCGGAGCTAAATTCGTCACGTAATGCGCATATGAATTTTTTCAAGACGACACCTCCTTATAAAATATCACTTAACCCCCAAAATCCCCAAAGCATGTACAAAAATCAACCTTTGCGCATCTTGATTATATTTATTTACGCTAACATTCTCACCGCGAATAACGCATTCCTCGGTGGAAATGCCGAGATTTAAGCCTTCTTCGGTAGGGCTTCTGTGGTTTTTGCCGTTGATTTCAATATTTTCCATGTAGCCCTGCGACACAAGCCACTCGTTAATTCGTTGACCTGTAGTTTTTGTATAGCCGCTTTCCAATAGCGCGCAATTGAGAATATCCGCAACCATTGTTACGGTTACGGCCTCTGCGGAAGGTTCTATCGTTGACCCATCGAATGTTTTCGGCGTACCCAAATCACCCTCGCCCGCGCCATTTTTCCCAACAAACTCCGCAATAACACCCAAAAAACGCTCGCCGTAACGCTCTAGCTTCACCTGCCCTACGCCAGACACGTCCAAAAGCTCGTCCCTCGTGACGGGAGTTTTCATGCACATATCAATCAGCGTGCTGTCGTGGAACACAACAAACGCAGGCACGTTCTGTTCGTTTGCGATAGCAAGCCGTAGCTCGCGTAGCTGCGAAAGCAACTGACTGTCAACATTTTTTAATACAGTTTGTTTTTTCGCTTGTGCCTTGGTGGCGTGTTCCTCGTGGTTCAATTTCATGGTAACGACCGCACCGTCACGTAAGACCTCATTTGCACGTACGCCTAGCCTGATAACAGGATATTCGCCGTCGGTTTTTGACAAATAATCGGATAATATCAGAAAATTGATAATGTCGCGTAGCTGGGATTCGCTTTTTTCGCTAATTCCATATGTTGACAGCTTGTCCAGCCCAAAGCGTAGCAGCTTCGCATTTTTACTGCCGCGCAGAGTATCAATCAGCATATTAGAGCCGTAACGCTCTTTCATTCGCACAACGCACGACAGGATTTTTTTCGCGTCAACGGTTATGTCCGTCAATTCAAAATCGGCGTTGCAATTTCCGCAATTTTCGCAATTTTCCGATGCGGTTTCGCCAAAATACCGCAGAATACAGCCACGCAAGCAATCGTTGGTTTTACAGTAGGAAGTTATTTCCCTCAATCGTTTTCGCTCGCGTTCCTTGAGTGCCGCCTCGGTTTCTTTGTCGGAATATTCCACGTCCTTGGAGTTCTCGATTAACCATAAATTGGTACGCACATCTTTTCCGCTGTACAAGAGCAAGCAGTCGGCAGGCTCGCCGTCGCGCCCTGCGCGCCCTGCTTCTTGGTAATAACTCTCAATGTCCTTGGGCATGTTGTAATGCGCCACAAAGGACACGTTCGATTTGTCAATGCCCATGCCGAATGCGTTTGTCGCGACCATAATTTGCACGCGGTCGTACAAAAAATCGTCTTGATTTTCGTGTCGTTCCTTGTCAGAAAGCCCCGCATGATAACGTGAAGCGTTGTAGCCGCTTAATTTCAAATGCTCGCAAACGTCCTCAACCGCGGCGCGCGTGGAACAATAAACAATGCCGCTGTGTTCCTTCCTATGTTCCAAAAATGACGACAGCGCGGCGAGCTTGTCCTTTGGCCTTTTCACCTCAAAATACAAATTTGGGCGGTCAAAGCCCGCAACTAGCACCGTAGGCTCGTTTAACGCAAGCAGATTGACTATGTCGCTGCGAACCCGCGGAGTCGCCGTTGCAGTAAATGCCGACAAAAGCGGCCGTTTGGGTAAATTTTCGACAAATTCGGGAATTTTAGCATAGCTCGGCCGAAAATCCTGCCCCCACTGCGAAATGCAATGCGCCTCGTCAACCGTAAGCATGGATATTTCCGCATTTTGTGCAAAAAAAAGAAACTCCGCCGTAAGTAGGCGTTCTGGGGCTATGTAAATAAGTTTGTACAATCCGTTACTTGCATTTTGCAACGCTTTGTCTATTTGCCGCTCCGTGAGCGACGAATTGATATACGCCGCCGCAACCCCTAGCTGTGTCAGCGCGTTCACCTGGTCCTTCATCAGCGAAATAAGCGGCGACACGACAATTGTCACGCCGCTACTCATCAACGCAGGGATTTGGAAGCATATGGATTTTCCCGCGCCCGTAGGCATAATTCCAAGCGTGTCCCTGCCCGCAAGAATTGCATCGACCAATTCTTGCTGCCCGTTGCGGAAGGTGTCGTACCCGAAATATTTTTTTAGTGTTTCGTGTGTTGTCATTTGTTTTCACCGGTTTCTGTTTGATTTAACGCTAATCGCCTTTACCGATTTGCTTTTCTGCTTGCAATACTAGCTGGCTTTACTATAGTCTGGTTTTATTTTTCATGGCTTTTTATTCGCGAACACAGCATTAAGCACGCTTAAAACAATAGCCGCAAAAAAAGCGGTAGCAAACCCCGATACGTAAAAACCTGAAACCAACGCAGATACTAACATCAGCATTAAGGCGTTAATCACTAAGTAAAACAGCCCTAACGTCAGAAATGTAATCGGCAGTGCGATAATCTGCAATACTGGCTTAATTGTGGCGTTTACTAGACCCATAACGATTGCGGCTGCTATGGCTGTTAGGGCGTTGTTTATTATTATTCCGTCGAATAAAAATGACAGTACATATAGGAATATCGCGCTTATTGTCCAGTGGATTAGAAGTTTTTTCATGGTGGGGGTTCCTCGCTTAGTTGGGCTTGGTTTGTTCTGTCTTGGTTGTTTTGTTTAGTGTTATGGTTGTTTTTTAGTGTGTCGTTAAGGATTATATCACGATAATCTAGTTATCACCAGTTGTAGATTCATCAGCTAATGTAAACCGCAAATGAAAATGTCACACTGTAGATTATGCTACAATACCTATTCCGTCACAAACGCATTGAGCTTGGGTAGGCGGAATGATTAGCTCGACTAGATTTATTGCGTTTGAACGTGTCATGTAATTCCTCTCGCTTGGTCAGTGTACGGTGTTGTCAATACCTTATTGCGTGCTTGTTGGAAATGAAGTATACAACGCCATGTTTGGATTGAATTGATTTAATTGCAAGCAATCCACAGCAAAAAGGAAGAAACAAAAATTTACTAGATTGTGAATCCAATTTGTGATAAAGTGAGTTGCAACTTAAAAATCGTTACACATTTATTATGTCAAAAATGCTTGAGTAAAAAATGAAAGAGCCGAAATGCAATTCAAGGCTCGTGTTAGAAGCAAATATTTTCAGAGGATTTATAAACCTTAGTCATTGACCTAAATGGAGGTACTCGCATAGGCGGCGAAATTCAACAAGCCGCACCAAGGAAAGGCACAGTAGCCGCTCCTCACGACAAACGCACGAAGCCAAAATGTGCAAATCAAACACGGATTTAGCGGATTCGCGCGGATTTCCACGGATTTTATCGGACTGAACGGATTTTCGTGGATTTTCCCACGAGCCAATCCGCGTAATCTGTGAAAATCCGTTAAATCCGTGTTTAATCGCTTTTAAAGCTGAAGAAGCCACACGCTTTTGTCGTTCATTCGTTTGTCGTGTGCAAATTCGTGTGCAAATTCCTATAACCTATTGACATAGGACTGTGATATTGTGAAAATGAGAGAACTAACCGCCGAGGATTTTAAGCGAGCGAAAGAATTACACGAACACGAATAAATACAAAGGAGCATCAATAAAGCTAAGGAGGGCATAACCATGCTAACCAGTATTTTTTACTACAACGTCTACAAGCCGTACATTGTCGGCGACCCTGCCAACCGTGACGGCAAAACCGCCGCGCGAAAGGAACGCATTTCGCAGGGCAACGAGCCAGCAGGGCGTGTTTTTGTACTTAACAAGGCGCTACGCAGCGAGATTGTTGACTATATACAAAATGTGTCGCATGGCGTGACCGACCTACGCAACGCCACAAAACGCGCCGCCGCCGAAATGGAAAATTTTAACGGAACGGTCTACAAGGACGGCTACGAGGAAGCGTTGGAAAAAATGGCTGATAACCTAGCGGCATTTGCACAATACTATAATAACTCGTCAGAATTTATGCAGAAACAGCAGCACAGCGCAGGCCTGCGTTCGTATTCTGGCGAGGTTAGCGAAAACGTCAACAGCAACCGTGCGCGATTGGAAATGCTTGGCATTAGCCTTTCGCCCGAGGGTACAATGCTCTTTGACCGCGAGCGTGTGTCTGCTATGAGCCGCGAGGAAATGAACGTAGCCATAGGCGAAAATATCGGTATTTTTGACGGTATTCGCTCGTATACCCAACAGCTTATGACCGAGCCGCTAGTAGACCATATGCGCTTCCGCGGCCTTAGCTTCCATTATAACTACCAAATGGGTACAATGGAAACAGAGGGCTACAGCCTAATAGAAGCAGGAATCATAGTGGATAGGTTAGTTTAGGAGGTTTTTAAATGACACCCGAAATGGTACTAGACCTTGTGAGAGCAGGGATTCTCACCGTGGTAATGGTAGCCGCGCCGCCGCTCTTGACGGGGCTTACGGCAGGGCTTGCTATGGCTATTTTCCAAACGGTGACAAGCATACAGGAACAAACGCTTGCTTTTATACCCAAGATTTTGGCGGTGTTGCTTGCGCTTGTGCTTTTTGGGCCGTTTATGATGAGCCGATTGGTTTCGTTTTTTACTGGTATTGCCGACAACTTTAATTACTTTATCCACCCCATTGTACAATAAAGGGGTCTAAGCCATGGAACCAGAAATGATGGGACTACTCCCCCTAATAATCGACTTTTTTAACAATATAGACGTGCTTATGCTTATTTTGGTGCGAGTATCGGGGTTTTTGATTTTTTTGCCCATATTGTCTAGTATGAATATTCCGCTCCAGTTTCGGCTCTTTTTTGCGTTTGTTGTGTCGGTCGCCATTTTTTCGTCGGGCAATGTTACCTCGGCTACCTACCACGACTCGCCCGCAGGGCTGATTATGCTGATTATCGCCGAGCTAATCACAGGCGCGTTGATGGGCTACGCCTTGTATTTTATGTTTAACGTGATTTTGTTCGCAGGACAGCTAATCGACTTTAGCGTGGGCTTTTCTATGGTAAACGTGCTTGACCCCATACAACAAATCCAAGTGCCTATTATGGGTAACGTCATGTACCTTTTAGCTAGCGCGTTGCTTATCGCTACGGGCGGGCTTAACGAGCTTTTAAAGACATTCTTTTATTCGTACAAGGCAATCCCGATTGGCACTGCTTTTATTCTAGGAAATAAGGACCTTGCGTGGTATGCTATGATGGCAATCGGCACGTTTCTTTTGCTCGCTATGCGTATAGCCCTGCCTGTGGTGGGTGCATTGCTTTTAGTAACCGTTTGCTTGGGCATTGTGGTAAAGGCATCGCCGCAAATGAACGTGTTCGTGGTAGGTATGCCGCTCAAGGTTTTCCTTGGGCTTATTTTAATTTCTACGGTTATGCTACCGAGCTTTAATGCGATTTATGAGCAGGTTTTTAATGCCGCCGAGCTTCATATGACTAATATGCTGGAGGGAATGGCTATAAATGGAACTGCTTCGCCTTAATCTTAGCTTTTTTGATGATAGCGAAAAAACAGAACCCGCCACGGCGAAAAAACGCAGCAAGGCGCGTAGCGAGGGGCAGGTCGTAAAAAGCCAGGAGGCTTCTACCGCGGCTATGCTTATTTTTGGCTTTTTCGCGCTTTCGGCCTTTGCAGGCGGGATTCGTAGGAATATGCTGGATTTATTTACATACCATAGCTATTTGTTTACTCCGTATATGCTAGATACTATCGACCAGGTAGATATTGCGCGCCGTATATCGTGGCTTCTTTCGCGAGTTATTTGGATTGCCGCGCCTATGTTTTTGGTAACGGTTATTTTGGGTCTTGTGCTAAATATCTATCAGGTCGGCTGGCACCCTACGACAAAGCCCATGAAGATAAAATTTTCCAAGATGAATCCGCTGAAAGGCTTTAAACGGCTTTTTTCGTTGCAATCACTTGTAAATTTTATAAAAAGCCTGCTAAAGCTGTTTTTTGTGGGCGCGGTGGTGTATAGTATACTTTCGGGCGAAATAGAAACGCTTCCCTCGCTTCTTGGCATGTCGTTTATTGCGGTTATTTCGTATTTTGCCAAGCTAGTTATCAAGCTCGGTATTTCTGTAGGCGTACTCTTTATCCTAATCGCCATCTTCGACTACGCCTACACAAAATGGAAGCACGAAAAGGACATAAAAATGTCGAAGCACGAGGTAAAAGAGGAATGGAAGCAAATGGAGGGCGACCCGAAAGTTAAAGCCAAAATAAAGCAAAAAATGCGCGAGGCTTCCATGCGCCGTATGATGAAAAACGTACCAAACGCTGACGTAATTATCACAAACCCCACGCACTATGCCGTAGCGTTGAAATACGACATACAGGGCGCGGGCGGCGCGCCAGTGCTTGTGGGCAAGGGCGTGGACTTTATGGCAAAGAGAATCCGCGAGGCAGGCATAGAAAACGACATTCCCATAGTAGAAAATCCGCCGCTTGCGCGTACGCTCTACGCCGAGGTGGAAATCGACCAAGAAATACCGGAAGAATTATATGTAGCCGTAGCAGAAATCATGGCGTATGTATTCAAATTAAAAGGCCGTGTCGCGAATGAGTAAATATTTGATTTTCTTGAACGTAGTTTTTATAATTCTGTGCGGAATTACCCTTTTACTGGGCAGCTCTGAATTTTTTGCGTTGGCGTATATTATTGTATATATAATAGTAGTAGTACGCACGCTTATGACCCCTGGCAGACGAAAAACGCGGCGGTATCTGAACCTAGCCTACACCGCGATTCTAGTCGTACAGCTCACTATGCTAAACTCCATTGTTCTAAGCAATGTCGAACACCTGCACATGCACGAGGACATTCTGCGGCGCGTGGTAGGCATTGTTTTCATTTTCATGCCAATGCTCGTAAACCGCCATGTAGCCTCGGTAAGGTACACGCACTATTACATTCCGCCAGTGGGCGAAACCGCGGCAGTAGGCATTTCGGAGCTAATGAACACCGCCTCGGGGTTAAAACGCGCCACAGGCTTTATAAACGAGTCGCGCCAAAAGCTAAGCATAGACAACCTTGTATCGCTAGCCCACGACATGACTCGCCACGATTCGTTCCATTACGTAAACAGCCGAAGCCTCACGGACGAATATTTTCAGCTTGCGCGCGCCAGTCTTGACGACCCAAATATTTACATTATCATTTCCAAAACAGGAAGCCCTGCCTCGGAATTTATTTCCGTATTCACGCGAAAGCAGTACAACCACGCCTCCATTTCCTTTGACAAAGCACTAAAAACGACAATAAGCTACAACGGCGGCGAAAAGGTCTACCCCCCAGGCCTAAACATGGAAATCTTGGAATTTTTTAGAAAATCCCCCGACTCCAAAATCATGGTCTACAGCCTGCCCTGCACAGCAGAACAAAAAAAACAAATGCTAGACAGAATAGCAAAAATCAACCGCGAGGGCAGCGCGTACAACATACTAGGCCTACTAATGAGCAACCGCCTGCACAAGCCAAACATCATGTACTGCTCCCAGTTTGTCTACAACATGCTAGACGATGTAGGACTCGCCTACTTTGAAAAAGCAGGCGGAAAAATAAGCCCCACAGACCTGGTGGAGCTAGATTATTTTAGACGGCTACGGTTTGAGCTAGAAATTACGTTCGCGTAGGGCGGTTTTTTTGACTTTAAAATAACGCTTGAATTTTTCTGATTTATGGGTATAATAAAAGCAAGCCACCTGCTGATACAGGTGACTTGCGTAGAACTCAGTCGTTTCGGCTGGTTCACGGGTTTTTTTGGAACTTAAATTAAATTAGCCGTTACCTTTGCCTAGGACGGCTATTTTTGCGTTTTTTGCGATGCGTGCGTTGTTTTTTGCTGTGGCAGGTGCATTTGTAATAACGGTAAGCTAGATATAACCCTGCTATTTGTGTTGCTAGCTGTATCAGCAGAGACACCCATTCATATACGCTCATATAGTCAATTCCACTATTTACTTAGGCTGTCCAAGGTAAAAAATCGGCGGCTTCAAGCCGATTTTTTGCCGCAGGAGAGCCTTAGTAAATAGCGGAATTGACACTCACCCCCTTCTCGGGAGTGAACCAGCCATCCAGACTGCCTGCATAGTATAACATAAAGCGACAGAAACACAACATAGTCAAAAAAAATTTTATTCACATTACATTTCCCCTAAAGTTTTATTTAAGTTCTGCCGATATTAAATATAAGCGGAGGGGGGTACATATGCCTAGCCCGCTTTCTTAGCAACAAAAGGGAACACATTATACGGGGACGACATTCCCCACACAAGGAGTGAAGAAAATGTCAAACATGGTAGTACGTACAAACGTCTATGCGCTAAATGCACACAGAAACATGAAAAACGTAGGCCTTCAACAAAAGCAAGCATCTAACCGTCTTTCTAGCGGTTACAGAATCAATTCTGCCGCTGACGATGCCGCTGGCCTTGCAATTAGCGAAAACATGCGCGCACAAATCCGCGGTCTAGACCAAGCTAGCCGTAACGCGCAAGACGGCCAAGCAATGCTTCTTACCACCGAGGGTGGCTTGGAAGAAATCGGAAACATGCTACAACGTGTGCGCGAGCTTATGGTTCAAGCTCCAAACGACACAAACACACAAAACCAAAGAGAGCTGATTAAACAAGAAATCGCTCAGCTTGGTAAAGAAATCCTTTCCATGCAAAACCGCGTTGAGTTCAACACAAACCGCGTTCTCTCTATGGCTCCTGGTATGACAACCTCTGTTATATCAGCCGCATCTCAAATGTTCGGCGGCGCACAAAACATGGAAATGATGGGCGCTATGCTCAAAGAGCAACAAACAAGACTACTCGCCGCTATTAACCTCTTTAGCGAGCTTGCCGCAGGAAGCTCTGTTGCATCTAAGGGTGCAGCATTTGATGCTCTCCAATGGGTAAACACTGCTCTTGTAACTTCTCATTATGGCGTACCGATTACTGCAGGTAACCCAACTGTAGCATTCACAGCACCTACAGCTTTATCTGTCGCAGGCGTAGCAGGACTATCAACAATTGCATCGTCAACAGCAGCAACTGGAGCAACTGGAGTAGCAGCAACAACATCAACAGCATCAATCACTTTATCTGCAGGTCAGATTCTTGGAAAACTGCAATCAGCACTCAACGATGTAAATACCGCTATTACCTCATTATCGTCTGTAGATGGTGGCAAAATGCGTACCGCATTCAGAACCGCTCAAGGCGATGTCCGCACCTATGTAAACACAGCTTCTACAGCTAACAACATCGCATTCTTCCAAGTAGGTGCTAACGCTTCTCAAGGCATTAGCTTCGACTTTGAAGCCGTAGGTCGTGCAGTAGGCGCAGCAGGCTACACAGTAAGCCTATTGTCTTCCGTAATGGCAGCTCCCGGCGCAGGTAACGGTATCGGAAACGGTGTACGCATCAGCCCATTCATCTCTGCACTTGACGACTCGATTAACGACATCAGCAAAATCCGCGCTAACCTCGGTGCTGTACAAAACCGTATGGACTACACAATGCGTAGCTTGGATATTTCCAGCGAAAACTTACAAGACTCCGAAAGTCGCGTAAGAAACGCAGACGTAGCGAAAGAAATGATGAAATTCACCATGACCAACGTACTACAACAAGCTGCTATTTCCATGCTTTCACAAGCAAATCAGCTTCCAAACAACCTTATGCAACTACTCCGCTAGGAGCATTGCTCCTTTTCACCGACCTTACGGTGGTGGGAATATCGGCACGAAGCCTTATGGCTTCGTGATGGAGCTACTCCGCTAATTGCGGCTTCGCCGAATTTCGGCGATATAAGGAAACCCCCTGCGAGAGAAATCTCGCAGGGGGTTTTGGTTTTGTGGGTTTTAGTATAATCTCCCTCCCCCCACTTTACATTTCCACAAAAAAATAGTAATATTTTGTCTGTAAAAAAATAACCAAAACATTGGAGCGTGTTTATGAGAATTTATAACTTTTCGGCGGGGCCTGCTACCCTGCCGCTGTCCGTGCTGGAACGCGCGGCAAGGGAAATGACAGAATACGGTAACGCGGGAATGTCCATAATGGAAATGAGCCACCGCGCACAGCCGTACGAGGGTATTCACAATGACGTGATTAGCCTGCTTCGCGAGCTGTTATATGTGCCGAGCAACTACAAAATACTGCTGTTGCAGGGCGGCGCGTCACAGCAATTTGCGATGATTCCTATGAACCTGTCAAAGAATGGCAAGGCGCAGTTTGTGATTACGGGCGAATGGTCGGGCAGGGCCTACAAGGAAGCCGCAAGAGTGCTAGACGCAAGCGTTTTGGCTTCGTCAGAGGAAATAAATTTTTCCGCCATTCCAGAAATTCCTGTGGAAAAAATTTCCCCAGATGCGGACTATGTACACATCTGCACAAATAACACGATTTGTGGAACTCGCTTTAGGGAAATTCCCGATACGGGAAAAATTCCCCTCGTCGGCGATATGTCGTCGGGAATTTTGTCCGAGATAGTTGATGTAAGCAAATATGGGCTAATTTACGCAGGGGCGCAAAAAAATATCGGCCCCGCAGGGCTTACCGTTGTTATTATCCGCGACGATTTGGTGGAAAATGGCAACACCGACCTGCCCGCGTTTCTTCAATACAGAACACACGCAGGGGCAAATTCCCTGTACAACACGCCGCCGACCTACGCCATTTACATGACCAAGCTATGCTTGGAATGGCTAAAGGAGCAGGGCGGCGTAGAGAATATGCAGAAAATCAACGAAGCCAAGGCGCAAATTTTGTACGAGTTCCTTGACGAATCGCTCATATTTAGAGGAATTGCCGACAATTCCCACCGTTCGCTTATGAATGTGCCGTTTACCACTGGCGACGAGGCGAAGGACAAGCAATTTGTAAAGGAAGCCGCCGCCGCAGGCTTCGCAAACCTAAGCGGACACCGCCTAGTAGGCGGCTTGCGCGCAAGCATCTACAACGCCATGCCCACCGAGGGCGTGGAAGCGTTGGTTGAGTTTATGAAAAAATTTCAGTAATATTAAAAGATAATGGAACGCGGATTTTCGCGGATTTAACGGATTTTCGCGGATTTTTTCTCGCTTGCATTAAAAGCTAACGTGACACTGATTTACGCAGATTTCACGGATTTAAAGGCGCACCCGAAAGAATCCGCGAAAATCCGCCAAATCCGCGGAAATCCGCGTTCCATGCCTTTAAAATTCACTAAATCCGCGTTCCATAAATATACAAAAAAAATTAAGGGGTGGAATAAAACATGTACAAAATTTTAACCAAAAACAAAATAGCCAGCTGCGGCTTGGAACAGCTTCCAGCGGACAAATTCACCGTTTCCGACAGCGAAGCATCACCAGATGCAATTCTCCTGCGTTCGTATGTTTTGCCTGAGGAGGAGCTTACCGACGGCTTAAAAGCCATAGGCAGAGCAGGCGCAGGCGTAAACAATATTCCTGTAGATGCGTGCGCGAAAAAGGGAATAGTTGTATTTAATACCCCGGGCGCGAACGCAAACGGCGTAAAGGAAATGGTTATCGCAGGGCTTTTGCTTGCTTCGCGCGACATTTTTGGCGGAATCAACTGGGTACAAGGGCTTGCAGGCGAAACAGGCGTAGCAAAAACGGTAGAAAAAGGAAAGGCAGAGTTTGGCGGGCCTGAAATTCAAGGCAAAACCATAGGCGTAATAGGGCTTGGCGCGATAGGCGTACTAGTCGCTAACGCTTGCTGTGCCTTGGGAATGTCCGTAATCGGCTATGACCCTTATGTCACCGTTGATGCGGCGTGGAAGCTGTCACGCGGTGTAAAAAAAGCGCCCAACCTAGACCTGCTCTTGTCGGAATGTGACTATCTTTCACTGCATATTCCAGTAACCAACGACACAAAGGGCATGTTCAATAAGGACATGTTTGCTAAATGCAAAAAAGGCTTACGCCTAGTAAATACAGCGCGCGCGGAGCTTGTGGACGACGATTCCATTTTGCAAGCACTCGCGGACGGCACAGTCGCCTGTTACGTGACAGACTTCCCCACGGAAAGAATGTTGGGGCATAAAAAAATTGTCACAATTCCGCACCTCGGCGCATCTACCCCCGAATCGGAGGACAACTGCGCCACCATGGCGGCAAAGGAAATTCGCAGATATTTAACTTATGGAAATATCAAAAATTCCGTAAATTTCCCCGATTGCGAATTGCCGTATACTGGCAAAAAAAGAATTTGTGTAATCCACAAAAATTTGCCGAACGTAATAAACGCCGTCACAAATTTGCTAGGCAAACGCTCGACCAATATCGCCGACATGCTTATGAAAAGCAGGGGCGAGTACGCCTACGCCATTCTTGACGTAGACTGCACAAATTTGGATAACGTGGCGGAGGAAATACAGAAAATGGATAACATCATTAACGTAAGGGTGATATAAATGGGTGTGACAATTAAGGCATTTAAAGCGGTACGGCCAAGACCCGAGCTTGCCTCTGCTGTGGCGGCTCTGCCCTACGATGTAATGAACGCGGCGGAAGCGCGCGAAATGGCAGAGGGCAATCCGCACTCGTTTTTGCGTGTGGACAAGGCGGAAATCGAGCTGCCGCCAAGCACAGACCCATACAGCCCAGAGGTGTACCAAAAAGCGAACGAAAACCTGCAAACGCTAATAAAAACAGCAATGCTCCAAGACCAACAGCCCAATTTGTATATATATCGCCTAACGGGCTACGGGCAGGTTCAAACAGGGCTTGCGGCATGTGTAAGTGCGGACGAATACGAGCGCGGCCTTATAAAACGCCACGAATTTACCCGCCCCGAAAAGGAACAGGACAGAATAAATCACATGCTTGCTTGTGAAGCGCATACTGGGCCTATTTTCCTAGCGTACAGGCGCGAGCGCGCAGGCGAGGCGAACGACCCTGCCGCGATTATGGCAGAATACACAAAAAACGCGCCCGAATACAGCTTTACCGCAGACGACGGCGTAAAGCACGAGCTGTGGGTAATCGACAAGCTACAAGTGCAAAATCAGCTAGTTGAAGCGTTTGGGCAAATACCTGCGTTGTATATCGCGGACGGCCATCACCGCAACGCAACCGCCGCAAAAGTAGCAAAAATGCGTGACGAGCGCGGCGAGCATGATTTTTATTTGGCGGTAATTTTTCCGCATGACGAGCTTGCGATTTTGGATTACAACCGTGTGATTACTGACTTGAACGGCGCGAGCGAGGCGGAGTTTTTGGACAAGCTAGGCGCGGACTGGCTTATTGAAAGCGGCTGTGCCGCTTGTCGTTGCGGCGGCTCAATGTGCGGCTCGCAAATAAAGCCCTCCAAAAAATTTGAAGTAGGCATGTATCTAACAGACACATGGTACCGCCTAACCCTAAAGAATCCGCCAGCCTCCGCCGACCCCATACAAAGCCTAGACTGCTCCGTGTTGCAGAACACGTTACTTGCGCCGATTTTGGGCATAAACGACCCTCGCGCGGATAAGCGTATAGACTTTGTGGGCGGTATCCGCGGGCTTGGCGAGCTGGAAAAGCGCGTAGACAGCGGAGAAATGGCTGTTGCGTTTGCGTTGTTTCCCACGTCTATGGACGAGCTTATGGCGGTGGCAGATGCCGACCAGATTATGCCGCCTAAGTCTACCTGGTTTGAGCCAAAGCTGAGAAGCGGTTTATTGGTGCATTTGTTTTGAGGAAACCGTTTTTCGCCAGACTTATTTTCCTATCTGTACTAGACCTCTTGTTCGGGTGGTTTAGCTGGCTAGTTTCTGTTTTTGTGTTCACATATTTATTTGTGCTGGATTATTCCATTATTCACGCGGTAAACAATCGCGTATGGGTCATTTTTCTGGCAAATATAGTTTTTTTTGCCATTTGCGGCGTGTATAAAAGTCTTTGGGAACACCCCGGCATAGGTACAATGCTCCGCATAACCACTGCCGTGGCGTGTTCCTCTTTTTCTGTTTATGTTTCGCTTAGACTACTCCTTGGCTATTGGGTAAATCCTGGGCTTGGCGTTATGGCGTTTTATTTTATGCTTACGCTTGTGCTTGTTCCGCGTATCTATAAGCGCGTTTTTGGCGTTTTGTTCCAGTATTCACGCAGATTTAGCAAGAATAAAAAAGCCGAGCGCGAAACAATACGCACGCTAATTGTAGGCGCGGGCGACAGCGCCTCGACACTGCTTTTGCACCCTAGTCAGCAAGGCTCGCGCCCGCGTAAATTTCTAGGCGTGGTGGACAACGACACACGCAAGCACGGCTATTCCCTGCATGGCGTTCGCGTTCTCGGCGGCGATAGCAAAATTCCACAGCTGGTAAGAGATTTGGACATTCACGAAATTTTAGTGGCTATTCCCTCTATGACAAACGAGGATTTACGCCGAATAGTGCGCCTTACGCCGATTAACCGCTGTAAGGTGCGGCTTCTCACTGGGCTTTCCTCCGACAAGGCATCGGAAATGATGCGCGACATAAACATCAGTGACCTGCTCGGCCGCCCCGAGGCCGCGCCAAGCACAGGCGAAATAAAGGCGTGGCTAAGCAAAAAAACCGCGCTAGTGACTGGCGGCGGCGGCTCGATTGGAAGCGAAATATGCCGTCAGCTAATTCAGGCGGACATAGAAAAGGTAATTATTTATGATATTTCTGAAAATAACGCATACAACTTAAAAGAGGAGTTAATAATCAAGTTTAACCAAGCAGGGCGGTACAAGACCGCTGTGCGAATAGGCTCGGTGCAGGACGAGGCGCGGCTTAATGAGGTTTTTGAGGAATTTAAGCCCTCGGTTGTTTTCCATGCGGCGGCGTACAAGCATGTGCCTTTAATGGAGGAATGTCCGCGGCTTGCGATTGACAATAACGTAATCGGCACGTATCTTACCGCAAAGGCCGCCATACGCTTTGGCGTGGAGCGGTTTGTGATGATTTCTACCGACAAGGCGGTGAACCCCACGAATGTGATGGGGGCAAGTAAGCGTATTGCGGAGCTTGTTACCTTAGGTATGAATGGGGCAACTACGGAATTTGTATGCGTACGTTTTGGCAACGTATTAGATTCAAATGGCAGTGTAATACCAAAATTTAGGCGGCAAATAGAGGCAGGCGGGCCTGTGACTGTGACACACCCCGAGATTATTCGCTATTTTATGACAATCACGGAAGCCTCGCGCCTAGTGCTGGAAGCAGGCGCAATGGCGGCGGGCGGCGAGATATTTATTCTCGACATGGGCGAGCAGGTAAAAATCGTAGACTTGGCGGAAAACCTAATACGAATGGCAGGCTTGACCCCGAAGGTAGATATACAAATAGAATTTACGGGCTTGCGGCCTGGCGAGAAGCTGTACGAGGAGCTTTTGCTTAACGAGGAGGGCTTGGCAAAAACCGACAACAAGAAAATATTTGTGGTAAAGCCGCGTGTGTGCGAAAAATTTGACGAGCTAGTCGGCAAAATAGAAACAGGGGAAATAGGCGGCGTGTACGAATTTATAAAACATTTTGTGCCAGAATATGTGAGTGATGTTGAGTATGAATAAGGGACAGTGCAGGGTGCTTGTTTTTGGTGAGGGTAGCTATATTGGGCGGAGCTTTGTGAGGTTTGCTGCGGCAAGGTCTGATGTGGAAAATTCTGGCACTGGTTTTGAGGTGTCGGGCCTTAGCTCTCGCGGCGATAGTTGGAAAGGCGTTGATTTTTCCAGTTTTGATACGGTTTTGTTTTGTGCAGGAATCGCGCATGTTTCGCCTAAAAAAGTGCCGCGTGATGTGTATTTTGCTGTAAATTGCGATTTGGCGGTAGAAGTAGCCAAAAAAGCGAAAAGGGACGGTGTGGGGCAGTTTGTTTTTTTAAGTACAATGGCGGCGGCTTCGCCGCTTGTGACTTCGGCGGACTTTGGTGGGAATGTCGTCACGAGGGGTAGTTCGGCGGTGAATTTTTACGGTCAAAGCAAATACGAAGCCGAAAAACAGTTGCAAGCCCTAGAAAGCGGCAATTTCAAGATTTGCATAGTACGTCCGCCGATGGTTTACGGTGCAGGCTGTAAGGGCAATTTCCCAAGGCTAGTAAGGCTCGCCAAGCATACGCCGATTTTTCCCGATGTGCCAAACAAGCGCAGCATGATTTTTATAGACAATTTGTGTGCGTTTTTGTTGCGGCTTATTGAAAATGGGAGCAGGGGCGTGTACCTGCCCCAAAATAGGGAATGGGTAAATACTACGGAGCTAGTGGTGTTGATTAGGCAAGCGTTGGGAAAAAAGACATATACTACCAAGATTTTTAACTGGCTGATTAGGCTTTTTATGGGCTTGCCAGTAGTAAATAAGCTGTTCGGAAGCCTTGTATATGCTCGGGATAATGATGATTTTTTGTGTGGGGAGGTTGAATTTGGGGAGAGCGTGAGGGCTTCCTTAATGGATTAAAATCCGTTAAATCCGCGTTCCATAAATCTCGTGTAAGGAGCTTAGCCATTGAAAACCTACGGATTCAAACGCACATTTGACCTGCTCGCGGTGATTTTATCCGCGCCTATTTGGTTGCCAGTGTTTTTGCTGTTGGCATTTATTGTAAAAGCCACCTCGCGCGGCTCTGTATTTTTCCTGCAAAAACGATACGGAACAAACAAGCAATTTTTTACCATTTACAAGTTCCGTAGCATGTACACCACCGCGCCAAAGGACGTGCCAACGCATTTGTTACAAAATCCGCACGCCTTTATTACGCCAGTGGGTCGTTTTTTGCGAAAATCGAGCCTTGACGAATTGCCGCAACTGCTTAATATATTAAAGGGTGAGCTGTCGCTAGTCGGGCCTCGCCCTGCGCTGTGGAACCAGGACGACCTAATCGCCGAGCGCGAAAAATACGGCGCGAACAGCGTACCAGTGGGGCTTACTGGCTTGGCACAAATAAGCGGACGCGACGAGCTTCCCATAGAAAAAAAGGCCGCGCTAGACGGCTTATACGCACAGAAAATCAGTTTTTTGTTGGATATAAAAATAATCCTTTTGACGTTGGCGTATTCCGTTGTTGGGCGCGGCGTGAGGGAAGGGCAGCATCGCACTTGATAAATCGCCGTAGGCGAGTCAAAAAAAGGGAAGGTCAGTAAGTTTTTAAAAAGGAGGGGGGCTAATAAATGCTAGTAAAAAACAATTTAGACGAATTAGACACAATTTTTAATGAGCTTGACACACTTTGCGAAAGGTTAAATATCCCCGCAGAAGCGCGGAATAACCTATGCTTGTGCATGGACGAGGTTTTTTCTAATATAGTAAAATACGCCTATGACGATGGGGGCGAGCACGAAATTCAAATTACCTTTGACTTTGAAGCCCCAAGGTTTACGATAACAATAAGCGACGGCGGCAAGCCGTTTAATCCGCTAGATGCCGAGGAGCCAGACCTTTCGCCCGATTTAATGGAACGCGAAATAGGCGGGCTAGGCCTGTTTATTGTTTCCAACATTATGGACGATATAGAATATAGCCGTGTTGATGATACTAATAGGTTGAAGATGTTGAAAAATATATAGGGCGTGGATTTTAAGGGCATGGAACGCGGATTTTCGCGGATTTGGCGGATTTACGCGGATTCGTTCGAGGTTTAATACATGTAAAGGCACGGAACACGCACGAACGGCAAAATCTGCACGTTTTATGTAGGGGACGGATTTATCCGTCCCGAGATTGCCTCGCTCTGCGTTAATGGACGTTGCCCTCGCCGAAATGACGAACGTGCATACCTCGGGACGGATAAATCCGTCCCCTACGAAAACCCATGAAAATCCACCAAACCCATATATAATATAACGCCCGAAAAAAATCCGCATAATCCGTGTAAATCCGCGTTCCATTGCCTTTAAAATCCGCAAAATCCGCGTTCATCGCCTGCTGTGCCACGCTCCCTCTGTGCCTCTGTGCCTCTGTGTGAAAATCTTTTTGATAAATAATGAACGTAGGTAAAGCGTATAACTTCCATTCTCTAGTTAAAAGATTTTTTCACACAGAGGCACAGAGGGAACGAGGCACAGCAGAAGCGAGAACGAATCCGAAAAAATCCACCAAACCCATATATAATATAACGCCCGAAAAAATCCGCGAAAATCCGCCAAATCCGCGAAAATCCGCGTTCCATAAATCGCTCCACAAAGAAGCTGTCCATACAAAGCACCACAAAAATATATAAATAAAAGGAGAAATCACATGAAAAACCAAAGACCAAACCAAAGAACACCTCGCACACTACTTGCATTATTACTAACGCTACTGCTAATTCTACCCTCAATTTCCGCTTGCACAAAAGACAGAACGCAAGACCAAGCACAAGCACAAAACCAAGTACAAACCCAAGTACAAACCCAAGCACAAGGCAATTCCCAAACACAAGACCAAGCCCAACCCCAAACCCCACAGCTCCAAACCCAAGCCCCCCAAACCCCACCGAAATACATATTCATGTTTATCGGCGACGGCATGGGCTTACCACAAGTAACCGCCTACGCAAACTTTATGGGTACAATAGACTACGATTTCACAGGTACACAAAAAGACCCAACCCCCGAAAATCCGCCTATTCCGCTGTTTCCGTCCTTTGTACACTTCCCTGCCACCGGCTTGACCGCCACGCAGGACGCGTCTAAGTTTATTACCGATTCGGCTTCGGCGGCCACGGCGATTGCCTCGGGCGTTAAGGCACTTGACGGCTCGCTTGGCGTAGACCCCTTCGGCGAGCCGTATCCGTCGATTGCCACAATATTGCAGGAACAAAAGGGCTATAAAATAGGCATTATCACAAGCGTGTCGCTCGACCACGCCACGCCCGCCGCCTATTATGCGCATAGAATGACAAGGCGGAATTATTATGATATAGCCCTAGACCTTGTGGCGAGCGGCTTCGATTATTTCGGCGGCGGCGGCTTGAAACAGCCCTACGGCGAGGACGGCGCGCCAAGCATATGGCAGCTCGCAGAGGAAGCGGGCTACACCGTGGCAGACACCTATGAAGCAATCGCGGCACTAACCGCCGATAGCGGCAAAATTATTGCTATTTCCCCCGAGCTGGACGACGATTTCGGCGATGCGGCTCTGCCGTATGCCATCGACCAGTACGGCGACCTAAAGCTCGCCGACTTTGTACGCACTGGCATAGACGTATTAACCAACGACACAGGCTTTTTTATGCTCGTAGAGGGCGGCAAAATCGACTGGGCTTGCCACGCCAATGACGCGGCGACCGCTATTTGGGAAATACGCGAGCTAGACGCGGCTGTGGCTGTAGCCTTAGAATTTCAAGAAAAATACCCCGAGGAAACACTAATAATAGTCACAGGCGACCACGAAACAGGCGGCTTGTCCAACGGCTACAATTTAACCGCCTACGACACTTTTCTGTCAGTATTAGCCAACCAGCATGTATCGCTTACGCGTTTCTCGTCCTATTATGTCGCAGAATGGCGTGAAGCTCAAACGCCCTTCGAGCAAGCAATGTGGGACGTAGAGGGGCTATATGGGCTTACCTTGCCTACGAATGAAAGCCGCTATGCCGAGCCAGCGATTTTGCTTACCGAGCGAGAAGTAGAAAAGCTACGCGCCGCCTACGAATTAAGTATGCTGCCCTATGCCGAGCGCGACAACCAATCGGAGGCATATTTGGCAGAATATGCCGCAAACCAGTACGAGCCGTTTCAGCTTGCCATTACACGCATTTTGGCAAATAGGGCGGGGCTTGGGTGGTCTACTACTTCACACTCCGCGCTTCCTGTGCCTGTGTACGCTACAGGCGTAGGCGCAGACCATTTTGCAGGGTTTTATGATAATACGGATATATTTCATAAAATAATGAAGTTGACAGAGTAAATTCGCACATTAAAAATCGCCGAAGGCGAGCCAAAAAAATGGAGGAATAGAAATGAATTACAAAATAACTCAAGGCACGGCGTTTCCGCTGGTAGAAATTACCCTTTCGCAGGGAGAGGAAATACAAATAGAACGCGGAAGCATGGTACACCATAGCGGCGATATTACGCTAGAGGGCAAGATGAACAGCGGCGGCGGCGGAGGGCTTGGCGGGCTTGTAAAGGCTGTCGGGCGTTCGCTTGTTAGCGGCGAGAGCTTTTTTATCACTCGCGCAACGGGTCAACGCGATGGCGCGGTTATTGCTATAGCCCCTGCGTTGCCTGGCGCGGTGCGTGAGCTAAGGCTAGGCGAAAGCCAGTGGCGTATTCGTGACGGCGCGTTTTTGGCGTGTGACGGAGCGGTGTCCTACGAAATAAAGCGGCAGTCCATAGGCAAGGCCCTATTTGGCGGCACTGGCGGCTTCTTTATCATGGAATCGCGCGGTACTGGCAGTATGCTAGTGAACAGCTACGGCGATTTGCAGGAAATAGAGCTGGACGGCACGCGAAAATATATAGTAGACAATACCCACGTAGTCGCGTGGAGTGCTTCGTTGGATTACGATATTCGGGTAGCCTCGGGTACATTTGGCTTTACTACAGGCGAGGGGCTAGTAAACGAATTTCACGGCAAGGGTACAATTCTGATTCAGACTAGAAATATACAGTCATTGGCGACATCAATGATTCCGTATTTGCCGAAAAGTGGGAGCTAGTGCGAAAAAGAGGAACACGGATTTAAAAGATTATGGAACGCGGATTTACGCGGATTTAACGGATTTTCGCGGATTCGTTCGGACGTGTTTTTAAATCCGTGTAATTAAAAACTAACGTACTGCTCGTATTTCTGCTGTGCCTCTCGCCCTCTGTGCCTCTGTGCCTCTGTGTGAAAAAATCTTTTTGACAAATAAAAAACCTAGGTAAAGTGTAAAGCCTCGTTCTCTAGTTTAAAAGATTTTTTCACACAGTAGTTCGCACAGAGGCACAAGCAGAGGGAACGTGGCATAGCAGGCAATGAAACGCAGATTTAACGGATTTTAAAAAACACCCTCGAAAAAAATCCGCGAAAATCCGCCAAATCCGCGAAAATCCGCGTTCCATGCCTTTAAAACTCCGTGTCCCATGCTTTAAAGAAATGAGGTAATTCCATGGAAAAGTTAAATTTTGTAAGCACACTAACCAACGACACCCTAACCCTAACCATAGGCGGCAAGGTAGACTCCGACAATGCGGCGGAGCTAACCGACTACTGCGTTACGGCATGTGAAGCCGCGCATAAGAACCTAGTCTTTGACCTAGAAAGCCTAGAATATATATCCAGTGCGGGTCTACGCGTGTTATTGGCTATGCTCAAAAAAGAGCCGAATCCAGTAAAAGCCATAAACGTAAGCCAAGAGGTGTACGAGGTTTTAGAAGTGACTGGCTTCGCACAAATGCTTGAAGCAAGCCGCGCCAGACGTATTGTGTCCATTGACGGCTGTGTTAAAATAGGGCAGGGCGGACAGGGAGCGGTCTACCGCCTAGACAAGGACACCATTATCAAGGTGTTTCGCCCAGAAATGCCGCTCGCGGAAATAGAAAAGGAACGCAGCTACGCGCAGCAAGCCTTTATGCTTGGCTTGCCTACCGCTATTTCCTATGATGTGGTAAAATGCGGCGATAGTCTAGGGCTAGTGTTTGAAATGCTCAACGCCGACACGGTGGCCGCGCTTATAAATAAAGAACCCGAAAAATTGGAATACTACGCCAAGGAATACGCAAAAATGGCAAAAAAGGCGCATACCGTTGACGTTACAGGCACAGGCTTTCCAAGCGCGAAGGAAAAATGCCGCGAGGGCTTTAAGCGTGCGTTGCAAAAGGGCAATATTTCACAGGAGCAGGCGGACGGCTGTATTCGCATAGTCGAAAGCCTGCCCGAGCGCGCGAGCTTTGTCCACAGCGACCTAAACGCCAACAACGTAATGTTGCAAAACGGCGAAATGCTGCTTATCGACATGGGTACGGCAGGCTTTGGACACCCCATTATAGATGTCGCAAGCATTTACATGACTTCAGGCTTCCCTGGCAAGGCAGGCGCAAGAATAGACGAGCATGTCGACGGCTTGTCCAACGCCATGTCGCCCGAGCAGTCCTTGCGCGTATGGGAAATATTTATGCAGGAATATTTTGAAACACTCGACAAGGAAACACTAAATGCTTTAGAATACGACTGTGAAACATTTATGTTTCTTAGCCTTGCGTTAATCGGCTGCGGCGGTATAGAAATGGGTCTGGCGGAGGGCATAGTAACAATGACAAGGGCTACGTGCGAGGCGATTTTCTTTCCCGAGCTAGAGGAACGGTATGAAAAGCTCAACTACACGCTATGGGGCGACGCACAAGCAAGGGCAAATAAGCCCAAGCCCGAAAGGAGAGGACTTTTAGACAAGCTATTAAATAGGAATAAAAAAACAGAAATAACAGAAATTACACTAGATACAAAAATAAAATATATCGTAGCAAACCAAAACGCGGCGGCTATACTGGAGCGCGTACTGCCTGGGTTTACAGAAAGCCCGCAGTTGAAGCTCGCGTACGGTATGACGTTGCGTGCAATCCAGAAATTTCCGCAGGCTAATATATCCATGGAACAGCTTGAGGAAATAGGTCGGGAGTTTGCGAAGCTATAGAGTGAATATTAACGGAATTGTAGGGGAGGGGCTTGCCCCTCCCGAGGTACGCAGGTAATATATGCGAGGTAGGCTAGTGTCCATTAACGCAGAGCGAGGTAGCCTCGGGACGGTCAAGACCGTCCCCTACACAGACCTTGCAATATAACAACAACGATGTAACACGGATTTAAGAGATTCAAGGGCTTCACACGGATTAAACGGATTTTCACGGATTACGCGGATTGGCTCGTGGTAAAGTTTACGAAAATCCACGAAAATCCGCTAAGCCCGAAAGAATCCGCGTAAATCTGCGTAAATCCGCCAAATCCGTGTTTAATCAACTAATACACCACGGCTATATAGTGAACAACAACAAAAAAAAGGAGTTGCAGTATGAAAAAGATGTACAGATTAGAAAGACTATTACTGGCGTTGCTTATGGTGCTTATGGTAGCAATGCTTGCCGCCTGTGGAAAAAAGGACGAACAGCCCACAGAAGCCCCCGAAGTCACCACGGAAACCACCGCCGACCCAGCCGCAGACCCCACCACCGACCCCGACCAGCAACCAACAATAATTCTTGAAAACCCACCATCAACCCCATTCTTCGACATTCTTATGAGCGACACATACCACTTTACATGCACAACAGATGTCATAGATGTGGAGGTTTTTGCTAAGGACGGCATGGTCGCTGTTTCGGCTACACAGCGTAACGGCGATACCTCGCGAATGATTTTCCGTGACGGCAGAAACCACGGCATAAGCGATGCCGACCGAGTTATGATGATTGTGCAGGACGAAGCCCCGAGCTTTGTATTTTCCTCCAGTCAGGTAAGCTATTTAGTAAGCGGCGAAGCCGAATTTAACGGAAAAATTTTACCCTACGACCAATATATTGACTCAACTGGCCTAATAACATGGCTCTTTGTAGACGTAGAAAGCGGCGAGCTTGCAGGCCTGCGTAGATTTGCAGATAGCGGAACAGAGGATTTGGCGTTCCTATCGCTAGACCAAAACGTGCCAGACAACGCATTCGACCTGCCCGAGGACTACGAGGTAATCAATTTTGCCGAGCTTGACCTTGACGGGCTTGACCTCGAAGGGCTTGAATTTGGCGAGCTTGAGCTTAACTAGCTTGAAATTAAGGAGTGATTATTATGAGTAAAGGCTGTCTACCTACGGTTATCACCGTTATGCTATTAGCTGTACTAGCCCTAGCCCTTTTTGCAAGCTGTACAAAGCGTAATCCCACCAACGACACACCAAACGAAACCCCAAGCACACCGATTGCCGACACAACCCCCGACACACCCACCACACAAACCGACACACCCACAGAAACCCCCACCGACACCCCCACAGAACCCCCCGAGGAAATCATACTCACCCCACTGCCCGAAAACAACGTAGCGGAAAGCGCGTTTGAGCATTTCAAGGAGCTGTCCAAAATACCGCGCGCATCTGGCAATATGCAGGCGATTAGTGACTATTTGGCAGACTTCGCAGTGCAACAGGGCTTAGAGGTTGTGCAGGACACCGCGTTAAACATTTTCATCAAAAAAGCAGGTACTACTGGGCGCGAAAACGAGCCGCCAGTTATTCTGCAAGCGCATATGGACATGGTCGCCCAAAAAAACCAAGATGTAGAGCATGATTTTTCTACAGACCCGATTATCGCCGTTATGGAGGGCGACTGGGTAACGTCTAGCAAAAAAACAACGCTAGGCGCGGACAATGGCGTGGGCTTGTCTATTATTCTTGCTATATTGGAAGCTACTGACATTTCCCACCCGCCCATAGAAGCCGTAATCACCACAGACGAGGAGGTCGGCATGACTGGCGCGGCGGCGTTTGACGTTTCCTTGCTTACAGGCACGCGCTTTATTAACCTAGACATGGAGGAGGAGGGCGTGCTTACCGTAAGCTGTGCAGGCTCTGCCGATGTGGAGCTGTCCGCGCCCGTGGAATATATGCCGCTTCCAGACGGCTTTGCTTCGTATGCAGTAGAAGTAAAAGGGCTTGTGGGCGGTCATTCTGGCGTAGATATTCACAGAGGGCGCGCAAACGCGAACGTGCTAATGGCACAAGCCCTAAACCGAATCGGCGCGGAATTTTATTTATCGTCCATAGACGGCGGCACGGCGCGTAACGCGATTCCGCGTGAATGTACGGCGGTGATTGCCTTTAACGAGGACGATTTTGACACGGTTAATTCCGCTATAAAGCAAGCCGAGGCGGCGTTTCTTACCATTTTTGCCGAATACGGCGAGGACAGCATGTCTATTTCGCTTGTACCGCAGGACAGCGGCGAGGTTATGACTGCCGAATCCACCGCGCGTGTGTTAAATACCATTATGCAAATCCCCAACGGCGTTATTTACATGAGCGCGGACATAGCTGGGCTTGTGCAAACGTCAAGCAATTTGGGCGTAATCACCACCTCGGCGGACACGGTAAGCATGTCGATATATCCGCGCAGCTCCGTGCCGTCGGAGCTAGACGCGACACTGGAACAAATGCAAGCAACGGCGGCATTGCTAGGCGTGCAAATGGACGTAGGCACACAAACTCCGCCATGGCCGTACAAGCAGGATTCGCCGCTTCGTGTTAAAATGGTGGCAGTCCACCGTGCCATGTACGGCTGGGAGCCGTCCGTAGAGGCTGTTCATGCAGGGTTGGAATGTGCGTTGTTTTCTGGTAAAATGCCTAATGCCGACTTTATTTCGATTGGGCCGAATATCGAAGCAGGACACAGCCCAGACGAGAGATTTTCGTATTCGTCATATGTACGGTTTTGCGAATTTTTAGTTAGGGTGTTGTACGAACTATAAAATAGGAGGGTTATCATGGACGATTTTACCATGACACTGGACAAATCTCACGCCGCAGGCCGCAAATTCAATTTAAGGGGGCGAATATCCGCCAACGAGGCAAATATTCTTCAACACAAGCTAGAGCATGAATTTTTAGGAAGCTGCCCGAATATGGTTCTTAATATGCGGCAGGTCACATTCATAGGCTCTGGCGGGCTTAGGGTTCTCTTGATGTTCTACAAGAAAGCAAAGGCAGGCGGCGGCAGCTTTTACTTAGAAAGCCCGTCCGAAAACGTAGTAAATGTTTTAGGCATGACGGCGTTAGACCAAATGCTATTAAGATAACTATTAAAAAAGGAGAATAAAAATGACAATTACCCAAAAAGCAGAAAACGGTACTTTAATTCTTACACTAGAGGGCAGACTAGATACTGCTACCTCGCCACAGCTACAGGACACGCTTCTTCCAGTATTCGGCGAAAATAAGGACGTAGTCCTGGACTTTTCCAAGCTCGCCTATGTATCGTCGGCAGGGCTTAGAGTATTGCTCATGGGACAAAAGGAAGCGCAGGGCAAGGGCGCAAGCATGAAGCTAAGTAACGTATCAAGCGACATTATGGAAGTATTCGAGATGACTGGCTTTTCGGATATATTGTCCTTTGCATAATGGAGGACAATGGAAGTTTTATAAGGTCAATAATACGCAAGCAAGGCACGCTTAACATACTGGCGTTGCTCGTGTCGGTCGTAGGGCCTATTGTGTGCACTAGCCTTACAGGCGCGTATTTTGGTCGTGATGGGCTTGCGATTATGGCGTTATGCTCGCCGCTGTTTTTGGCGGCATCGTTTTTTGGCTCGCTTCCTAGCGGCGCGCAGATTTTATGCTCTGGCTTTATCGCCAAGGACGAGCTGGACAACGTAGACAAGGTATACAGCGCGACCTTGGTCGTCACCTTTGCCGTGGCGGTGGCTGTTTCTGCTGTGCTTTTGGTGTTAAAAATCCCCCTGCTTACACTCGTGGCAGGGGAAATAAGCCCCGAGCTGTCGGTGTATTACACGTACTTTGTGTCATATGCCTTTGTTACTATGTTTGCTTATATTCCGCTGTATTTCAGTAAGGTGGTAGGCAGACCCGAAATCGGGCTGTTGATGACCGTTACCATGTCGGCGGTGTCTATTGTGGCGAGCTTGTTACTTATCCGCGTTTTGGGCATTTCTGCCATTGCGTTGGGGCAAGCTATCGGCACGCTTGTGGGGCTGGCGGCTTCCATGCTACGGCTACGCAAGTATTTCACATTCAAAATGCCTAGGTTTAAGCAGCTGTACCTTTTGCCAATGCTTGCCGCCAGTAGCCCTCTTGGGCTGTCGCGCCTGTATATGCTCATACGTACAATTTTGCTAAACGCATTGTTCCTAAGCCTAGGCGGAAGCGGCGCGCTGGCGGTGTATGGCGTGGTGGCTATGCTACAGCGGTTTACAACGGCGGCGGTCAACGGCGTTTCGCAGACCCTCGTACCGCTAGTAGGCGTTTTCCACGAGGAGCAGGACACCACAAGCATAAAGCAGACCATGAAATCCGTGCTAATCTACGGCAATTCGCTGTTGCTTGCTATCGGCATTGTGCTTTGCGTATTCCGTTATCAAATTGCGGCGGCGTTTGGGCTTACTGACGATAAGGCGTTGTTTGCGTATGCCATGCCGTTTTATGCGGTGTATATCGTGCTGTTGCTTAACGCGTCTGTGCTGTCCTCGTATTACAACGCCACCAGGCATATGTTTTTGGCTAATATCATACCGTTTTTGCAGGAGCTTGCGCTTATTTGTGCAGGTGCGTATACCCTAGCGGCGGTTTTTGGCATAAACCAAATATGGGCGGCGTTCCCTATTTCCAGCGCGGGTACGCTAGTGGTGCTATTTGCCGCGTTGCTTGCAGTCAAGCACAAAAACAGGGCGCTTACTATTCCGTTACTGCAAAATAGCCGATTGGAGCGTGACGGGCGGTATATTTCCTTCTCTGTAGATAGCCAAATAGAGCAAGCAAGCGTAGCCGCCGAGCGAATCAGCGCGTTTTGTGAGGAAAACGGCGTTTCGCCTAAGCAGGCAATGCAAATATCAATGTCGCTTGAGGAGCTAATTGTACTAATTATTAACCACAATAAGCGTAATAATTTCTCAATATCGGTGCGTTTATTTTTGCTGTATCCGCTTGAGGAAAAAACCGATAGGGACGGCACAATTATTCTGCGTATACGTAACGCAGGCGACAGCTTTAACGCCATAGAATATTATGAAAAAAATATAGCTGATGACATTGAAAAAAGCATAGAGCTTATGGGCATGAAATACATAGTCCAGGCCGCGAATGTCATTTACTACAGACAAACCTTTGGAGTGAATAGCCTTGTCGTGTTACTATGAGAAGCCCTTTTGTATAAGAGCCGCCGCCGACGGCGATTTCGAGCGTATAGCAGACTGCTTTGCACAGGTACGCGGACGTAACAACTATGTTGCAAATATGTACGAGCCTGATTTTTTGCGGAACAGCGGCAAATATGAGCTGTTTGTGGCGGTGAGTGAGGGCGAGCTGGCTGGAGCTATGGGAATAACTCGGGATTTGTTTTGTCCTGATTCGTCTTGTGATAGGACGCTGTTAGGGCTTCGAGGCGATATTCCCACCATAGGTCAGTCGGAGAAAAGGGGCAACGCCCCTAATGTTATGTGTTTGTTGTCTGTTATGCCGTCCTTTTTGGGGAAGGGCGTAGCCAGTGCGTTGCTTGAGCATGTACGCGACACCCTGCGTGGGCGTGACGTACCTGCCGTCAAGGCAAAGGTAGTCACAGACAGCGCCGCCGTACAGCATATTCTGGAAAAGCTAGGCTTTACGCCCACAGGCCTACTGCTCGGCGTAAAGGACGGCATAAACAAGCCCATTCCCACTAATGACAAAAACTCACTAGCCGTATATGTCGCAAATAAAGCGGTGAAAGATGTCGGCGTGCTGTATATACCCGTTGGGCTTCATGCTATGGCGGAGGGGGTGTATGGAGAGCTTGGTGTGGTGGTTTGTTGTATGGCGGAGGCAAGCTCCCCCTGTAGGGGACGGACTTGTCCGTCCCGAGTTCCGCAGGATTGCAGTGTAGAAGCAAGCACTCCCCACGATATGCAGGGCGGTCAATCCCCCTCCCTACAACAAAACTTTGACGAACACAACAAAGTCCTATATACTCAAATTCTACACTTCGACGATTCCACGCTTTCCGCACTAGAACGTGACGGCGCGACCTCCATTGTCCTACTTAACATAAACCACCCATCAGCCATAACAGGCTTTAACGCGCTACAAAACGCAGGCTACAAATTCTGCGGCTTCGACCCGCTAGGTAGCACCTGCGAGAATGTTATATTTTACAAGGGGCTTGCTACCTTGGCAGAGATTAAAAAAACGGACAGACTAGAAGCAACAATGAAACGCGTATTTAACGAATTTTAAAGGCATGGAACGCGGATTTCCGCGGATTTAACGGATTTTCGCGGATTCGTTCGTGCTTCTGCTGTGCCTCTCGCCCTCTGCTTTGTGCCTCTGTGCGAACTCCTGTGTGAAAACCTTTTTGACAAATAATAAACTTAGGTAAAGTGTAGAGCTTCTTTATTTAGGTTAAAAGATTTTCACACAGGAGTTCGCACAGAGGCACAGAGGGAGCGAGGCAGGTCAGAGGTACGGACGTAAAAAAGTGTGTTATAACACGGATTTAACGGATTTACGCAGATTTCACGGATTTTGTCCACGCAAATGACTAAACGGCGATATATTTTACCACAAGCCAATCCGCCAAATCCGCGAAAATCCGTTAAATCCGTGTTCAATAAATCATTTGTTAAACCACGAATTAAAGGAACTTGCAGGTTTTTTGTAGGGGACGGATTTATCCGTCCCGAGGTACACACGTTCGTCAATTCGAGGAGGGCAACGTCCATTAAAGCAGAACGAGGTAATCTCGGGACGGATAAATCCGTCCCCTACAACCACCCTGCGACAAACGCACGAAGCGAAAATCCGCGTTCCAATATTCTTACTAAATAAGGAGTTTTAACCATGAAGCGTTCCATTTTCAAAAAAATCCAGAAGCAGGTGCTAATAAGCTCTATCGTGGCGGCGTTGGCGGTATGCTTGGCGGCGGTAGCGTGTATTGTCGTTATGCGTGACAGCTTGGTTACCACTAGCGGCGAGCTAGGCTCGGCGGCGGCTAGGGATAGCAGAGATGCCCTAGAAACACAAATGGAGCGCGCTCTTATGACACTCGCGGACAACCGCGCCACCATAAGCGACCAAAAGCTAACCGCCGTAGTGAGAATGATAGACGGAATAGCCTATAATTCGAGCGAGGTCGTGTCAAATCCACATAACTATCTGCCGCGCTCGGTGGACTTTCCAAACGCCGACAACGCAGGTATTACCGTGGCACAGCTTAGGCTTGCCGAGGGCGTACATCTTTCGGAGGTGCAAGCCACGGCAGGGCTAATGGGCAATTTGTCCGAGCTTCTTATTTCTGAGCATGACGCGCTAGACTATGTACGTTCTGTATATCTCGGCACAGAGGACGGCGTATCGCTTTCCGCGGACGGGGATTCCGATAAAAAAACTAATGTGTTCGACCCGCGTACGCGCGGCTGGTATCAGTCTGCCAAGGAAACGGGCGGACTAATATGGACGGACGTTTTCGCCGATGCTACGGGGCGCGGGCTTACGATTACCTGCGCCAAGCCGTTTTATGACGAAAACGGAATATACGGCGTGGCGGGCGTAGGCATGTTATTAGAATTTCTTAACGAAATAGTCGTGGAAACCACGGTAGGGGAAACAGGCTACGCGTTTATCACAAACGAGCATGGGGAAATGATAATATCCGACACCGTAACCATAGACGAGAACAACGCAGTTATTAGCAGAAATGTGGCGGAATTTCTGCCGCAGGACACAGTGACGGATATGCTAAACGGCGGCACCAATATTAGGCAGGTAGAAATAGACGGCGAGCTTTATTTGATTTCGTACGCGCCGCTTTCGGCGTTGCCGTGGAGTCTGGCGGTAGTTATGAGTGCAGACGAGGTAATCGCCCCTGCGTTGAGCAGTGAGAATAACATTATCGGCATGACTAGAAAGGCAGTAGTGGGCATAGATAGAGTTATTTTGTTCGCGCTGGGCGTATTTGTGGCGGCGTTGCTGCTTACCCTGTACGGAAGTGCGATTTTGGGGCGTAGGCTGTCGGCAGGGCTTGCCAAGCCTATAATAGAGCTAAGCGAGGGCGCAGGAATAATCGGCGCAGGCGACCTAGAGCATAAGCTAGACATCAAAACAGGCGACGAATTGGAAGCAATGGCGTGTGCATTTAACACAATGATAACAAATATCAAGGTAATCACCGCCGAAAAGGAACGCATAGGCGCGGAGCTAGACGTAGCCACACAAATTCAAGCGAGTATGCTTCCCTCCATTTTTCCGCCGTATCCCGACCATGACGAGTTTGACCTTTTTGCTTCCATGCAGCCTGCAAAGGAAGTAGGCGGCGATTTCTATGACTTCTTCCTTGTTGACGAAAATACCCTAGCCGTAGTAATGGCGGACGTGTCTGGCAAGGGCGTACCCGCCGCGCTGTTTATGGTGATTGCCAAAACGCTAATCAAAAACAACGCGCAATCGGGCAAAAGCCCCAAGGAAGTATTTGAGTCAGTAAATAACATTTTGTGCGAAAATAACGATGCCAATATGTTTGTTACGGCGATTTTGGGCTATCTGGACATTCCCACAGGCAAATTTACGTTCGTGAACGCAGGGCATAATCCGCCGCTGCTGCGTAGCGGAAAGGCTGGCTTTGACTGGCTGAAAACAAGGCCGGGCTTTATTCTCGCAGGCATGGAAGGCATGTCATACACACAGCACGAGGTACTATTGCAGCCAAATGACGAGCTATTCCTATACACGGACGGCGTAACCGAGGCGATGAACAACGAGAAAGACTTGTTTTCCGACCCGCGCCTATTGGAAACAGCAAACAACCATTTAGACCTGCATCTTAGCGAGTTTACCAATTTAATTAAAAAGGAAATAGACGACTTCGCCGAGGGCGCGGAGCAAGCCGACGATATTACTATGCTATCGTTGCGGTATACAGGGGGTGGCAAATGAAAGAACTAATAATCGGAGCCAAGCTAGAAAACATGGAGCGTGTCATGGCGTTCGTGGAAGCGGAAATCGCGGACTGTCCGCAGGAAATTAAAAACAAGCTCGCGATTGTTGTGGACGAGATTTTTTCCAATATCGCCAAGTACGCCTATTATCCCCAAAGCGGCGATGCGGTCGTGCGTATGTCGGTGGGCGACGAGATTGTTATTGAGTTTGCGGACAGCGGCGCGCCCTACAACCCACTAGAAAAAGCCGACCCCGATATAACGGCAAGCGCGAGCGACCGCGAAATCGGCGGGCTAGGTGTCTTTATGGTAAAGAGGATTATGGACGAGGTGAGGTACGAGTATCGGGACGGGCAGAATGTTTTGGTTTTGCGGAAAAAAATTTAATGGTGATTTCGATTAAAGCTGGTTTTTAAACCACGTTTCCTGCCGTTTTGCATAATTCCTAGTAGCCTGTTGAATTTTGGCAATCGCTTCCTCCTGGGTAAGCTCGCCGTCTATCAATTGTACCGTTTCTTTATAGCCTATTCCTTGCATTGACGCAAGCCCCTTGCCGTATCCTTTTTCCAACAAGCCACGCACTTCTTCTACAAGCCCTGCCTCAAACATTCTAATAGTGCGTGCGTTTATACGCTCATATAGTTGTTTTCGTTCCATAGAAAGCAGAATAAGCTCGGTATCGTAGACAAGTTTTTTTTCCCTTTGCTCGGCGTTATGCTCCGAAAATAGCTTGCCTGTGAGCTGGCAATACGCCAACGCCCGCGCCACGCGCTTTATATTGTTGGGGTGCAGAGTGGCGGCGTAGGCAGGGTCGGCGGCGGCGAGCTTGTTATGCACAAGCTCCGCGCCGTAAAGCCGAGCCTCGTCCTCTAGCCTTTGGCGGAGTGCGGCTTCCTGCGTATGCGCGGTATTTGAAAACTGCGCGCCGTAGATGACGGCGTTTATATAAAAGCCTGTTCCGCCTGCCAAAATGGGGGCTTTTTTGCGTGCGAAAATTTCCTCGATAAGGTCATAGGCACGCGCTTGAAATTCTGCGGCGGAAAAGCTCTGGTCTGGCTCGATTATACTAAGCATATGGTGCGGAATACCTGCCATTTCCTCCTGTGTCGGCTTGGCTGTGCCGATGTCCATGCCCTTGTAAACCTGCATAGAATCGGCGGAAATTACCTCGCCGTCTATTTTTTTTGCCAGCTCGATTGCGGCGGCGGTTTTTCCGCTTGCGGTCGCGCCTGCTATTACATAGAGCTTTTTCATTTTTTACCACTTCCTCGAAAATTCACGTTTACAGCCTGTGATACATATATTACCACATGTCTTTTATCTTGGGGAGATGTTAAGGCTATGCGTCAGTACAAAATTTTAGGTGGGCAGCGATTGTCGGGCGAAATCGCAATCGGCGGCGCAAAAAACGCCGTTTTGCCGATTATTGCCGCCGCCTGCCTAAACCAAAGCGAGGTTTATATACACAATTGTCCGCGCATTTCCGATGTGTTAGATTCTGTGGAAATTTTGGAATGTATCGGCTGTAGCGTCGAGTTTTTGGGAAATACGCTGAAAATAAGCTCCAGCGCGGGCTTAAAGTACGATGTTCCCGATGAATGTGCAACAAAAATGCGTTCCTCGATTTTGTTCCTGGGCGCGTTACTTTCGAGGGAAAAGCGAGCAAATCTCGCGCTTCCAGGCGGTTGCAGTATAGGCGAAAGAGCCATAGACCTGCATTTGCACGGCCTCGAATTGATGGGCGCGAAAATTACCAGAACCGAGGAAAAGCTGTTTTGCGAAACAGAGGGGCTAAGGGGCGCGAAAATCAATCTGGCGTTTGCGAGCGTAGGCGCGACAGAAAATCTGATGATTGCCGCCGTGAAAGCAAGGGGCGAAACAATTATCGAAAACGCCGCACGCGAGCCGGAAATCGTAGACCTTGCCAGATTCCTAAAAACGCTAGGCGCGAATATTCGCGGCGCGGGAACAAAAACGATTGTAATAAAAGGCGTAGACCGCCTTAATTCCCATGCCTCGCACGAAACCATGCCCGACAGAATAGTGGCGGGTACGTATCTTCTCGCGGCGGCAATGACAGGCGGCGAAATCACGCTCGCGAACGTAAGACCCTTTGACCTCGCGCCGTTTGCGTCCTACCTCACGGAAATGGGGTGCAAGCTATACCCCGACGACAATTGCGTGTCGCTGGCCGCGCCAAAACGCCTTCTCGCCGTGCCGCGAATAACGACCAAGGTTCACCCAGGCTTTCCCACCGATATGCAGGCGCAATTTGTCGCCGCGCTGTCTATCGCGGACGGCCAGAGCGAGGTCACGGAAACCATTTTTGAGGAACGCTACAAGCACGTACAGGAGCTACGCAAAATGGGCGCGGACATTCGTCTAACCGCCGACAAAAAAACCTTCATAACCAAGGGCGTGGAACGCCTGCACGGCGCGACAGTAACGGCGCATGACCTACGCTGCGGCGCGGCGTTGGTGCTTGCAGGGCTTGCCGCCGAGGGCGAAACGCTCGTAAAAGATGCGCAGTATGTAGAGCGTGGATATGCTAGCTTGGAGAGTGATTTAAGGTCGTTGGGCACGGAGATTTGTTTGGTTGGCGCGGGGGGAGAGGCGGTTTTTGGTGGGGGGGCTTTGGTGGGAGGGGCATCGCCCCTTTTCTCCGACTGTTCCTTGGTGGGAATGTCGCCGCGAAGCCTTGACAGCTTTCGCGTATAAGGTTGCGGTTAATCGTGGGGGGAGGTTTGGGTCGGCGTGTGGTGTTGTCTGGGAAAACGACTTAGGCAATACTTTACTGCTTGCTTGGTGGGAATGTCGCCTCGAAGCCTTAGGGAGGTTGTTCCTGTTCTTTGAGTGGTTGGTGGTGGGGGTGTTGCTACGGCAAACGCATGAAGCTAAAATGTGTGAATCAAACACGAATTTGGCGGATTTAAGAGATTCAAGGGATTCACACGGATTTAACGGATTTTCACGGATTTTATCTAGCGTGTCTTTTTATCCGCGTAATCCGTGTAAACCCGTTAAATCCGTGTTTGATAGCCTTTTGTAGGGGACGGATTTATCCGTCCCGAGGTACGCACGTTCGTCAATTCGGGGACGGGCAACGTCCATTAAAGCAGAGCGAGGTAATCTCGGGACGGATAAATCCGTCCCCTACATTTAGGCGGATTCACGCAGATTTATGCGGATTCTTGCACGAACGAATCCGCATAAATCCGTGAAAATCCGCTGAATCCGTGTTTAATTCACACATTTCGGCTTCGTGCGTTTGTCGTGTAGCTTGACTGACTATAAGTCGCCGATAATTCGCCGAAGCTACCAAGCCGCTTTTGTATCAGTCATTCCCGCCCCCACGCACCAACGGCAGCCCACTATCAAACCCCCAGAACCCCTCTGCTTGCTTAACAAAAAAGTGAACATACGCCAACCCGAGAACAACAACCAACGTACACAGCACGCCGCCCTCTACACCAAACGCGCCGCCGGTAAGCCACTTTGAGCCTGTAAGCTCGATTATTGCAAGGGAAGCAAAGCTCGAACCGCTTACGGGCATACCGTAAATAATGCCCGTAAACAAATTCCATGTGATGTGAAGGCCTATGGGTGCCCACAGCCTGCCAGTTTTCGCGAATAGATAGGAAAATAGTACGCCAAAAAGCGCGATATTGATAACTGGGAGCAACGCGATGTTATGGTTAAATAGGTGTATTAGCCCGAAGATTGCAGACGGCACAAGTACAATAAGCCACTTGTTGCGTGTGGTTTTTAGTACGGTCATCATTGCGCCCCGCGTGAGAATTTCCTCGTAAATCCCCACGGAAAGGAAAATGACGAACACATTCCAAACGGCGGGAGTGAAGATATTAGCGAGGTTAAGCTCTGTCAGCTGTGCCGCGCCTACCGCCAACAGGATAAGAACCACTAGCGATGCTACGGCGATACCAAAAAGCAAGCCGAAGCCCATTTGCTTGAGGAATCCTGCCTTGTATAGCCCAATTTGTACAAACGGCCGATTATAGACAAGTTTGAACATCAACCACAGAAGCCCAATCATAAGCGCGCCTGCGAGTACGCGAAATAATGCCGTGCCAAAAACGGCGGCGAGAATTTGGTTGCCAAGGTCGGGGCTTCCGCCGATTTTTACCGCTAAAGAAGCGATAGCCTGTGTCAGCTCGGCTACACAAAACCAAGACGCATAATAAATTGCCATTATCAAGGCAAGCGCCCACCCTGCGCGGATTTCGCCGTGCTTGTTTTTAAACAGTATCATTTTTAAACCTCGCAATCAAAATAATCAAACACGTCGCCGCCGTCATTTCGCCTAATTGCGGCGGCGATAAACGCCTTTGTGGTGTCCAGCGATTCGGCAAAATCGGAAACATAGCCGCCGCCCGCGCTTTTTAGCTCCTTTAGCTTATAAAACAGCGCGTCCTGCGACACAGCGGTAATCGCATCCATTTCGCTGGCAAAGTCGAAAATGCCCTTTCTGAGATAGGCGTACGCCTCGTCCACAGATTTTACCGCCATCAGCTTGGACAGTGCCAGCGAGTCTATGTTCATTTTTTCAAGGCTGTTTGCCCTTGATGTCGCGGCAATATTTAAACCAACAATGACACCTAGTATTATTTTGTTGATTAGCCCCTGCTTTAAATCCTTGCGAGCCTTGAATACCTCGAATATCTCGTCCAGCATTTTGGTGGCGGTTTCCGTATCGCCGTCCATGGTCGCCTCAATCAGCCGCTGTTCCTTGTGCTTGGGGTAGGCGTATTCTATGTCGCTTGTGCCTAGGCAGTCGGCGTGGATAACGCTATTGTAGCCGAATACGTGCGTGGCGTTGCAGGCGCGGGCGGCTTCCTTGCGGCAAACGGCCAGGTCGCCTGTTTTCATTCTCATTCGGCTTATTCCGATTGAAAACATGGCGTTTGTTTCCTTTAGCAAGCTAAGGCGCAGCTCGTTTGCTATGGAAACGGCTTGCTCCTTGCTAGGCGATTTATCCAGTATTAGGCAGAAGCTGTCCCTATCGTAGGGCAACACATATGTGATTTTTAGCTCTGTAGCGGCTTTTTTTAGGGCTTTTAGGGTTTCCTCGCGGTATGCGTCCACGGCGATGTTGAAAATGACGTACCCTGGTTCCCATAAAAACGAGCGTGACAATAAAACCGCCGCGTCCTCGCTAGGCATAAAGTGGTTGCCTAGCAGGAATCGCAGGGTTTGCTCCCTTATTTCCTCAGAATCGGACACAGCCTCGGGCGGAATGGCAGTCATGCAATTTTTCAAGGCGGAATCAACGCTTTTTATAAGCGTAACACGCGTAATGCTCGACAAAATGGGCGATATACGCAAGTCGCCGCCCACGATAATCAGCTTTACACGCGGAAAAAATATGTCCGTGGCTTTTAGCGTAAGCAGGGCTTCATTGTCAATTAAATTTGCCGCGCATAGTACAATGTGTACCTTTTCTCGTGTCAACAAATAGACCATTTCGGACAGGCTGTCGCACTCCGGCAGGGCTGTAAATCCGCGCTTACTTACCTGCGACCGCCACGCCGCGCCCTCGGCCTTGTCCTGGTTGGCTACAAGAACACCTAGCATGTTATCCCCCCTCAAAATTCCGCAGTTACAATCATTTCTACCTTATTATTCCTCACGCCGATGACTACGTCCTTAGCAATGCTTGCGATTATGGATTTTTCCAGTTCGTCCCATTGCTCCTGCTTGGCGTGCGTGTTCATCTCGTCTTGATATTCCGTAAACGAGAAAAAGGATATTAGCCCCATACTGTCATAATATGGAACAAGCCCTTGGTCGTACGTAGCATCATTCAAGACAAGCGTTTCAAAAACATCGGTAATTTTGCCAAAGAATCCCTTAGCCGCTTCATTTTTTCCGCTACTGGAAAGGGATAGCATTTTTTCCTTTTGCTCGCCGTTTACAAAGGTGTCTACCTTTAGGTTTAGCGTAAAGGTATTTCCCTTGCTTTCGACAAAAAATTCATACTCTATGCCCGAAAACAAACGCACGGTAAGCCCTAGCATTTCCTCCGCAAGCAAGCGTAGCTTGTCCGTGTGGGCGTGCTGTAGTCCGCAGAAATTGCCGATTTTTTCGACCTCGGACAAGATTCCTGCGATTCCGTTTTTTTCGGTATAAATGTCAGATACCATGTTTTTCACCCTCTAATCCTTTATCTTACAGGAAAATCAAAAAAAGTGTCGGGATATGGCTCGTCGTCAAGGGTATAATGCCACCATTCCTCGTCATAAATCCTAAAGCCTGCGTCCACCATTGCATTCTTGAGAATTAGGCGGTTGCTTGCTTGTTCCTCGGTGATAAGGTCGGTTTCGTGATGTGAAGCAAGCCCAAAAAAGTCGAACGGCGTACCCATGTCCACCTCTTTGCCCGTCAACAGCTCAACAAGGGTCAAGTCGATTGTGCTTCCCCGCGAATGTCCCGAACGCTCGGCTATGTAGCCATCGGGGATAATGCGGTCTTTGGCTATATCTGGATAAAAATATTCCTTTGTGGCAACATCGTCTGGGTCTGCCGCCCAACGCACAAAATGGTCAACCGCGCCCTGCGGCCTGTACGTGTCAAACACCTTGATTGCGTAGCCCTGCGCCTGTAGCTCTGCGTTGACTTGTTTTAGTGCCTCGGCGGCGGGTTCGGTGATAATGGCGCGCGGCGCGAGATAGTCGTCAACACGCGCCCCAACAAAGTTATACGTGCTGAAGTAGCGGATTTCGAGGATAGCGTCGGGGACTGCATCTGTTACGTAAACGAAGCCTTCTGGTAGGGGGGTGGGGGTGGTTTGTTGTGATTGTTCTGGTTGCGTTGTTTGTGTTGTTTGTTCTGTTTGTCCTGTTTGTGTGGTTTGTCCTGTTTGTTCCGTTTGTTCTGATTGTTCAGATTGCGTTGTTTGTTCTGTTTGTGCCGCTTGTTCTGATTGCGTTGTTTGTTCCGTTTGTACCGCTTGTTCTGTTTGTGGTGATTGTGCCACTTGCGACACTTGTTCCGTTTGTGGCGTACAGCTTGCGAATAACAAGAGCATAACAGCTAAGGCAGCCGTTAGCTTGATACCCATTGTTACAATGCTTCTTTTTTGTTTACTCATTTTGTTCCTCCTGCTTTTTTGATTTTTTGATTCGCGCTTGGCGATGATTCGCCCTCGGCGATTTTTCTTTGCATGTGTGACTTTACACACTGTACACTATCGTTATCTTCCACACTGTACTGTACCATATTGTAATGTATTGTAGCAAGCCCTGTATAAAAATAAACGCGACAAACACATGGACGGCAAAAGCGTGTAATTTCTTCGGCTTAAAAAGGTGATTAAACGCAGATTTAGCGGATTCACGCAGATTTACGCGGATTTTCCCACGAGCCAATCCGCGTAAATCCGCTAAATCTATGTTTAATTTACACATTTTGGCTCCATGTACTTGTCGTGTAAAAATAAAAAGCAGGCCTACAAGCCTACGGTGAAAATATTTAGAATTATAGCAATTTGAATAATACATGATGCTAGTGTATAATGTTGGCAAGGGGTAGTGCAAATGCCACTGACACTAATACCAATTTACAACCTAAATACAGCTAATAAACTTGTCTTTTTACCGCAATACTTCGTCGCAAAAAACCTTGCGTACTCCTAGCACGCATCGATTTTTGGTCAGCGTGCGACATTGCCTAAGAAAACCACTTAAACAACACCTTACTACCTGCTTATCCCACGCCTTGCACCAAAAATCCGCACAATCCCAGTACCGTTTTCAACTTAAACAACCATAGTATATTTTTACGTCAATAGGAGTTAGGTCTATGAAAAAAATCTTAATTCTGAAACTTATGCTGTTACTTGTCGTTTCCTGCACTCCAGTCAAAAACACAACCACCACAGAGAATAGCGAATATCCGCCGTCCTTACAAGCAGAACTACCTACATTTGACCCATTAGAGCCTACAGGGTGGGACGTATTGCACGATGTAATAGACTTAGAGCAGGCTAGAGAATTTATTTTTAACAAGGGTAAAAATATTGTCCACGAGGTAGATTCCTTTATTGCAGGGTTTGACCTAGGCATGACGTTAGACGAAGCTGTTTTGAATTTCCAAAATGAAGAATATACTGAAAATATCATAGATAATGCGGGTTTTACTAGCAAAGAAGTTACGTTCGGCGGCATAACATTGACGTTTTGGGACATTGGCTTTGACGATGAATGGATTATAATGGCTATAGACGTATTTGGCACAGAGCTTGAAACAGCGAGAGGGCTTCGTGTGGGTGATACGGCAGAAAAGGTGTTTGACTTGTATGGGACACCAGTAGCTGTCGTTGATGCGGATAATCCGTGGCTTCCAAACGCTTGGCAATATCGCAGGGAACTGGGAGATATATACATTACCTGCAATATTACGGTAGTCGATGGTGTCGTTCAGCGAATCCGATTTAATGGGTTTCCTTGAGAATATAGATGTATAGCTATAAAAGAAATTCTACACAAGTATAGACAGGAGCATATATATGAAAATCCACATAAACCAACTAGGCTATAAAGCCAACTCCACCCCCAAAAAAGCCATTATCCCACAATCCACCCCCACCACCTCCCCCCTCACCTTTGAAATAATCTGCACAAAAACAAACAAGCCCGTATTCCGCGGAGAGTGCGGCGAGGCCATCTACGACACCGCCTCCGCCTCCATGGTACGAGTCGCGGATTTTTCCGATTTTAACGAACACGGCGAATTTTTCGTAAGGGCTGGCTCTGACACCTCTTATACGTTTGCGATTAACGACGAGCCGTACAAGGGCTTGCGCGCCGCGCTTTTGGAGATGTTTAATTACCAAAAATGCGGCGTGGCGATAGATTGCGGCGTTTGGTCGCACCCGCCGTGTCACGACTCACTAGCCACGGTTTACGGCACTGACAGAAGGCTGGACGTTTCGGGCGGTTGGCATGACGCTGGCGATTATGGGCGGTATATTGTCCCTGCGGCAAAGGCGGTCGCGGATTTATTATTGGCGCATGAACTCGCCCCCGACAAAAATTTACTGGAAACGGTCTGGTTTGAAATAGAATGGTTCTTGAAAATGCAATGCAAAAAAACTGGCGGTGTGTATCACAAGGTTAGTTGCAGGTCGTTTAACGCAATGCACGAAAAGCCGCACGAGGAAAAGGGCGAGCTGGTTATTTCTCCCATGTCGCTGACAGCTACTGCCAATTTTGTCGCGACAATGGCTATGGCGGCGCGTTTTTATCCCGAACGCAGGGAGCGGCTGCTTTCCGCCGCGTGGCGCGCGTGGCTTTGGTGCAGAGAAAACAGCGGTATGCGCGGGTTTGTGAACCCACCGGGAATTTCCACTGGCCCATACGGCGACAAAAACCCCAACGACGAGCTATTCTGGGCGGCTTGCGAATTATTCGGCGCGACTGGAAGCGAAAAAGTGCATGGTTATGCCAAAAATAGAATATACTTAGGCTTAGGGTGGGCGAACGTAGGCACCTACGGCATAATCGCCTATTTACGCAACCCGAACGCTTCGTCCGCAATCGCGGCAAAAATGAAAAGCAGGCTATGGCTCGAATGTGAACGAATAATGAAAAATTTCGCGCGCGAACCTTACGGAACCTCGCTGAATAACTTCTTTAGGTGGGGTAGCAACCTCGATGTGGCAAACAACGCAATGCACCTATTGCTATACGACCGCCTCGTGGAGCGGCGCGCCGATTACAGGAACGCCGCCATGGAGCATATGCACTATTTGCTGGGAAGAAACCCGCTGTCGAAAAGCTATATATCGGGCTTCGGCACGGATTCGTTGCAAAATCCGCACCTGCGAACGACCGTAGCGGCAGGCGCGACATTCCCAGGGCTTGTGACAGGCGGCCCAAACGCAAACGCCATAAGAACAAACGATGCCGCATGGAAAAAGCATTGCTTGGGCAAGCCGCCGTCCATGTGCTATGTAGACGATTCGGATAGCTATTCCACCAACGAAATAACCATTTATTGGAATAGCCCCGTTTACTTTTTGGCTTCGGTTTTGGGTATGTAAGGAGTAGATTATGCTGGAAAACTTATTCCACAGCCCCGATTTTATATGGGAAACAGCTCGATTTATCGTCAAAATATTCATTACGCTAATTGTCGCAAAGGCATTTGGCTTATTTTGGCAACGTAGCTTTACCTCGCGTACGATTCACGCGAAATTTCTAAAAAATGTAGCCTCTGCCATTATATGGGTCGTGGGGGTTGCGTTTGCGTTAGGTTCGTTTTCGCGGTTTCAGGACATCGCCACGCCCATTTTCGCAGGCTCGGGAATCGCCGCGCTTACCATTGGCCTTGCCGCGCAGGAATCGCTCGGAAATGCGTTTAATGGGCTGTTTATTTCCGTTTTTAAGCCATTTGAAGTAGGCGACAGGGTACACCTTGTAGGCGCGAACATAACGGGCTTTATCGAGGACATTACACTGCGGCACACGGTTTTGCGGACATTTATGAACAGCCGAATAATTATCCCCAACTCCGTGATGAACAAGGAGCTAATCGAAAATTCCAATTTTTGTAACCCTCGCGCCTCGTCCTTTGTGGACGTAATCGTGTCGTACAGCTCCGACATCGCAAGGGCAAGCGAAATAATCGCCCACGCCATAGGCGAACACCCCGATTTTGTGGACACACGCACACCCGAGCAAATGAAAACCACGCCCAAAGTCCCCGTGTTTTTGCGCGCGTTGGGAATTTACGGCGCGGAGCTAAGAGCAAGCATGTGGACGGAAACAATAGGCAACAATTTTGCCGCCTGTAGCGGCGCAAGGAAAACAATTCTTGCGGAATTTGAACGGCATGGGATTAAGATTGCGGAGTGGGGCGTGAAGCCGCAGATGCCGTAAGTAGCCTACTCCGCAATCCCAATAACCAGCCCCACAGTACGCAGCCCCTCGGGCTGTGCAATCTGCTTAGGTGCAAACGCCTTATTAAGCGATTCCAGATAAACGCCGTTTTTGTAGTCGCGCCTAAGCCGTTTGCAATATGCCTCGCCCTCGTACACAAATATGCCTACGTTGTCTGGCTCTACCCTTGGCACGGCTTTGACAAACACAATGTCCTTGTCGCAGATTTTTGGCTCCATGCTGTCGCCCTCTATTCGTATACAAAAATCCGCGTGTTCGCTGACCTGTGTCGCCATAAAGCTCATTTCCTCGTAGTCGTGGCTTGTGTCCGACAAATAACTGCCAAGCCCTGCGCTTGTGCGTTGCTCGTAGACCCTTAGCACAATCCATTTATCGTCAATTATGGGCTTTTTTACCGTATCTGGGCGCGTGTTCAAAAAGCCTACGCGCTCGACCTCTTTTTCCAAAACGAGGTCAATCATTTCCTTGCCGTGAGTGTCTAGCTGACGGTATTTTTTTATGTGCAGGTTCTCCGCCTCGCTCAAATTGGCTATTTCCTCGGCTTTTTTGCGGTTGTCGCTTACGCCAAGCAAATAGTCAATGCTAACGCCGTAATACCGCGAAAACAACTGCAAAACCTCGGAATTAGGCATACGGAAGCCCGATTCATAGTTGGCGTACGTGCTGTAATTTACTGGCAGCTTTGTCACTAGGTCGCGCTTAGACATTCCGTTTTCCTTGCGTAACGCGCGTAATCGGTCGGCTATCATGGTGTGGCACTCCTATCTATGCACTTTTTTGTGCCTAACATTGCTCCACGTCTAAATTGTTCTACATAAAGCGTTTCATTTGCGTTCAGCTCAAATTGGAACGCAGATGTAATTATATCAATATGCTCCTCGCTTTTAAAGTCCCGCATTTCAATTATTTTCATACCATTCAATGAATCCGCAGAGAGTAGCCGTCAAATATAGTCATAAATAAAAGCAACGATAATACACAATAAATAAAAGCCCTCTGTGAAAAATGGAGCGGGGTATTTGTGAAGAATAGAACACGGATTTGCGCGGATTTTGCGGATTGGCTCTTGGGAAAATCCGTGTAAATCTGCGTAAATCCGTTAAATCTGCGTCTTATTACCTTTAAATCCGCGTAAATCCGACAAATCCACGAAAATTCGCGCTCCATGCCCTTATACGTAACAATCAACAAAGCATGAACATTCCCCTCATTGTAACGGTTAGTCCCCTATCGGCATAAGATGTTTGGCATAAAGCCATAAAGCCGAGGGCGTTGAAACGACAGCGCCCCCTAGCCATAGGAGGAAACAAAATGAAAACAGGTTTTTTAACGGTAAAAACCATGTCAACGGACGGAAAGCCCATTGCTGGCACAAAAATCACAGTTTTGGGCGGCGATGAGGTACTGTACGAGCTAGCTACGGACAAACAAGGAGTAATGGAAAAGGTGGCGCTAGAAGCGCCGTCCAAGGAATTTACGCTAGACATGGACAGCGACGAGTTTCCATATTCTGTCTGCAATGTGCGCGCGGAGGCGGCGGGCTACACAACCGTAACCGTACACGACGTGGCTATTTTTGATACAGAAACTAGCATACTGCCCATTTCCATGCCCGTCGCCGCTGACGAGCAGAGCCAGAATATTCACGTTCCGCTGCACAATCTTGTTTCCAAGGAGCCGCGCAGAATGGAGGGCGGCACGGCTTCCGCTACGCACCAAAAGGAGGTCGTAATCCCCGAGCTTATAACCGTTCACCTCGGCCACCCCAACACCAACGCGAAAAAGGTCACCGTTCCATTCCTACAATATATAAAAAACTGCGCAAGCCACGAGATTTATCCCACATGGTCGCCCGCCTCGTTGGAGGCAAATATTTATTGCATAATCTCATTCGCGCTTAACCGCATTTACACTGGCTGGTATCGCAGCCGCGGGCATGATTTTGATGTGACAAACAGCACTCAGTTCGACCAAGCGTATGCGGACGGCGGCCACACCTATGGGGCAATCGACCGAATGGTTGATATGATTATTAACAGGTACCTTCGCCGCGAGGGTCATATTGAGCCGCATTTTGCGGAATATTGTGACGGACGGACGGCAGACTGCCAGGGTCTGAAGCAATGGGAAAGCCTCGCGCTTGCCGAGCAGGGCAAGGACGCGCTGCAAATTCTGCACAATTTTTATCCCAAGGACGTGCAAATCGTGGAAACAAAGGCACGCACGCGTAGGGCAACGCCGCACAGAGAAGCCGCAAGCCATAAGCCCGCCCCCGAATGTAGCTGCTCGCATGTTCTGCCGTACCCCGGTTTTCTGATTAGGGTCAACGCGCGCGGCGACTTTGTCGCGCAAATTCAACGGTGCTTAAACGCCGTCAACAATGCGGGCTTGAGGGTAGACGGCATTTTCGGCCCGCGTACACATGCCGCGGTTATTAGCTTCCAGCGGCAGCATGGGCTTAGTGTGGACGGCATAGTCGGCCCGATTACGTGGGGGCATTTGATGCGGCTGTGCGGCTGTGGGGTTGTGGGGGCTGAGAATGGGTGTGGTTGTGCTTGTGGGGTTGTGCGTGGGTATGAACAGGGACACGGACACATGCCTGTGAATGAAGCTGCACATGAACACGCACATGCCCTAGTACACGTACCCGAACATGAAGTCACGCATGGACACACTCATGCCCCTGCACATGAGGTTATGCGTGAACACACCCACGTCACACATATGCCTACCCATGAGAATGAAGCCGTACACGTACCCACACATGAAGCCACGCATGGACACACACACGCCCCTGCACACATGCCCTCACATGAATCCACACACGGACACACTCACGCCCCCCTTCACATGCCCTCACACGAAGCCACGCATGGACACGCACATGAGGCTATGCGTGAACACACCCACGTCACACATATGCCTACCCATGAGCATGAAGCCATACACGGACACACACATGAAGCCACGCATGGACACACTCACGTCACACATATGCCCACCCATGAGCATGAAGCCACACACGGACACACACATGAAACCACCCACGAACACCCACCAAGAATCACCCCCCACCCACTAGAATTTGTGCCTAATTTCCCTATCGTAAACAACGCAGGGACGGAGTTTACCCAAAAAACCATCGGCAATATCGAGCGTGTAGACGTTGGCACTTTTTACGAGAAAGCCGAACTAACCGAAACAGAAAAGCACCTAAATTTGCACAACCTGCTTCTGTATCTCTTAGTACGTGAAATGAAAAAGCAGTAGGAGGCATAGCCCCTTTATCCGATAGCCGTTGATGCTTTGCGTTTAACGCAAACTATCAGCTTGGTCGGCGTACGGTGTTGTAGGGGGCGGATTTATCCGCCCCGAGGTACGCACGTTCGTCAATTCGGAACGGATAACGTCCTATCAATTTGGTGTGTGGAAACCTCGGGGCGGATAAATCCGCCCCCTACGAAACCTTGCAAATTCCCTTAGCCAGTAGCGTAACAAATGATTTATGGAACGCGGATTTAACGGATTTTCACGGATTTTTTCAGACGTGTTTTTAAATCCGTGTAATCGTGGTCGGCGCGCGGTGTTGTAGGGGGCGGATAAATCCGCCCCCTACAAAGAACCGTGTGGGTTTTGCCGTTCGTGCATTTGCCGTTCGTGCATTTGCCGTCCGCGCGTTTGCAGTGGGGGGGCAACGCCCCTACCTCCGCAAATACCTAGCTCTATCCAGCGCGTCCTTTATCTCCAACGAGCGGTCGCCTGCAAGGCTCTCTAAGTGATGTACAAGCTCATGGTGAAGCACTTCTTTTAGCTTCTCGCGGAAAACGCGCGGACTAACACGCCCATAAACCGCCAAAAGCGAGCCGTAATGAATCGTTACATATCTGCCCAAGCCGCGCGGCTGTACGTGATATTGACCCAAGATATACAAGCCGTCGTCGTCAATAATCGTTTGCTCGGTAAGCGTGTAGCCGCCATTTAAGCCATCGAAAATAGCCTGCGGCAATTCACAGGCTATTTCGTCTAATACAATTTGTGCTTCTTCAAAGGTTAGCAAATTGACCGTCCTTTATCAGACCTGCCTTAGAGAGCGTATTCCTCTAGCACATGCTGGTTTAGCTCTTGGCTTTGACAGGCTTCGGCAATTTCGCCCGCAATTTTTACTTTAAGCCCTATTTCTTCCCATTCATCTTGGGTTAAACCGAGTTTAGGCTTTAGACTGCTCCATGTGGTTAGAGATTTTACATACGCGTTATTCATTCAACTCACTCCTTGAAAGAAAATCCCTTTGATTCCTTTTTGCCTGTTCAATTTCTTTTGCAGGGGTTTTATTTGTCTTTTTAATGAAATGGTGAAGCAAAACCACCTTACCCTTTTGCCAGTGAAAAAAGAAAATCCTGTCATTTATTGGTCGCAGCTCCCAAATATCCCCATCTATGTGCTTAACATACGGCTCTCCTATTTTCGCCCCATGTTCCTCTAAGATATTAAAATATTGGGCAATCTTCTTTAGCTTTACGCGCTCATTTTTGATTGCTTGTGCGTTTTTGCTAAGTTTTATAATATATTCCTCTATGGGGCTTACACCCTTGCTGTCGCGGTAAAATATCAATTCAAACAAAATAAATTATCCCCCATTTCATAAGTATTATAGCTTGTTAGTTATAATACCGCAACGCCGTCCTCACCTTCCCCTATCATACCCCTCCACCATCTCCAAAAACCCACGCCGATGTCCATGCTCGTCACTTCCTATACTATCATTCGCCATAGAAATAACAAGCGGAATTGTCGCTGTTCTATTGTGTTCCGAGCTACGCAGTATATGGCCGAACGCCGCCACTGCCGCCGCAAAGGTAAATTCGCTTGTGTTGCTTGTCAAAATTCGTTCCGTGCCTGCGGGGACTTCCACCAGACGGCTTGTCGCCTCGCCTGGGTTATGGTAGCGAATACGCACGTTAAACAAATCGCCGACCGCCCTTTCGCGTAGCTTTAGCTCGAACATGATTACGAGGTCAGAGCCTACGCCCACCTCGCCCGCGTCGCGGCTGTCGTCGTCAAAATGGCGGTTGTCCATGGTGCGGTTTTCGTAGCCGATTAGGCGGTAGGATTCCACCCTGTCGGCGTTAAACACTATTTGCGAGCGTACTTCTTCGGCAATCACAAACAAATTTGACGTTAATTCTTCCACAAATATTTTTCGGGCGGCACGCAAATTGTCAATGTAATGATACGCTCCATTTCCGTTTCGCGCAACTGTTTCCATTGTCGAGCTAGTGTAATTTCCTACGCCAACGCCCAAAATTGTCATGTGAATGCCCTTGCCGCGCTGCTCGTTCATCATGCGCTCCAGCTGCTCCACCGAGGACACGCCCACGTTAAAATCGCCGTCCGTGGCAAGAATTATGCGGTTATTCATTTCGCTGTTAAAATTCTTGTTGGCAAGCTCGTACGCCTTTGTAATGCCCGGGCCGCCCGCTGTGCTTCCATTTGCTTCCAAGGAATTGATAGCGTTCATTATTTTTTCATATTCGTTGCCGCGAACGGAATCAAGCAAAACCTCCGCGCTTCCTGCGTACGTAACCACGGAAACAATATCACGCGCGTTTAGGGTTTCCACCAAAACGCCAAACGCTTCCTTTAAAAGAGGCAGTCTGTTGGCAGGCGACATAGAGCCTGAGGTGTCAATCAAAAACGTAAGATTGTTGCCAGGCAGCTCGTCGCGGCTTATGTCCTGCGCCTTTACCCGCACAAAGGCAAGGTGTCTGTCCGCGTTAAACGGCGACCGCCCAACCTCTGTATACACCGCGAACGGCGAGCCTGTAGCCTGCAAAGGGGTATCGTAAGTAAAATAGTTAAGCATTTCCGCCACGCGAACAGCATCAGACGGCGGCCGCGAGCCGCTACTGATGTACCGCGAAATCGTGCCGTACGAAGCCGTGTCAATCTGTAGCGTAAACGAAACGGCGGTTTCCTCCGCGGTAGAAACAACCGCATTTTCTACAATGGGAATGTAGCGTTCGGTGTTGTGGAAAAATTGCTCTTGTTCCCTGTTGTGGTAGGGCGGTGCTTCCATTATGCCGAAGTCGGCGCGTGAGGCGTAGTCGTAGGAGAACTCCAATTCAATTGACGGTGCGGAGGGTGCGGCAGGGGCAGGGGGTGCCATTAGTATGGGGGATTCGCCGTCTGCTTGGTCTGGTGGGGGTGACATGGGTATATATGAATCACCTTGTGGTGGGGCTTCCATGGGAACGACATCAGAAGCGGAGGACGGATATGATGTGGGTGCGGGTGTAGGCATGGGGGAGGGTGTGGCGGTAGTGTAGGACGGTGTGGTAGCGGTGTTGGGGGAAAGGCTAGGCTCGCGGCTAGAGGAGGTCATTGTACCGTTGGTTTCGGCTCTTGTTACAATGCCTGCACTCTCTATACCAGTTTCGGTTACGGTTTCAGTTGTGGTTGTGGTGTCGGTTGTAGTTGTAGTTGTAGTTTTGGGTTCGGTTTCATCTTCGGGCAAGGGGCGTATACATATTTCGAGGTCATCGTTATCAAGTATGTTATTGTCGGTTTCGCTGTCCATGGGTATGATGTTGCTTATTTCGTTGTACGCGGTTTCGTTGCCGTCCTCTATAGCTAGGGCTAACGGCATTTCATTGAGTTCAACCTCGCCAACAGCAAGCGAGGGTTCAGAGGTCGAGGCTTGCCCCTGTCCGCCAGATAAATCCCCACTCGGAGCTACAGCCTCGCCGCTACTTTCTGTTTGCATACTAGATTGACCAACAGCGCCCTGCGGCTCTTGTGTAGTTTCATTTTGGCTACTACATGCCCCAAACGGCACTAATAGCACAAAAAGCAGCATTACAAAATACATTCTTGTCGCTTTCATAATTTTCCTCCTGTTTTTAGCTCGCCCTCGGCGATTTTTAATGTGCAGTTTTGCACGACTTTAGTGCTTCACACATATAAACCGTAAAGGGGAGGGAAACATTACAGGTGTAATTAAAAAAAGTTGGAACGCAGGTTTTAAAGGCACGGCACGCGGATTTACGCGGATTTAACGGATTTTCGCGGATTCGTTCTCGCTTTTATTAAAAATTAACGGAACTCGGATTACGTGGATTTTTATTTTCACGGATTTTAAAGGCAATTGAACGCGGATTTCGCGGATTTTGTCCGCGTAAACTACTAAACGGCGATATATTTTCTCGCGAGCCAATCCGCACAATCCGCGTAAATCCGTTAAATCCGTGTTATAACACACTTTTTTACGTCCGTACTTCTGCTGTGCCTCTCGCCCTCTGTGCCTCTGTGCCTCTGTGCCTCTGTGTGAAAATCTTTTTGACAAATAAAAAAACTTAGGTAAAGTGTAAAGCCTCGTTCTCTAGTTTAAAAGAATTTTCACACAGAGGCACAGAGGGAGCGTGGCACAGCAGGCATTGAACACGGATTTAAATATTGCGTTTGTTGTGGGGATTTGCAGGTTTTTTGTAGGGGACGGATTTATCCGTCCCGAGATACGCACGTTCTACAATTCGGGGCAGGTAACGTCCATTAACGCAGAGCGTGACAACCTCGGGACGGATAAATCCGTCCCCTACAAAAACCGTTACCGTGTCCGTTGATACGCAAATTGCGTGGTTTTTTATTTACGCAGATTTTAAAGGCATAGAACGCAGATTTAAATATTGTGTTTGTTGTGGATATTTGCAGGTTTTTTGTAGGGGACGGATTTATCCGTCCCGAGGTACGCACGTTCGCCAATTCGTGGCAGATAACGCCCATTAACGCAGAGCTAGGCAACCTCGGGACGGATAAATCCGTCCCCTACTGCGTTCGTTAATTTGGGGTGGAGTGGTGCGTGGGTAGGGTAAATGGCGGTACGAATTGTAGGGGACGGATTTATCCGTCCCGAGGTACGCACGTTCGTCAATTCGTGGCAGGTAAACGTCCATTAACGCAGAGCGTGGCAAACTCGGGACGGATAAATCCGTCCCCTACGTCCGTCACGGTATTCATGCGTTCGTTAATTTGGAGTGGTACGTGGGTAGGGTAAATGGCGGTACGAATTGTAGGGGACGGATTTATCCGTCCCGAGGTACGCACGTTCGTCAATTCGGGGCAGGTAACGTCCATTAACGCAGAGCGTGGTAACCTCGGGACGGATAAATCCGTCCCCTACAAAAACCGTTACAGTGTCCGTTGATACGCAAATTGCGTGGTTTTTTATTTACGCGGATTTTAAAGGCAATGAAACGCGGATTTAAATATTGCGTTTGTTGTGGGGATTTGCAGGTTTTTTGTAGGGGACGGATTTATCCGTCCCGACCCCTGCGCGTTCGCCAATTTGCGGCGAGTTACGTCCTGTCAATTTGGTGCGTGACAACCTCGGGACGGATAAATCCGTCCCCTACAAAAACCTACCTGCCAACGCAACCAACTCCTGCTCGTCACTAGCGGTAGTAAGCACAAGCTGTAAGCCGTCTAAGTCAAAGAACAAGATACTGTGCGTGCTTTCGCTACGCATAAAGGCTGGGCGTTCGTTAATCAAAATCTGCCTAAACTCTCCGCCAGTGCTGTCATAAATGGGTTCACCTGCAAGCACAGCTATGCTGTTCCCCAAATCGCTCTCTAGGTGAAAAATGGTTATCTCGCCGTCATAGTCCGTGCTGATTATTTTCCAGCCCTCGGGCAAGGCGTAGCCAAGAAGCATAATATCCCAAGTTTCCTGCGGTTCGGCGTGTGTTTCGGGCTGTTCGGCGTGCGGCTCTGGCGGTTGCTCGGCTTGCGGCTCTAGCTGTATCTCCTGCGGCGGCTCTGATTGCGGCTCTATTTCTGCGTGCCTTTCTTCCTCGCCTACCTCGCCCAACATCTCGCGAGCCGCGCCTATTTCGTACACCTCGTCCACTTCGGATAACACCCCGCGAGCCAAGTCCATTTCATACACCTCGTCCGCCTCAACCAACACCTCACGAGCCGCACCAATTTCATACACCTCGTCCGCCTCCGCTACCCGCATTTCTTCCATCACCATATCATCTACCACCACATTACCATCTACCACCACATTATCCCCCACCAAAGAATTATCCACAACCAAAGGCACACTCATATCCTGCATATCCTGCTCCCTATTCCTAAAGAAGCTAGTAAAATCAAAAAGCGTATTAGCCAAATAAAGCACAAGCAAAATAGAGGCCACCATTAGCCCACGAGAAGCCAAGCCCCTAGTAAGCCCGCGTTTTTCGCTTGCTCGTTCACGCAATAACGCCACCTGCATTTTTCCGTTAAGCAATTGCTCGTCAAAGCCCTCAGGAAAGCCCTCCGCGGCCTCGTCCGCCTCACGCAAAAGCTGCGCCTCACGCAAAAGCTGCGCTTCACGCAAAAGCTCCTCGCCCTCCGCCTTCGCATATTCCACGGCGAGCGATTTCAATAATTTTTCGTCTGGATAATGCTTCATTATCACTCGCCGTCCTTTCCGAAGTTTTTCGCCATGCCAAGCAGCCTTTTCTTAGCCCTATGCAAACGAACAGTGACGTTATTCTCGGTCGTGTTCAGAATTTGGGCTATTTCCTTATGCGGCAAATCGTGGGCGTATTTTAACAAAAACACTGCGCGCATTTCCTCGCTTAGTCGGTCAACCATTTCCACCGCGCGCGCCGCCTCGTCCCGCTCGGAAACGGCTTCCTCCAGATTGAAGCTGTCCGCGCGCTCGTGTTCGCTGTCTAGCGGAATTTGCACGAGCTTGTTTTTTTTGTTATACAAATCAATGGCGGTATTTTTTACAATTGTTACCAAAAATGATGCCGTCTGCCCAGAATCGGGTTCGGCTATGCGGTGGATATTGCGGTACACTCGAATAAACGCCTCGCTTACTGCGTCCTCTGCCAGTGAATAATCCTTTAAAATGTCGTATGCCTTACGCCACATCAGTTTTTTGTACTTTTCATACAAATATTCAAATGTGTCCCTTTCTGCGTCCGTTTCAAAAGAGAACAGAGCGAGCATATCCGTTCCTCCTAGTATTACCGCTATTCTTGTTGAAATATTACAGCCTGCAAGTCCTCAATGCTTCGCAGTCCGTAAAACAATAAAAATTCCTCCGAAGTGCCAAGCAAAATAGGGCGGCCAGGCGCGTCGAGCCGCCCCATTTCCACCACAAGCCCCCATTCCATAAGCCTGTTTACGCCGTGGTCGCAGTTTACGCCGCGTATGCTTTCTATTACGCCGCGCGTGACGGGCTGTTTGTACGCAATAATCGCCAAAATTTCAAGCATAGACTGCGACAACGCCTTACGCGGCTTTTTGTTTAGCAATTTTTGGATAGCAGGATAATAGGCAGGGTTGGTACATAGGCGATAGGAATCGTCAACCTCGCGAAGCTGAATACCCGCGTTTTCCTTTTCGTATGTATTTGCGATATTGTCCAAAATAACACGCGTAAGCGGAATGTCACACTCCAAAGCCTCGGCGATTCTGCTTATATGCAGGCTCTCGCCGCTGGCAAAAAGCATGGCCTCTATCGTTTTTTCTCGTTCGTTAGTGAGGTTTGGCATGGGGTATGCTCCTAGTGGTTATTTTTGGGAATTTTCAAGCCCGTGGATTGAGCAGTATTTGTAATATTGTCTTTCAGTTGCTAAAAAATTACAACATCTTTTCACAAGCTCTGGACGAGCCTTGTCGGATACAATAGCTTCATACAGCTTAGCCGCTTTATTCGCAATGATTGTTTTATTTGAGGTACACCATGATAGCTGCTCTATAAGCAAATGCTTGTAATCCCTTTCAGACTTGCTGTCTGTGGGACAGATTTTTAAATCAATTAGCGTTAAGCAGCTTGGGTGAATGGGTATCATATTGTTAAGGTTTATTACGCCCCATTCGCCCCCTTTTATTTTAATAAAATCTATTTGGTTTTTCATGCCCTTGTGTTTTGGCTTGGGGGAAGCCAACGGAGCGAAATAATTTAAGCCGTTGACTGAAAGTAAAATTCCGATAAAGGGGCGTGTGTGCTTTTCGTCATGTATGTATGGCACACATTTATCAATTTTTTGCAGAAATTTACAATAATCAACATCTGCTGTATATAGTTTAAGATTCATTTTATCCCCCAAACGAAGAATTTTCACACCGCAGACAAAGCAAAGGGTCGGCAGCTCCGACCCTTTGCTTTTTTTCAATCCCCACTCATGGTAGGGTTCACCGCTTTTTCAATTCTCACTTATGGTAGAGTCCACCGCTTTTTCAATCCCCACTTATGGTAGGGTTCACCGCTGTTTGCACCCTTGGGTACACTATTATTATATGCCAAAACAAATAAAAGTAAATACCAAGGATTGAATTTCCAAGTTTTTAACGTATAATAGGAACAATAAAGGAGTGTTACCCTATGAACCTGAACGAAAAACCAACCCCGATTTTAGACAAAATCCTAACCGCTGGCGAAATGAGAATTTCTGCCGCTTCGAGCCTTGCGGAATTGCAGGAAATAAAGGCCTCCATCGTAGGCAAGCATGGCACGCTTACCGAGGTTTTAAAGGAAATACCAAAAATGGAGCCTGCACTGCGCGCCGAAATAGGCCGCGCCGCAAATCAGCTAAAGGCACACTTTATAGAAATTCTCGACGCGCGCGCCGAGGAAATTCAGCTAAAAGCGTCCGAAATTTCCCCCGATTTTGACCTTACTGTGCCTGGCTTCGCGCCGCCTATGGGCGGCCTGCACCCGATTACGCAAATGTGCTACGACCTAAACGACGCGTTCCGCTCCATGGGCTTTGAAATTTTCACGGAAGCGGATATTTCCAGTGAATTATACGCGTTTGATAATCTGAATTTTCCGCCAGAGCACCCTGCACGCGAGAGCATGGACACGTTCTGGCTAGAGGGGCATGACAAGGGGGACGGTGGAAAACGCCTGTGTCTGCGGCCGCATTTGACGGGCGCGAGCGTGCGTTTTATGCAAACGCACAAGCCGCCGTTCCGCTTTGTGTACCCTGGGCGCGTGTATAGGAACGAGGCCACCGATGCGCGGCACGAACGCGCGTTTTTCCAGTACGAGGCATTGATTGTAGACCGCGAATTTAAGTTTTCGGCAGGAATGGTTATGATAAAAAGCATACTGTCCAAGGTTTTTGGGCGTGATATACCCGTGAGAATGAGGGTTGGCTTTTTCCCGTTTGTCGAGCCTGGCTTTGAAATAGATATGATGTGCCTAGTCTGTGACGGCAAGGGCTGTAGCGTATGCAAGCATGTGGGCTGGCTCGAAATCATGCCAGGCGGCTCGCCGCACCCGAATGTGCTTCGCGCCGCAGGGCTAGAGCCGTCCGAATATGCAGGCTTTTATGTCAATATCGGGCTAGACAGGCTAGTAATGATGCGATACGGCGTAGACGATGTACGGCTGTTTCATAGCGCGGATTTAAGATTTTTGAATCAGTTCGCGTAGGAGGGGCATTACCCCACGAAAAACGCACAGAGTCGAAATGTGTAAATTAAACACGGATTTAAAAAATCCCACATTCCCATTACACAAAATTCACTTCTGCTGTGTCACGCTCCCTCTGTGCCTCTGTGCCTCTGTGTGAAAAAATCTTTTAACTGAAGAATGGAAGTTATACGCTTTACCTACGTTCATTATTTGTCAAAAAGATTTTCACACAGAGGCACAGAGACACAGAGGGAACGAGGCACGGCAGACAATAGTAATGTAATTAAAAGAAATAAAACACGGATTTAACGGATTTACGCAGATTTACACGGATTTAACGGATTAAAACAATAACAGAACGCAGATTCGTGCGGATTTTTGCACGAACGAATCCGCGTAATCCGTGAAAATCCGTTAAATCCGCGTTTAAGCTACACTTCTAGGGCTTCGTAAGTTTGTTGTGTGGGAATATCGTCCCGCAGAGTAGTTTTTATAAGGAGCGTATACAATGAAAATTTCACTAAACTGGCTAAAGGAATACGTAGACATTCCTGCCGACCTAGAAATTTCTAAGCTGGCATATGACCTAACCATGGCTACGGTAGAGGTCGAGGGCTGGACTATCCTCAAGGACAGCTTTAATAAAATAGTAGTCGGCGTTGTGCGTGAAATAGAAAAGCACCCGAACGCGGACAAGCTGACGGTTTGCCAGGTGGACATAGGCGGCGAAACAAAGGAAATCGTCTGCGGCGGCACGAATTTACGCAAGTCTATGAAGGTGGCCGTTTCCATGCCTGGGGCAATGGTTCGTTGGCATGGCGAGGGCGAGCTTGTGGAAATAAAGAAGTCCAAGGTACGCGGCGTAGAGAGCTTCGGTATGATTTGCGCCTCGTCCGAAATCGGGCTTTTTGACCTGTTCCCATATACCGATGATGGTACAATCGCTGATTTGTCGGCGTTTGAAGCCCCTGCGGGTACAAATGTGGCAGTCGCACTAGGCATAGACGATGTGATTTTGGAAATAGACAATAAATCGCTAACCAACCGCCCCGATTTATGGGGGCATTATGGCATTGCGAGGGAAATTTCCGCTTTTTACAAGCTACCCATGAGGGCAATAAATACGCTTAGCTTTGCACAGCAAAGCCTAGAAGCCGCCGCGCCGCTAGAAATTACGCTAAAAAATCCCGAGCGTTCTCCGCGGTATATCGGCGTAAAAATAGAAGGCCTGTCCGTGAAGCCCTCGCCCTTTGAAATACAGACAATGCTATGGCGCGTGGGGCTTAGACCGATTAACGCTATAGTAGATATTACCAATTATGTAATGCTTGCCACAGGACAGCCTACGCACGCCTTTGACGCACAGCAAATTAGCGGCCATATCACCGTACGCACGGCGCGTGACGGCGAAAAGCTACTATTGCTAGACGATAAGGAATTGACACTCTGTGCCGAGGACTTAGTAATCGCAGACGATGAGGGCGCGGTAGGACTAGCAGGCGTAATGGGCGGCAAGCGCGATTCAGTTCTGGCCACTACCTCGCAGATTATCTTGGAAATAGCGAACTTTGAGGCAATGGGTATTCGCCGAACGGCTTCACGCTACGATACGCGCACAGATGCCGCCACTCGCTACGAAAAGGCAATCGACCCGCAACGCGCGGAGCTTGCACTTTCCGTGGCGTTGGAAGCGTTTACGAGCATTTACCCCGACATGAAAATGACTGCATACAGCGACAATTATCCGTTGCCCTTGGAGCGGAAAAAGGTCGAGGTGTCGCTGGACTGGCTTACTAGCCGATTAGGCAAAAGGCTAGAAAACGAGTATATAAAGGCTACCTTGGAGCTGTTGGGCTTTGGCGTGACAATAAACGGCGACACGCTATCGGTACTTGCGCCGTCATGGCGTTCCACTGGCGATATTTCCATACCTGACGACATTATGGAAGAATTAGCCAGAATACACGGCTATGAAAATTTTGAAATTGAGCCGATTATTACGTCATTCACTGGCGCGATTACCAAGCCCGACATGGACAGGACTATACGCGAATATTTTGCGTTCCGTTGCGGAATGAGGGAAATTTTTACCTATCCGTGGGTTAGAACCGAGCTTGTGAACGCTATTTTGGGCGGCGAGGCTGGTCTGCACAAGCTATCTGCGCCGCCCTCGCCAGACGAAAAATGCTTGCGTTCGTCACTGTTGCCTAATATCTGTAAGGCTGTGGCGAGCAATGTACGGCATTTTGACGAGCTTAGCATTTTCGAGTCGGCGCAGGTTTTCTTGGACGGCGATTTTGTGAGCGGGTACGACACGCGCGAGTCGCTTCCTGTGCAAAAAAGGAGCGTGGGCGGCGCGTTTGTGGGCGCGGGCGGCGATGTGACGAGCCTGTTCCGCAGGGCAAAGGGCGTACTGGAGAATCTGCCGCGCCTTGTTCATGCGGAAAATTTCTTGTTTGATAAGAAAGAAAAACCATTCTGGGCGGACGAGGTTTGCTGGCTTAATTTGGTAATGGGTGAACGAGTTATCGGTCATTTGGGCTTGCTTTCCAAAAAAGCCGCTCTCGCTTGCGGAATAAAAAATAACGCGGTTATGCTTTTTGAATTTGAGCTTGACGCGCTTACGCCGCTTGATTCTCGTACCAATAAATTTGTGCATTTGCCCGATTATCCTATGACGGAATACGATTTGTCGCTGCTTTTTGACCTTTCGGTGAAATGGCAGGATATTCACGCGGTTATAACGTCTAAAAATGACGAGCTTCTGCGAGATGTGTCGTATGTAGGCGAATATCGCGGCAAGCAAATTCCCGAGGGCAAAAGGTCTATTACGTTCCGTTTGCTAATCGGCGCGTTGGACAAAACGCTTAATTCCAACGAAATAGAAAATTATGCCAATGCGGTGGTTAAACGCTTGGCAAAACAGCTTGGGGCGGAAGTTAGGACGAGTTAAGACGAGTTAGGAGCTTTTTATGTCATCTGTATTATTTTGGTTGTTGGTTAATTTGCCTGGTGCGTTTTTCGCGCCTGTTATTCACGAGTTTACCAAGGCGCGTGTTTCGGCGGCGCTTGGCGACCCACAGCCTCGCAAGAACGGGTTTATTACGTTTGACCCGCTTAGGTTTTTTGAGCCGATTGGGTTTATTTTAATGCTTGCGTATGGCGTGGGGTGGGGTCAGCCTGTTCCGACCTCGCCGTTTTATTACAAGGACAAACGCAAGGGAATCGCGCTTACGTATATCACGCCAATTATTGCCAATTTATTTGTGGGAATGGCGGTTATTTTCTTGGCGAGTGTTTTAAGGCGTATACCTCTGGAAATTATGCAGTGGGGGGACGGGTTCTTAATATACGCGCTTACTAGGTTCGGGCGGTTAAATATTCGGCTTGCCGTGTTTAATCTGTTGCCGATTCACCCACTCGCCATGAGCAAGCTGCTACCGCTGTTTGTTTCGCCAGAAACTACCATGACGCTTAATCAGCACGAAAAGCCCATGCAGCTTCTTATGCTCTTTTTGCTTATGTTTGGCGTGCTGGACGGCATTATTGAGCCGATTACACACATTTTTATGAGCGCGGTTCTATGGTAATCAAGCTAGAGGCCTATGAGGGGCCGTTTGATTTATTGCTAAAGCTAATCAAAAAAAACGAGTTTGATATTTACGCGTTACCCATAGCGAGGGTCACGCACGAATACATGGAAGCCATCGCCGCGCTGCCGCCCGACATGGAGCAAATGAGCGAATTTTTGGTAATGGCGGCGACATTATTGGAAATAAAATCCAAAATGCTGCTTCCGCAACGTGAAAAGGAAAAGGACGAGCCGCTAGACGACCCGCGCGAGGCGCTCGCCAAGCAGCTAATCGCATACAAGCAAGCGCAGGAGCTGGCGAAATACTTACACGCACTATCACCAATGGGCGAGCGGCTCATCGGCCGCGGCGACAGAGCCGCCATTTCCGAGCTAACGGAGGAGCCACCGCCAGAGCTAGTAGCCTTGCCGCAGCTAGAGCAAATTTTCGCGGACATTATGCGGCGTGTCGAGAGCAAAATAGACGTAGTGCGTTCGGGCTACGGAAAAATGCAGAGGGAACGCTTTACCGTTTCCGAAAAAATAGGCTTTATCCGCAAGGCGTTAAGGTCGCAGGGGCGGATTTCGCTAAGCGCGCTGTTTGCCAACTGCGGCTCGCGCCATGAAATGGTTGTTACCTTTTTGGCGTTGTTGGAAATGGTACGGCGCGGGGCGGTTACTGCGGTGCAGGCGGTGGCGTTTGGGGACGTGGAGCTGGGGCTTCGCCCTTTTTCTGCGGCGGAATATGGTGGGAATGTCGTCCCGCAGAGTAGCTCCCTAGCACATGAGGAATCGCCGAACGTGGATTTTGGCGAGGTTTAAAGGCATGGAACGCGGATTTTCACGGATTTGGCGGATTTTCGCGGATTTAAAGGATTATTAAACGTGGATTTTGCGGATTTACGCGGATTTTTGCGGATTTGCTCTTGCGGTCATTAAGAATCGGGGGTGGAATATGCCAAAACTTTCTTTGAGTGGGGTTGCTTATGTTATCGTAATTTTGGTTTTTATGTTGGTTGTGGTTGTTGCGTGGGGGTTTATATCTCTTTACAGTAATGATATGCAGGAAAATTATGACAAAAATAGGCTTGGTGTCAGCGTGGGCGATTTGATTGATTTTCAATTTCATAGTAGGTATGAGGTTGATACAAGCGGAATACGCGGACGGTTTAGAATCGTTGATAATACGCCATTCACATATTTCGGACAAATTGGGGGCATTGAATCATGGAATGGCGCGTTTAATAGTTTTGCTGATGTAAGAATCGAATATGAAGATTTCGATTTTAGATTTGAAGATTACCCCGAAAATTTCTTTATATATACGTTCGGCAGGGAGCTGCTAGAAATGGAAAGCGTGTGGATACACCCACATGCACATTATGTAGAGGTGAATGTTACTTTTGCGGAAGAATATCAAGGCGACGTACTGTTCTTATATGCGATGGATAAGACTCTCATTGAATTTGGGCATCGTAGCGAATTGTATATTATGAATGGTGAGGAAAAGGTTTATATAGGTGACCGTTTACACCACCTAAACAGGATTATTCCGTTGGAATAAGGGTAGAATAAGGCACATTGAAACGCGGATTTTTCTTGCGTATTTAGCGTATTTTCTCTGATTACACGGATTTAACGGGTTTTCACGGATTACGCGGATTCGTTCGTGGGAAAATCCGCGCGAATCTGCGTTCTGTCATTGCTTTAATCCGTTAAATCCGTGTAAATCCGTGTAAATCCGTGTAAATCCGCGTTTTAATGCACTTTCTTTTCGTCCGTACTTCTGCCGTGCTTCGCTCCCTCTGTGCCTCTGTGCCTCTGTGTGAAAAAATCTTTTAACCTAAAAAAACGAAGCTCTACATCTTTACATATGTTCATTATTTGTCAAAAAGATTTTCACACAGAGGCACAGAGGCACAGAGGGAGCGAGGCACAGCAGGAAAGAAACGTAGATTAAAATATTGCACTTGTTGTAGGGATTTGCAGGTTTTTTTGGGGGATTTGCAGGTTCTTTTTTTGGGGTGGGATTTGCAGGTTCTTTTTTTGGGGTTGGATTTGCAGGTTCTTTTTTTTGGGGGGGGATTGCAGGTTTTCGTAGGGGACGGATTTATCCGTCCCGAGGCTACCTCGCTCTGCGTTAATGGACGTTACCCACCCCGAATTGACGAACGTGCGTACCTCGGGACGGATAAATCCGTCCCCTACAGGTA
>WRLD01000013.1 GCA_009777845.1 Defluviitaleaceae bacterium
CCCGACACAATGACGGTATAGTTGCCTGCGGGCATTTCGGCATAAAAATTGCCGTCTGTTACTTCTATGGTGTCGAGTATATCAAAATCTAGGAAATCTAGCCATTCCTCGTCCTCTAGCATTTCGGAGTCGAGGTAGTATAAGCCGTCTATTATTTGTAGGGTGAGAGTACCCTCGTAGGGCGTAAGCTCGGCAGGCTCGTCACTCGCGCCGCTGACATCACTCGCTCCGCTAAGGGCAGGTACGCGTATGCTACCGCCAAACAAGCTAGACGAAAACATTCCCTCTGGAACAGGCACTAGGCGTACCGTGTCAAGGCGTGTAACTACGCCCTTTTGTGTAATGGACATATTTATGTCGGTGGGTGCGAAGCCCTCGGCTTGTATGCGGAATGTATGCCAATTCTGCTGTTTGTCTGTGTCGCTTACCTCTATATCGTCAAAGCGATAGAAGCCCTGCGATTGTGTGTGGGTGATTGTTGGGGCGGTGGAGCTTCTGTATTTGTAGTGTGTGATTTGTGCGAAAGGTAAGGGTAGTATTCTGCGAACTGAGGTTTGGGCGGCAACAAGCTGACCCACAAGGCGTGCATGGGTATGGGTTTCGAGCCAATCGGGAACATTCCTTGCGTTAAGCAGGGCATCATAAGCATCAACTTGATAGATTGAGCCAGCAAAGGACGAGCCAATTTCTCTATTGTCTGTCATACGTGTACCGAGCCGACGGGTAGTTTGTTCGCCTAGCAAGAGCTGTTTTATGCTGTTTCCGTTTATGCTTGGGTTTTCTTCCCACATTAGGTGTATAATGCCTGCTACAATGGGCGTGGCAAGTGAGGTGCCATGCAAGAAATCATAATAACCGCCATACCCCTCATTCATGTATATATCTGTAGTGTATATATCCTTTCCCGGGGCGAGTATGTCTACCGGCACACCGTAATTGCTCCAAGGAGCAACTGTACCCTCACGAGTAGTAGCACCTACTGTTATTGTACGGCGTTCTAGCTCGCGCCTAGTGGGTTGTTCATGTGCTTCTACCAAATGGGCGTGGGTAAATACAACGACATAGTCTGAATCAATGGGCAGGGTATCATCTTCTACGCCCTCTTGCCCTGCACTTTGAACGATAACAAAGTCGTAACCTAAAGCGAGAAGTTCCGACATCTTGTCACTTATGAGCATGGTATCTCTGTTGTACAGTTCATTTCGCTTCGTCCCTTGGCTTACGTTAATCACTTTTACTCCATTTGTAACAAGCCACCACAGTCCGTCCCTTATGCTTTCCGTTGTTCCCGAATGAGGTTCTTCCGCTATGACCCCCTTGCTTTCATAGCGAGAGGAATTATAGACATACAGAGCTTCTCTGCTGATGTTTGTCGCACCTGCTAAGCCTAGCTCGTTATCGTGCAGTGCGGCAAGCACTCCCATGACAGTAGTGCCATGCTCTATATTTGTAATTGTCGCTTGGACAGAGCTTATATTAGCCATAAGCTCCTCGCTAAAGCCTAAGTCCTCATGGTCTGCAAAAATATTTGTGTCCATTATGCCTAGCCGAATATGGCTTCTTTCACCTTGTTGAGCAAGGCGCGAAGCCGCCCACGCTTCAGGTAGCCTAACAGCACTAAGCCCCCACTCGTAAGGAGTGCCGTCGTCACGAAAGGGCCACCATGCGGTGGAGTCCCCCTTTCCTAGCGACCACCAAGGGTCGTTTGTTGGCGGGGGCGGTGTAGACCTACCAAGGAAGCCTGTATATCCAGTACGACTGCTAGGGTAGAATGTTCTAAATAAATCAGGATATTCTTCCACCATTCTTTCACCCAAAGCATCTATATCTTCCACGGTTTCTTGTGGGGGTATTTGTATTGTATAACTGCCTGTTTCTACATATTGACCTATAATTACTCCGTCTATGTTGGCTACAGCTTCCGCAACACGCTCGGGTGTTATGCCTGCGGCTATTCTGTCCATTCCGTGCGGTGGTCTAATCGTCTGCAATATAAGCATATCCCCCGAATATTTGTATCCGTCCGTGCCAGTTATCGAGGGCGAGTGATAGTGTTCCTCGGGTACAGTAAAGTTAAGGTCAATTTTATGCGGTACTTGCGGCACTACATAATCGGCAGACATACCCGCTGTATCGTGGACAGTCACTATTATGTGGTTATCGCCGTTCCTTAGCGGTATTCTAGCCGTGCCAAACTCGTTAAGCGTGCTAGGCCATAGCGTACTGCCTAGCTCGCCGTTCACGGTGTAGTTTATATACGCAATTTCCGCGCCTATACTAGGCTCGGCAAAATACTCAAAAAACACCACGCCCGACAGCGTTTCACCGTCTGGAAACTCCGTAAGCACCTCGATAGTAGGCATATTGTCGGGGGAGTTTTTCATTAGTAGCTCTAGCGGATAGCCCACTAGCCACCGCAATAGGTCTGTAATATCCCTAGCGGTTGGCAGTCGGTCTATGCCTAGCACGTTGCCTATTCGTAGGTTTTGTAGCCCAAAGCCCTTATGCTGTGCGACAGCCCTCGCCAGCCAGACCGTATCAGCCGAGGAAACATACCCCTCACCGTTACTAGATACCGCAAATAAGCGTTTCCAGATTGCGGTTATTTCGGTGTCCTCGGTTATGTCGGTAGTTTCCTTGTCCCACGAGCTAAAAATCCAGCCATCGAATCTAAGCATAAGCGTGGGCGGCGCGGCGTTGCCGCCCACAGGAATCACCTGTACTAGCTCGCCTCGTCTTAGCTCGCCGCCGTTTGGGTTAAAGGTTACTGTTACGGTTTCTGTGTCGTTGCCGTTGCCATTGCCGTCCTGCATGGCGTACACTGGCGTAAAGACAAATAATGCGGTTACTGCTAGTAGCAGTAATGATGTTAAAAACAGCCTTTTGTTTTTCATGTACATGCTCCTTTTATTGTCAATTTTTTTAAGTATATTTTGAGTTGTTCTCTACATACTGGCGTACGTATATTGGTAAAGGCAATATAACACGGATTCAACGGATTTACACGGATTACGCGGATTTTGTCCGTGTAATCCATGTTATCCATATCCCAACTATAAATCCGCAAAATCCGCGTAAATCCGTGTTCCATGCCTTTAAAAAATTTATATACCCTGCACCGCCGTAATAGCCGCAACCCCCACTATATCGTCCACACTGCACCCACGGGAAAGGTCGTTCACGGGCTTGGCTATGCCCTGCGTAATCGGGCCGTACGCCTTGGCTTTGGCTAGGCGTTCCACTAGCTTGTACCCTATATTGCCCGAGTCTAGGTCGGGGAAAACCAGCACGTTTGCCTTGCCTGCCACAGGGCTGGAGGGAGCCTTGCTCGCGCCTATGGCTGGTACAATTGCCGCGTCTAACTGTAACTCGCCGTCCGCCTTAATTTCGGGCGCTTTTTCTTTCAAAATGCGCGTGGCCTCCGCCACCTTTGTAACATCGGCGTGCTTCGCGCTTCCCATACTGGAATGTGAAAGCATTGCTACAATCGGTTCGCCGCCCAAGAGCGTGTTGTACGAGCTTGCGGAGCTTATGGCAATCGCCGCCAGTTCCTCCGCGTTCGGGTTCTGGTTTAGTGCGCAATCCGCAAAAACGAATACGCCGTTGTTACCATATTCACAATCTGGCACAACCATGACAAAAAACGACGAAACAATGGAAACATTCGGCGCAGTCTTTAGTATTTGCAGGCTAGGGCGCAGTACGTCCGCGGTAGAATTGACCGCCCCTGCCACCATGCCATGCGCGATATTTTCTTTCACTAGCATGTTGCCTAGAACGAGCGGGTTTTGCAACATGTCCCGCGCTTGCTCTAGGGTCACGCCCTTTGCCTTGCGTAGCTCGTACAGCTTTTCCGCGAGCTGTTCCATTTCTTGGTAGTTTTTGGGTTCAATAATCATTGCGTTTGAAATATCGGCGTTGGCGTGTGCCGCTTGCGCCGCGATTTCCTTTTTGTCCCCGATGAGAATAATTTTCGCCAAGCCCTCGTTCAAAAGCTGTTCCGTGGCCTTGAGCGTGCGCGTTTCTAGTGATTCCGGCAGTACAATTGTTCTTGCTTGCGCCTTTGCGCGTTGTTTAATGGTTTGTAAAAAATCCATGTGAAGCCCTCCTGTATTTCTATTTTAATAATACAAAATATTACCACACTTTCATTACATCTTCAAATATGATATAAAAGAATACACCCATACCAAAAGGAGAATCCTCATGCGTTATATTAAGGATTTATTAGACGGCGAGCGTGTCGTGGAGCATTACCTATGCAAGAAAAAGGAAAGCCGCGAATCTAAGGCGGGCAAGTCCTTTCTTTCGTTGAAATTGCAGGACAAAACGGGCATGATTGACACAAAAATCTGGGAAATAACAAAGGACATCGCGCCCTTTGAGGAGGGCGATGTGGTAAAGGTGGACGGCTCTGTCGGCACGTTCAATAACGAGCCGCAAATGAAGGTCACAAAGCTCCGCAAAAGCACGGAGGGCGAGTACGACATAGCGGAGCTGGTACCCACGACACAAAAGGACATAGACGCGATGTTCGCCCAAATTATGGAAATAATCGCCGCCGTAAAAACGCCGCATATTAGGCTATTGCTCGAAAATATTTTCAACAACGAGGCGCGCTCGGAGTTGTTTAAAACACATTCGGCGGCAATGCTTATGCACCATAGCTACATGGGCGGCTTGCTGGAGCATACGCTGTCCGTGACCGAAACGTGCATGTTTCTCGGCGAGCGGTACAGATATGTAAACATGGACATACTCGCGGCGGGCGCGTTGTTGCACGATATAGGAAAAATCTACGAGCTTTCGCCCCTGCCGCAAAACGAGTACACGGACGACGGGCAAATGCTCGGGCATATAATAATTGCCCTAGAAATGGTAAGCGCGGAAATAGCTAAAATAGACAAATTTCCGCACGAAACCGCTTCGCTAATCAAGCACTGCATTATCGCGCACCATGGCGAATACGAGTTTGGCTCGCCGAAAATTCCTGCCACGCCAGAAGCCATGATTATCCACTTCGCGGACAATATTGATGCAAAGCTCACGACCTTTGCGGAAATTTATGACAAGGACACAGGCGCAGGGCAATGGACACCGTTCCAAAAAGCCCTCGGCCGCTATATAAGAAAGCCGAGTACGCCATGACAAAAAATTCCTGCCATATAATAGAAATCATAGGCGTTACGGAAAAAGGCTTCGGCGTGGGCTATGTCGGCGAGCTTGTAGTCTTTGTGGACGGCGGCTTGACAGGCGATGTGGTCGAGGCGCGCCTAGTCAAGGTGAAAAAGAGCTACGCATACGGCAAAATAATACAAATAGTCACGCCATCTCCGCATAGAATATCCTCGCCATGCGCCGTGTCAAGCCAATGCGGCGGCTGTCAGTGGCAGCATTGCGACTATACGGCACAGCTACATTTCAAGAAACAAATTGTAACAACCGCGTTGTCACGAATCGGCGGAGTTGATACCGAAAGTTTCACTATTCACGACACTATCGGCATGAAAGAGCCTTTCCGCTACCGCAATAAGGCGGTTTTTCCTATTGTGCCTAATGGTGACGGCTTCGCGTTCGGAATGTACGCGCCGCGAAGCCACAGGCTTATAGAGGTAAGCGACTGTTTGATACAACATGAATCGCATATCGGCGTACTTTCTGCACTAAGAGAGCATATGCAGAGGTTCAAAATCACCGCATACAACGAAGCCGCGCATAGGGGTTTAATGCGGCATGTCGTGATTAGGACGAGCTTTTACACGCAGGAAATCATGGTTGTGCTTGTGGTCAACGGGCGCGACTTCCCTCATGCAGACACCTTTGTACAAGCCCTTTCCTCCCATGGAATAAACAACGCCACAGTGCTTGTAAATTCCAATACCACAAAAAGCAACACCATTTTAAGCAACAAATTGAAGCTAATCAGCGGTACAGGCTTTATCCGCGAAAAAATCGGCGATATAGAATACCAGCTTTCAGCATTATCGTTCTTTCAAGTAAACTCCGTGCAAGCAAGAGTATTATACGAAACGGCGATTGCCCAAGCGGGATTGACTGGCGCGGAAACGGTCATTGACGCGCATTGCGGCGTGGGCGGTGTCGCGCTCTTTGCCGCCAAGCACGCAAAAAAGGTAATCGGCGTGGACATTGTTTCGTCCGCCATAGACGACGCAAGGAAAAACGCCGCTCTCAACGGCATAACCAACGCGGAGTTTGTGCTGGGTGCGGCGGAGGACGTTATCCCTAGAATGTTAGGCACGGCGGAGGAACTATTAACCCCCCAATCAGTTCTTGCTCCGCAAGAACTGATTGACCCCCTTGGAAAGGGGATTACGCCACCGAGTCAAACGAATAACTTATTCGGTGGCGTAATACCGAGCGTGATTTTCCTTGACCCGCCGAGGAAGGGCTGTGACGTTGTTTTGTTGCAGGCGATTATTGCCGCTGGGATAGGGCGAGTTGTTTATATTTCCTGCGACCATGCTACGCTTGCAAGGGATATAAAGGTGCTTGCGGCGGGTGGGTATGGGTTGGAGAGCGTGCGGTTGGTGGATATGTTTCCTTTTACTGGTAAGGTGGAGGGTGTGGCGGTGTTGGGGTGGGGGTTAGGCTCGGCGGTATGCCTTGAAACCATACCCAATAGAAATTACCCAAAAAGCATGATATAATAACTGCATACTCGCTTCTTAAAGGGGACAAAATTATGTCAACTGTACAGTTTACAAGCGAAAACGAAAGAAAATATCAGAATATCGAGGAAATAAGAGAGCAATACAACGGCTATTGTGTGTGCCTTATTAGATGCAAGGAGTCAAGGACAGGGCGTATATTTGGCGGTGAGGTCTTAGCCTACGATAGAAGTGTGGCAGAGCTGACAGGGGCTACCCTGCATTTGCTGGACAACGACGATATAGGCGCGGTTTCCTTTGAGGCGTTTACCTTTTCTTACGACCCAAGCGTGGTTTATTCGGGCATTTTACAGGCGGTTGAGGTATAATGGTGGTCTTGGATTTTGATTTGATTAACGCAAAATATATCTCAAGGGTAAAGCTACTACCGCCTAATTCAAAAAAGCCGTTGCCCTATGCGTTGGTATTCGATTCGGGTTCTAATATGACCACTATCTCTAAGCCATTGTTTGACAAGCTGGGGTATTCGCTAGAAGCCCCCAAGGACGTAATCATACGCGGCATAAACGGCGAGAGCAGGGGCATTAGCACTATAATCAACCATTTTGAAATCGGGGGCGAAAATCTCGGCAGGGTTAGAGTTGTTGTCGGCAATCTTCATAAAAACTTTGAAAACAGCGTAATACTTGGGGTAAATGTGCTTGTTTGGTATAATTACGCTGTAATACATCACAAAAAGCAAATAGTTATGGAAGAAAGAAGAATTGCAACAGCTATACCTCGACAAGATAGATTCCTCTCGCTATATCCGCAAATTTTAAATTTGCCCGCATTTTCGGACGAAACAGGGGGTCAACATGTCACTAATTAACGTAAATTTCCATTCCGAAAGTCTGCACAGAAAGGTATTTTTTAACGCGGTTATTCCCATTCGTACAAAAAAACCGCTGAAAACGGTGTACCTGCTGCATGGCATTTATGGGGATTGTACTAGCTGGCTTGTCAATACGCGTGCGGCGTATTGGGCGGAGGAGCGCGGCATTGCCCTTATTTTGCCGTCGGCGGACAATAGCTTTTATTTGGATAATAAAAAGGGCGGCGCGTTGTATGCGGAATTTTTTGGGCGGGAGCTTGTGGCGGTTACGCGCGAGCTGTTTCCGCTTTCTCACGAACGCGGCGATACCTTTGCGGCGGGGCTTTCTATGGGCGGCTACGGCGCGGTTTGCACTGGGCTAAAATACAGTGACACCTTTGGTGCGGCGGCGGGCCTGTCGGCGGCGTTTATTACCGAGGAAATGCCGCCGCTTGACGATAATTCGCCTGTTTTAATCGAACAACGCGGCTACTACGAATTTATTTTCGGCGATTTGAGCAAAATAGCAGGTAGCGACAAAGACCCAAAGGCACTAGTCGCAGGGCTAAAACGGCGCGGCGCAAGCCTGCCGAGAATTTATTTGTGCTGCGGCACGGACGATTTTCTGATTGAACAAAACCGCGATTTTCATAGGTTTTTGTGCCAGGAAAAGGTCGCGCATACCTATGTGGAAAACGCGGGCGCGCATAATTGGGATTATTGGAACGACAATATTTTGGACGTGTTTGATTGGCTTCTGGCGACTGGAAAGTATTGCCAATAATTTTGATACCTTGACGAGTAGCCATAAACAATGTATCATGGTAAGGCTATAGTATTTGCAGTTCCTAGTTGGAGGGAGGGAAGTCCAATGTCAGAGGTAGTTATAAAAGAGGGCGAAACTCTCGATAACGCACTGCGCCGTTTTAAACGAGATTGTGCAAAAGCAGGTATCATGGGCGAAATTCGCAAGCGTGAGCATTATGATAAGCCTAGCGTAAAGCGTAAAAAGAAATCGGAAGCCGCGCGTAAGCGGAAGTTTTAGGATATGGAACAGGGCTAGAAATTTTGGGGTTACCCAAAATTTCTAGCCCTGTTTTTGTATCTAAACTTGTGATTGACACATAAAAGCTGTAAAATAAGAACATGAGGAGGTGGTACACTGCATGGAAGCTCCACCCATTCCGTACACCGACACCACATCAGCAAACCGACAAATTAAAGATGGCGTGTTTCGCCTGCTTTTTGATGAACCCAAAAATGCGGCAGAGCTGTACTACGCCCTGTCGGGTAATCGCTGTAGCCCCGACGAAATACAAATAATTACGCTGTCTACCACCATATCTGGCGAGCTAAAAAATGACCTTGCGTTCGTGGCTAAGGGCAAGATTTTGGTGGTAGGTGAGCATATGGCTAGTCCTTATGCCAATATGCCGGTAAGGCTTCTTATGTACGCAGGCTTACTATACGAAAAATGGATAAAAATGAAAGGCGAGGAAGGCTTTTTGTACAGAAGCAAGCTCTACAAAATACCAACCCCGTCCTTTGTGGTTTTTTACAATGGAACAGCTCTAATGCCCGAAAAGGAACTACTGCGGCTATCCTCTGCCTTTGAAACCACGGCGGACAAGGATTTTGGGCTTTTAGAATTAGAAGTGCCTGTATATAATATCAACAAAGGAATGAACAATGAGCTTTTTAGCAAAAGCCCTCATTTGCGGCAATATGCTGAATTTATTTCAAAGCTGCGAGAGCTTACAAGGGTATACGATTATACCAAAGCCGTTAGGGAAACGGTGCTTCACTGTATCGCCAACGACATACTAGCTAAATTCTTAAAGGAACAAGGAGGGAAAATCGTGAGCCTTTTATCTACCTACGACCCAGAGGTCGCTAGACGTGTATATGCAGAGGAATGTCTGGAAGAAAAGACCATGCAGATTGCGAAAAACCTATTAAGCATGGGGCTGTCCAAGGAGCAAATATCACAAGCTACGGGATTAAGCATTGACGAGATACTTGTGTTTGAATCGGAGTTGTACTAGGAAACAACTCCCCAAACCCCACGTCCCTTACGTTCAAGCACATCTCCGTATTAGACCGAAACTCCACCCCAATTTCCAGCCGAGTAACGCCCTTCGGCCGTTTAGGCAGACCCTCTACTTTCACCTGTGAAATAGCGCGTGTTTCGCCGTTTTGTAAAAGCTCCGCTAATGTCAACGTCAGCTCGCCGTTTACTTCACTATTCACCAATACTAGCTTGGGCGCGTGCTTTTGCCACCAAAAGCCGTTGCGTTCCACCAGTGTTAGGAAGCTGCCGCCGTCCGCTATGCCTATAGGGTTGGCGAGCTGGTGATTGTCCTCTATGGAAAGCGGCGCGCCTGCGATTCCTAGCCTTTGTGCGGCGATTAGCGCCGCGCCCTCGGCGGTTATTAGCTTGGGGTTTTTGTAAAATACCGCCTTTTTTGCAAAGGCCTTGGAAACGGCTTCCTTTGCCCAGAGCATGTCAAACCCACCGCCCACGCAAAGCACTTTTTCGACCTGCGCGGGCGTTATTTTTCGCCCGAACAGGTTTTTTTCCAATACATCGCGTATAAACTGCTCGAAGCGTTTTGTGTACGGCGCGAGCATTTCCGCTACTCGCTCGTTTGTGAGAGTGTGCCGTACGGGTGGATACACAAAGTTGTAATACAGCTTTTGCGGCTTCATGCGTATGTTCTTTTGGAATAAAATGTCTTTATGCTGGTACGTGAACGCAAGGAGTTGTTCCTTGTCGTAGCCGTCCTGCAAAAAGGACGCGAATAAGTCCGTAATATCACGGTTTAACGCCGACATGCTTATTTCTTCGTCGAAAACGGACGAACCGCTTAGCGCGTTTATTTTGTCGCCGTCCGCGGAAATATCGTACAAACCGCCGCGCATTTCGCGGCTGCCGAGGTCTAGGATTAACGCACATTCGGGGCGTTCGGGCGGCTTGCGATAATGATGTGCCAGTACACATTGCCTATCTGGAACGAGTGCGATTAGTTCTTTTTCGTAGCCCGCGAGCTTAAACGTGCGCATTAGCTCCTCCTGCGCCTGCTCGCTAAAATACGCAGGAACAGACACGACAATGCCTACGATTTCTGCCTTTGGATTAAGGCTTTTTACGTTAGCGAGCAACTCCTTTACAAACAGCGCGAACACGCTCGCCGCGCTTACCGAACGACCGCCGACATCAAGCTCGTCAAACCGCCCCATTTTTGAAAACAGCGACGAAAAAATCGTACCCACGCCCCTGTTAAGCACGGCATATTCGCCAAATACCCATTCCTTTGTTTCGGGAACGTACTGCAACACCGTGGGAATAGACGGCTTGCCGTAGCCGCCGCTTAGGTCGATGGCTTCGGGTTCGTTTTCCGCTAGGTTATAAAACGCCAAGGCAGAAGAATCGTTGCCGATGTCCAGCCCGATTATGTAGTAGGATTCGTTTTGTTTTTGTTCTATGGGAAGTTGTTTGTATTTTTTCCAGTTCACGGGTTCACCTCGGGTACAGCAATTTCTATTTTTTGGTGAGCAGTATTTCCTCTTGCTCGGAAACAAGGATTAAATTCCCAGCTTCCCATCTAAAGGGATAATCGGCACTATTTGTTGCTTGCTCTGTGTGCATTATTATTTTACCCTCGCCAACGGAGTAACTGCCCCTCGCGATTATTTCGCCATTTTCCGTAGTTAAAAATATATTATCCTTAGTAAATTCAATCTCGCGCTGTATGGTATACAAAACCTCGCCATCGTATACCACATCTTGATTCCACTCCCATACCCCAACGATTGAGTTCTCCCCGCACGAAACAAGGAATAGGCATAGTGCGGCTATTGATAAAATCGCCAAAATTTTACTTTTCATAAAAAACCACCATATCTCGGGACACGGATTCCCTAAAATTCTCAGGCTGTTCCTCTAGCCCTGCCGTAGTTAATAATCCCACCGCAACAGGCAACGCCTCTTTTAAGTCAAGATACAAGGAGCCATAACGAAGCCCTATAGGCTCTGAAAACTCCAACAAAATATCCAAGTCGGAATCCTCGCTTTGTTCCTTTCTTGCGTAGCTTCCAAACAAGGCGGCTTTGCTCACTGGGTATCTTTCGAGCAAAGGTAGCATTTTTGTAATTAGTTCATTTGTTGTCGTCATGGAATACACGCCTACTTTCCCTTTTCAACCAAGCCCCAAACACCCAACGCAAGCCCAAGAACAGCAATAGCAATAAAAGCCGTCAACGGCGTTGTTAATTTGTATTGACTCAAGCTCCAAGCAAATGAATATTGCCCATTGTTCGTAAAGCCTGTCGCCATTGTTCCCGACAAAAGAATGGCTGTGCTTACCACACCTGCCAACATCATCATGCTACCTAAAACGATTTTTTTCATAGTGACCTCCATATTTTATTTTTTCACCTCGCCGCCACCACATTAGCGCGCAAAACAACCTGCCCCTCCACCCTATAGCCTGCTGTCATCACCTTGATTATTTCGCCCTTTTCAAAGTCGCTATGCTTTTCCGCAACAAGAATTTCATGCTCTTTAGCGTTAAACATTTCCTTTACGGCGGGGCGAATTACGGAGATATTGTTCTTTTTCAAGATTACATTAAGCTCGTCAAGCGCGGTGTCTAACGCCTCAACCGCCCCTAGCACGGCGGTATCGCCCGAGCCTCGCAGGCGCGAAACAGAATGGGCTAAAATTTCCTCGTAGGTGCAAATTTCGTATAACAGAATTTCCTTTTTAAAGCGGATTTTCTGCTTTTCCAAAAGCTCCGCGAAGGATTTAATATGCCGCTCGGCGTTCTCGAATATGGCAGGCGTGGGCTTAGTTTCGGCAAATGCCTTGATTGTTTCGTTGCCGAGCTTTTTGAACGCCTGCATATTTTCTCTAAGCCCGAGTATTTTTATTTCGATTGTTTCGCGTATTCCGTCCAGTATTTCGCTCTCTGTCGAAGCCAGCGCGCTTGCTTCCCTATTCTGTGCGGCGGTGTGCGGCTTGGCTTGGCATAGCGTAGAAATCAGAAGCATCAGGGTGGCCTCAAACACGCTCGTTATTTCCTCCGCAAGCAAAATCTCCGCGCCCAACGCAAGCCGCAGATTATACTCGGCTTTTTTGTACTCCATGCCGCGCAGCAGCTCGACCGTTTCGGGCGCGAGCGCGGCGTATATTTCGCTTTCAAATTGCTCAAAGGTGCGGCTGTCCTTAACAGGCGAATGTAAAATGCTCTGCAAATTTTCTACCACGGGGCAAAGCTGTTGATACGCCTCGCGTAAAGCGCCCATAATGCTTGCTAGAGTGAGATTGTCGCTTGTGTTCGCTTCCTCCAGCGCGAGAACCTGCACTTTTATGATTGTGCCTAGCTCCTCCCATTCGCGCTCGATTAAATCGGTGTAAAAGCCAGTTATTTTGCGGGTAGAGAGGTCGTCTAGCCGTTGCTGACACACTCGCAGGCTTTCGTTGTACCGCTGAAATATTTCGGGCATGTCTGTCTTTGTGCTTGTTTTTGCGGAAAGGCTGGCTAATTGCTCTTGTATAATCGCGTTTTTTTCCGCCGCAATCGGATTTTCGCCATCTATTGCGTTTTCTTCAAATTCACGAATACGCGATTTTAGCACCTCGCAAATGCCCGAAACAAGCGCGGCGACAGGCTCGTCAAACTCCTGCACCTCCGCGATTTCGACTACACGGCGGTACACGCCCACAAGCCCCGACAAATGCTCGAAAACGGCCTCGTCATTTTCGCCGATACGCGAAAAACGCACCGCGTCGGCAACAACCAACGCAGAAACAGCCCTGTTAATTTCCTCCAAATATGCACTCATGCTAGTTATACAACTCGTCCACCGAAAGCTCTGTAACCACGCCGTCCGTAGACAGGCTTCGCGCCGTAACGCGCAGCATATTGTCCTGCCCCACATGGAAAACGACCTTGACCTTCTCTTGGCCGCGCGCGCCCTGCGGTATTCCGCGCAATGAAGTACCTGCCAAGCGTTTCATGCCCTCGCGGTTTACGGTAATGCTTTTTTCGGCTGTCGGCATTGTGTTTTCGTAGGCGACGATTGCCATGCTTGTAACATTGTCGTGATTTGTCATAAGCGGCTCGGCGGCTTCCACGGTTAGGCCGTCCTTGGGAATATCCAGCCCTGCCGCCACTATTTCCATAAATCTCCGCCCTGCGATTTCCAAGCCAAGCGGGTGAATAGTGCGTTCTTGTACGATGGGGCCGCGTACAGTCGGCAGCATAATCATGTTGCAATAATACGCCGCGCCCTGCGAAATACTAAGCGCGGGGCTTATTTTTGACTTGAACGGCTCCTTGCCGAACCGCTCCGTTATTTTTTCGCTAACAAATAAAATGGACGAGCTTCCGCCCACTAGAAATATTTCGTTTATGTCTGCGGAGGTAAGCCCGCCCGCCTCAAGACAGCGGTCTACGCAGTCGATTGTCTGCTGTATTAGGTCGCTTACGCTTTTGCCGCGGAATTTATCGAAAATTTCCGCGCTGTCGCCTAGCTGATTTTGGCGTTTGTGTGCCAAGAATTGCTCGCGCGTTATTTCCATGTTGATATTTACTATTTTAGGCTCTTGGATTAAGGGCGCGAGCGTTATTTTTGTCGCTTTTGTTTGACTTAGGCGTTCCTTGGCTTGTGTCGCGGCTTGTTGCAGGCGTACAAGCGCGACCTTTTTCTGCCGCTTGGAAATGCCGTCGTCCGCGTTTTCGTCAAACAAATCTATTTCCTCGTTCGTTATTTTTTTAAATTCCTCGTACACAATGTCAATTATTACCTTGTCTATATCGTTTCCGCCCAAGTCATTGTCGCCGAACGTGCTAACAATAGAAATGGCAGGCTCGCCCGCTTCCTCCGTTTTTATTTCCAAAACACACGCGTCAAAAGTACCGCCGCCGAAGTCGTACACAAGCACTTTTTTGTTGGATTCCTCGTTTACCGCATAGGAAATAGCCGAGGCCGCAGGCTCTAGGCGCAGATAAATGCTTTCAGGCTCGAAGCCCGCGAGAATAGCCGCTTCCTTGGTCATTTTTTTCTGCCTATCGGTAGAATTGGCAGGTACGGTGATTACACAGCCCGAAAACTCGCCGCTTATTCCCATTTCCTCCTGCGCGTATTCGTCCGCCTTTTGCTTTAAATAGCCCAAAATCTCGCCTGCGATTTGCTCCGGCGAAAAGTGGTAGTCGTTGTCGTCCACGTTAATTGTCAGCTTCTGTTCGCTTCCCAAGTGCCGCTTAATCGACAAAACCGTGGAAAGCGGATAAATAATCGCCGCCTCCTTCGCCTGCACGCCAAAAATGCGCGAGAGCTTGTTTTCGTCCTCGGGGTCGGACTCAAACTGAATAGCCGTAGGAAAAATATTCGAGCCGTCAATGGGAATCGTCTGTGCCTCGCCCTCTGCGAAGTTGTAAATACTCACTACGGAATTTGTCGTCCCGAAGTCGATACCAAGGAATAATCCGCGTTCCATGTCTAAGCCTAAAGTACCCATGCTGCACCTCCGTGTATGTCACTGTGCGGGGGGTTGTTGAAGTGCCAACACGCCCTTTTGGGTATAATAACCTTTTACTAAAAAAAAATCCAGTGGTTGGATTTTTTTTCGCTCAATAACTTTTGATTTTGAAAAAAACCCACCCCATGTTACAATATATACAGATACCCACCCCCAAAGGAGCCCCGCATGAAAGAAATCCTAACAATAAAAAACCTAACCAAACGCTTCAAACTCTCCAAAAAACAGCAACAACTAAAAAAGCTACCCAAGCCGATTATTACGGCGGTGGACGATGTTAGCTTTGAGTCTTACGAGGGCGAGGTCTTTGGGCTACTAGGCCCAAACGGCGCGGGAAAGACTACCATTATGCGAATACTTGCGACGTTGCTCCGACCCGATTCGGGGGACGCGCTCGTGGACGGTTGCAGTATAAAGGACGAGCCGCGAAGGGTACGCCAAAAAATCGGCTTTCTCACAAACGAGCTAAAGCTGGACGATTTTTTTACGCCAAATTATTTGTTCGACTTTTTCGCACAGCTTCACGGCATGGACAAAACGGCGGCGGCGCGGCGGAAAGATGAGCTTTTTGGCACGTTTGGCATAGACAGCTTTGCCGAGGTGAAGGTGTCCGCGCTTTCGCAGGGTATGCGGCAAAAAGCGTCGCTCGCCATTTCCATAGTACACGACCCGAGCATTATTATTTTTGACGAGCCGACTAACGGGCTGGACGTAATCACCGCGCGGGTTGTTACCGATTTTCTCATAAACGCGAAAAAGCAGGGAAAGAGCATAATTTTGTCTACGCATATTTTTGGGCTGCTGGAAAATTTATGCGAACGCATAGGCATAATAATTGACGGAAAAATGGCGGCCTGCGGAACTGTAGACAGCATTGTCGGCGAGAAAGTGGCTTCGCCACCTGTAAATTCGGCGACCTATCTTGACGAGCCACACAACGTCACGAGGGGTAGTACCCTGCATGGCGGAAAAACCCTCGAAGATGTATTTTTCGACATTTATCGCAAAACCACAGGGGAGGCGATTTAGGTGCGGAACAATGTATTCACCGTTATGAAAAAAGAGTGCAGCCGAATTTTTAATGATAGGAAGCTGTTTTTTACCACGGTTATTTTGCCTGGCTTGCTTATGTTTGTTATTTATTCGCTTATAGGCACGGCGATGCAGGGTATGTTTGACGTAGAGGACGATTACGAATATCAAGTATACGCCGTGGGCTTTCCCGAGGCGTTAGCCCCGCTTTTTGCGGAACAGCCGCTGCATATTATAGAAATAAGCGAGGCCGAAATCGAGGGCGTAAAGCAACAATTGGCGGAGCGGGAAACGGACGTATTGATGGTTTTCCCCGCGAATTTTGACGAGCTTGTGGCGGCGGCGGCCGTTCCCGCGCCGAATGTGCAGGTCTGGGCGAATTTTACACGCAACGAATCCCGCGAGGCAGACGCACTTGTCACCTCGCTTTTGCAGGAATATCATCGCGGGCTTGCACTGCTCTTTAGCATAAACGAGCCAACGGACGAAGCCGCCGACGGCGGCTACAACCTCGCTTCCGAGGCGGATATTTTTGGCATGATTGTGGGAATGGTTGTGCCGTTTTTGTTTATGATTTTTAGCTACACAGGGTGTCAGGCTCTCGCGCCTGAGTCGATTGCAGGCGAAAAGGAACGCGGCACGCTTGCCCTACTGCTCGTTACGCCCGCAAGCCGCAGGGACATAGCCCTTGGCAAAATTTTGGGTATCGGCGTGTTCGCCCTAATGAGCGCGGTATGCAGTATTCTCGGCGCGGTGCTTGCTATGCCTAGTATGCTTGGCGCAGGGCTGGCGACAGGAAATATTTTCAATTTTTACAACGCGGGGGATTTTGTGCTATTATTACTTGTCGTTATGTCCACCACGCTGGTGTTTGTTTCGCTTCTTTCGCTATTTTCGGCATATGCGCGCTCGGTAAAGGAAGCGACCTCGTACGCCATGCCTATCCTCATGCTTGTTATGGTTATGGGCTTCGTGGGAATGTTCATCGGCGAAACAGAAAACTTGCATTTTTTCCTTATTCCCATTATGAACAGCGTGCTTAGTATCATTAAGATTTTTGCGTTTGACGCGAATGTCTTGGCGGTGCTTGTTACGGTGGCTGTGAATGTGTGTGTCGCGCTTGTGTTTTCCGCTGTGCTTACGAAGATGTTTGATAGCGAGAAGATTATTTTTGATAAGTAGGTGATTTCTATGGACTACAAATTACTTGCCAAATCGGCATTAGAAGCAATGGAGCGCTCTTATTCGCCATACTCAAATTTCCGCGTGGGCGCGGCGTTGCTTACCAAGGACGGCAAAATCTACCAAGGCGCAAACATAGAATCGGCGGCGTACTCGCCCACAAACTGCGCCGAACGCACGGCGTTATTCAAGGCGGTATCGGAGGGCGAGCGTGAGTTTGCCGCGATTGCCGTAGCGGGGGCATTACGCGGCGGCGAGCCGCAGTATTGCTACCCCTGCGGAGTGTGCCGCCAGATGTTAAACGAGTTTTTTACTGATGATGTCGCGGTGGTAGTGGTGAAAAGTGAGAGCGATTATAAGGTTCACCGCTTTGGGGAGCTTTTGCCGTTTGGGTTTGGGGCGGGGAATCTAGTTTAGGATAAGGTGAAAAAAATGAGAATATACGAAATAATAAACAAAAAAAAGCGCAACAACACTCTAACCGCCGAGGAAATCTACTTCGCGGTAAATGGCTTTGTAGACGGCACAATCCCCGACTACCAGATGTCGGCGTTGCTTATGGCTATTTATTTCAATGGAATGAACGCGGCCGAAACCACCGCGCTTACTATGGCTATGGTGGATTCTGGCGAGGTGCTAAGCGGGCTAGACCTAGGCGGAATTACCGTGGACAAACATTCCACAGGCGGCGTGGGCGACAAGACCACACTGGCGGTAGTGCCTATTGTGGCGGCTTGCGGTATTCCCATCGCCAAAATGAGCGGCCGCGGGCTAGGGCATACAGGCGGCACAATCGACAAGCTAGAAGCAATCGCGGGCTTTAAAACGAGCTTTTCCGCCGCCGAGTTTTTGGCGATTATCAAAAAGCACGGCCTATGTATCGCAGGGCAGTCCGCCAACCTTGCGCCCGCGGACAAGAAAATTTACGCGTTGCGTGACGCTACTGCAACGGTGGACAGTATTCCGCTAATCGCGGCAAGCATAATGAGCAAAAAAATCGCGGCGGGCGCGGACGCGATTCTTCTTGATGTAAAAACTGGAAACGGCGCGTTTATGAAAAATCTCGCGGACGCGGAAAAGCTCGCCCACGCAATGGTGGAAATTGGCGAAGGCTGCGGCAGAAAAATGTCGGCACTCATCACCGACATGTCCGCGCCCTTGGGCTGCGCGATAGGAAACGCGCTGGAGGTGCGCGAGGTAGTCTTGTTTTTGCAGGGAAAACGGAACCCGCTCGCAGAAAATTTGTATATTCTGTGCGAGGAACTCGCGGCGGAAATGCTAACGCTCGCAGGGCATGAAAACGCCCGCGAAGCAGTGCAAAAGGCGCTCGCAAGCGGCGGCGCGCTGCAAAAATTTATGAGCATGGTGGAAGCGCAGGGCGGCAACACCGCCTATGTAGAAAATTTGGCGCGCGAACAGGGCGGCGGCGAGAAAATCCTAGCCCCCGAAAGCGGCTATATCTGCGAGCTAGACACCGAGGGAATAGGCATAGCGGCTATGCTTCTAGGCGCGGGCCGCAAACGCAAGGAGGACGCAATTGATTACACGGCAGGCATAGAATTAAAATTCGCGCGCGGCTCGCTTGTCGAAAAAGGGCAGGTTGTGGCGGAGTTTTTTACTGAGAATAGGGATTCGATAGCCGAGGCGAGGGAGCGGTTTTTGGGGTGTATTACTTTTTCGCAGGAAAGGGTGGCGAAATCGTATGAAAGCCCTGTTATTGCGAGGATAGGGGGGTAATTACATACCCTCTATCTCTCCCATCAAAGCCTCAACCAACTCCGCCTCCACCACCGTTCTAACGACCTTACCCTTTTTGAATATCACGCCGCGGCCTTTTCCGCCGGCTATGCCAATATCTGCCGCCGCCGCTTCGCCTGGGCCGTTCACGATACAGCCCATTACGGCGACGTGCAGGCTTTTGTTTATGCTTGCACAGCGTTTTTCTACCTCGTTTGCAATGGAAATAAGGTCGATTTCTGTTCTGCCGCAGGTGGGGCATGACGTAAGCTCTACCCCGAGCCTACGCAACCGCAAGCCCTTTAGTATTTCCTTGGCACAATGGATTTCCTCTACGGGGTCGCCTGTGAGCGATACGCGTATGGTGTCGCCTATTCCGCGCGACAAAATCGCACCAATGCCAAGCGACGATTTTATTGCGCCTGCCCACACCGTGCCTGCCTCGGTTATGCCGACATGCAACGGATAGTCCACCATTTTTGATAACAAAACGTACGCCTCAATCGAAGCAGGGACATTTGACGATTTCACGGATAAACAAATATCAAAAAAGTCCATGTCCTCAAGGATTTTCACATGCCGTAATGCGCTTTGCACTAACTGTTCGGGGGTCGCTTCCCTGTGTTTATGGGAATCGTCAAGGCTTCGAGGCGATATTCCCACCACGGACGAGTCGGGGGAAAGGGGCGAAGCCCCCTCTAACGAACCAGAGTTGACCCCAATCCTAATAGCAATCCCTCGCTCCTTCGCCATAGAAACAACAGCCTTTATACGGTCAAGCCCACCAATATTCCCAGGGTTAATTCGTAGCTTATCGACACCGTTCTCCATAGCCTGCAACGCAAGCCTGTAATCAAAATGTACGTCCGCCACAAGCGGTATTTGTATTTGCTTTTTTATTTCGCCGATAGCGGCGGCGGCGGCCATATCTGGCACAGCCACGCGCACGATTTCGCACCCAGCCTCCTGTAGCGCGTTAATTTGCTTGCAGGTCGCGCGTACATCTCGCGTGTCGGTATTTGTCATGGATTGTATGCTAATGGGGGAATCGCCGCCTATTTTTACTCCGCCCACATTGATTGTGCGTGTTTTTTTCCTTTCCATAAAGCCCCCTAAAAATATTGGTAATAATCAGTTTTTATCATTCCGTTAAATAGCTTACGTTTTGCGCGCGCCTTTTTCTTGTACGAGCTTTCAAAAAACTCGTCGGGCGTTATTACATAGACGTTCCATTTTGTGGGATTAAATAGGTTTCCTAGCTGCGCGTAAAGGGCTTCGGCTTCCTTTATTTGCCCTAGTCGTTCGCCGTAGGGCGGGTTTATTATTGCTATTCCTGTTTCTGCGGGTAAAATAGTCTGTATAATGGGGCGGTTCTCGAACACGATACAATCGTCAACGCCCGCCAGCTCGGCGTTGGCTTGTGCCAACTCCACTGCGGCAGGGTCTATGTCCGCCGCGTGGATAATTGGCTCCACGTCTGTGCGAATCGCGCCGAACGCCGCCTTGCGCGCCTCTTTCCACACGGCCTGCGGAATTTGCCACTGCTCCGAAACAAATTTACGAGAAAGCCCTGGCGCGATGTTTTTTGCCATCAACGCGGCCTCTATGGGAAGCGTTCCGCTTCCGCAACAGGGGTCAAGAAACGCCCGATTTCCGCGGTATTGCGACAGCTCGATTAACGCCGCCGCCATGGTTTCTTTCATGGGTGCGCGCGTGGCTCTTGCACGGTAGCCGCGCTTGTGCAAGCCGTTTCCCACGCCTGTGGTGTCTATGGTAAGCGTGGCGGTGTCCTTTAGCAAGGCCGCTTGGATTGTGTATTCCGCGCCTGTTTCCTTAAACCAATTTGTTTTATATTTCTGCTTTAATTTTTCCACCACGGCTTTTTTCACAATGGACTGCACATCTGGCACGCTAAACAAGCCCGAGCGTACGGATTTCCCAGTTACTGTAAATTTCCCATCGGCAGGAATCCAATCCTCCCACGGCAGAGCCTTTGTGCGTTCAAACAGCTCGTCAAAGGTAGTCGCAGGAAATTCGCCCATTTTCAACAAAACTCTGTCCGCGCTTCGCAGCCACAAATTCGCGCGCGCGATGCCCTCGTGTAAATTTGCGGCCGAAAATTCGATTCTGCCGTCCAGGCAGTGTATGTCGCTAAAGCCAAGCGCCGCCACCTCGCGCTTTACTACTGCCTCTATGCCAAAGGCGGCGGTTGCAATCAATGTAAGCATGGGGTTCTCCTTTTGGGGGTACTTAATTAAAGGCAATGGAACGCGGATTTGATTGATTTAAGGGCATGGAACGCGGATTTTCGCGGATTTAACGGATTTTCGCGGATTTTTTCGCAGGGGAATCCGTGTAATCAGTTATAACAGCCATTTTAAAGATAGATTAAACACGGATTCAACGGATTTACGCAGATTTACGCGGATTTTGTCCACGTAATCTACTAAACGGCGATACATTTTCCCATGAACGAATCCGCAAAATCCGCGAGAATCCGTCAAATCCGTGTCCCGCAACCTTTAATTCACATGGATAAAACTTCTATCCCACTGCCGCAAATTTACACGGAAAAAATCCGCGAAAATCCGCCAAATCCGCGAAAATCCGCGTTCCATTGCCCTTAAAATCCGCAGACCAGACCTTTTAATTTTGTAATATCACACAATTTCTATTATACTATACCACAGAAAGACAAGGAGTGAAATTATTTGTACACAATAAAAGCACTAGACGGCAACGCAAAACGCGCCTCACTAATAACGCCCCACGGAACAATCGAAACGCCAGTATTTATGAACGTAGCCACGGCGGCGGCTATTAAAGGCGCGTTGTCGGCGGCAGACCTAAAGGCCGCGGGCTGTCAAGTCGCGCTGTGCAACACCTACCATTTGCACCTACGCCCAGGCGAGGCAATTGTACAGCAAATGGGCGGCCTAAGAAAATTTATGGCGTGGGACGGGCCTATGCTTACCGATTCTGGCGGCTTCCAGGTGTTTTCCCTAGGCGCATTGCGAAAAATAAAAGAGGAAGGCGTTTATTTTTCTTCGCATATAGACGGCAGAAAAATTTTCATGGGGCCGGAGGAAAGCATGGACATTCAGGCCGCCTTGGGCGCGACCATTGTCATGGCGTTTGACGAATGTGCGCCGTTCCCCGCCACGCGCGAGTACATGAACGACTCCGTAGCGCGCACCACCCGCTGGCTTCACCGTTCCAAAAAACACGCCGACCCCGCACAGTTGCTTTTTGGCATAAATCAAGGCGGCGTGTACAAGGATATTCGCATAGAACACGCCAAGGTAATTTCTGACATATCGTTGGACGGCTACGCGCTAGGCGGACTTGCGGTGGGCGAGCCAGCCGCTGTTATGTACGAAATACTTGAAACAACTATTCCGTTTTTGCCGCAAAACAAGCCCACGTACTTGATGGGCGTAGGCACGCCCGAAAACCTGCTCGAAGCAATCGAGCGCGGCGTAGACTTTTTCGATTGCGTTTTGCCCGCGCGCAACGGTCGGCACGGGCATGTCTACACAAGCCGCGGCAGGCTAAACCTCTTTAACGCCTGCCACGAGCGTGACGAAAGCCCGATTGATACAAATTGTGCGTGCGAGGTCTGCCGAACGTACACACGCGCCTACCTTAGACACCTGTTTAAGGCAAAGGAAATGCTCGCCATGCGCTTGGCAGTTATGCACAATTTGTTTTTTTATAATAATTTAATGCGCGAGGTGAGGGCGGCTATAGAGGAAGGGCGGTTTGGGGAGTTTAAGCGGGGGTGTTTGGATATGTGGACAGTATAACTACAAAACCAAAACAAAAACACTACCCATAAAAAGAAAAGGCCCTAGCGGCAATTCTCGTATTTCACGCTTTCTATTTACCAATATTCTAAAAGCCGCATAAGTTCCGCAAAGCACAAGACCGCATACCGCCGCCCAAAACGCGTGATACAACAACAAGGAAAGCCCCATTGCAAAGGCGTATTTTACATCACCTGCACCTAGGGCTTTTTTACTTATTATATAGATGACAAAAAAAGCAAACCCCATTACAAATGCCCCAATGAGGGATTGTATAATTACGGCTACTGATTTTTCGGCATACGCAAGCATAAAAATCAGTACCGTGCGGCATATTACCCACGCCAAAATAATCTTGTTGGGCAACTTATACCATAGAATATCGGTTACAGACAGCCACACCATAAATACCGCCGTAGCCGCATACGAAAAAAATTCCAAAAAGCCCGCCAACTTAGGCAAATTCCCTTTCAAGTCTACCATAGCCGTCTATAGATGCAGTAAGCCCCTTAATAATTGAATCCAATTCACTGCGCGCCCTGCCCGTGTCCGTTTCAAGCTGGGAACACACGCCGATAACAGCGTTGCCCTCGTTTTTTACGTTGTTTTGTGTATACATTTGCATAGAATCGGTGGCTAAGGAACGCGCTCTCCTCGTGATAGTGACACGGCTCTCTATTTCCCTCAGCAGGTCTTGGGCATGTGTCCGTAGCCTACGCAAATCGGCTAGGCTCACCGATATTTTTTGGTTGCCAAATGTATAGGCATTGCCGCCATTCGCTGTGTTGCTCGACACACTGACAGCCCCACTCCTTGGCTTTAGGTTTATACTGCTGTGGTTAGACAGCTCCGCGAGCTTGGTATGGAAATCCAAAAACGCGTTGCTAACCTCGCGTATTGACACCTCTACGAGGCTTGGAATCTTTGCCTCGAAGCCATTCATAAAGGCGCGCAGTCTGCTTAATACGTCATTGAGAATAGTTTCCCACGTTACATTTTTACCGAGGAAAACCTCTTTAACGGCATTTGACAAGCTACGCATAACATTGTCGGCAAGCTCTGTTACCCTGTCCTTTACCTCATTGAATGAAACAACCACGTTGCTTACTATGCTTTCGAGCTTGTTCCCTAGGTCGGTAACAATTCTTTGTGCGGTACTGGTAACGCTATCCACCGTTGACACTACAGCACCGCCTATAGCCGAAGCCGCACCCGATAGGAAGTCTTTCGCCCCACTCACCACATTGGACAAAAGAGCTACCGCGCTATCAATAGCACCATTAACCTTGCCGAAAAATTCCGCGGCCTTATCCTGTACATATTGCACGCCCCGCGTAATTAAATCGTTCAAGCCACTAATAAAGTCCTCCGTCCAGATTTTAATACGGTCAACCGTTTTGACAATTTCGAGTCCAGCTTGGATAAAGACTTCTTGAATAATATCAATAGCTTTTGTGATGTATTCCCACGCCTTTGTTCCTAAGCTATGGTAAAATGCGTGCTTTAACGCCAGAAATAATTGCGGTATTGCAATTATTATTTCTGGGGTGTTTATGATAAGGGGAATAGCATTGCTAATAATCCCTACCCAGTCGAAATTGAAGCCGTATTTGCCAGTGCAACCACAATATGTGATATTTTCAGACAAGGTCAAGAGTATCTCTTCAATAAGGCTAGGGGGAAAGCTCTTTATTGTGTGTCCAATGGTTCTTGCTAAAATGGAATCAAATCCATACGCTTCAAGCGCAGGAGCAATCATGTCTGGTCGCTCGCTCAAAAATTCCGCAAGAACAGGGAGAATTAGCCCTTTTAATTTATCAAATTCCTCGGGGGTCAAGTCTGCCTTTATGGCACTCAATTCCCCCGAAATGCTTCTGCCATCGAGCAAATCCTCGGCGAGCTTCAACGCCAAGCGAGCAATTTCCACTTGTTCATCACGCGGCAGGGCTATGACCTTTTCATTTAACGCTTCCACAAGTCGGCTAATATCGCTCGGGCCATCGACTAGTTTTATTTCTCCGTTCACCAACATTCCGTCTACATGGTGGAACATAGTGAAATCGGAATCCTTTTGTGAATATTCCGCATATGCAACCTGTGAGGGCGGCACAATCTGCACCTGCCCGAAACGGCTTACGTAATCGTGTTCACCATTGTATGCCCAGATTTTTTTGCTTTGTGTATCAAAATGCTGCTCCCCATACACGTCTTTTGTGTCATTTACAAAGTCTGTTGAAAATCCCGGGCCGGAAAGTGATACACATGCCGTTATAAGGTCAGCGTTCTTGGCGCGCATAGTTACAAATTGTGCGTTATTGCCGCCCTGCGAATGGCCAGATACATAAATCTGCTCTGGCGGTGTTCTTTTTGGGTAGAAGCTGTCAATGCTTGAATCAAAATAGTCCGCCGCCCATATTTGCAGGTCTGATGGGCCGCCGCCATATGCCACACCATTAAGCTCCCAGTTTCCGTCCCCTGTTCCGTTAAAATGTACATGTATGCTTCCGTCGGGGGCGCGTACGGTTATGGCTTTAGCTGATATGCCAGATTTCTGCTTGAATATCCCTACGTCTAAAAGGGTATAGCCCTCAAGACCATCTATCTCCGTTTCGCTTTGGAGCCTACTTATTTTTCGGAAATTAGATTCCAAATATGCACCTATATTAGCTACATCTATCATATTTTACTCCCCATCTATCCAGCGTATTTTGGATTCCTCAGCGATTCGTGTCATTGAGGCATAGTGAACAAACTCATGCAACGCTATATGCCTACTTATCGTGCTATCATCGAACGTGCCAAATAAATCATCGTCCACCACGACTAATGTGAAATAGAAATATGGACAGCTTTCTAAGAGTATTTCCATAATTGTTTCTGCGTGTTCTTTTGAAATAAAATTACTTGCTCTCACCTCCGCTGTTACAATAATCGGCGCGTGACCGTCCGCCAAATACTCGGCAAACGTGGCATTTGCGGATAAATCGGTAGATGCGCCTTCGTCTATAACCTTGTAGAAAATATTTGTTTCCCCAAGCACACTAGCCGTAAGATTTTGGAAAAAATCGACAACCTGTTCTTGGTATTTTACTGCTAGGTAATTGTCGCGGAATATTCGGCCTGATTGCCTGTAATTTTCGACCTGTACCAAGACCCTTTGGTCGGGAAAGCTCTCGCAGGTTGTCCAAAATTCGCGCGTGCCAGACATGCTATCTCCCCATGGCGAATGATAGGTAAATGGCTCGCCGTATTTCCGTTCCAAATACGCCAGTGCGGCAGAATTTGCATCTTGTTGTTGTTCCATAGAGCTACAGCCTCCAAGCAGTGACAAGCAACACAGCATTGCCACTAAAAGTATTTGTTTTCTTAGCCCAGTGGGCTTGTGTATACCTAGTTTTTGAATTGTTTTCATGTCCTCGCCACCCTTTTTCCCTTGTTGTTTGCACGCTTTGTCTTAGCTACGTCTACCATATCCTACCTCCCGTCTACCCATCGTATTTTGGATTCCTCAGCATTTTGTGTCATTGAGGCATAGTAAACAAACTCTTCTAATGCTATATGTTTACTTAGCGAGTCCCTATCTAATGTATCAAAAAAATCATCGTTCACCACGACTAATGTGAAATAGAAATACGTACAGTTTTCTAAAAGTAGTTCCATAATGGTTTCTGCGTGTTCCTTTGAAACAAAATTGCTCGCCCTTACTACCGCTGTTACAAAAAGCGGGGCGTGACCGTCCGCCAAATACTCGGCAAATGTGGCATTTGCCGATAAATCGGTAGATGCGCCTTGGTCTATAACCCTGTAGAAAATATTTGTTTCCCCAAGCACACTAGCCGTAAGATTTTGGAAAAAATCGACAACCTGTTCTTGGTATTTTACTGCTAGGTAATTATCGCGGAATATTCGGCCTGATTGCCTGTAATTTTCGACCTGTACCAAGACCCTTTGGTCTGGAAAGCTCTCGCAGGTTGTCCAAAATTCGCGCGTGCCAGACATGCTATCTCCCCATGGCGAATGATAGGTAAATGGCTCGCCGTATTTTCGTTCCAAATACGCCAGTGCGGCAGAATTTGCATCTTGTTGTTGTTCCATAGAGCTACAGCCTCCAAGCAGTGACAAGCCAAACAGCATTGCCACTAAAAGTATTTGTTTTCTTAGTGCATTAAGTTTGTTTATATTTAGTGAGTGGGACATGCTACCCTCCTATTAGCCCTTTTTTCCTCGTCCTCTGCACGCTTTACGGCGTTGGCAAGGCTGTTTAGCTTGGAGCTTAGGCTATTGTAGTTACTGAGTGTTGCCGTCATTTGGGCTTTGGCGCGCCTGTACGCGTCTTTGTAGGCTTCGCCAGCGTCGCCTTTCCATGCTGTGGCTACTGACGACGCACTTCTGTCATAGGTGCTATTTTTTGACGATACGGCGGCTCTGTTGGCTCTTACCGTGTTTGACATATCCCGTATGCCGTTTGGTGTGGGCATGGTTATTCACCTCGCAATCTTTTTAGTACCTCGTCTGCTTCTGCTTTAAATGCGCGGCCTTCCTCGTCTTGGAAGCCAAGGGAAAAAACCTGCTCGATTTGGCTACCGTTAAACAGATACGTCTGGTCAACGCCCATATTGCCCTCTGGGTACAAGCAACCGACATAGTCCCAAAGCACATCGCCCTCTGCGGTTGGTTGCATTTGACAAACGCCCATGAGCATAACCCGCTTAGTGCTGTTTTCCAACAAAACAACAGAGCCGACAGGCAACAAGCCCTCAAAGCCGCCGCTTATGTTATTTGTCGGCGCATACATTACAGAATTTTCTATTGCAAGCACATGTGTACTGCCCTTTGAATCTACTAGAAATTCGTCAGCCATAACCTTAAATTCAGCTTGTTCACTGTCTTGATGTCCCAAGAAAAGCACTTGTTCAATTTGTTCCCCATTAAACAGATATGTCTGGTCGCTACCTAGATAGCCCTCGGGGTACAGCGCGGCGGAATAATCCCACAGAATATCGCCGTCTTGCCCTGCTTGCATTTGACAGACACCTATAATCATTACGCCCTTTGACCCGCCTTTTAATACAACAACCGAGCCAATCGGCAACAAGCCTTCAAATTCCGCAGTATCGGACGTTGTATTAACGTCGATTTCCACGTCCTGCGGGCTGTTTTCCACAGTTTCGGGAACGGATAGAGCGGCAGTCGGCTCTGGCAGAATGGCAGTATTAGCCGTGGCCGTCGGCTCGCTCGGTATATTGTTTTCCGTAGCAGGTGTCGAACACGCACCTAAAAGTGCAAGAATTAGCATTGTAACAAACGCAATAGAGTAATATTTATTCATTATTCCGCCCCCTTTAGTTGTTTTATTACTTCGTCTGCCTTTGCCTTAAACGCCAATTGCTCCTCGTCTTGGAAGCCAATCGCAAAAATCCGTTCAATTTGGCTTCCGTTGAAAAGATATGTCTGGTCTGCACCTAAGTACCCCTCGGGATATACGCAACCTACATAATCCCAGTAGACATCTTCCTGTACATTTGTTTGCTTTTGGCATACGCCGATAATCATAACGCGCTTAGTGCTGTTTGATAACAACACCACTGAACCGATTGGTAAAAGACCGTCTAACATAATTGCTTCCTCCTAGTTAGTTAATTAAATTCACAAACGCCATAACAATTCCTATTGCTAAAAAAACCAACGATATTACCTTAAATGGCCACGAACTTGTACTCATAGAGATTGGCCTAAAGCCGTCCTCGTCTATATTTATTGCATACATATCACCGACAAGGGGCAATGTCATTTTTCTTACAATAACATTCACCTTTGTCCCTATGGGGTGAGTAGAGGGGTTTACGTGTAGGCAGTTTGCCACTTCCTCTATGGTTTTGCCGTTTATAGTAACGCGGGTCAGCGGACTGCACCTGCCGTAAGAGATTGGCTCTTTTGCTTCCTCGGTGTCTTTTTTTGGCTCGTAAATCTGCTTTCTGTGGCGTACAAAGGTTTTCCTGTAAACGGTAGAGCCTGTGTTTTTTGTTAGCTCCCTCATACTCGCCCTTGCCCTAGCACTCGCATCTCTTCTTCTAGCTGGTCTATAGTAACCTGTTATTACTCCCTCTGTTTTTACCTCGTTCTTTTGTGCCTTGCGTTCAAATGACCTTATTAGACCATGAATAAGCCAAAAAACTATCGCGATAAAGATAAAGCCAACCGATATGAGCGTTGTTTCCATAGTTTATCACCTCCTTTGGTAGAATTTTTTTGTTTAGTTGTTTTTCATGCCGCTAACAACTAAACTGATTGCGACTGCGAATAAAGCAAGTGCTATAGCTTTAAATATATTGGCTATTATATACAAGGATAGCGGCCTTAGTCCGTCCTCGTCTATCCTTATATAGTCAGAGTCCTTTGTCAGATAGCGTTCTCGTCTGTGCAAAACCTTTAGCTTCATGCCAACGGGGTGAATATCAGGCCACAGATATATGCTACGTATACGCTGTCTTATCGCTTCCCCATTTACAGTAATTTCGATTACTGGGTCAGTGGGCGAGAAAAAGAGCCGTCTGTGTTTTTTGACAAAAGCACTCGGGGGGCGGGTTTTATTAAATTTGTCCACATCTAATAGCTTCCTTGTCCTACCATAGCCAACCAATGTGCCGTCTAGTTGAACCATCTCCTGTAGTGCCTTGTCCTCATGCGCTTTCATAAGCACACCGCAAATAAAGAAACCTAGTGCCATAACAGACACTAACACTGCCGCAAAAATAAAGCCAAGCATTAGGACACCTCTTTCTCAAAAGTTTGTCAGAACAAGCCCTTAAACCAGTTGCCCACTGCTTTAGCACCCCCAACAACAGCACCAACCGCCGCCCCGACATCAACCTCAAAACCAACACTGACCCCTACACCTAAAGAAGCTCCAACATCAAATTTAAGAACACCGTCCCTAAAGCCTACGTCCGCATGAGCACCTACGCCTACATTTACCCCACCTGTTACCCCCATATCTACGCCAAATACGGTTGCCCCTGCGCGACCTGTTGCTTCGGCGGCAATAGCTCGTGCGCTTGCTCCTACATGGGCATCTACGGTATAACCGCCATTTTCATTTCTAAACACCCCTACGCTTCCGCCCACCTCTGCACCGACAGTACCGAGAGAGCCTGCGACACCACCATAAGCCCCAATTACATCATTTCCTACCCTGCCTTGTGCTTGCCCATATATAGCACTTACGCTCCCGCCGAACTCGGCATGTACACCCGGCGCAATAACTCTATTTCCGTCACGGTCGTATGCGTACAAGCCCGCACCCGCCCCTGCGTGCCATTCTGCGTGTCCTGCATAAATTCCCGCAGAACCGTACTTGCCATAAACCTCTGCCCCTGCGTAAGCTATGCTATCAGAATACCGCCATTCCGCGGAAAGAACCGATTTTCCGTCTGGCCAAAGCTCGTTATCGCTTTCTTCAAACTTACCAGTTTCGGAGTTGTAACTCCATTCCCGCGGATTTTTAACGTCCCACTCATTTCCCCCATTTATACCAAACTCACCCTTATCAGGCCATTCCCCTGTAGCAATATACTCTGCCGTCCCAGGAATAAAGCCGCCAGTACCCGACGCTGTAGCCGACACCGCCCCGATACTACCGCCGTCAAATCCAACAGTAAGCGATTTCTGCAATTCGCTTTTTAGGCGGGCTTCCTCTTCCTTTTTGGCTTTGGAGATAGCGAGCATATCCTCGCCTAGCTCCGTCACAAGGCTAACCATCTTGTACATAAGCCCGACCAGCTCGTCCGAACGCCGCGTAAACCCATTGCGAGAATCGCCCGCCCACCATGACGAAGTGCCGTCCGCGGCACGTTTTAGCCTGTCTGCCAAGCGTTTTATTTTGTCGGAATCGGAGCGGATTTTCCGCCCGCTTACTTCCGCCCTTTTTAAATCAAAGGCTAACATATTTTGACTCAATTATATCACCCCACTTGTCAATTCAAAATGCCCTTGCTGTACTTTGTTCAAGATTCTTTTTTGCGTCGGCGAGCTTGCCTAGATAGCTATTCAATTCCTTGGTTTTTTCGCCAAGTGCCTCAATAGTTGACTTGCCCTTGCCCGCATCGCTGTACTTCGCCTTGAATGCGTCGTAGGATTCGCCTTTCCACCATTGCCCCGCGCCGTTGATTTCGTCACCCAGCGATGCCGACAATTCCCCCAAGCCCGCGGAACACTCGCTAAGCAAATCTAGCAGTGATTGCGCCCTTGCAAAGTCGAATTTTATTTTATCGCTCATATTCGCCCTCCCTTACCTAGCGTCCTCAAACATCGAGCCGATTACCTTTATCGAAATCTGGTCTAGCGACCCAATGCCCGCAAGCGTTGTCAGATGTCCGTATGTGAGCGGGTCTAGGTCGACCATGTCGATATAGACACGAACACGATAATCGCCGTTACGCATTTGTGCGTGGGTATACAGCTTCGTATTGTCGGGGTTAATGGTGATTACCACGGTAGAGGTTTCTGTTATTTTGTAAACCTCTTCGCCCTCGTGGACGTACTCCACATACTTGTAATCGCTTCGGCTCGACAAAGTGTCAGACTCCGAATAGCCCTCCAAAACGGCTCGCAATCGGCTGTCCGTAACTCCGCCCGATTCATACAGTACATCAATGTAATCGTGGAGCAATTCCTCAACATTGTCTAAGTTGTAGTCTATATCCACATCAATATCGAAATAGGGGCTATCTTCCGTTGTTACAAAGTCTGTTGTGGCGGAAAATGCCGTACCCACTCTGGACAAAGACTGCCCCCCGATAGTTACCGCTTGGCGTGACGAATCAATGTACACCATATCCGATTCGTATCGGAACGCCGCAATCATAGCGTCCACAAGGTCTTTATGCTCCTGCGTTTCGTCTGGGGTGTCCTTGTAAATTTCTGTGGTAAGCGTAAACGAGTACGTTCCAGACGGATTAAAGAAATAGCCCGAGCGTATGGGGTAATAGTCCGTAACCGTTCTAAACCTTAAATCGGAAGCGAGTACGACCTTTTCGTCACCAGATAGGTTGTAATCTCTGCCCTGCGACTTGTTTCGGTCGTTTACGTATTCGTCCTGCATAGGGGTGCCAATTTCCCACTGCAAATCGCCCTCATTCTGTTCTATAAACGAGCGTTCATAACGGCCGTCTACCTCTGTTTTGTCACTGAGGGTATCGTCCTCCCCTTGGTTGTACATTAGCCTAACTACGTCTAGTGTAATGGGGTCGCTAGTCCACCACAGCTTTTTGTAGCGGTTCGATATATTGTTGTGGTCTACGTCGTTTGTGAATGTAGGCGGGGTGAGTAGCTCCATGCCGTTATATACGTTGGCGGTGATGTTGTTGGTGTTTGTTATGCGGTTGAAACTGGCGGTGGTTGTTAGGTAGTGTCCTGGACAATACCGAAACTCCCCAGTACCCCTACAGCCCCCACAGCGATAGGAATAACTCCTGTTGACCTCTCCGTCTGCACTAACCTGCCCTGTATCGGTATTTGTTTCGCCATAGGTGCGGGTAAGCGGATTGTCGCCAAAGTCCTCTCTGCGTAGCAAAGTGCGTATAAGCGGGTTTCGCGTGATAGCTTCGCTTGCTTCATTTACAGCTTCATTGTTTTCAACAACGAAATCATTGTAAATATTGGGTGTGTCGTTATAGACATTAAGCTGTCCCGTAGCAACGTCAGTCCATGTGCCGCGCGGCAACGTAAGCTGTGCAAGTGCTTCACCTAGCTGAAAGCGGATATTTCTCTGTAGTATATTGTAGTCAATTTCAAAATCGGTTTCTCTATCAATATCGGCGGCTACAAGTACGGTAATTTCGTCGTCATTGTTTTCCCAGTCCTCCTCACTTTCGGGGTTGTCACGGGCTTCGTTTACGGCAAACCGCACTGTTACGTCGTTTTCTGGCATGGTGAAGCTGTAGGTGATGTTAAAAGCCCCCTCTCTAGGTAGGTCTTGTGTGTCGGCTATCTCCACTATGCCGTTGCTCTGCACCTCGTAGGATACGTCCTCTAAATCGTATTTGAATGTAGATTGTGCCGAAAACGTCAAGTTGACAGTGCTACCGGGGACAGCAGAGGAAACGGAGCTTATGGCATGGGCGGATATGTCCCCTGCTTGAATGGATAGCGGCTTAATCCATGCCGTAGTGTAACGTGTGTCGCCGTTAAGAGTATGGAAAAATATGGCTAATCCCCATGTATCTTTTGTAGGCGGCTGTAATATATAAGCATGGTCTGAGTAAATCATTCTGTCTATTCTGTCGGCTAGGTCTACGTGCAGTCTGACAAAGTCGGAGTTTGCGAAATCAGCTTCAAATATAAGCGTTCTTTGAGAAACTCGACCAAGCCAACCATTTACCACAACAGCATTGCTATTCATAATTTGAGATGCAGTCATCCATACACGGTTAGAATTAACAACGGCTAAGTTTGTAGCCCCTTGATAATCTGGATTAGGAAATGGATAACCGCTTACGGTAAAACCTAGGGAACGGAGCTTCCCTTCATCATCTGGATTCTCTTCCGACCCCGCCGCAGGCATACCATTTCCGACGAGCCAGTTATCGGCTTCTGTGTCTGTACCATACACTAGCAAAGCAAAAGGCCCGTAAGTAACCTCATTGTATTCAAGCGGTAATCCTGTCCTAGCAAGCTCTTCGTTTATTGGTCGCGATTCTTTATCTGCTAGCCCAAACAAGGTGTCAGTATTATAGAGCTTTACCATTTCCTCATTAGCACCCGCCAAAAACTCGTCCAACGACCAATCTGCCCCTGTAAGACTAATTGACACAGAAGAAACTAAGAAGCATACAGCAAGCACTATAGCTATAAATCGTTTCATAATCCTATCCTCTCTATCTAAATATTTTTATCTCACGAGATATAAAATTTATATATCCTCAGGTATAGCACCCTCGTCATAAATCACTATGACCACAATGCTTTGTGTTACCCCCATTTCGACATACCGATTACTTTTTGAATCTAAGAAAATTTCTATTAAAGGATTATGAACGTCCATTGAGGTATGCTCGCCTCGTCTGTTAATAAACTCATCGATTCTAGGTATAGCACTTGGCTCTAAAAGAGGGGCAAGAATATGAAGAAGAAGTGCCTGTCTATATATAAAATCCGCTTTCCCTTGAACAATACCCTGTGCTGGATTTAAAGCAAAAGAGCAAAACTGTAAATGGCTACTGTCAGCATCTGCACCCCTTACAATATCTGTAAAGCTCTGTGGCACAGTAAAACCGCGGACTTCTTTAGTATCAGATGTAACAGTAACGACCAACTCCCCGCCCCTAGTTTCCGATTTCACGGTTGCATTGTAGACTTCCGCTACATGATTTACAGGGACGTACGGCGTTTCGCCCACAAGCATAGGCTCGGTATTCATGTTGTGTGGCACAAAGTTACCGCCATCTTTACGCATAAAATAGCTACTATTTCCCATATGGAAATGCACCTCTGTATTTGTGCGTTCCTCAAAAAAACGTGAACGCCTAGTCATAGTAATCTGTGACCTGCTCGCGTTCCATTCCACAGCCGCCCCAAGAGCCGCCCCAATAATACTAGCAGGAGCCTGCAAAACATTATTATCGTCCAAGAAAACAGGCGTACCCGCAAAATTGACGACTATTCCGTCCACAATGACAGTAACTTTGTCTGCGCCCTCGGCGGACATGTCTAAGTTGATATTGTTGAATGTGATAATGCTTTGTTCGCGGGTATACATATCTAGCGGGCGGAACATATTGCCGCCTACGCCCTGCATTATGCCGTTTGCCCTAACAAAGTTTATGCCTGCTCTCGCCCAGTCTGCCGCCATATTAGCGTCCATAAAACCAGAGCTTGGCGAATGGTCTACATTCGCGCCTATTACGCGGCATGTGTTTTGTATCATGGTAGCCGCCTGTTGGCGGTCGAAAGAGCCATTGGGCGTAAAGCGGCCGCCGCCTGTGCCGCTAGTAATGCCCAACGCGTACGCCGCCAATATATCTGGGTCGTCTGTGTCACTAAATGGGTTCGGGAAACGTGATACATTTTGGTCTGTAAGAATTGTGTCTATGTTTTTCCCAACGGCGTATTCCACCCATTTTACCGCCATGCGACAAAACTCGGCGCGAGTGATTACGGCTGTATAGTTGTTCTGTATGTCCGACGGAACAAAGCCTTTTTCCAACGCGCTTAGTATGCTGCTGTGCGCCCATGTACTGGCTGTGTCTAAGGAAGCGGGGGCAGGGCTTGTGGCGTGGGCGGTGAGGGGTAGGCATAGTGTGAATAGGAAAATTAGGGTGATTAGGTGTAATTTTTTCATGCTGGTATTCCTCCTAAAAAGTTATTCGCATTTTGCGATTTTTCATTATACACTTTCCGAGAGATTAAGAAAAGCACGGAGTGCGGAAAAGAAGCAGGCAGTAAGGTGTTGTCTTTAGACAACACCGCACGCCGACCAAGCAGGCAGTAAGGTGTTGTCTAAGTGGTTTTCTTAGACAACACCGCACGCCGACCCTGCCGCACTCCGTCACGGCTATTTGTTCAATGCTTTTTTTAGTTCGGTGTCTTGGTCTTTTTTTACTCTCGCTACGTCCTTCATTAGTTTTTGATATTCGTCTAGCCATTTTTGAAGCCCTTTTGAAACGTCCTTTTTGGTTTTTGAGAAATTGCCGATAAAGCCTTCCTCAGAACCGCCTTTCCACCACTCACGGCAGGTTTCTACCATGGTTTGTGTTTTGTTCAAGGTGTCGTTGATTGCGTTGATTTCATTCTTGATTTTGCTCTCAAGCTCGGTGGCTTTGCCGAAATCAAATTGTTGAACAGCTGACATCTTAGTTCACCTCCCTCTTTGTATAGATAAACGCATTTATTCCAGCCATTGTAAATGGCATGAAACCGTGGTTATACTGCCGCTCTTACGCCGATATACTTGCTTTTTTTAATGATATAACCGTCCGCGGGCATAAATTCTTTTTCTGGTGTTCCATAAGGAAAACTGACACCAAAAATGGGTTGGTCTTTTAGGCTTCCGAGCAGTAGTCCTGTTTGTTCGCTCTTTAGAGCCTTTGCCGCGTCCGAATAATCATCACTAAAGCCGTCTAGCGTGTCTAGTGCAAAAACGCTTACTTTCATTCCTTGCTCTTTTTTGATAATTCGTGTAAGCAATTTGCATAATTCGTAATACGTATCGTCGTCGTCTGTGACCTCGCTAAATCTATCAAATGCCAATATAATTTGCTTCCACTGCGACACGACCGTTTCCAAGTCTTTTCCGCTCTTTCTGGCATCAATTACTGCCTTTCTGCGTTCGTCTAGCAGGTTCTCCATTTCGCTTACAAAGGATTCCATATCGACACCTGCCAAGTCGGTGACATTCTCACGCTCCAGAAGCGTAATAAAGCCTGCGCCGCTAGAATCTAGTGCATAAATCAGTGAGTTATCCATATTTTTGAGCCACGCTGTAGCCACTGTGCTTTTCCCGCACCCTGCACTACCTGTAACCATAAATGACGTATGCTCGGCGAAATTTAGCACTACTGGTACTAGGTCGCTATCGTTTAGCCCAATCCATAGCCCTTGTCCTTTGGTGTTTTCTGCGTTTAGGACGTTTATATCCACACAAGCGGGCATAACTGGTATAGGAATAGCGCGGCGCGTTTCGTTCGCAGATAGCTCGTCAATGATTTCTCTGGTTGAAATCACTTCGTCCCTTTCACTCTGCCGCGTCACCTCTTCACCGTTGAGCATTTCTGTGACGGGAGCTATTATTTTTTTGCGGTGTTCGGGCAATACGGCTTGAAATTCCAACGGCTTCTCTAGCTTAACTAGGCCGCGGCCGCAATAGCTCTCTGGCTCTACGCCCTCCGTTCTGCCGACTATTTCAGCATACGATTTGTCAATCAGTTCAAAGGTGACAGCCATTTTGAAATTGGTCGATAGCTTGTAGCGTATGTCGCGGGTAGACATGCCTGTAATAATTAGGTAAATGCCATATCTCGCGGCATCTCGCGCCAACAAAATCAGCTGTTCGTCAACATCGTCATACAGCTCCGCCAAGGGCGCATATCCGTCAATCATAACAACAACAGCGGGCAGACCTAGCCCCCCTTGTACAGATTCCACAAAGCCCTCTACATGATTTTCCTCAAATATTTGCTTGCGTTTCTCGATAGTTCTAAATAAGAAACGCACGAATTGCCGTATATTGCGTTCTTGGTCAACCGTCAATACACCGCCGCAATGAGGAAGACCCGCGAACAGCCGCAAAGCCGCTCCGCCCATGTCCATGATATAAATGTTTACTTGGTCGGGCGTATATCTCTGTGCTAGCGATAGGCATATAGACTTGAGCAGTGTCGTTTTTCCTGTTCCCGCTGCGCCGTAAACAAGCAGCCCGCCCTCTGTAGCAAAATCAAGCTCCAACGCAAACTTGCGTTGGCTTCGAGGGTCGTCAACTATGCCTACGACCGCGGTCAATATCCCAGTAGCCTCGGCAAGCCATTTGTCGGGGATTTCGTTAATATAGACAATTTCCTCTAGTGGGTCTGCCCACGGGCCGTCTAGCGGCTTTATGCCCAAGGAAGCCGAGCTTTCTGCGATATGTGCAACCATTGCTTCTAGCTGTGATTTGGGCTTGTTTTCATTTGTGGGGCGTTCACTGCCGATTTTGGGGTAAATTTTGGTTTGTCTGCCGTCGACGGATAGGCGGTATATGTTTTTCTCCCGCCGTGCGTTTTCGTCCTTGCCGAGCGTATCAAAGGTATAATCTGCCCCCGAATAAGCAGACTGAATAAGCTCGTATATTTCGTCGTTCCCGATTTGTATATACGTTCTGCCAGGCTCGCGAATAAACGCGGCATCTGGTTTTTTTAGTACGCCGTTGGAGTCGGCTTCCGTTTGTACTTTCAAGCACATTTTGAACTTAGAATTGCTCCAGATTTGGTCGTCTACTACGCCGTCGGGCTTTTGTGTCGCTAGAACAAGGTGTATGCCTAGGCTACGACCCACACGCGCGGCACTCACTAGCTCGTTGATAAAATCGCGTTGTTCGTGATACAGCTCCGCAAATTCGTCCGCAATCATTGCTAAGTGCGGCATTGGCTCCATTTGGGGCGGGCGGTTTTCGCTGTAGTAAATACGTTGGTATTTATCAATGTGGTTTACTCCGTATTCGGCTAGGCGTGCCTGTCTGCGTTTGATTTCGCTGTTTAGGGAAAGCATGGCTCTAGTGGTTTGCGCGCCCCCAAGATTGGTTATAATGCCCGCCAAATGGGGCATACCCTTGAAAACATCTGCCATTCCGCCGCCCTTATAGTCGATTAGCACGAATACTATGTCATGCGGGTGGAAGCTCATAGCGAGCGAGATAATTACGCTCTGTAACAGCTCGCTTTTTCCCGAGCCTGTAGTCCCCGCAACAAGGCCGTGCGGCCCATGCCCGCCATAGCCGACATCGTCATGTATATCAAAACGAAACAGCTCTCCGCCCGCTCTCGCGCCAATCGGAACGTCCATTCCATTGTAGGTACGCCGATTCGCCCAGTTGGAAAGCACATTTACCTTGGTTAAATCGTTTTCCCCCGACATCTGACAAAGCGTTATCGACCTCGGCAACGAGAACGAGGAATCATTTGATTTAATGCGTAGCGGTGAAATTTTACGTGCCGCGTTTTCTAGGCTTGCGTTGGTCGCTTGGTCGGGCGTAAAAATGTTTTTTTCGTTTTTAACGCGGTCTATTACCTCGCCTGTTTTTTCTTTTAGGGTAACAATCGCGCCGCAGTTTGCTGGCAAAAAGGCGGTATGCTCGGCGGTGAATATTGCTGTCACGCCTAAACGTCCGTGAGGTTCGTAAATAAACTTGCGAATAGGCGAATCCTCAATTATTTCGGGAGCTTCGACTATGAATACATAGTACATGGAGAATACAACGTCATCTCCCTTTTTTTCACGTTCTTTAAGCTCTGCGTGTATTTCGTCCAGTGTTAGCTTTGCCGTATCTTTTCCGCAAATTACGCGCCGTGCGGTAAAGCCCTCGTTCCATAAATGCGGCAAAAAGCGCGACCATTGCCAAAGACTAAATGTATCATTTTTAGCTAACATCACAATACGTACATTGTCGTATCCATGGTTAGCCACCAGTTGAATTAAAATATTATTTACAAGGGCGTTTGTCCTGTCTTTTGCCCCGACTATGCCGCAAATTTGGGCAGAGCGTAAATCTACGCATACAGGTACATCTCGCACTTTTTCATATTTTAGCGACAATGTCCTTGGCTCGTTCATAAGTAGGTCAGTTTCCATTAGGCTAGGAGCGTGAGCGTCACGAACGCGCAGTGATGCCTGTACCGTGCCGATACCAAGCCTAAACGAAAGAAAATCATTAAAGCCCGGCGTTCTTTCCCACAGTCTAGGGTCTGTAGGACAGGCGGGCGTAGGGTTAGTATTCATGCGTTCGATACATTCGTCTGGCGATAGATTAAGCTGTCGCAATGCCTTGGCTTGTTGTTCTGCCGCCAGTTTTAGCTCGCTATCTTTCTCTGATATATATGCCTTGTACAGCTTATTACGCCGTTTTTTTAGCCTTTTATGCTTGTTAAATTGGTGGTTTAGGCTAATAAGCGAGCCGATAATCATTAAGCCAGTCATGGCTATGGAGCTAATCAAAAAAACAGGGCTGCCCATGAAGCCGCCGCCTGCACCCGACTGCCCCAACATGTACACCAAGACTGTCACAAATATCATTGCCAAGGGCATGATAAAGGTTTGAAACCAGTGTATTTCTGGCTTTTCGCCTATAGGCTCTGGGCTTGTTATATCAATTTCGCCAATCGGGTACTCTGGCATTAGCCGCGGTTGTCTGGAAAATTCCATTAAATATCCTCCGCATCTCCAAAATCTAAAAGCGATAAACGCTTCCATTTTTTATTTGTCATAAAATACAGCCAATCATCTATGACATGTAAATGCTCGGCACTTGTGCCGAATACAGTCATGCTACCGCCCGATGTTTCGAGGCGATAAATCTTGTTTTGCCTATTTCTGTCTGTGTAGTAGACGGTATTGCCGTGGACATTGATGGACGAGGGTCTAATATCGGGAAAAACCGCTGTTTCCCCGCTTCGTGTATCAAAGGAAGTAAGCGCGAATAGGTTATTTTCGTTACCCTTATCCGCAAAAAACACCTTACTGCCAGAAGCACAGACACGGCGGGCGTTGGGGCTTGCATAAACCGTGCCGTCAGCAAGAACAGCGAAATCGGCCGCTTCCGTGTTGGAGCATAGCGTAAGCCCCTTTCCGTCCTTGGAGCATCTGTAAATTTTTCGCTCCTCTTCGCTTATAAAATAAATGCTGTCGCCAAATAAAAGCACGTTTGCACATGACCTTTTTACTAGCATTTTCCCATCACTAGCGGAGTCTTGCTTTCTGTATAGCCTGTTTCTGTCGTTACGGTTGCTATAGTAAATGAAATCATCGTCCGCGTTCATAAACCACTCATTTGGGCGTGCAAAAATGACGTTTCCGCGCCATTTAACAACAAGCCCGCCATTCGCTATATTTCCGCTCATATCGTTACCCACCTACCCCTAATGTTGGTCGGCGTGCGGCATTGTCTGAAGATAATGCCTTACTGCCTGCTTGGTCGGCGTGCGGCATTGTCTAAAGACAATGCCTTACTGCCTGCTTGGTCGGCGTGCGACGTTGTCTAAGAAAATCCTTAGACAACACCTTACTACCTGCTTAATGTTAGCCTTGCTCCATGCAAAATGCCTTGTTCCTCAAGCGTTTTATTCTTATTGAGAATAATCCCCTTGGGTTCGGCATGTAGAGCCGTTCCCTCAATGTCGTAAATTTCCTCTAAGACCTTGATTAGCTCCTCGACCGATATAAATGAGGGGACTTTGATGTCCTCAGATAAATCGCCGTATTCAAGCGTTACTAAAATATAATCCATGCTATTGCTACCACCTAATTTATTATTTGCACCTCAAAGCCTCGGGTTTCGGTAATCATAAAGGCACTAGGCAAAAGCCCTGCGGTTTCTCTCAACAGCGACATGCGGAATACATATGGCGTGCTAAGGCTAATATCCGCTTTAATTACCTCACGTCCCGAAAAATAAAGGTCTGAGGGAGAATCTAGCTGCAATGACACAGTAATAACGCCCCACCGCCCGCTTGGAGATGAAAAAACCAAATCGCCAGCGCCGATTGGAGAAATTAAATCTAATTCCAGCGTTTCACAAAATGCTTCTGCAAAATACTGCTTAAACATCGTTTCGTTTATATATGCGTTTAGGTCACGCATATCCTCGTCGTTAAGAGCATTGCTACGCGCGGCGCGGCATGAATTTAAAATTGCCGCGCCAAGCGTAACTTTCTCTTTCAACACGTTTGATGTTTCGATTAGAGGTTGAAGAATTGCAACTAGTAGAACTATGACAAGTATAGCTACGGCTATCGACCTCATGGATACCCATCCCACTCTAAATCCTTATAGTATTTCAAGCCTATCGAAGTCATACTGAACGAAACAGGGAAAGGGTGCGTTATTGTCCTTCCCCATAACGTCATTTCGATAGGATAAACAGCAGTAATTGTTACCGTAACGGGGCTTCCGCGTTGGAGATACGGTTTCCTTGTACCATTAACATACGGCCCATCTTGATGACTGTAGGTACGCTCGTCATCATCGCCTACTGCTTCCCATGTATTGCCACTCGCATCTGTAGCAACGATTTCAATCATAATTTCGTCTGGCAGTTTATTGAAAACAGCCCGACTTCTTAATCCGTCTAGGCTGTGGTCATAGTACATTTCTTTAACGTAATTGTCGTTTGCCGCGATGTTTGACAAATTAAAGGCTTCTACAACGATAGTTAAGTAGAATGGGAAAAAGAAAGCCAGTTGCATGATTAAAAACAATACAACAGTCGAGATTATAGCGATTAGAACCGCCTTAAGTGCTCCAACCATAAATCACGTCATAAAGGTATCTTGAATCCATGTCCAAACTGCGTCCCAAACATCTGTTACCCAATCGGCAAGCTGGCCGCCCGCCAACCATGTCACGATTGCACCGATAACAACAATCGCGCCTACAGTGATTGCCAGCTCCTTAACACCAAATCTTCCGCGTTCATCGTTGATGAACGTACTTAACCTTTCTTTCATACCTTTCCTCCTTTTTGATTTTTTTATATATCACTACAACTGTTACTAAGCTCTGTTATCCCATGAACATGTCAAGGGAATTTAAGATAGTAAACAGATAGTAGATAATGATATACAGCCCCAATATACCGAGAAGAACGACCTGTATCATATTGTTCTTCCGAACTCTGGATTGTAGCTCGTCCTCTAGTGCAGTAACACGGTAGCGGTCGATTTCATTTTTCAAATACTGCATCTGAGAAACATTGTCATAGCCCCTCAAGCGTGTTTCCATTATCGAACAGAATTTAAGTATATGGTGTATAGGCACTCGTTTTTTAAGCTGCCGCAGTGCGTATTCCTCGTCAGCGTATTCTATGTTTTGCAACATAGCGTTTAGCTCCTCTGCCATATCGTCATTAGCGTTTGGCAAATAATCGTTTATGACATCTGACAAAAAAACATTTATGGATTTTGAGTATTGGTAAAATACCATGCTATAAAATTGGGGAAAATCTAGCGCGATATTAAGATTTTTGCGTTTGACTTCGCTGTCTAGCTCGTCTGTGGGCAAAAAGAACAGTATCGGGACGAGCAGTGACGAAACAAGCCCCAATACATTGTTTGCGGAAAACATAAACAGCGTTCCCGCAATGCCGCCAAGCAACCATAAATTTTGCTCAAACCAAATTTCTTGGGGTTGCTTGTCCGAATTAAGCCGTTCCAAGGTTTTCCTAAGCTCCGCCTCGGTCTGCATAAACGGCAAGCGAAAGGAAAATTTTCGTGCCAACTCCATTTTTCGTTCCCTGCGCTTGCGTTTTACCTCGTCTGCTTGCCTTTCCTTGGTGTATTTTCTTACGCGGCTCTTGTGTCTGCGTCCTGCGGGTCTATAAAAGGGGTACAGGAGCTGCTTTATCAAGAATAATACAGAGGCAATGGCGATTATTTTTGAAAGCATATCGTTATCCTTTCGTTTTTGGACCTTGACGTTTTAATTCCAAGGAGGATTGCAACGCCTGCCCCCAAGCAAAGCTGATACATATTACATTGAGGCACAAGGAATTGATAAACTTGCCAGGTGTGGTTAAAATCATAAAGTCACGAAAATCTCTTACAGAAAGGGCGTAAATGAAGAAAAGAATAATAATCAATGTTTTCATTAAAAAATCACGGTTCATTTTCTTGAAAATGCCCTCTTTCTTAGCGTTGATTTCGCGGATAACAGCATTTTCGTCTACTATATCGAGGAAAATATCCGCCATGCCCTTTCGCTCGTTATATTCAAAAATAACCGCCTTTTCCGCAAAGTTGTCAAACCTTGAGCCAAGCTGTCTGTTAAGCTGTGCCATAGCCTGCCGAAACGAATAACCGCGTATTTCACAGTTGTCTATAAATTCACGAAAGTACGGACGAATGTCCCTGTGTATATACTCGTCAGCTTCCATAACCTTTTTTATTGCTACCAAGACCCCATCTCTCGCCAATGGGCAAATCGCGTCCTCTGCGTCAGATATTGCCTCGGCTCGCACAGCTCGCCGTACTCGGGATTCCCGCGAAAACCATGTAAAAATCGCAATCATAATGGAAACCGACATAATAAGCGATACCGTCACATCTTGCAAAAAGAATGTCGAAACAATGACGGCAAGCGCGAATATAATCGCGATTAGCGAAGTAGCTGTTTCCAAGGGAATACCTAGGTTAAAGCTCCTAAGGAACTCGTCTACGAGCCTATTGTACTTTACAATTAAATCTTCTTTTCGCTGTACGATGTTTTCTCGCTTAATCCTTTCAGAACGCCGCTTGCGGTTATATTGTTCCAAATGCCCCCAGAGTGACGTAAAAAGCTCACGCAGAAAGCTACGTATATCGACAATGATGTTAATTCCCAACAACGAGCTAAGCGATGCAAATACAGCAAGCCCAACCACCGCGCTTACAAATAATTGACTCAATCGTACTCCTCGCTTTCCGCGTTGTTTGGTTCTTTGGTGAGATATTCAAACCGCTCACGTCTAATGCCAGATTTAAGCATACGCTCTTGTATATCCTCAGACAGCTTGCCGACACGCCTATGCGTTCCGACAATCTCTAGCACTCGATGTGTACCCGCTTCCTCTCTTACGTCCTCTATGTCAAATTTGTATATTTGGTTTGTTATGGGTTTTAGCCCTTCCGAGCCTATGACTTCGGAAATGGAAGTAACTTTCCTTGTTCCGTCCGCCAATTTTTCTTGGAAAATAATAAACCTGACGGCAGAGCATATATTGCGCAACGCAAGCTCCGCAGGTTCATTCGATACCATTAAATAAGACGTTAAAAACCGCGTTATCGCATCGTTGTCGCCCTCTGCGTGAAGCGTAGTAAAAAAATAGTGCCCCGTTTGGGCGGCTCGCAGTGCTGTCGCAAATTCCCCAGGGGTACGCAATTCGCCCGGGCCTATCCAGTGGGGCGATTGCCGCATAGCGTTAATTAGCAGGTTTTCCATTGTTGGGTCTGCGGAAGTAGTACCCTCGTCGTCAGGAACACACTCATATTGCAGGACATCGTTGATAACTATGCCGTTTTCCATTCGCCTTAGTCGCATTTCCGAGGGGTTCTCTATGGTGATAACTCGTGACAGCGGGTCAATCTCTTTTACGAGCAGTCCATTTAATGTAGTTTTTCCGCTCCCTGTAGGGCCTACCGTTACCCACGACAAATCCGCTTTGGGTATAAGTGCTAATAGGGCATACATGCCCTTAGAAAACGACTTATTTTTGAGCATGTCCTCGGGTTCTATTTCCCGCTTACTAAATTTACGCAACACAAACGCGGGTTGATTGTAAGGGGATATGCCAGAATAGGTGGCGTTTACACGATAGCCTTCCATTGTTCTTGCGTTTACCATAGGCGTTTTCGGCGTTAGGCGAACTTTAGAAACACCAATGAGCTTGGATATAATACGCTCCATATGTTCAATATCGCGGAACGATGCCTTGCTCTGTCTTGTCTTGCCCCCGCTCTCCAAAAATATTTCCTTAGGCCCGTTGGCGCGGATTTCGTCAATGGAATCATCTTCCACATACCTTGTTATAGGGCCATAATTCATTATTTCGTTGGTTAGGTCATTGACTAGCTCCTTGTGGGTGTATCTGCGACCCGAGGTCTTACGGACACCGCCCTGCATAGCCTTGTAAACAAAATCCTTGATATATTCCTTGGTTTGTTCCGCCTTGTCGCGCTCGTCACGCCGTTCGCGGAAGTTTTTGGCGATATATTCTTGGCAACGCTCCAGTGCGTAACCAAAACTGATAAAATCGTCTTGACCGCCGCGCTCTCTGTCCTCGTAGGAAATGTCGATAGCAATTCTGTATTTTTTATTTAGTTTGCCAAATACAAAATCGTTGGTATAATGGGTCGTGTTCTTGGGGTGTTCTAGCTCCTCTGCAAATTTGAGGGTATCGTCCTCCAAAATCAACCCATTTCGATACATGTTTTCCATAAGATACTTTTGACATTCGCGCTCTGCATCAATTAAGGTGGAATCCTTTTTTTCTGTAGTGTCGTCTATAGTGCTTGCCACATGTTGGGGGCTTTCGCCAGTTTTATAATACTTTTGTTCCTCTTGAAGCTCGCGAATATTATCGAGTGTCAGCATAGACCTATCCTACCTCCAAAATAATTTTTGCGAGCTTATCTATCTCTCGTGAAAATTTCTTACTCATAAATGTGGAATCCCGCATATAAACTCCGCCGTCCAAGGCACTTTCCTGCACAGCTCGCAGGAGCGGAAGCCTTGCCGCGATTTTCATTTTGTCGTCATTGCCAAAGCCGCCGAAGATTTTTATCTCCGCTAACGCACTTTCGTCATAAGGCAAGTCCTGTCTGCGAGCGATAATAATGTTATTAAAATTGCGTACCTCAAATGTAATTTTTAGCATGTATTCCATTAACTTTTGTATATTCCGCGACGCATCTACCCGCTCCGAGGCTACAAAAAACCCGCGTTGGCAATTCATTAACGCACCTACACAAAATTCTAGCGGCGGGTTGTTTGGAATATCAATCAGTACAACATCAAAGGTTTCCTTTAACATTCCCATTACCCTTTTTACATCGTTAATGCTAAAATTGAAATAGTCCTCGATTTCGTCATTGGGGCTAGGGCTTATCAAAAATACATTTTCGTCGTCTGTTTCAAGCGAAACAGACTTTACCTCTACTCTGTCGCTCTGAAGAAGCCTTATAAGGCCGTCGCCTTTCTTGTTGGCACTAACGCCGCCTAGCCAATCAAACAGGTTGGGATAAAACACCTTAAAATCTACCACACAAACCGCAGAGCCGCGCCGTGACAGCAGATACGCCAAATTAGAGATTATTTCGCCGTTTTCAACAAAATCGCACACAGACACAAAGCCCACGGCTACGCCTTGCGGCTTATCATAGCCCGCATCTGTGGACGCTGCCATTTCCAACATTCTGCCGAAGCCTTTTTCTAATTTCCCCCGTCTATCCACGACCGCACCTCTGTTTCCAGTATAGGCAGACTGTCAAAATCGTTTACACTGCCTGTCCTGCTCAGTATCGTAATCAAAAAATTACTGCTGCTTACTGTAGCTCTAAATTTTGCGTAGTCCTCCATATCTTGCGATGTGCCTGCCAACAAAAGCGCGGTGGGTCTTGTGCTAGAAATAAACGCCTTGCTTGCCATCACGCTTTCCCGCTGTCTTTCGTCAAGGCGCATAACTTCCTTGTACAGCTCGTAGACGGAACGCCCATTTGAGTTAATCATATCTTTAACCACAACTGAATCGAACAAAATCTCGGTTATGGTGGTTTTAGTTGTGCCTGATGAGCCGCCTTGATAATTAGGATTAAAGCCATAATCGTACGGGTTCGTGTCTGATACGGGTACTTCCCCCTCGTATGTAACACGTATTCTGATTAAGTCGCCAGGCAGGAGCAGCTCGCCCCCTGCTTCGGCATATCGGTATGGAATGGTTACAACTTCCTCGTCTTGCGAAAGAGTGTATAGCCATTCGTTACGTATAGTCCTTTCCTCGGTTAGCTGGTCTTTATGAAGCACAGACTCCCCTCGTATAAAATAAGACGTATATTTGCCCAAAACCTCGTCCTCGGCGTTTTCAAACAAAATCATGTCTTTTTCGTTAAACTCTTTTCTTATTAAATCGTATTTTACAATGTCGTCCTTGGTAAGCAGAGTGTAGGCAGGAGTGCCTCGCCGTAGCCTAACCACAGCCACGGTATCTCTCGCCGCTCTGTCTGCATTGTTCAAATATACGAACGTAAGAAACAAGGCAAGCACGCTTAGGGCTATAGTTACGACCTTCACCGCGATTCTCTTGCCGCCGGACAAGCCTTTTTCTTTTTTCTTAAATCCTGCTTTCACCTTACCGCTCCTAACAATCTAAGTAGAATACCGTCATAGGCTTGTTTCATTAGGTTATCTGTATGAATAACTGCGACATCGCTCTCTATCTGTCTATCGAAACGCTTATCATATGGAATATTGCCCGCTAAAGGCATTTCGGTGGTGATTTCGTCACAAAAGCCCTCGTTTACTATAAGCTCGCCTAGCCGCTCTGGCATGATAGGCTCTCCGTCATACAAGGCTTCGTCGTTAAATTTTGTTACCACTATTTTTGATTTTGAAACCAAGTAGGCTATATCACTGCTGTCACTAAGACCTACAGTTATATTCCGTATTGTCGTAAACGCCGAATATATGTTGTTTTCCATACACAACGCAATCAAATCGACATTGCTTAATACGGCGGTGTTTTTTGCCAAGTTATCTAGCGGAAAGTCAAGGATTATTAAGTCAAAGCTGTGCCTTAGTGCGGTGATTAGTCCGTTTAGCTTCGTTTCGGTAAGATGCTGTTGCAATAGCTTTTCGTCGGCGAAGTCGTACCCCAGTGACGTAAGCCATAGCCCGTCCGCGTTTACGGCGTAGGTATCATATTTGTGGGGCTGTGCAAGAAGCCTAATAAGCGAGGACGATATAGAATCATCTTCGTCCGCCTGTGTACCAAACTCGCCGAAATATAAGTTTACCGCCCTGTAGTCTGTGTCTAAGTCCACCAATATGGTTTTGAGTTTACGGCTTACGGCAGACAGAGCCACATTTACGGCTGTGCTAGTTACGCCCGCGCCTCTGTGTCCAGTAAAGACGATTGCACGGCTTGATGTGCGGTCTATATTCGCCGAGGTTAGCGGCTCGTCGGCTTCTGGTGTTTTCTTGGGCTTAAAGCCCCATTTTCTCTTCTCTGCTTTTTCGGCAGGTGCTTGGGGCTGATATAGGCCTAACGCATTGTCAAAATCCTCATGCACTGCCCGCGCCCATTCCGAAACAAATATTTTGATTACGCTGTCGGGGGCTTCCATACAAAAATCTCGCGTAAGGACAACAGCCTTACAGCGGCGGTCTGCCAATAGAGCCAAATCCGCCTCGTTTTCGTCTGGGTTGGCGGACAACGCGCCGTCTGTAATAAGAGCTACGTCATATGTTGGGCAATGTTCCGCGATGTAGCCGTCAACACAATCGAGGGTAAGAGCCTTTTTGTTTACTACTATGTGACGGCTTTCTGCAACACGTTCGGAAACATAAGAATGTTCCTCGCCCGACACTAGTAAAATTTTCATATTCGCCACCCTTAAAATATAGCCTTGCCAACAAAATAGCATTTATGTATAATTCTACAGCATTTGACACCCACAGGGGAATGACACTGTGAATGGACAGACATGAACTATTCTATGGAAAGAGGTGGTGACGTGGCAAAAAAGCCTATGCCTATATTACTTATTGAGGACGATATAATCGAACGCAAAAAATTCAAGAGTTGTGCAGAGGGCAGAGCCGATATTGCCCTTGTTGGCATGACTGACTGTTCTGACGAGGCGCTTATGCTTGTAAAAGACCGTCTGCCCGAGGGAGTTATTGTTGACTTGGAGCTAAGCAAGGGCAAGGGGGACGGACTGCAATTCTTGTCCGAGCTAAGGGAGGCAAAATTGGGGCTTCGCCCTATTGTCGTGGTGACGACCAATATTCAATCTGAAGTTATGTACAATCATTTGCACGATTTTGGGATTTCCTTTATATTCTCTAAAAAGCAAAACGGCTATAGTCAAAACAGGGTGCTTGATATGTTGCTTCTTTTGCGGAAATCCCTACCCATTTTGCAGAATGGGGAAATCCACAGCGGTCTGGCGACTGTAGAATCTCCAGACGAAATACGTGACCGAATAAACGAAAGAATAGATGCCGAGCTAAGTCAACTAGGCATAAACCTGCGTTTGAAAGGCAGACACTATTTAAATGAAGCGTTGTACCTGCTTATAAACAAGGAAAAAAACGAATCAAGCGCGGTGCTTTATCAAGTAGCGGATAACAATAGGGTCAACTACAACACCGTTATACGCGCGATACAGACGGCCCTCGAAAATGCGTGGCTACGTACCGACATTGACACGCTAAGGGAAAGATGTCCTGTGCATATTGATGTACGTACAGGCGCGCCGTCACCGACGGAGTTTATACGGTATCTCTCGGACAAAATCCGTAAGACCATGTAGGGGCTTTGCCGCTTTTCTCTGATTTAGTTGACGTTTTGCGTTCGCAAAACATCAACGGCTTATTGGAAATATCTCCCCGAAGCCCGACCAATTTCCGAATATGTAAAAAAACTCGCTTTTTGTTCATAAAAAAATACAAATCCATACCATAATCAAGAAACATTCTGTCCCATGCCACATGGAGATTTACCTCTCCTGTGGCATATTTTTGTTGTTGGGTCAAGCGACCTATAAGCAGGCGGCAAGGTAGTGTCTATGCGGTTTTCGCAGACAATACCGCACGCCGAGCAATGACAAAAGAGAGGGGTATGGATATGTGGCTTGAGGGATTTCTTCGTATACTGTTTGTTTGGTGATTGTAATTTTATAGAATCAAGAAAACAAGAACAGGGCAATTATCCCCGCTCTTGTTTTTTTTTCGTATTTAGGTTATTTTTAGATATGCGGGGAGGGATTGTCATTTATTCGTATGCTAACAGTGTAATCGTTACTTTTGGTGTTTCTATTGCTACCTTTTACATTTTCGCAAGAGCCGTAAATCACAAAATAACCGTTGTTAATGCGGTATTGTCTATTGCATGGTGTTTAGCGTTTGCGTTCTCATATACCACGGTATCGCCGTTGTTCTTGTCTAGTAGCCTTGGATTGCTCTATTTAATAATATCTATTCTAGCAATAATGAAATTAACAAAAATGAAGCCAGATATAGTTATATCAGCGTTTTTATTATCCTTTGGAATCAGTTATATACTATACTTTATTGCTAGAGGAATCGCTATGCTTCCCTTTGCTCCCTTTATCTTCAAAGACTATAACTCTGGGGATTTTATTGACTATGACACGCCCATTTTTTTCCTGCTGTATTTACTTTCATCTACCCTACACTTGCTCCTAGCATACACCCTCTTTCGCATACGCCGTTTCAAGCGAGGCTTTCCGTTTTTACTCAAAGGCTCTGCGGTTATTATCGCGCTTAGTGCTGTGGTGGCGGTAATGGTATTGGCGAGTTGGGGCAGGGCTTTGGTTGAATCGGACTACGTATGGGTGGCTTCTATCGCGCTTTTGGGCTTGTTTGTCACAGGGCTTGGCATTTTTATTTGGGTGAAAAAGGGAATAACGCGCGCCTATCTTCGTTGGGCAAAGGACAATAATAATGAAATATACCAACAGGCGATTGAAGAAAAAGATGCAGAAATTCGGCGGCTTTCGGAACTAAGCGGCGTACTTAGAATGGAAAACCACAGTATCAATCATAGGTTGGCGGCACTGGAGCGCGGCTACACCAATATACTGCAACAGCTTGCGGACGGTGTTCTTACCGCAGAATTAGCTGCGACGGCGGCGGCCTCGCTGGAAGATGTACAGCGTACAGCCTTAGATTATAGCGAGGGTGTCAAAAAAGCCCGCCGCGAAAACCGCTTGCCGTCCACAAACAATAAAATGCTGGACGATTTATTTAATCTCTTTGCGGAAAGATGCAGTGAAAACAAAATTGATTTTGACCTTATTGTAACAGGAAGCATACAATACCTAATTGAAAATATAATCCCGCAGAGCAAGCTAGAAACGCTAATCGGCGACCATTTGCAGGACGCAATAATCGCAGTAAACGCAAGCACTCGCCCATTCCGCAATATTCTGGTAACGCTTGGTATAGCAGGCGATTTTTACGCGCTGACTATCTTCGACAGCGGAATACCCTTTGAAGCGGACACGCTAATCCAACTCGGGACAGGGCTTGTTACGACATATGCCGAAAAAGGGGGAAGCGGCGTTGGGTTTATGAAAACCTTTGAAACAAAGCGCGAATGTGGCGCGAGCTTGATAATTGCAGAAAGGCAAACAAGTGACGAAGCCCACACAAAATCTGTTACTATGCGATTTGACGGCAAAAATAGATATATTATCGAAACCTACCGCCCCCATGAATTTCCTAGTAGTGATAGGTATATCGTCACAAGCCTTAACAGCTTAAATCTCACATAATTTTTACATTTACTTGACAATACATGCCTATCAACTATACTCTATAGGCGAGCTGATAAAATGCGTATGTTGTGTACGTTGCTGTGTACGTATTGTGTCGGCTACATAGAGGAGCGTGTACGCTTCCATAAAAAGTGTACGCTTCCGTAAAAAAAGGAGATAATAAAATGAAGAAAATGGGACTGCTCTTTTTGGTAGTCATTTTGTTTTTACTTGCCGCGTGCAACACAGGCGACGAAGTCGTTTCTGTGGACGGTACTACGCCTAGCGGTGAAAGTGGAACAGTAACAGCAACAGGCGAACGCGTGCCGTTTGCGTGGATTGAGGAATTAAACGCCAGCGTAGGGTACGAGGTCGCTTCTGCCAATTTCGAGAAGGAACTGGCACAGCGGGTAGAAACCTCGCCGCTCCACATCTTTAACACAATAGGCAAGGCCCTTGAACACGGCACGACAAAAATAAACGTAGTCGTTGATGCCGAAAGGCCTGACTGGTATGGCGAGGGCGTTACAAGGTCAACCAACGGCGCGAACATCACGATACAAGCTGACGTAGAAAATAGCAATTTGCTACTTAACGCCGATATTGTTTCCGACAATGAGCCGATTAACTTCATGGCGTTTTTGAACAAGAACGGCATGGGCATAGGCTCCGACCTAATCGGCGGAAACTACGGTGTCAACTTTGCCACGCTTGTGCCAGATGCGCTACGCCTTATGGAGGAAGCAATGGCAGGGGACGAGGTGTCGGTAGATTTTGCTGATGTCGAGGCTCTCGTGGACATATTTAAGCAAGCGGGCGAACGCATGATGTACGCTACCGCAGATGATGACGAATATGTGCGTTTGCTGGCAGATTTTAACAAAAAATACGGTAAAAGCGAGGAAACAGAGCTAATTAGGGGCGACCAAGCCGTAAAAGCCACGCGCATTTACACAGATATGCCAATGAATGAGGCTGTGAAGATTTATCGCGACTTGTTCGAGATTTTTGAACGCGACCCGCTAGTAGATGCGTTTTTTGCTAACCCGCTTATCGCAATGGCAGGGGAAAACGCCCGCGAGGAATTTATGAGCGGAATACGGAGCGCGCTTGACGAAATGGAAAGCGAATTGTCGGCAGTTGGCGCTTCTGCGGCTCAAGTGTCATACTATGTAGGCGAAAATGACAGGCTGTTACGCATGGAACAAGCCATGGACATGGATATATACGGCGAAGCAGTGAAAATAGTTATGGCTTTAGACATGGGCGACTCCGCTACCGACACATGGACTTTGGAAATAGATGCAGAAACGCCGGACGGCAGCTTCTACGCAACCATCGACTGGACTATACGCGAGGAAAACGGAAACCACATTCACGGATTTAGCGTAGCGGCAGGCGATGGCGGCTGGTTCAACTTCTCTGCGGAAATCGCGATTTACTGGAATCCGCAAAGCGGCGACTTTGTCGTAATGCTCGGCCGCGACAACGAGCTGCTAAAAGGCAGCTTTACCGCAAACGGCACGGAAGCCCGCTTGTATTTTGACTTTATGTTCAGCGATGAGTGGGTGGGCGATTTTGACACCAGGGTCGAAATAACAACCTCGCCCGCCGTGAGCATTCCTAACGTAGACTACGTAAATATTTTGGGGCTTAGCATAGGCGAACTCGAAGAAATGTTTATGTCCATAGCTATGGCAAATATGGCTTATGAGTATGATAACGACTGGTCAAGCTCCATTGACAGCGATTTTGACTGGGAGAGCTTCGACTGGGAAAATTTCGATTGGGAAAACTTTGACTGGGAAGGTCTTGAGGAATAGGGAGCGTAGGAGAAAGGAAGAAAGGGCATTGCGTGAGCAATGCCTTTTTTTTATTTGACAGGAAGTCGCGTAGAGCCTTGACTGGCACGTATGCACGTATTAAAATTATGAACGCAGGGAGGGTATGCCAAAAGGAGAGATATATATATGAAAAAACTAATTTATCCCGCTATTTTCTACAAGGAAGATAATTCATTTTGGGTAGAATTTCCCGATTTAGAGGGCTGTCAGAGCTTTGCCGACACCTTGGAACAGCTTCACGAAAACGCAAAGGAAGCGTTGGCGGCGTATTGCGTTACATTGCTCGAACAAAACGCCCCCTTAGCCCCGCCGTCCGACATTTACCAAATCACGCCCCCCGAAAACGCTTTTGTTTCCTTAGTAGATGTCGATTTAATTAAGAAAAGCCAAGCTGTGAAAAAAACCCTAACAATTCCCTCATGGCTAAATGAATTGGCGGAAAAAAGCCATGTCAATTTTTCTAGCACCTTGCAGGACGCTCTTATGACAAAATTGAGTATCGGCGGACATTAAATCGCGCTCGAAATCTCACCTTGATAACCCACAAACAAAATGGTAAAATACTCTTTGGGAAAAAAATTCAATATATTTTCCATGTATTGGCAAGACGAAGGGAGAAATCAGATGCTTAACAAAAAAAGTATCAACGACATTAACGTAAAGGGCAAACGTGTTTTAGTGCGTTGCGATTTTAATGTGCCGCTAATTGACGGCAAAATTACAGACGAAAACAGAATTACTGCGGCACTGCCTACGCTTAAAAAGCTAATCGCAGACGGCGCGAGGCTCATACTTTGTTCACATTTAGGCAAGCCAAAGGGGCCAGACCCCGCGGCTTCGCTTGCGCCAGTGGCAAAACGCCTAGGCGAACACCTTGGGCTAGAAGTAAAATTTTTGGACTGCGATACTGTAGTCTGTGACGATTGCCGCGAAAAAATAGCACAGCTCAAGGACGGCGAGGTCGCAATGCTGCAAAATACCCGCTTCCGCGCCGAGGAGGGCAAAAACGAGGACTCGTTCTCCAAAGACCTTGCTTCGATTGCCGACATTTACGTGAATGATGCCTTCGGCTCGGCGCATAGGGCGCATTGCTCCACCGTGGGCGTAACCAAGTTTGTGGCGGAAACAGCGGTAGGCTACCTCATGCAAAAGGAGCTTGACTTCCTCGGAAACGCCGTAGAAAACCCTGTACGCCCGTTTGTAGCCATTTTGGGCGGCGCGAAGGTTTCTGACAAAATTTTGGTAATCAATAAGCTGTTGGATAAAGTAGACAAACTGATTGTGGGCGGCGGAATGGCGTATACGTTTTTTGCCGCAAAGGGCTATGGCGTGGGTACGTCACTGCTCGAAAAGGACAGAATCGAAGATGCAAAGGCAATTATGGCAAAGGCGCAGGAAAAAGGAATCGAGCTTCTTTTGCCTGTAGATACCGTTGTCGCCAAGGAATTTGCCAAGGACGCGGAGCATAAAACCGTTTCCTCCGACAATATCGAGGACGGCTATATGGGGCTTGATATAGGCGAAAAAACGCGCGAAATATTCTCAGAAGCAATAAAACAAGCCAAAACCGTAATATGGAACGGCCCCATGGGCGTGTTCGAGTTCCCGAGCTTTGCAAAGGGTACTCTCGCGCTCGCCAAGGTGCTTGCGGAGCTTGATGCGACTACCATTATCGGCGGCGGCGATAGCGCGGCGGCAGTAAATCAGCTAGGCTACGGCGACCAAATGACACATATTTCTACAGGCGGCGGTGCATCGCTAGAGTTTCTTGAGGGCAAGGAGCTACCTGGGGTAGTGGCGGTTAAGGATAAATAAAGGAGCTATATTATGAGGCGTAAAATAGTAGCAGGTAACTGGAAAATGAACCTTTTGCCGTCAGAGGCAAAGGCATTTACGTGCGAGCTAAAGGACAAAATAAAAACCGACAAGGTAGACGTGGTTATTTGTGTGCCTGACGTTCATTTGTATCCAGTGCTAGACTTGACCAAGGACACAACAATAAAGGTAGGCGCGCAAAACATGCACTACGCCGACAAGGGCGCGTACACTGGCGAGGTTTCGGGCAAAATGCTTGCAGAAATGGGCGTAAGCTACGTTATTATCGGCCATTCCGAAAGGCGCGAATACTTTAACGAAACAGACACGACCGTAAACTTGAAAACGCTAATGGCGTTAAAAAACGGCCTAACGCCTATTGTTTGTATCGGCGAAACGCTAAAGCAGCGCGAGTCTAACCGTACCTCTTATGTAATTAGCAAGCAGCTGTCCTTTGCTATGGACGGACTAAGCGCGGACGATATGGCAAAAATTGTAATAGCCTACGAGCCAGTATGGGCGATTGGCACAGGAAGAACCGCGACCAAGGAGCAGGCGGAGGAAGTCTGCGCCGCGATTCGTAAGCAAATCCGCGAACGCTTGGGCGACGTGGCCGACAAGGTACGCATTTTGTACGGCGGAAGCGTGAACGACGCTAACGCAAAGGAATTGTTCGACATGCCGAACATCGACGGCGGACTGGTAGGCGGCGCGAGCCTAAAGCTGAGCTTTGAGCAAGTGGTAGGTGGTGCATGAAAAATACCGTTGTATTGATGATTTTGGACGGCTTTGGGCTTTGTGACGAAAAGCAAACGAACGCAATCCACCTAGCCAAAACGCCGCATTTAGACTGGCTTATGCAAAGCTACCCATGCCAAAGGGGCGCGGCCTCGGGCATGGACGTGGGTCTGCCAGACGGCCAAATGGGCAATTCCGAGGTAGGGCATACAAATATCGGCGCAGGGCGCGTGGTTTACCAAGAGCTTACGCGCATAACAAAGGAAATAGCGGACGGCGAGTTTTTCGAGAACAAGGTCTTGCTCGGCGCGATTGAAAACGCAAAAAACAACAATTCCGCGCTGCATTTGTACGGCTTGCTTTCGGACGGCGGCGTACACAGCCACAATACGCACCTGTACGCAATGCTTAAAATGGCTAAGCAAAACGGCCTAAGCGAGGTGTACGTACACGCATTTCTTGACGGGCGCGACACACCGCCCGCCTCGGGCTTCGATTTTATCAAGGAGCTAGAGGCGGAAATGGAAAAAATAGGCGTAGGGAAAATAGCGACTATTTCGGGTCGTTATTATGCCATGGATAGGGACAATCGCTGGGAACGTGTACAGCTCGCCTATGACGCGCTTACCCTCGGCAAGGGCGAAACAGCCCTAACCGCCGCCGAATGTATGGAAAAAACCTACGCCGCAGGCGTGAATGACGAGTTTGTACTGCCGACAATTATCTTGGACGGCGGCAAGCCCACAGCCACTATTAAAGCAAGGGATTCTGTGGTGTTCTACAATTTCCGCCCAGACCGCGCCAGGGAAATTACACGCGCCTTTTGCGAGCCTAGCTTTGACGGCTTTGCTCGCGAGCTTTTGCCGCTGTATTACGTGTGCTTTACGGAGTACGACACGACTATTCCCGCAAAGCATGTGGCGTTCCTTGCGCAGTCTATGGATAATGTGCTTGGCAAATACCTTGCCGACAAGGGCTTGAGCCAGCTACGCCTTGCGGAAACGGAAAAATACGCGCATGTCACGTTCTTTTTCAATGGCGGCAACGAAGCGCCGTATGACGGCGAGGATAGAATTTTAGTGCCGTCGCCCAAGGTCGCGACATACGATTTACAGCCCGAAATGAGCGCGCCCGAGGTAGCCGACAAGCTAGTGGAGGCAATCAATTCACAAAAATACGATTTAATCGTGGTAAACTTTGCCAACTGCGACATGGTAGGCCATACAGGAATAATGTCCGCGGCAATAGAAGCCGTAGAAACGGTGGATTCCTGCGTGGCAAAGGCAATGGATGCTATGCTAAAAAACGGTACGCGCATGTTCCTATGCGCCGACCACGGCAACGCCGACAAAATGGTTGACAACGCAGGCACTGCGCCCTTTACCGCCCATACAACTAACCCTGTGCCGTTTATATTGTTCAACTGCCCCGACATAGGGCTTGCGGAAGGTGGGCGGCTCGCGGATATTGCGCCTACGTTGCTTGATTTGATGGGGCTGCCTGTACCGCCTGAGATGACTGGTAGGTCGTTGTTGGTGAGATAAAAAACCAATGCACCAAAATATATTCCCATAGGAGGAAAAGAAATGCTTAAAACATTTATCGAAATCGTAGAAGTACACGCGCGCGAAATCATGGATTCTCGCGGAAACCCAACCGTAGAGGTAGAGGTAATCGTAGAGGACGAGGGCGGAAAGCTCTCTAGCGCGATTGCGGCTGTACCGTCTGGCGCATCTACAGGCGCGTTTGAGGCTGTGGAGCTTCGTGACGGCGGAGAACGCTATGTAGGGCTTGGCGTAGAAAAAGCCGTAGATAACGTAAACGATGTAATCGCGGACGAAATTTGCGGAATGAACGCGCTCGACCAGGTGGCAATCGACATGAAAATGCTGGAGCTTGACGGCACAGACAACAAGGCAAAGCTAGGCGCGAACGCTATTTTGGGCGTATCTATGGCAGTAGCAAAGGCCGCCGCCGCCGCGCTTCGTATGCCCTTGTACCAATATCTGGGCGGATTTAACGCGAAACAGCTTCCTGTTCCTATGATGAACATTCTCAACGGCGGAAAGCACGCCGACAACACCGTGGATTTCCAAGAATTTATGATTATGCCAGTCGGCGCATGTTGCTTTAAAGAAGCGTTGCGTTGGTGCGCGGAAATTTACCACGCGTTGAAAAAAATCCTTAAATCGCGCGGACTTGCCACCGCGTTGGGCGACGAGGGCGGCTTCGCGCCAAACCTAGCCACGCCGGACGAGGTAATCGACCTTATTCTCGAAGCGGTGAAAAAAGCTGGCTACGAGCCAGGTACGGACATTCGCATTGCGTTGGACGTAGCGGCCACGGAGCTTTACGGCGACGCGAAAAAGAACGGCAAGGACGGCTTGTACTACTTCGCAGGCGAAAGCCAAACGACAGGCAAGGAAGTGTACCGTACCGCGGAAGAAATGGTTACAATGTATGAAGAACTCTGCAAAAAATACCCGATTATTTCAATCGAGGACGGCTTGGACGAGGACGACTGGGACGGCTGGAAGCTGCTAACCGACAGAATCGGCGACCGCGTACAAATAGTAGGCGATGACCTTTTTGTCACCAACGCGGAACGCTTACAGCGCGGCGTAGAAAAAGGCACTGGCAACTCGATTTTGGTAAAAGTAAACCAAATCGGCACGCTTACGGAAACCTTTGAGGCAATGAAGCTCGCACACCGCAACAACATGACCACAATCGTAAGCCACCGCAGCGGCGAAACCGAGGACACCACCATCGCCGACATCTGCGTGGCAGTAAACGCAGGCCAAATAAAAACAGGCGCGCCCGCACGCAGTGACCGCGTAGCGAAATATAATCAGCTTCTTAGGATTGAGGAGGAGCTTGATGAGGTGGCGGAATACCCTGGGCTGGGTGCTTGGTTTAATTTGAAAAACAAGTAGGGGCATAGCCCCTTTTCTCCGAGGGGCGTTGCCCCTTTCCCCCGACTTTACAGTGGTGGGAATATCGTCACGAGCCTTGGTAGTGTGGAGGATAAGAAGCCCCCTACCCGAAAAACTTTTTCGGGTAGGGGGCTTTAATGTCAATTATATCCAATGAGGGGGCATATCCTAACGTAAACCACGCATTATATCTCGCATCATTCTGTCCGCTTCCCGTTGAGCCTCTCGTACTAATCGGTCTGCTTCACGCTCTATTTCGCTACTTATGCGTTCCGCTTCACGTTCTATTTCGTTGCTTATACGTTCTGCGGCACGTTCTAATGCGCTTTCTATATTCGGCGTGGATATGGGACTAGGTGTAGGTGTAGGTGTTGGTGTTGGTGTAGGTGTAGGTGTTGGTGTTGGTGTAGGTGTTGGTGTTGGTGTAGGTTGAGGTGTTGGAGTAGGTTGGGGCATTATCGAAGATGTCGGCGTGCGTCCTAATTGATGTACGCTCGTTAAACTTGCTGTATTGGTTACACTATTCCAGTCTACTTCCATGCCAAGAACTTCTGCCGCCGCCCTCAGCGGAACATAGGTTGTACCGTTATAAAGTAATGTTTCCTTGTCGACAGGTTTTCCGTCAACAACCAATCTAACACGTCCGAAAATTACTTCAATCGTTTGTCTTGATTCCGCAAATACGGAAATCGTGGACACAAGCAAAATACCTGCTAAAATTCCAATGATAAATTCCTTGCTTCTTTTTTTGAGCATAATTACCAATTCCTCTCTGATTTATGGGTACATTTGGAGCCACATTTGATTTCTATATAGTTGACTAGGCGATAAGGTACTTCCGCTTATTCGTTGTTGTCCGTCAGATGTTTTTTTATTTCTTCGAGGTCGGAGGCTATTTTTGACGTGAGTGCATTTGTATCAGAAATATCTTTTACCATATACAAATACACCATAGTGCCTGAAGTGACAGTAACAACAACGAAAAGACCGACAATCAAGGTAACTAAAAATAAGAAAACATTAAAGCCTTCTAGGTAAAAGCTACCTGCACCTATTGCGGAAAACACCGCACCAAAAATACCTAACGCGAAAAGAGCTAGAATCAATCCCCTCAGCCAACTCCACCAAAAATTTACAGTAACCTTCTCTAATTTAAAATTTTTTGACATTAAATCCTACCCCTCTAGCCAGAACAAAGCGACTGACACGCTATTTATTTTTCCCCCGAGCGAATTTTTATTTTTGCTCGGGGGCTTGTGCTTGGGTAATACAAAAAAGATGTGCAAGGACGGCAAAGCATTGCCACCACCTACACACCTTGAAAAATTCAAGTCAAATCAAACATGCCTTTGCCATAAGCCCTTACGCGAGTAACACAAATAACATTTCACTATTCCAATATTCCCGAAACGCGAATGATTGTAATAGTGGTAAAACAATGCTAAACTGTGGTTACGTAGTGGCAGGCGCGAGCCTGTGTGTGTTAGGTGATGCGTTGAATCCCTACACTCGCCGCAAGGTGTTGACGCACCTCGCGGTCGCTACGCTTTTTATTACAGATACATTCTAACATAGACGTTCTGAAAAATGCAAATTTTCTTTTTGTGTTTTTTAGGAGTTGCTTTTTTCTGATTTATGGGTATAATAAAAGCAAGCCACGAGTGCTACCTCGTGACTTGCTTGGTACACAGCCGTTTCGGCTGGTTCACGGTTTTTAATAAGACGTTAAAATAAAGTGGCCGTTACCTTGACCTAGGACGGCTACTTTTGCGTTTTTTGCGATGCTTGCGTTGTTTTTTGCTGTGACAGTTGCATTTGCAATGACGGTAAGCTAGATATAACGCTGCTAGCTGTGTCGTCAGTTGTATCAGCAGAGATAACCATTCATATACGCTCATAGCCTCACCCCTTTCGGAGTGAACCAGCCATCCAGACTGCTTGTACAGTATAACACAAAAACCCCATGTGCGAGGTTTTTTTATTTTTAGAGGCTCGTGACGACATTCCCACCAAAAACAAGTCGGAAAAAAGGGGCTATGCCCCCACCACAAAAATGTCGGCGAAATATTAAATAGACCTCAAGGACTACGCATCACCAAAGCATACCAATTATCCTGCAACAGAAATATCTCGTAAGCAGTAGCAGCAGGCAAGTATGATATTCTTGCTTCTATATCAAGGGAATCTGCCATGATATTAAAGCTAACTACTGGTTCGCCCTGCCCATTTGTACCATACGAAATATTTGAGAAAAAATCATTGCTTTCGCGTATACGCATAAACCATTCAATGGCATGAGCGTGAGCATTTTGAACGCTTTGAAATTTTTCGCCATGCGTGTCATTTGTGGTGTATAGCTGATTAGTATCATAATTAAAATACAAGGCAAGGGATTTTCCGTCCTCGGGAATATATTCCGAGGCTAACAATTCGTCTTTTATATTCTCAAACAGCTCTCTATTTTCATAGAATATATCTGTTAAATCCTCGATACTCAAAAAATCTATATTATCCAAAATTTCTTCTAGGCTTAAATTTGATATACGTATCCATTCGCGGGTTTGCAATGCTGTCTTTAAAAGAAGCCCCGCACATACAACCAAGACGAGTGCCGAAAGTAAAACGATAACCACTTTTTTTACAGCTATTTTTTTCACAACATATGCCCCCTTTGTGCAATATTTTTACATTTTAACGTAGATTTCTTTAAGTATAACACAAAAAGCCCACACTCAAGGGCTTTTTGTTTTTTTCTCTAAAAACTGGAAATACTACATACTAGGTGATTCCAATGACAGAAAAATTCCTAATAGAACCATGCGGCGCGTTGCAGGGAACGGTGGAAATAAGCGGCGCGAAGAACGCGGCGCTTCCTGTGCTTGCCGCCGCGCTTTTGACGGAGCAGACCTGCACGCTGCAAAGTATACCAGATTTGAGCGACGTACACGCCATGTGCGCGTTGCTCGAATCCTTTGGCGCGAGGACGCATTTTCACGCGAATACGCTAACCGTGGACGCGGGCGGCGCGGAGCCGCTGGACGCTTCGTATGAGCTTGTGGGCAAGCTGCGCGCATCGTTTTTGGTAATGGGCTCGTTGCTCGCGCGGTTTGGGCGTGCGAAAGTGCCGTTGCCTGGCGGCTGTGCGATTGGCACGCGGCCTGTGGATTTGCATTTGAAGGGGCTGGCGGCGTTAGGCGCGAGCATCGACCATTCGCATGGATTTGTGAGCGTAAGCGCGAAAAAGCTACAGGGAGCGAAAATATATTTAGATTTCCCTAGCGTTGGCGCAACCGAAAACATTATGCTTGCGGCGGTTTTGGCGGAGGGGCAGACGGTTTTGGAAAATTGTGCCAGCGAGCCTGAAATAGTTGACCTCGCCAATTTTCTGAACACAATCGGCGGCAAAATCCGCGGCGCAGGAACGGACACAATAAAAATAGAGGGCGTTCGCCGCCTAGAAGCGCGTGAAATACGGCACAGCGTTATTCCCGACAGAATAGAGGCGGGTACGTTTATGCTTGCGGCGGCGATTTCGCGCGGCGATGTCACGCTCGCCAACGTAATGCCCGACCACGTAAAGCCCGTGACCGCCAAGCTAAAGGAGGTAAACATTAGCGTGGAAGAAAATGACAGTAGCGTGCGTGTTTTTTGCAAACGCGACAGCAAAATAATCGCCGCCGACCTAAAAACAATGCCGTACCCGGGCTTTCCGACAGACATGCAGGCGCAGTTTATGAGCCTTATGGCTACCGCCGCAGGAACAAGCGTAATCACCGAAACGGTTTTTGAGAACCGTTTTATGCAGGTGGGCGAATTAAAGCGCATGGGCGCGGATATAAAAATCGAGAGCCGAAGCGCGATTATCGAGGGCGTAAACCGTCTGACAGGAACGCAGGTAGCGGCAAGCGACCTGCGGGCTGGCGCGGCGTTGGTGCTTGCGGCGTTGGGCGCAAAGGGCGCGACGGAGGTGTCGGGTGTTCAGCATATAGATAGGGGGTATGAGGGGTTTGATGTGCGGTTGAATAAATTGGGGGCTAGGATACGGAGGGTTTGAGGGGTGGGTTTGGGTTAATGGTAAGGTTAATGGAGCGTGGATTTTCGCGGATTTGGCGGATTCTTTCGTGGGAAAATATGTTAAATCCGTGTAAATCTGCGTAAAGCCGTTAAATCCGCGTTTAAGTGCCTTTAAAATCCGCGTAAATCCGCCAAATCCGCGAAAATCCGCGTTCCATGCCTTTTGAAACTAAAGGAGTTGCACGCTTTTGGCTTTTGTGCGTTTGTCGTAGGGCTTCACGGAGATTTGATTTTAGGGATAATGTGGTAATTTTTTGTAGGGGACGGGCAAAATCACCTTTGGGTTTTTGTAGGGGACGGACTTGTCCGTCCCGAGGTTGCCTCGCTTTGCGTTAATGGACGTTACCCGCTCCGAATTATAGAACGTGCGTACCTCGGGACGGATAAGCAGGCAGTAAGGTATTGTCGAAGTGGTTTTCTTAGACAATATCGCACGCCGACCAAAAACCGCCGCGTGCTAGAGGCACGCAAGGTTTTTTGCGATGAAGCATTGCGGCAAAAAGACCGCAAGCACAGTACCGTTTTTGAATTAAACAGCTATACTCCGAATCTTTGTCACGTAGTCTTTTCGCAGATTTTTCCGTCACTCTGCGTTGCGTTTCTTTCGCGTGCCGCCGATACGCTTCGTCCAACACGCTCTAATATAAAAATTCTGGGCGAGACGTTAAAAAAATCCGCTTTTTTTAGCAAAATAATACACCCCCTTGAGTGTGTAAACTATGATGTTTACTACATTCTAAGGGGGTGTATTATACCATACCAAAAATCATACGGGGGCTACAACGAAGTAAAGAAGCTAACCAAAGCATGGTCTATTATACCATACCAAAAATCATACGGGGGCTACAACCTCAAATCACTTCGCTTGCTAACTAGAAACATTATACCATACCAAAAATCATACGGGGGCTACAACAGTTGAAACGTACATAGTGTCTAATAACATAATTATACCATACCAAAAATCATACGGGGGCTACAACGCGTAGCTTCATTGCCGAATTTCCTGTAAGATTATACCATACCAAAAATCATACGGGGGCTACAACTGCTGTGCGGTGTTCCATGTCTGCCTTGGCATTATACCATACCAAAAATCATACGGGGGCTACAACTAACAGGGTAGAACTAGGTCAAAAAGAACGCATTATACCATACCAAAAATCATACGGGGGCTACAACAGACTGTACGCTCGTGGTTGCTGTACAGCGATTATACCATACCAAAAATCATACGGGGGCTACAACCGATACTATGTCGTTGATTTTTTGCAAAAGATTATACCATACCAAAAATCATACGGGGGCTACAACGGTGTTGTCAATAAAAACTTTTAGCGAGCAATTATACCATACCAAAAATCATACGGGGGCTACAACACAGAGCGAACCGCCGCACCTGTTTTTGTTATTATACCATACCAAAAATCATACGGGGGCTACAACGTTTTAGCGGAATACGGCTGTACGTGCAGTATTATACCATACCAAAAATCATACGGGGGCTACAACTAAATGCGTATTCCATGCAATATTTATCATAATTATACCATACCAAAAATCATACGGGGGCTACAACACAACAGCCACGAGCGTACAGCCGCCGCCCATTATACCATACCAAAAATCATACGGGGGCTACAACACAGCAGCCACGAGCGTACAGCCGCCGCCCATTATACCATACCAAAAATCATACGGGGGCTACAACCCCATAATCAAAAACCAAGTGCCGCTTGTAATTATACCATACCAAAAATCATACGGGGGCTACAACCGTTCGCTTCGCTTCTAGGTCAATGCCTTTATTATACCATACCAAAAATCATACGGGGGCTACAACCGTTGTTGCGAAGCGCGGCGGCTACTAGCTATTATACCATACCAAAAATCATACGGGGGCTACAACTGGTTCTAACAAATTCTTGAATATCGCTGAATTATACCATACCAAAAATCATACGGGGGCTACAACTGCGTTCTGTCCGTGGGGGTGAGCGGAGCTATTATACCATACCAAAAATCATACGGGGGCTACAACTTGTACGGTTTTATTATCGCCGTCCAAATGATTATACCATACCAAAAATCATACGGGGGCTACAACTAGCTCTATTCGCTTCTTGCCTATACGTTCGATTATACCATACCAAAAATCATACGGGGGCTACAACGTAGACAACTGCCCGAAATTCGAGGGCTTCATTATACCATACCAAAAATCATACGGGGGCTACAACTAGACATTGTGATACTACCATGGCTGAATTATTATACCATACCAAAAATCATACGGGGGCTACAACTGTACGCTCGTGGTCGCTGACGAGCGGCAAATTATACCATACCAAAAATCATACGGGGGCTACAACGCGATTTTTTTGCTTGTTGGTGCTGCCGCCATTATACCATACCAAAAATCATACGGGGGCTACAACATTTAAATAAAAAGACGGGAAAATTACCTGATTATACCATACCAAAAATCATACGGGGGCTACAACAAAAAAGGCTAACGAGTGAAGCCTCGGAAGATTATACCATACCAAAAATCATACGGGGGCTACAACAGGAAAAATCACGCCGTCATGGGTTGTCACATTATACCATACCAAAAATCATACGGGGGCTACAACTTTAATGTTCATAAATGTTACTGTGATTTTATTATACCATACCAAAAATCATACGGGGGCTACAACAATTCTGCTTTTAACGCGCCATACTGCTCTATTATACCATACCAAAAATCATACGGGGGCTACAACTACGACCCATTGTATAAGCAGTATTGTATGATTATACCATACCAAAAATCATACGGGGGCTACAACGAAAGTCATGCACACGGTCATTGCTAGGCGATTATACCATACCAAAAATCATACGGGGGCTACAACTGTGCATTTTATACTTATTGTTTTTCATACATTATACCATACCAAAAATCATACGGGGGCTACAACATTTTTTATACTAATAAGCACGGTTAAAATATTATACCATACCAAAAATCATACGGGGGCTACAACTGTGCGGAATATTTGGATGTTCCGCTAACAATTATACCATACCAAAAATCATACGGGGGCTACAACTGCTAACGATTTACCGATGTTGTATCAAGCATTATACCATACCAAAAATCATACGGGGGCTACAACGATACTGCCACAATGTCTTACTTCGCCGTCATTATACCATACCAAAAATCATACGGGGGCTACAACTGCTAACGATTTACCGATGTTGTATCAAGCAATTATACCATACCAAAAATCATACGGGGGCTACAACGTCTTGAACATACACGTTCATGCTTCCAGAGATTATACCATACCAAAAATCATACGGGGGCTACAACTCTAATGGCGATACAGGCAATATGCCTGGCATTATACCATACCAAAAATCATACGGGGGCTACAACCATATCACGCGCGACAACATCTCGATTAACAATTATACCATACCAAAAATCATACGGGGGCTACAACTTGATGTTGCACACACTCGTAAACTGCTTCATTATACCATACCAAAAATCATACGGGGGCTACAACAATCGGCGATTTACCCCACCATTCGCTACCATTATACCATACCAAAAATCATACGGGGGCTACAACTAAAACTATAACGTCAAGCCCTGCTAGTTTATTATACCATACCAAAAATCATACGGGGGCTACAACGTTTATATCCAAGAGAACGCAACGACAGGCATTATACCATACCAAAAATCATACGGGGGCTACAACCACGTACAGGGCGATTTGTCCATACGCCATAATTATACCATACCAAAAATCATACGGGGGCTACAACTGGTTTCCGTTGTTGGTTTCCGTTGTTGGTATTATACCATACCAAAAATCATACGGGGGCTACAACTCTTTACCTATTGCTTGATACAACATCGGTAATTATACCATACCAAAAATCATACGGGGGCTACAACCTTTTTGTCTGATTCTTCTAGCCTTTCAACATTATACCATACCAAAAATCATACGGGGGCTACAACAAATATACTGAACCCTCAAATACTTTCATGATTATACCATACCAAAAATCATACGGGGGCTACAACTGGCAATGTTGGTTACACTGGTACAACAGCAATTATACCATACCAAAAATCATACGGGGGCTACAACGGTGTTTTCAATGAAAACTTTTAGCGAGCAATTATACCATACCAAAAATCATACGGGGGCTACAACTAATCGAAACATCAAACGTGTTGAAAGAGAAATTATACCATACCAAAAATCATACGGGGGCTACAACATAGATATAAACAGAGCCGCAGGATTGTACATTATACCATACCAAAAATCATACGGGGGCTACAACATATACATTTCACACTTTACATATCTTAATATTATACCATACCAAAAATCATACGGGGGCTACAACCCGTAAAAGGTTAAGGTCAAAGATGTTTGTATTATACCATACCAAAAATCATACGGGGGCTACAACAGCTGAATGGACTATACACCACGGCATATGATTATACCATACCAAAAATCATACGGGGGCTACAACTGTTGCTGTTTGCTGTATTGCTTGCTGTATATTATACCATACCAAAAATCATACGGGGGCTACAACTTGTATTCCATGCGGCTTGGATTCTTATTTATTATACCATACCAAAAATCATACGGGGGCTACAACGTAGATTTTTGGTTACGGCGACGAACCCAAATTATACCATACCAAAAATCATACGGGGGCTACAACTGACTTCATTCGCTCTTCTATACGCTTTACATTATACCATACCAAAAATCATACGGGGGCTACAACAGATGTCTTTAAATGTATTTACGGCGTGTTATTATACCATACCAAAAATCATACGGGGGCTACAACCTTTTTGTTACTTGGGTTACGCTCTGGGCAATTATACCATACCAAAAATCATACGGGGGCTACAACAGCCAGCAGCTCCTCAAAGTACGTGCATAAATTATACCATACCAAAAATCATACGGGGGCTACAACTCTTTCGATTTGCATTTTTACCACTCCTATATTATACCATACCAAAAATCATACGGGGGCTACAACGAAGTACGCAATGCTATGCTGGCTTATGCTATTATACCATACCAAAAATCATACGGGGGCTACAACTTTAAACTTTGGCGTACTTCCCCTTTTTGCATTATACCATACCAAAAATCATACGGGGGCTACAACATTTCTTTCTATGATAAATATTGCATGGAAATTATACCATACCAAAAATCATACGGGGGCTACAACAAGAATCGTTCGCGCTTCTCGGGCTTGATTATTATACCATACCAAAAATCATACGGGGGCTACAACTTGCCATTTTAAAACATGAAAGACAGGCAAATTATACCATACCAAAAATCATACGGGGGCTACAACCTTTTTGTTACTTGGGTTATTCTTCCTCTGATTATACCATACCAAAAATCATACGGGGGCTACAACGAGCAAGCCGAGCTAGAAAGCGGACTAGCGGATTATACCATACCAAAAATCATACGGGGGCTACAACGGTAAAAGCAACAACTACTTAATACGCTTCTATTATACCATACCAAAAATCATACGGGGGCTACAACGAGGACGATATTACGTGGATAATAGCCTTTATTATACCATACCAAAAATCATACGGGGGCTACAACACTGTCCACTAGCTTACCCCCAAAGTTTTTATTATACCATACCAAAAATCATACGGGGGCTACAACATTCTTACCCGACCAGTCATTATGCTGTAAATTATACCATACCAAAAATCATACGGGGGCTACAACTTGACGTTGCAATTCGGTGTTCACCGTGGCATTATACCATACCAAAAATCATACGGGGGCTACAACGTCGTTTCGTACAACAAATCCGCAGGAAACATTATACCATACCAAAAATCATACGGGGGCTACAACATAAAAAACAAAATCCTACCCGCCATAGACAATTATACCATACCAAAAATCATACGGGGGCTACAACCATCATGTCAAACACCCATAAATCGGCCATATTATACCATACCAAAAATCATACGGGGGCTACAACTTGGCAGTTTTGGCAAGTCATAATTATTTAATTATACCATACCAAAAATCATACGGGGGCTACAACCGGCGCAATCAAGATGGCAGACAGACCTATCATTATACCATACCAAAAATCATACGGGGGCTACAACTTACTTTTTTTGGCATTGTTTTTGTCCTCCATTATACCATACCAAAAATCATACGGGGGCTACAACCAAATCCGCAGGAAACAGCAAATACAACCTATTATACCATACCAAAAATCATACGGGGGCTACAACCTATATACCTCACAACCTAGTATTGACTTTAATTATACCATACCAAAAATCATACGGGGGCTACAACCTCCTTAGGATAGAAAAACTCAATATCAATATTATACCATACCAAAAATCATACGGGGGCTACAACATGAAATGACAAAAACAACAAAAGGAACGGATTATACCATACCAAAAATCATACGGGGGCTACAACTCCGTCAAAAGGTAAGACCCACGCAGGTTCATTATACCATACCAAAAATCATACGGGGGCTACAACTCACAGCAAGAGCGAACAAAATGTACCGCACATTATACCATACCAAAAATCATACGGGGGCTACAACAAGCTCGCACGCTACTAGAGAAATTGTTCAATTATACCATACCAAAAATCATACGGGGGCTACAACAACTGTGACAATGTCGGAAATATGCTCCCCATTATACCATACCAAAAATCATACGGGGGCTACAACCTCAACTTCGATACAGCGAACGGTATATATATTATACCATACCAAAAATCATACGGGGGCTACAACTAATAAAATGCTTGTTGGTTATATTACAAAATTATACCATACCAAAAATCATACGGGGGCTACAACAGTGTTTTATCGTATGTCAAAAAACTGAGTATTATACCATACCAAAAATCATACGGGGGCTACAACGTGGCGAGGGTACACACGACAACAAAGAGTATTATACCATACCAAAAATCATACGGGGGCTACAACACGCCGTCCGACAACCTTTGAATTTGCGGAATTATACCATACCAAAAATCATACGGGGGCTACAACAGTAAAACACAGCAATCACTAATATTTCCCATTATACCATACCAAAAATCATACGGGGGCTACAACACCAAAAATCACAAAACCCATCTCGGACTTTTCTCACTCCCTCACTCCTCTCACTTCCCCACTTCCACAATCAACCGCTCCTGTCCCTTCTCATTCCCAGTCGAATCATGCAAGAAATTCTGCCACCATTCGACTACCTTAAACCGCACGACCATTTCTGCGGCTTGCGGCTGTGCTTGTCCCTGCCCTTGGCTGTGGGTCAGCAGGCGGAAGCTCTCGTCGGAAACCGTCTGGGCGAGCTGCTGCTGCCCTGCGTCGGTGGCGGTCATGTCTACATAGCATAGCGGCGGAAACATCAAGCACCACCAATTTTGCCCCTCGCCCTCGC
>WRLD01000014.1:0-42443 GCA_009777845.1 Defluviitaleaceae bacterium
CCGCGAAAATCCGCGTTCCATGCCTTTAAATCCATGCAATACGAGCAGTACGTGTTCCGTTAGTTTTGAATGAAAGCGAGAAAAAATCCGCGAAAATCCGTTAAATCCGCGAAAATCCGCGTTCCATGCCTTTAAATCCATGCAATACGAGCAGTACGTGTTCCGTTAGTTTTGAATGAAAGCGAGAAAAAATCCGCGAAAATCCGTTAAATCCGCGAAAATCCGCGTTCCATAAATCGAGCCATAAAAATGCTACTCATATCAAGATTACAATTCCGCAAGGGGTTTATTATAAAGCTCCATAAACTCCTCACCAGTTATCGTTTCCTTATTAAACAAATATTCGGCGATTTCGTTTAGCTTGTCCTTGTTTTCTGCCAATAGCTCCAGCGCCCTTGCGTAACAGCCCTCGATTATTGCGCGTACCTCGCTGTCTAGCTCCGCACCTGTTTGCTCGGACACATTTAGCACGGTGCGTGCATCGAGATAGCGGTTTTGCACGCTTTCCAGCCCCATCATGCCGAATTTTTCGCTCATGCCGTACATGCTTACCATGGAACGCGCCATGGACGTGGCTTTTTCTATGTCGTTGCTTGCGCCCGTTGTTTTTGTGTCAAATTGAATTTCCTCGGCGGCGCGCCCTGCCATCAAAACCACTATTTCGGCGAGCATTTCGTCCTTGGAGTGCATGAATTTTTCTTCCTCGGGGGCGGCGAGTACATAACCAAGCGAGCCTTTCGTCCGCGGCACTATGGTAATTTTTTCCACTGGCTTCGCGTCCTTTTGCACGGTACGCGCAAGCGCGTGGCCTACCTCGTGATATGCCACTATACGCTTTTCTTTTTCCGTCATTATGCGGTCTTTTTTCTCTTTACCTGCGATTACTACCTCTACGGCTTCGAGCAAGTCCTCCTGCAACACCTCCGCGCGTTTCATGCGAACGGCGTGAAGCGCGGCCTCGTTAATCATGTTTGCCAAGTCCGCGCCAGCCGCGCCAGGCGTAATCATGGCTATACGCCGCAGGTCAACCGTTTCCGATATTTTGACCTTTTTTGCGTGAACATTCAAAATATCAACGCGCCCTTTTAGGTCGGGCAGCTCTACATTTATTCTGCGGTCGAAACGCCCTGGGCGAAGCAACGCCTTGTCCAAAATCTCGGGGCGGTTTGTCGCACCGAGAATTACAACGCCATTAGACGAATCGAAGCCGTCCATTTCTGCCAAAAGCTGGTTAAGCGTTTGCTCGCGTTCGTCGTTTGAATTTAGCTGATTGTCGCGGCTTTTTCCAATCGCGTCTATCTCGTCAATAAAAATAATACATGGCGATTGCTGGCTGGCTTGCTTGAACAAATCCCTTACGCGTGACGCGCCGACCCCCACAAACATTTCGACAAAATCTGAGCCAGACAGCGAGAAAAACACAACGCCCGCCTCGCCTGCCACAGCCTTGGCAAGCAGGGTTTTTCCTGTACCCGGCGGCCCGACAAGCAACGCGCCCTTTGGCTGTGTCGCGCCGATTTCGGCGTATTTTTCGGGATTATGCAGAAAGTCCACGATTTCTGTCAAGCTATCCTTGGCTTCCTCCTGCCCTGCCACGTCCTCGAACGTAACGCCCGTTTTCTTTTCCATATATACCTTGGCGTTGCTCTGCCCTATGGACATAAAGCCGCCGCGGCCGCCGCCGCCCATGATTCCGCCCATCGTATGCCGAAAAAATATGACAATAAACACAATAAACAGCACAGGCACAAAAATCTGCGAAAAAATAAACTGCCACGTAGTGGTGACAATAGGCGCGAAATACTCAACGCCGTGTTCCTGTAGCATAGCGCGAAGCTCTGGGTCGGGCATACGGCCAGTGTATAGCTCTATGCTTTTTGGTTTTTTGTCGGGTTCTTGGGTTGAGTGGGTTGATTGGTCGGATTGGGTGGATTCGCTGTCTTGTTCGGCTTGTCCACTCTGTGCTTCGCCGTCTGGTTCGGCTCGTCCGCTTTGTACTTCGGTTTGTCCGTTCTGTACTTCGCCGTCTTGTTCGCCGCGTTCGGCTTGTTCGGCTTGTGCTTCGCCGTCCTGTTCCTCTGGAAACAACGTAATCAATAGCCTGTCCGACTTAACCTCTACACGCTCAACTCGACCTTCTTCGAGATAATTTACAAACTCGCTGTACATGATTAGCTGGTCGTCTTTCTTGAAAAACGTACCATATAGCATATTGCCCAGCGTAATAATAGAAAGCACAACAAGAACAAGCGTAACTCCGTTTGATAGGCGCGGATTAGGCGGCGGAATTTTACGCTCTTTTTTATCGTCTTTTTTGTTGTCTTTCTTGTTCTCTTTTTTGTCGGTTTTTTTGTTTTCGTCCAAGGTTTTATCTCCTAATGTATGACATTCTCAAAGCCTACGCCGCACTGTCAACATAATCAACTATTGCGACTTCCTTAATTATATCTTCTAATCTGTCAACAATGTTCTCTAATTTCTGCACAACCTCGCCAGTAAAATACGCCTCGCCGCATTGCTTGCAGATATGAGCAGGGACATTCTTTATAATAATAACACATTTTTCGAGCGTTGCCGCATGAATTTTGGTTTTTTCTTCTGTTTCGCCATTGCAATAAAAGCAAGTCATGTTAAACTCCTGCCTTTCTCGTTTTATAATCACGTTCCCATTTATCAAGTGTTGGGTAATATACTGTTATTATAGATAAATTGCCTCCACCTATGCCCGCAACCACATGTATTGGATTATCTTTAATCAACGCCAACACCAAGCAAGCGGGGTGAGGATACGCACTGGGGTACTGTTCTATTATCTCACCATTCATAATACACGCGACCACATCTGCACGTTTTATACTGCGTTCTCGCAAACGCAACATTGAATGCTCCGTCCAAACATCTTTATCCACAGACAACAGCAATTGCAAATCATGGATATTTATCTTATCTAGCATACCCTCTAAATCCCTGCCATCTCATCAAAGCTACCCCTCAAAGCCGCATACAACCCCACATAAACAGGATACCTCTTATCATACTCGTCCGCATTCTCCTCATTCGGCGTAAAGGTCTGCGTAATTTTAATAAGCTCCGCACACGCTTCTTCTACGTTCCTATACGCGCCTGCGCCTACCATAGCGAGAATAGCCGCGCCGAATGCGGGGCCTTCGTCTGACTGCATTTTTTCTACTCTTAGGCGCAGAATATCTGCGATAATCTGACACCACAACGCGCTTTTCGCGCCGCCGCCGATTATACGCGCGGTGGTGACGCTCGCGCCGAGCGCGTTCACACGCGTAAGAATATCACGCAGGCTAAACGCCACGCCCTCTAGCACGGCCTGGCTCATGTCGGCGCGCGTGGTCGTCATGTTCATTCCCACGAACGCGCCGCGTGCGTAGGGGTTGTTGTGCGGCGTGCGTTCGCCCGAAAGATACGGCAGGTAATATACGGGATTTTTGCCGATTTTGTCGATATTTTCTTGTTCGGCGGAATAATCGGTCGCGGCTAGAATTTCCTCTGTCCACCATTTGTGCGAGCCTGCCGCGGCAAGGGTAACTCCCATAAAATGGTATCGCCCCGTAGCGTGACAAAACGAATGAATAGCGGCTGGCGAGGTGTCTACCGCAAAATTGTCAGAAGCGACAAAAAGCACGCCCGACGTACCAAGCGAAACGGAACACATTCCCGCGGAAACAATGCCCGAGCCGACCGCGCCGACAGCCTGGTCGCCGCCGCCTATTACCACCTTTGTATCGCAGGAAAGCCCTGTTTCCGCCGCCGCCGTGGGCGACACTGTGCCTACCGCTTCATAGGAATGAAATAGCCGCGGCAATTGTTCCTGCGTTATTCCTGCGATTTCCAGTATTTTTTGCGACCATTCCTGCTTTTTCACATCAAGCATAAGCATACCCGAAGCGTCTGAATAATCTGTAGCAAAAACGCTCGACAACTTGTACGCTATATAGTCCTTGGGCAGCATGATTTTTTTTACTTTTTTGAAAATTTCTGGCTCGTTTGCTTTTACCCATAATATTTTCGGCAGGGTAAAGCCAGTAAGCGCGATATTTGCGGCATTTTCCAAAAGAACCTCGCGCCCGACCTCGTTATTTAAAAAATCACATTGCTTAATTGTGCGTTGGTCATTCCAAAGTATTGCCCTGCGTAGCACGTTATCATTCTCGTCCAGCAGGACAAGGCCGTGCATTTGGCCGCTAAAGCTAACGGCGGCGACTTCTACGCCTGCGGTGATTTCGCGCAGGCCGTCGGCGGTTTGTTGCCACCAGTCCTCTGGGGCTTGCTCGCTCCTGCCGTCGTCGTACATATACAGCGGATAATCGAGGGAAACGGTGCGTAGGACGCGCCCCCCATTGTCAACCAAAATTATTTTTACAGCAGAAGTACCGATGTCAATGCCGACTGTAAGCATAGGGCTTCACCTCGTAGTTTTTGGATAGGCTTGGGAATGATAAGAAAATTATAACTAACTTACTTACAAAAAGCAAATTTGAAAAATTTATAGTCCTGTGTTACAATAAATTCAATTTTGCACGGAGAGGAGAAAACCTAATGAACAGAAAGCGTATTTTTGCGTTTGTCCTTTGTGTAGCCCTATTTGGCGCGTTGGCGACCTCTGTATATGCGGGTGGTCGTGCAGGTGGTCAGCGTAGAGGGCAACAATGGCGGGTGCAAGCAATGGCAGACCAAGCCGAGCCAGCGGACGTAGCCGAAGCAGTAGGCGCGTACGGCTGTGGCGGTGCTTGCGGCAATCAGTGCGGTCAAGGTGCGAATTGGCACGCCGAAACAGACGAATATGCCGCCCATTGCGGCTTTAGCTGTGCCGATTTTGGGCATGAGGAAGCCGCCCAAGTGCCGCCTATGCGTCGTATGTGCGGTCGTGGTCGGGGACAAGGGCGTGCTGGGTGCTGTGCTGTTTCGGAAATGTAGTATAGTGTTGTACGGTGTTGTATAGTTTGTTGCACGGTTAAAAAACAGGGCTGTTTGTTTCTGCTTTATTGTGGGAATGGACAGCCTTTTTGGTGGACGTATTTTGATGGCATAATGGAACGCGGATTTGGGGGGAGTTAAAGGAAATGGAACGCGGATTTGGGGGGAGTTAAAGGAAATGGAACGCGGATTTTCGCGGATTTGGCGGATTTTCGCGGATTTTTTCCGTGTAAATTAACTGCAACGGAATAGAAGTTTTATCCATGTAAATTAAAGGTAATGGGGCGCGGATTTTGCGGATTCGTTCGTGGGAAATCCGCAATCCATGCTTTAAAAAACACGCCCGATAAAATCCGCGTAAATCTGCGTAAATCCGTTAAATCCGCGTTTAATGCTTTTTTAATTCTGCGTTATATTGTCTGCCATGCCACGCTCCCTCTGTGCCTCTGTGCCTCTGTGTGAAAAAATCTTTTAACTAAAGAATGGGAGTTATACGCTTTACCTACGTTCATTATTTGTCAAAAAGATTTTCACACAGGAGTTCGCACAGAGGCACAAAGCCGAGGGAGCGTAGCACGGCAGAAACGAAACGCAGGTTCAAGTATTGCGTTTGCTGTAGGGACTTGCAAGGTTTTTTGTAGGGGACGGATTTATCCGTCCCGAGGTATGCACGCTCGTCAATTCGGGGCAGGCAACGTCCATTAACGCAGAGCGAGGTAATCTCGGGACGGATAAATCCGTCCCCTACAAAAGCCGTTACCGTGGATTTTCCCACTAGCCAATCCGCAAAATCCGTGAAAATCCGTTAAATCCGCGTTCCGCTACCTTTAATTCACATGGATAAAATTTGTATTCCATTGCCGTTAAATTTGTAACGAATCCCACTTTAAATTGTCTTATGTACGACAGTGAAAAATCCCACCATGAAAAATCGCCGCAGGCGAGCCAAAGGAGGTGATGCCTAGTGGATTTTGACGAGCTATACAACGCTTACGCCAAAGATGTCTATCGTTATGTTTTTTCGTTGTGCCGAAACAGGCACACCGCCGAGGACATAACCAGCGAGGCCTTTCTAAGCGCGTTAAAATCGCTCGACAAATTTAAGGGCGGGTGCAATATACGCGTGTGGCTGTGCCAGATTGCAAAAAACGCGTTCTTAAATCGGGCGAAAAAAGGCAAATTTTCCGCCGAAATGCCCGACGAATTGCCGTCTGGCGAAAACTTTGAAATTAGACTGCTCGACAAGGCGCAGGCCTTTGAAATCCACAAAACTCTACGCCTTTTGGACGAGCCGTATAAGGAGGTTTTTTCGCTTAGAATCTTTGCGGAATTGTCCTTTGCGGAAATAGGCGAGCTTTTCCAGAAATCGGAAAGCTGGGCGAGGGTGACGTTTCACCGCGCGAAAAATAAAATTCGGGAGGTAATTGAAAATGGTTGATTGTGCGACAATCCGCGACCTGCTTCCGCTTTATGTGGACGGCATTTTGAGCCAGGAAAGCAAGGCGTTAATTAGCGGACATTTGGCGACATGCGAGGACTGTAAGGCGGAGCTTGACAAAATGCAAAGCGAGCTTGTCAAGCTGCCGTCTAATGACGGCGGTAAGTTTGACGGCGGTAAGTTTGACGTGCTTAGAACGATAAAAAAGAAGCTGTTTCGACAAAAGGTGCTTGTGGCGTTGGGGGCGTGTGCCGTTACTCTCGCGCTGGTTTTTGGGGCGATTTACGGCGTTTTTCACCACAGCAAGCCAATCGAGCCGCTTGAATATACTAACGGCTTTGTTAATGTTATGGCTACGCCGCTTGATATAACCCTATTGTTTGACAGAGATTTTTATAGTTCAAATTCTACAAGCAGAATAATTGACATAGACGGAACAAAAACAGAGGTTACGTTCATTTATATAAGCGGAACGCTGTTTACAAGGTGGTGGCCGCGTGACAGGGGCGCGTATGCGATTAGGTTCGGTTATTCCGAGGATAACGCGCCGCTTCCTGTCGAAATATATTATTTAATCGCGCCCTTTGGCGATTGGTTTGGTATGAGTGATGAGGATTTTTACGAGCAACGGCATAATGGGGCTATGATTTGGAGTGGAGTGGTGGAGGTGCCTTAGTCTAGGACAGGTCTATTCATCTAGCATAAGCGGCTTTTCCTTTGCCCTGCGTTTCAGCTCTGCGAGCTGTTCTCTTTCGATTTGGGCAATACCCTTTTCGGGTGTCGGTAAATCCTCGGGCATTGTACCGCCAACACGTTTAATAGCTGTGCGAACCTCGTTTCCGACTATGTTATGCACCTTATTTGCTTCGGCGGCGGTACTGATTTTATCACGCTTTAGTTTTTCCTCCGTCTGCGAAATACGGAAAAGATTTGCGATTAGCTCCGTGCTTCCCATAAAATCAAGGATTTTATCTCTGACATCAAGCCCTTTTCTTTCGTGAATATCTTCAACCGTAAGCCCACCATACAGCCCGACATAGCCAGCGTTTTGGAAAATCGCAAATTCCTCGTTGGTTATTACGCCCGAATCCCGAGCGGCTTCGGCAAGCAGTTGATTCCACTGCCTTACATCTCCCCGAACAACAAGCCGCCGACTGTCCTCGTCAAGCTGATTGAACCTATCTCTTACTTCTTGGCGATATGTTTGAATGGCAAAATATGTCTGCCCGAGTGCAATTACTTCCTTTCGAGGGTCGGCGTTTTGCACAATTAGATAACAAGCGTAACGTGACAATTCGTAGTCTTTCACGTTTTTATCTGCACCCGAGCCGATTTTGACCATTTTCCTGACCTCGGGAAAATGGTCGAGGAGTTCACGTCCGCTAATTTTGCAAGCGACCTTTGCTTTGTCGATAACCCTCGAAAAATTTTCCCATTTATTGTAATCCAAGGCAGGAGCAAGCTGCCTCGCAGACCAAAACTCGCTTCCGTCACTGCGAATTTGCTTTATGTCCTCAAAACGCTTGTGTTCCTTTGCTTGCAGGTCGCTCATAACCCTCACCGCTTCCGCGTATCACTCTTAGGAATCCTCGAAACATGATTAAACAAATACCTATCGCTCTGCCCTGTAACCTTAAAGCTACCGCTACGCGTGTAGCTACACGCCGTTTTTTCGGCGCGTACAGTCTTTAATTTCCTGCGAATAAGTAGCATTATCGCGCCCGCGACCGCCGCGCCGACCAACAAGCATACAAAAAATTCCATTACACGCCCACCTCCACAAGAACTAAAAATCCGCCATACAAAACAGCCGTAAGCACAACCGTAAGTATAACAAGCCACCGCCAAAAAATGCCCCAATCCGTGGGCAAATCGCCCACAAACTTGCCTGTTTGCCCGTTCATAGCAAACAGAAAATTCTTGTCGCGCCACGTAGCGGAAAGCACCCAAACAGGCAGCAGGGCGTATTTTACCTCGCTTTTTTTCAAATGCACGTTACGCTGTTCGGGAATAACCATTGTGTAGCCAGTCACGGTTTTGCGAAAGGCGGCCTCGGCGCTTGCGCGTATGCGTTCGTTGGCGCGCTCGACACATTGCTTTTCCGTAAAATCGAATTTGTCGGCGAGATAGCCCGCAAGGAATGCGGTCTGAAATTCCTTTGCTTGGGAAATATCAAACGGCTCGATTGATTCCATCAAGTCGTCGTCCATTTTTAAAGACGCGTCAACGGGAACGGCGTTGAACGCCATTTCTCCCTGCCGCGTAACGCTGTAGGTACGCGTTTCCGTATAATGGTAACGCGAATCCGACCAGTAGCGTTTTTTTATGGCCTTGTATCGCATATCCGCACTTACCTCCGCGTCAAATAGCCAAAACGGAACATACAAGCCCTTTATTTCCTCTAGCCTTTGTGCGGTTTTAAAGCATTTTGGCAATAGCTTTTTACTGCTCAAATGCGCCAGCAGGGCTTGCTTTGCGGCGGCCTTGTCCAGCTTAAACGGCACGACCAAGTCCGGCCTTGCGCCGCCAGAGAGCTGCCCCTTTATTATTACAGGGTTGGCGCAATAGGGACAGCTTGTGGCGGAGGTCGTCTGCTCCGTGATAATTTCGCCTGCGCAGGTGTTGCACAAATACACGGACATGCCCTCTTGCTCGCCCGCCGTCCATTCAAGGTCGTTGTGCGTAGCCCATTCTATTTCCTGCGGCTCGTCCTTTAGCGATTCGTCCAAGTCCTTTAACGCCTCTACGTCAAATTCCGAATCGCAAAACGGGCATTTCATTTGTTGTGTATTAGGCTCAAATTCGATTGCGCCGTGGCAGTTCGGGCATTTGTATTCCATTAGGGTTTGCATGGGAAGCTCCTAGCTTTGTTTAATCACGACCAGTCAATATCGTTATGGGAAATGGTTTCACCGCGGGCGTATTCCTCATGGGCGATTGATATATCTCTCAAATCCTCGTCTGTGGCGATATAATCGGGCAAAAATCTTTTTGCGACTTCCAGAATTAAGGATTTTTCCGTATCGTCCAATTCACGGACTACGTTCTGTATTTGCAAGGCTAAATCCATATAATCATGCTCCCTTATAAATGCTTCCCCTTGGGGAAATCTTCTCAATAAAAATCTGCTCGTTGCTTATCCAAGAAAATATTACCCTAAAATCGCCTATACGTAGTCTAAGCGATTTTTTTGAACCCTCAAGGGGTCGTATGTCCCCTTGAGGGATTTTTTCGATTCCAATTTTTAATCTTTGCTTTGTTATACTGTCTAATCCGCTTAAATATTTAACAGCTTTCTTAGAATACTCTGGCGGTAGCTTTTGCTCCTGTGTTCTCATAACCAAACCCTACCCCCGCTGTTTTCCACAGCCTTGACAAAAACGCCCTGTATTCCTTGCACCGCACGCACAAGCCCAGTCACCCTCGGGCTTTGCCGTACCGCAGCCTTGACAGAAACGCCCTGTATTCCTTGCACCGCACGCACAAGCCCAGTCACCCTCGGGCTTTGCCGCACCACAACCTTGACAAAAACGCCCTGTATTTCTTGTACCGCAAGCGCAAGCCCAATCGTCCGCAGACGCAGACTGCGGCGCGGCGCTTTGCGTGGGATTATTTATGTTATTATTCATATTAGCTTGGTTCATATTGAACAGATTTTGTGCGTTTATGCCCCCTGCCTGCTGTGCCATGCCAAGCCCCATAAAGCCCATCATTGCGCCGCCCTCGTTTGCGGCGGCAATTTGCATTGCCTCTGCTTGCGCGTTTACGAGTGCCGCGCCCGCCATGCCAGGGTCGCGCATGACCGCCTTGCGTTGCAGGTTGCGAATCATTTCCTCGTCCTCTTTGGGCGCGGCGAGGGAATTTATAGCAATCGAAACCACCGAAAGCCCGCGGTTTTCGCTCCATTGCCCCGAAAGAATCTGATTTAGCGCGTCGGACAGCTCCATTGTGTGCGAGGGAATCGCGCTGTAGCGTAGCCCCATAGCCGAAAGCCGCCCGAACGCGGGCTGTAGCGCGTTCAAAAACTCGCTCCGCAGCTGGTTTTCGATTTGCTCGCGTTTATATTCCTGCTCCACGTTTCCGCAAACATTTTGGTAAAAAAGCATGGGATTTGTCATTTTAAAGGAATACATGCCGTTACAGCGTAGCGTTATGTCAATGTCCAGCCCGATATTTGTATCCACTACCCTAAACGGAATAGGCGTAGCCGTGCCGAATTTATTATTTTTCAGCTCGCGAACATTAAAATAATACACGCGCTGGTCTTTGGCGGTATCGCCGCCGTGAGCAAAACGCCGCCCCGCCGTCTTAAACGTCTGCACAATGCTTTCGCCCAGCGAGCCTGCAAAAATGCTAGGCTCGGACGACTGTGTCCATGTATACTGCCCTGGCTCGGCACAAACGTCCATGATTTGCCCCTGCTCCACAATCATCATGCACTGTCCGTCCGCCACGGCTATTCCGCTTCCGTTAGAAATAATATTTTCCTTGCCCTTGTTAGACTGCCTTTTTGAATCGTGCCGCCTTTTGCCCTTGGTGACAAGTATTGTTTCGGGCATTGCGTCCTGGTAGAAAAATTCCAGCCACTGGTCGGATATTGTGCCTCCTATGGCATCTAGCCCTGCTTTTATTAAGCCCATGTAGGTGTCCTCCTTTTTTATGGTTATTTCATTGTTTTTCTGACAAATCAAGCGATTCCTTAACCATCTCTAAGGCTTGCTTGGCATATTTAAGGGCTAATTTAGCATCAGCCTCTGTCCATGTGGTCACAAAATCGGGGTAGCGGGATATGGTGGCATAGCTTGTCATTTGCCTTGCCGTTCGTGTGTCCATTTGAATTGACGGCTCGTATTTAACACATTCGTTTACCAATATTCCGATATTATGCGTTTTGGGAATTTCCATATCGTGGTATGCCAAGATAGCCTTTAACGCTTTTTCAGCCGATTGCTGGCAATTATAGCAAATTCTTTCCATATGCTTGGGCCAAAATTTGCTCTCTATATCAACGGCAAAGTCATAATCATTTTGTGCAAATTTCAGCCATTCCCTTGCTTCTGCCAAATTAGGCATGTAGCACCCTGCCCTCTCTCTTAATTGTATATTGCAATCTGGACTTGATTTTTGAGTATTCTTCAAATTCATCAAAGGTGTATAGCAGAACATCAAACGGCAGAGGGAAGTCACCTCTTATGGAGCAGGCTATATCGACACTCATATCGCTCCTGCTTTCGGTAATCTTGGGAACTAGCACACAAATATCTAAATCGCTATCCTTTGAGTAGTCGCCCCTTGCATAAGAGCCGAACAAAATAACCTGACTATCGGAATATTTTCCTTTTATGGAAAATGCTATTTCTTCTAGCAATTCCTCTAAGGATTGCTCCAAGTATTCGCCCTTGTAGGTTTGCACCCTTGTCATTTATTCACGCCCTTTCCTTACCTTGCACACCATTATACCACAACAACCACAAATATTGTAAATCCCCCACCCCACTCCCAAAACTTACATGCACACATTTTCCCCTCTAGCGTTTATAATTGCACAGTAGCAAGAATGGAACAAGAACGGAACAAGAATAGAGGGGGGACGACCATGGACTTTAAAAAGCATAAAAATATTCTCGGCGTGGTTGGAATTATCACCGCCGTTGTACTTATCCTGTACGCCTCGTACCTTAGCGAGCGCGTTGAGCCAGAGTTTATGGAATATGCGGCGTTTGTCGAGGCGGTGGGCGGAGGCAGTGTAGAATCCGCAACCGTTGGCGAGGGGGCGTTCCTTTCGTTTCGGTTAAAGGACGGCGAAACATTATACCACACAAATAATCCGCGCCGCGCCGATTTGACAGAATTTTTGCTGCTTGAGGGCGTTTCTGTTACCGAAAGCTCCCAAACGGCGGTCAATTTGTTGCAAATAGGCTTTTCCATTGCGTTGGTGGCGGGCGTTTTCCTTTTTGTACAGGGGAAAAACAGCGCGGTCAAGGCGGGCGGAGTGCTTAGTCCAGTGACAGTTACTGGAAGCTGTGAGAAGCTGTGCGGCTTTGAGAATGTCGCAGGCAATCTCGAAGCAAAGGAAAGCGTGCAGGATATAGTCGATTATTTGCGTGAGCCAGAGAAATTTACACGCTACGGCGCGAGAATGCCGCGCGGTATTTTGTTCCACGGCAAGCCTGGCACAGGAAAGACCCTCATGGCGCGGGCTATGGCAGGCGAGGCAGGCGTGCCTTTTTATGCGGTAAGCGGCTCGGACTTTGTGCAAATGTATGTAGGCGTAGGCGCGGCGCGTGTGCGCGATTTGTTCAAAAAAGCGCGCGAAGCAGGCCGCGGCGTAATTTTTATAGACGAAATAGATGCGCTGGGAAAAAAACGCAGTGACGGCATAAACGGCAACGACGAACGCGAGCAGACCCTTAACGCGCTTTTGACGGAAATGCAGGGCTTTTCCGAGGGCGCGGGAATAGTCGTAGTAGCGGCGACAAACCGCCCCGACACCTTGGACGAGGCGTTAATGCGGCCAGGGCGTTTCGACCGCCGTGTCGAAATCGGGCTTCCCGACATAAACGCACGCAAGGAAATTCTCAAGCTACACGCGGAGGGCAAGCCCCTAAACAATATAGACCTAGAACAGCTCGCGCATGACACCGTGTACTTTAGCGGCGCAATGCTAGAGGGCTTGTTAAACGACGCGGCAATAAACGCGGCGCGGCGCGGCGGCGACGATATTTCCGCGGACGACATAAATTCTGCGTACTATACCGCTTTAGCAGGCAGTGAAAAAAAGGAACGAAGCCATATACGCCAAAAGGAGCGCGAAATAACCGCGTGGCACGAATCGGGTCACGCGCTGACGGCGATTTTAACCAGCCCCGAAAACCGCGTAGCCAAGGTAACAATTATTCCGTCAACGAGCGGCGCGGGCGGCTTTTGTGTAAATATTCCGCCAGAGCGAATGTACTACACCAAGCAAGAGCTACGCGAGCAAATAATGGTAGCGTTGGCAGGCCGCTGTGCGGAACAGCTGCGTTTTGGCGAGGATTATGTAACCACAGGCGCGTCAAACGACATAGAAAAAGCCACCACCACAGCCATGCAATATATAACAAAATTCGGCATGGGCGCAGGAATCGCCGACCGTACCCTGCTTAAAGACGAACGCCGCGTAGCCGAGGAATGTAACGAGCTGATAAACGACTTGTACGGTCAAACGCTTAGGCTTTTGGAGGGGAATGAGGGTAGGCTGAGGGCGTTGGCTGAGGAGCTTTTGGATAAGGAAACGCTTGATGGTCGTAGGGTTTTGGAAGTGATTGGCTATCAAAACGACAACAAAACCACAACAACATAAACACACATAACCCCAACCAACCCCGCCGCATTAAATAACATAGCCATATACTTCCCCATACCGTCCATAAGAGCCACGAGCCTATTATCCGCCACAGGCTGCAAAAAGGCGGCGGCAAGGCGATAAATAAACGAAAACACGAACATTTTTAATAAAGGCGAGGCAAGGCTAAAGCAAAGCACAATCACCAACGCGACCAGCACGCCGCTGCGCGCGGCTTGGCTAAAATTGACTACGGTGTCCACCGCCGCGGTAAAGGCGTTGCCGACTACTGGCACCGCGCCTACTACGCTCCGCGAGGTTTTTAACGCGAGGTTGGAGATAATCGGCGAGCTTATTTTTTGTAGCGTAAGCAGGAACGCAAACGCCGTCAGGCTTCCTTTGAGCGACCACGAAGCGATTTTTTGCAAAAGCTCGGACAGCTTTTTCAGCTTGTGCTTGTCAGGCGCGACCTGCCCTGCAATGTCAAGCCCTGCCGAGGCAAGCACGAGGGGGATAAACATACTGGAAACAAGCCACGTCAAGCCCTGCATGGCAAAAAACAGCGTGGGGTGAAAGCCCGCCGCGCCCACAAAATTGCCGCTTACGGCAATCACGCCCACCATAAGCGGAATAGCCGCCAGCATAACCGCATTTACCAGCGAAATTAGCCCGTTTAAGATTTCCACCACCATATAAAAGGAAGAAACAGCAAGCAATACCGCCATTAGAAAAATTACATAAAAGCCTGTTTCGCCTGCCGATTTGTTTTTGAACGCTTCGGTCAAGCAGCCCATCAACGCGCCGAGAATGGCAATAATAACCAACTGGCGTAGCAGCTGTCCGTTGGCTAAAAATTCCGCAAAAATAATGTCGCTCACCGCAGACAAAACGCCGCTAAGCGAAAAATCAATTTGCCCGCTAATGGCGTTATGCACCAAGTCCGCAAAGCGCGCCCTTGGCATGTCCAAAACGGAGGTGTCGTAACGCTCCAGCCCGATTATTTCTATTATATCTTCCGCTAATTCGTACGTCATGGCAACAGCCCCGTCACGATTCGCACAATGTCAATGATTACAGGAAACGCAAGTATTAAAATAATCACTCGCGCCGCTAGGTCGATTTTTGCGGCTATGGCTGTTTCGTTAGCGTCATTGCATACGCTTGTCCCAAACTCGGCGATATACGCCACGCCGATTACACGAAGCGCAAGGCTCGTGTACTGACCTGCGCCGTCCGCAAGCTCGCCCAAATAGCGTGCAAAGCCCAAGGCCTCCGCCAGCAAGGGCAAAATCGCAATAAAAATAAGCACTCCAGCCCCAAGCGAAACAAGCATAGCAAGCGCGGAATTGTAATTCTTGATAAGAAGCGCAAGCACCATGGCTAATATACCGAAAATTACTATTTGAAATATTCCCATGGCTATAACTCAAACATAGTACGCAAATGCGCGAACAAGTCGGCAATATGCCCCACTATCCAAAACAAAACAAGCACAATGCCTGCGATTGTTACCATGGTGGCCTGCTCGTCACGCCCACCGTTTTTTAAAACCTGGTTAAGCACCGTAACCAAAATTCCTACCGCCGCTATTTGGAAAAGTAAGCTGATGTCCATATGTGAATCCCTCCTACCACAGCACTACCGCAATTAGTAACCCACCAATTATCCCCAGACTTCGATACATTTTTTTATTCTTGTCCGACTGCTTTTGCAACGTAGCCGCCTTCTCGTCAATATACCTTACGGCGTATTCTATGGCGTTTTTTTGCATTTGCTTATCTAGGTATCCGATTGTTTTACCAAAATCGTCCAGTACCGCCCTGTCCTCGGCGGCTATGAAAATTTTGCCTGTGTCTATAGCGTTTCGCCACAGCTGGTACGCTGTTTCGCCCTCGCTGTTTGCCAAGGCGTGCGAAAAGCTCGCAAACACGCCGCTTATGCCTAGCCCAGTGCGTTTCGCTATGTTGCCGCACGCCTCAGACAGCGTAGCGCGCATGTATTCTATTTCCGAGGAAAGAATTAGCAACGCCTTTTTAAATTCCAATAAATCCTGCACCCGAAAGCTCTCCTTGGCGGAAAAATAGACCCCAAAGCCAACAGAGCCAGTCATAATCAAAATCGTGCCGATTAGCTTAAACATTTGCCACCTCCGTCATATACCTGCGGTACGCCGTGATTTTTGTCCAAAACAACAAAGCGTTCAAACACTCCGCGCGCGATTATTTTTCCAAGCAAGGGGCTTTGCGCGACATCGTCAAGGGCGCGGCCATGTGCGGTACACAATAGCCTTATGCCTGCGTTTAGCACGGATTCCACGGCTCGCGCGTCCTGCTCGCCGCCTAGCTCGTCCACCGCAATCACCTCAGGCGACATTCCACGCAAAAGCATAAGCATCGCCGCCGCCTTGGGGCAGCCGTCTATTATATCTGTGCGAATCCCCACGTCGTTTTGCGGAATCCCTCTGAAACAGCCAGCGATTTCCGAACGCTCGTCCGCAAGCCCCACCGTTATTCCGCCGTCCGAAATTTGTCGTACAATGTCGCGTAGCAGGGTCGTTTTCCCATAAGCTGGCGGCGAAATTAGCATAGTATGCAGCAAGCCGCCGCCGTTTAGAATTTTCGGCAATACAGGGTCGGCACAGCCCTTTACGCTATGCGCCACACGAATATTTATTGTACTGATATACCGCCACGCGCTTACTGCGCCGTTTTCGATTACAGGCTGGCCGGAAACGCCCACCCTATGCCCGCCAGGCAGAGTGATATAGCCTGCCGAAAGCTCCGCCTCAAAGGCATAAAACGAATAGCGGCTAATCCGCTCCATAGTTTCCTTTATATCCTCAAACGCAGGCCGAAAATCGGGGAAAAAGTCATGTCCGCCCATTCTAATTAGCATAGGCTTTCCCGCCCGCAGACGTATTTCCGAAACGCGGCTAAACTCGTCGCCGCTTATGGTGTCTAGCCACGGCGCGACCCCTGCGCCCAGGAATGTGCGGATATTTTCTTTTGTTGTCATGGAGATTCTCCTTTGCGTTGGCTTGCAGTGGTTGTCTTGCACTGGTTGTCTTAAAATATATGACAAGCTGTGGGATAATATGTATTGCTTGTAGAATGGAAAATGGTCGTGGGTATTGTACGGCGATTTGATTTTAGGGATAATACGGTAATCGTGATTTTGTCGTTCATTCGTTTGTCGTTCATTCGTTTGTCGTGTAGGTCAGTTGTAGGGGACGGATTTATCCGTCCCGAGGTATGCACGCTCGTCAATTCGGGGCAGGCAACGTCCATTAACGCAGAGCGAAGTAATCTCGGGACGGATAAATCCGTCCCCTACGAAAGCGTGCGGATTTTGGCGTTCGTGATTTTGCCGTTTATGCGTTTGTCGTTCATTCGTTTGTCCTTCATTCGTTTGGCGTTCGTGATTTTGACGTTCATGCGTTTGTCATGGGGTACTTGTAGGGGACGGATTTATCCGTCCCGAGGCTATCTCGCTCCAAATTGACAGGACGTTACCCACCCCAAATTGACGAACGTGCGAACCTCGGGACGGATAAATCCGTCCCCTACGAAAACCCCTCGCAAATTTTGCGAACTGGTAATTGTTGTCTTAAATCAAATTGCCGTGTGCGTATCGCTTGAAATGCACTAGCTAATATGTAATAATGAATTTATGGAGGTGCTTGAAATGGCTGAAACTATCAATGTGACGATTAGGCTCGATAGAGAGGTTAAGGAACAAACGGAGCTAGACCGCAGAATCGCCGATATTGAAGCGGGCAGAGCTACGTTCGTTGTTAAGACTATGGAGGAGCTAGAGGCGATGGCTAAGTAAAGGAGTGGCTAAATATGACACAAGTAGCAAGATTATTTTATGAAGAAGCAACGGAAAAACGCAGTATTGAAATTGCTAAAAAAATGTTGATTGCAGGGGAACCCATGCGCCGTATAATGGAATACACAGATTTAAGTATCGAAGAACTCGAAAAATTACAATCCGAGCTTGCTTTAATTCCTGCATAGGTTTTGTCTTTTATTGATATAAGAAGCCATTGCTTTAAATTTTTAACATTCCCATGATATACTTATTGTATTATGCGTGTATTTTTAATCACCCGATTCTATTCGTAGTGGCCTTACTGTATAACGATGGCGACCTTTTTTTGTTTTTTCTGAATGAAACGTCACTTTTAGAGAGTTTTTTCCAATAACCAAGAGTTCCTGCCTAACCATACTTAAAATGCTCTCTTGTATATAACGTGATTCAGTGTATAGCAATTCCCCAGTATCTGATATAAGTATGTTGCCATAATTAACTTGCTTCTTTTTATTTTCTTTCCTCCAAATAATAATATCTTTGAGAGAAAATATTCTATCATTATCCAAATAATCTCTAACATGAGTATAGTCCTCTAAAATTTCTACACGTTCTAAAATTTCCTTAAACTTAGGCGTGTCCTCGTCAATTGAAGAAAGGCGCTTGTCAGTATCAAAATATTCTAGCTTGATATAGTCAGGTTCTTTGTATTCCTCAATAACACCTTTTGTGATTGCTTTTGTAACGGAATCCAAGAAGATTTTTTTATCGGGGATACGTATTTCCCACATTTCATTATTTCGTATATTCCATAAAACACCAACCTCAAGCTCCAATGCACACATATAGCAAGCACACTGTAAAAAGTGTTTATTCTCTAATCCCGAAACAAATTTAAGTTCGTATACTTTATTATCTTTTACAACATCTGCAAGCCCTACTGCCAAGAAAGAACCCTTTTCTTTGCTAAATGGTATGCGACATTTTTTTTGAACATCTTCTTCTTCATTGAATATTTCTTTTAATCTGTTGATAATCTTTCCCTTGTTGATTTCGCAAACAAAAGGTTTCTCAACCTGCGTTCTGTAGCGATTTTGTTCAGTTTGGATAGAGGCTAAAAATAATATTTTTTCATTAAGCGAAGTAAGGTTTTTATACTTTTCCAGCAAATTCTTGAAACTTCTACCAGATTCTCTTTCTAATATTATTTTAAGCTCTACATCTTTATCTATATTGTATTTGTGAAAAAATACAGCTTCTGAATATATGCCAATACAAGGCGAAAGGTCTATTAAATTGTCAGTAGTATCAATACCAATCTCTAAATGGTCGTTTGCATTGCTGATTGGTTTACGCTCTAATAGGTCAAAACATTCGCCAGTGTGTTCTTGCGTAAAATCGAACATTTCAGATATATTTACATCTTTAAAATCAGTATTTGTTTCGACTTCTTCTGATAATGTTTTTTCGCTTATACGTTCTTCATCGTTATGCACAAATATTATTTTTTCTTTACCCCGACTTGCCGCTACGCAAAAGATATTACGTAAAATGCGATATTTTTGATTAGCCATCTTTATGCGTGTTTGCCAATAAGATTCCGTAAAATCAAAAACTATACAAAATCTACGTTCAAGCCCCTTGCTTCCATCAAATGTCGTAAACACGGCAACGCTTTCACTCGGTTTAGAGCTTCCGCTATCTTCGTCAGAAATACTCGAATAAAGCGTTTTCTTGTTAAATTTTTGAGGGTACCTTTCCTCAACTTCATTCTGTACCCTAGTTCGTATGCCCTTCTTGCCACCTAAGCATAAAATATCTCTTGTTTCACATTCACCTAAAAAAGAAACTACCTCGCTTTCTGACATTATCTCTACTTTACATTTTTCATTCACTCCAACAATCTCTTTATTCCAAATCCTCCCTAAAAGTTCTGCGTGTTCTGCATTAAGTCTAAAGCACTGTGTAAATTTCAACTTTTTATACTTTCCCAAAAATTCAACAATGAAATCAGGTACATATAAAGTTGTTTTATCATATATTTTTTGTTCCATATCGCCTACGGCTATAATTTGCATTTTCGGGTTTTTATCCTTTATTATATAAAGCATTTCTTTCACTTCCTGCTCAATGTCTTGGTATTCGTCAATTATCAATATATCAAAAGGAGTAAAATCTGGCTTCTGCTTATTAAATTCTTTAATAAGCATTGACACTCCAATTTTATTAGATTTATCAATCGCATTTAAAGCAAATCCGTGATAATTTGTAACCGTAACATTTTCACTTTTAATCTTAGATTGAGCATCTAGCTTTAATAGCTTATTATACGTTAAGTATAAAATATTTGATTCCTGTAGTAATGGATTGCAACAAAGATGTTGAATAGCAGTTGTTTTGCCGCTCCCAATACACGCATCAACTAGGATATTGTTACCTTTGATTGCTAGGTCAATAAAGTTTTCTTGCTCTTTGGATAGATTGATTCCCACGTAAACCACCCATTCATGCGACATACATAACTTGTATTTTGTCGCTAACTTTCACTGTAATTGAGAAATGTACATTATCAAAATAAAATTTTAGCCTCAATATACCATAGTTATCCATAACCTGTCAAAAAAAATTGCTCTTGACACTAATCCAAGGGGATTAGTGAAGTATTTGCGATTATTTATATCACTACAAAAACCATTGCTTTGAATTTTTAACATTCCCATGATATACTAATAAAAAACTTTACAGGCGACCCTTTCGGGTTAGCCTATACTAGGAGAACCTACATGGACGAAATCTCAAAAATCAAGGGCATAGACATAACCGAGGAAATGCAAAAATCCTATCTGGATTATGCCATGAGCGTAATCGTAGCCCGCGCGCTGCCCGACGTGCGGGACGGGCTAAAGCCCGTACACAGGCGTATATTGTACGCCATGAGCGAGCTTAACCTATCGCCTGGCAGCGCGTACAAAAAGTCCGCGCGCATTGTGGGCGATACCATGGGTAAATACCACCCGCACGGCGATTCCTCTATTTATGACGCTATGGTTCGTATGGCGCAGGACTTTTCTATGCGCTATGTACTCGTAGACGGCCACGGCAACTTCGGCTCTATGGACGGCGACGCGGCGGCGGCGCATCGTTATACCGAGGCGCGGCTTTCGCGGCTTTCTATGGAAATGCTTACCGATATAGAAAAGGACACGGTCGATTTTACGCCAAACTATGACGAGCAGTTTAACGAGCCTACAGTGCTTCCCTCGCGCTTCCCCAATTTGCTTGTAAACGGCTCCTCGGGCATAGCGGTGGGAATGTCTACCAATATTCCGCCGCACAACCTCACTGACGTAATCACCGCCGTTTTGAGAAGAATAAGCGACATGCGCGAGGGCGTGGACACGCCGATTAAGGACTTAATCGACATAGTGAAAGCCCCCGACTATCCTACTGGCGGCTCTATTCTTGGTACGGAAAGTATCAGGGAGGCGTACCGCACAGGCCGCGGAAAGGTAATACTTCGCGCGGACGCTATTATCGAGCCGCTTCCTAGACAAGCAGGACGGGAACAAATTCGCGTTACTGCCATTCCTTACCAAGTAAATAAAGCCAACCTCGTCATAAAAATGGCGGAGCTTGTAAAAAACAAAAAAATAGACGGCATTACCGATATTAGGGACGAAACAAACCGCAAGGGCGTTCGCATAATAATAGAGCTACGCAAGGACGCTAACGCCAACGTAGTGCTTAACCAGCTTTACAAGCTGTCGCCATTGCAGGAAAGCCACGGAATAAACATGCTCGCGCTTGTGAAAAACGAGCCGAAAACGCTAAATTTACTGGAAATGGTGCAGTATTATATCGAACACCAGCAGGAGGTAATCACACGCCGTACAAGGTTTGAGCTTGCCAAGGCGGAAAAACGCGCCCACATAGTAGAGGGCTTGCTAAAAGCCCTTGACCACGTTGACGATATTATCGCGCTGTTGCGTTCTCACAGTGACGAGGACGATGTTATGCCCATTCTCATGGAGCGGTACGACCTATCTGAAATTCAAGTACGCGCAATCCTAGACCTACGCTGGCGCGCGTTGCTAAAGCTCGCTAGAGCCAAGCTAGAGGACGAATACAATAATTTACAGGAGCTAATCGCCGAGCTAAAACGCATTTTAAATGACGGTAATTACCTGCTGCAAGTCTTGACCGAGGAATTGACGCGCATAAAGGACAAATTCGGCGACGAAAGACGTACCGCCATTGTTCACGACCCAGGCGACATTCTCATAGAGGACTTGATTGACGAAGCGCAAAGCGTAATCACGCTGTCAAATCTAGGCTACATCAAGCGTATTTCGCTGGACGCTTACCGCAGTCAGGCGCGCGGCGGGCGCGGCGTAATGGGTATGCAAACCCGCGAGGAGGACTGGGTAACAGACCTGTTTGTGGCAAATACTCACGACAATATTCTGTTCTTTACCACGCGCGGGCGTGCGTTCCGCTTACGTGCCTTTGAAATACCCGAAGCGGGGCGAACCGCCAAGGGTATGCCGCTCATTAACATGCTCAATCTCGCTAACGGCGAAAACATCGCAGGCATGACTCCCGTAACAAAAAATGACTGGGAGGGCTACCTAATAATGGTAACGCGCAAGGGCTTAGTCAAGCGTACCGCGCTTTCCCAGTATTCGCGCATAAATAAGTCGGGCTTGAACGCAATCACCTTCCGCGAGGACGATACCCTCATAAAAATCCTGCGTTCGGACGGCGAACGCGAGATTTTCTTGGGAACAAAAGAAGGCCGCGGCATACGCTTTAGCGAAAAGCAGGCACGCGAGGTGGGGCGTGTCGCAATGGGCGTTCGCGGCATGAAGCTACGCGAAAACGACGAAATAATCGGCGCGACCGTAGCGGACGGACAGGTACTATTAGTAGCCGCAAACGGCTACGGAAAAGTAACGCCGCTAGAGGACTTCCGCGGTCAAAACCGCGGCGGCTACGGCGTAATAATCTACAAGGTATCGCCAAAATCTGGAACACTCGTAGGCATAGAAGCCGTAAACGAAAACGACGGCCTAATAATAATCAACTCCGAGGGCGTAATCATTCGCATACGCATCGCCGATATTTCCGTGCAGGGGCGGTACGCCTCGGGCGTAAAGCTAATAAACATGCAGGGCGATACTACGGTGGTTTCGATTGCTAAGATTCCTGATGATGATAGCGCGGAGGGTGGAGAGAATGGCGGAGAGGTCGAGATAGAGGAGCAAGGAGTGGAATAGAGAAGTATGGAACGCGGATTTACGCGGATTTTACGGATTTTCGCGGATTCTTTCTTGCGTTCATTAAAAACTAACGGAACGCGTACTGATTGTATTATGCGGATTTATAGTTGTTTAAGCTGAAAACGGTGCTGTGATTGCGAGGATTTTTGCCACAATACGAGGAGCAAGCAGGCAGTAAGGTATTGTCTAAGTGATTTTCTTAGACAATACCGCACGCCGACCAAAAACCGCCGCGTGCTAGAGGCACGCAAGGTTTTTTGCGACGAAGTATTGCGGCAAAAAGACCGCAAGTACAGTGCCGTTTTTAGCTTAAACAAATATAACAACACGTCCGAAAAAATCCGCATTTCATGCTTTTAAAATCCGCGTTCCCGTTTTTGTATTAGGTCTATTCCTGTTATTTCGTACTTCCGCATTGCTTCGTCGTATCCAAGACCGTTTTTCCTTACATCTTCCACTGCCATTTGCTTGTATTCTTAGCATGAAAAACACCCCTTCTGTTGGGTTATACCATAGTTGTCCAACTTCTGGAGTGCGGTTCACTTCTTCTTTACCCCCCTAGGCAAAAATTATACAAGCCACCGTTTCACCCCCCGAGGAATAGGCAACAACTCAATCTCCCGCCGACCGAACCCCTTCATAAGAAGCATAAAAACCAAATAAGCAACAAACCCGAGCGAAATCGCGCCAAGGGTCGCCGCGGCATTTGAACCAACCAGCATAATCAAATTATACGCCGTATAACAAACAATGCCCATGCCCGCCGCCGCAATCGTCGGCTTTACAAAAGTGCCGACAATGGCAGGGAAAATGTCGGTAAAATGCTTTAGGAAAAACAGGTTTATTATGGCGGCGACAATGAAGCACACAACGGTGCTGATTACTCCGCCGAGGACGTTAATTTCGGGGATAGCCATGAGATAATAGTTAATCGGTATTTTCACCATTACGCCAAAAAATACGCCTATTATGGGTATTTTGACATGCCCCAAGCCCTGCAAAACGCCTGTGATTACATGGACTATGCTCAAAAAGACGATGCTTGCCGCGCCGTAACGCAGCAACGCTCCGCCCTCGGGGTGGCGCGAGAAAAGCAACAAAATAATGGGGTCGGCGAGTACGCCTAGCCCCACCGCGGACGGAATAGCCAAGAACATGGAAATACGCAAAGCCAAATTAGTCTTTTGGCGAACGGCTTCCTTGTCGAGGGTAACGTGCGACGAGGTTATTTCGGGAATAATAGCGGAAGAAAGTGCCATGGAAAGCGACACAGGCAAGGTGGTAAGCAGTACAAATTTGCCCGTAAACTGCCCCACAAGCGCGGTAATTTCTTCGCCGCTAAACGCGCCCGAGGCCGCCAAGCGATTGTTCGCCATGCTTACGTCCATCATGCTTGCTATGGTAAAAATAGCCGCACCGATTATTAGCGGAAACGCCATCTTTAAAATAGCGGCGGCCTGCTTGCGGCGCGGCTCTATATATTCGGTAGAATCCTCTGCGCTTCGGCGTTTTAGGGCTTTTGCGACAAGCATGTACACAAATAGCATGACCAACAACGCAAAAAACGCGCCGACCGACGTTCCTGCCGCCGCGCCTGCCGCCGCCGCGCTGAAATTTTCGCCGCCAAACAATAAAAACGCAAGAAAAAGACTTGCAATCACATTAAAAATCTGCTCGATTACTTGGGAAACAGCCGTAGGCGCGGCAGTTTTCATTCCTTGGAAATAGCCGCGTAAAACCGTAAGCATGGAAACAAGAAACACCGCAGGCGCAAGCACTCGAATGGCAGAAACTAATGTACCGCTCTCAAAATTGTAAATTCTTTCTATGAAATCCGCACCAAAAAACATAATAAGCGAAACCGCCGAGCCAAGCACAACGGAAAGCAGCATAGCCGTACCAAAAAGCCGTTGCGCGTTGCGGTATTGTCCCAACGCCACCCTCTCGCTGGTAAGGCGCGAAACGGCAGTAATCATAAACACCGAGGACAGCGTAAGCGCGAGCGTGTACACAAAATACGCCGCGCCATAATACGCGTTGAGCGTATCGCCGATATATCGCGTAAGCGGTATACGGTAAAAAAACCCAAGCAACCGCACAAATATAGACGCGCCTGCCAAAATAGCCGCCTGTTTTACAAAAGAACCGCCGCTAAGCCTGCGCCTATTCACAGTTGACTGGCTTTCTGTCCTTGAAATAGACTACGCGTAGCTCGGCCTCGTGTGCAATTTGTTTCGCGGTATCGAAGCAGTACGCGAGCTTGTCTACGCCGTGCGCGTCAGAGCCGATGGTGCAAATACGTCCGCCAAGCTCCTTAAAACGGCGGCAAAGCGTGTAGATTGTTTGTTCGTGAGTCAAAAGGCTTCGAGGCGGTATTCCCACAACCGTACAGTCGGAGAAAAGGGGCGAAGCCCCAAAGCGAGAGGTATTTATTTCCAACGCAATCCCGCGCTCCGCAATTACTTTAAGCAACGCATCAAATTCTTCCTTATAATTCTCATAAAAAAAATCGTCCGCCGCGGCCTTGGTATACCTTGCGATATAATCAATATGCGCAAACGCGTCTATAAAATCGTATTTTTCGACCAATTCGCGTGAACGGGTCAAATATCTGCCCACGCCGCTTACATCGGGCGCAGTTTTCGACATTTCGTAAATATCGTGGCCGTCCACGCTATGCACCGCGCCCAAAATATAGTCATAGTCATATTCACTCGCAATCCGCTTGTTTAGCGAAAAAAAAGCATCCGTCATGCCAAGCTCCATGCCAAGCGTAACGCTCTCGTCCCGCAGCTTTTCATACGTTAGCGGATAAATTCCAAAATCGCAAACAAAATCCATAAGTCCGCGCGGCGCGTCATGGGTATTAAAATCCTGCTCGTCGTTCATAGCAAAATCGGCGTGCTCCGTAAACGTAAGCCCAAGCCCCTTGTCCTTTAAAAATGCCACAGCGGCGCGCGGGTCCATTTCGGAATCGGGAGAAGCCGCACTGTGCACATGAGAATCGAAGTACATTTTACGCCCCTTGAAAGAAGATGCCGTCCATAATATCCTCGGCTTCGTTTTTTTCTACTTCCAGCGCGAGAATCAGCTCGGACAGGATAATTTGCTTAGAGGTGGTCATCACCTTTTTTTCGGCGGTAGAAAGCCCGCGCTCGCGTTCCCGCAGCAGCAAATTATAATAAACCGCCGCCACCTCAGGCAGCTCGCCAGACTTAATGCGTTCCATATTTTCCCTATACCGCTGATTCCAGTTGTCGGGCATGACGATTTTTGTCGCATTTAAAAGGAAGGTCTTAATATCATCACTAGAATGAATAAGCCTTATACGCAAATCTCGCGCCTTTGCCGCCGAAATCATTATTTTCAAATTGCCCACAGGAATATTTAAAACATAGTACGTCTGCGGCTCGCCCTCTATTTCCTTTTCCTCGATACTCTCAATCACTCCCGCCCCATACAGCGGATAAACGATTTTATCTCCCTTTTGATACATGCGCAACCTTCTCTCATCGCTTGCCGATTTTAGTTATTGTAACACATATATTTTTATATGGGAAGTGTGAGGATTTGTAATAAGCGATAAACGTATGAAATAAAAAAATGTTGCAGAGTTTTCAAATTACGGAATTTTCCGTGTGATGGAGTGTGGAGTTGTGCGGATTTGGCGGATTTTAAAGGTATGGAACGCAGATTTACGCGGATTCTATTTGGCGTGTTTATTAAAATCTGCTTCATTAAAAATCCACGTAATCCGTGTTCCGTTAGTTCTTAATAGAAGCGAGAAAAAATCCGCGTAAATCCGTTAAATCCGCGTCCCATGCCTTTAAAATCCGTTAAATCCGTGTTTAATTTACATGTTTCGGACTCGTGCGTTTGTCGTGCCATATTCCATTTTCTTTCAATGTTGAATACAAGGCACTATAATATATTTTTATTTTGTATTCTCGCTCAAGCATCTCTCGGAAATCCTGTGGTTGCAGTTGTTATTGTTTCTCTCATAACGGGACAGTTTCTCTCAATAATTACAACGGAACATTTTCATAAGTTAATAACAAACAATCCCATTATTTGTTGTGCTACTCGGTTGGTTATGCTATCATGTCTTATAGTGGGGATATAGTAGGTTGTTTACATTACCTAGAAAGAAGTGAGTTTTAAGATGTCTAAATTAAATAACGCTCAGTTAGATTTTATTCATAGATGGTCGAGGTATATAAGACACATAGACCTTACCGCAGTTCTTAAAAACAACAATTTTACAAATATTGCCATTTATGGGGGGGGCGCAGTAGGCGAGCTTTTTTATGAGCAACTGTACGATACCGATATAACCGTCAAATGTGTCATAGACCAAAATGCAGAAATAGACTTCCCTTACGATGTAGATGTTTTGTCACCAGAGCAGTTTATCGAGTCGAATATAGAAGTCGATGCCATATTTATCTCGCCCATTACCACTAAAAATATACTTAGTACACTCAGACATCTAACGCCTGTTGTTAATTGTCCCCTAATTCCGATTGACTGGTTTATTATAGATGTTGATATTTTACAATACTTATCTGATGTTGAAAAAAAACTTGAAGTTCACAATTCATTATTGTACTTATTAGATTTTACATTCCCACTCATATTTATAAAAAATCCAAGTTTACATGAAGCCATGATGCGTATTCATATGTCACTGATAACGAATTATGATACTACGGTAGAGAACGACATTAAGGTATTGCATCAATTCTATAACGATTTGCCTGAATGTAACGATAAGTACATTAAAGATGTTTTTCATTCCCCAAAAAGAAGAACTATAGAACAAAACGACTTTGTGTATTTAGCAGATTTGCAATCAGAATATTTTAATGTTATTGATAAGGTACGCTTTACGTCTGATAATCCCAAGGTTTATGATACGACTATCCACTTTTTCGGTAACTGCACAGCAAACGGTTTGAGTGTCGAAGATAAGCATACCATTCAAAGCCAATTGCAAAAAAAACTCAACGAAATTCCACTGCACCAAAAAAAGTATCGTGTTATAAGTCATGCGATTTTCCCTCTTTTCCCTCTATCGCATTCTTCAACCTATTTGAAACTAATAAGAGATACGGAGTTTGAAAAAAATAGTATTTTAATGCTGATTGACCAGTATATGGACTTTGGACTGAAATATTATCTTAACTCCAAATATATTAGCTATTCTAATGTGGTTTCTACTTTCGACAGACCACATAATATGGGCGAAATTTTTGTAGATTACTATCATATGACCCATAGAGGTTATAAAATGCTTTCTGAAAAAGCATATTCTATACTGGCTTTACCTTTTACAAATACCAAGTGCGAAGAAAAAAGCACGATTATAATTAAGCCTCTTATCAGTAAGAAAAGTAATGCCCCTATTGAAAACCCAAGCAACCCATCGCTTGAATCCTATATTTCATTCTTGCAGAATGAAAAAGAAAACTGCACCGGCACGATAGGTTCAATCGTTGTAAACTGTAACCCCTTCACGCTTGGGCATAGGTACTTAATCGAACAAGCAAAAAGCCAATGCGACTACCTCTATATCTTTGTTGTGGAAGAAAATAAATCTTTCTTTTCTTTTGAAGATAGGCTTAAATTAGTTAAAGCGGGAACAAGCGACTTGCCAAATGTTAAGGTTATCCGCAGCGGGAATTTTATTATATCCACGGTAACATTACCAGAATATTTCACAAAAGATACCGAGCCGAATGTAAAAATAGACGCAAGCAAAGATGTAAGCATTTTCTCAAAAAGCATTGCACCAGTATTAAACATCTCGAAGCGTTTCGTCGGAGAAGAACCCTTTGACCCAATAACAAACCAATATAATCAAGCGTTAATTGATGTTTTGCCAAAGAATAACATTGATTTAATTGTAATTCCGCGTAAGCCGTCACAGTCAGACGACATTCCTATCAGCGCCTCACGAGTAAGAAAGCTGCTTGAAGCCCGCGATTTTGAAAAGATTTCTGAACTTGTACCAAAAACAACCCTTGACTATCTCAAAGAAAGATTTGGGAGCGTTTAGATTTTGTTGCAGACGTGATATTTGACATGGGCACAAGCAAATGTTAAACTATTTCCGTTGCAAATCATTCTTACAATACTTTTATTATAGTATCACCTATCGAAATAATAACGGACGGTGATAAAACCGTGAGAAAGTACCAGCATACTGAACTTTTAAATATACTGCAAACCGTAAGCCAAGCACAAACTGCTAGGCTTTATGCACACTGTCAAGACGGCGCGTTAGCCATATGCGACTTCATCGACGACATTGAGGGTGCAGGCACAAAAACAGTTGAACTCCTAGAACAATATTGTGAAATTCTATTCAAAGTAAATAATGGCGAACTAAGCGAAAAAACACTACACAAGCACTTTGTTAAAATTGAAAAAAGCATTAAGCACGACATAAACATTAGCGTTGAGATTGCGTTTTTAACTTACAAGGCGAGCATGAGCGATAGCCTAGAAACCATCTACCTAGCGGCAAAAGCAGACCCTAATTGCAATGCTTTCTGGATACCTGTTCCATATTTTGAAAAAGACGCATCTGGTGCAAGCCACAAATCGCACTATGAAGGGCGTGGTTTCTACGACGATAGCTTTGAAATTACCGACTGGCAACTATACGATATGGAAAAACGCAGACCAGATGTAATCTTTACTTTTGCACCCTACGATGATTGGAATTTCGTAACCACTATACACCCCGATTTCCATTGTGCGCGGTTACGTAGCCTTACGCCCCTGCTGATTTATGTACCCTATTTCGTTTCAACAGATGGCGTGGCGGAACATTTTTGCACATTGCCCGGGGTTATTTTTGCTAACCACGTAATATTGCAGTCAAAAACAATACGCGACATTTACGTCCGTGTGTTTAAAGAGCAGCACGGCAATGAGTTTGGCAAGCCCGAGGATAAATTCGTAGCATTGGGCAGCCCTAAGTTTGACAAATGCTATGCTTCTGTTCGCACAGATTACGAACTTCCCCAAACATGGTCTACACTAATCGGAGATAAAAAAGTAATACTATACAACACTAGCCTAAGTGCAATACTACGAGATAATGAAAAATACCTAGACAAGATACGGTTTGTATTAAAAACTTTCAAAGAACGTGACGATGTCATTCTTTGGTGGCGGCCACACCCGCTAAATGAGGCGACCTGTCAATCTATGCGCCCACAATTATTAGCGGAATACAACCAAATCGTTTCGCAGTATACGAACGAAGGGTGGGGCATATATGACGACACGCCCCATTTGCATAGGGCTATCGCCTGTAGCGATGCGTATTATGGCGATAGAAGCTCCGTTGTTGCGCTGTATAGTGTGACTGGTAAGCCTATTATGATGTGTAATGTAAATACTACGTCTAATGAAATGCCGCTGATGCTATCTTTTATGTACAAATCAAAAGACACTGTTTGGGCTTCATTTGCAAACATTAACGCACTTTTTAAATTTAACGAAGAAACATGGGAATTGGAGTTTGTCAGTAATTATCCTGCGGGATATATTTTTGAACGCGATATTGTGTCAATGTACTGTACACCAGTTGAACATAATGGTATACTCTACTTCCCACCACTTAACACATCAGAAATCGCATTGTACTCTATCACAGAAAATGCTTTTTCCAAAATACCACTGAACCAAATATCCGAAAAATCAATAGGATTTTATTTTGGCGGAACAATATTACATGAAGACCATATTTATTTTACGCCAGTTTGTTATCCCGCCATAGTCAAATTAAATGTCCATACAAACGAACTCACGTATTACACTGACTGGCTCGAGCCGCTATCAGCACTTTGCAGTGAAGAACCACAGTTGTTTTTTGAATTTTCAGTTGTGGTTGACAATGTAATTTATATGCCTTCGTTGATAACAAATGCTGTAGTGGCATTTGATATGGAATCGTGTAAATCTACAGTTTATAGGGTTGGCGAAAAAGGTTTTTCTTATCGTTCAATTTGTTACGATGGCGAAAATTTTTGGGTTTCGCCAAGACTCGATACCCCAACTGTCAAATGGCACCCACAAAAAGGTGTATTGAATGTATTCAACCAAATGGCTTCTGATAGTAAAGCACCCTTTTTAAAAATATTTTATAAACTAGGACATGTGTGGCTTATTCCTCATTCCACCAACCAAGCCTACAAAATTGATGCAACTACAGATGTGGTTTCTACTGCTGATGAATTTAATTTGCAAACCGTTAGTAGCGAATTTATCGAGGATACGCTATACCTATCTTCTTTTGTCGGGTCACTTACATCTTACTGTTTCGAGAACTCCGAATCTAAACAACGTGATTTCACGCTAAGTGCAGATTTGGCGACTAAAATTAAATCATCTATTCTCTATGACTCACATGCTAGATTTAAAACATTAGAATCTACTGACAAGATATACAGTAGCTGTTATTACGAAAGCACTCATATACTGTCACATATCTCATTAACAAATTTTATCGACTATATCGTTACAGAAACCGATTCCACAGAAGAACTGAAAAAAAGAAACCAGCGGAAGTCAATAAATAGCTTTATAAATGCAAATAATAATGGTACAACGGGTCAAGCCATTCTTAAATTCATCAAAAATACATTGATAGGCAAGGAACACTAAAATGGATTATGCACTCATAACCGCATCAACCGCAGGCATAGGCTTTGCCATAGCACAAAAATTGTTAAAACAGGGCTGTTATTGTTATATAAATTATGCACACAATGACGAACGTGCGGAAGTTGCAAGCAAAAAATTTTCAGAAATAAGCAATAATTTTTGTATTCTTAAAGCCGACCTATCTGACATCAATGGCGTTAAAACCATAATAGAGGGTGTAAAAAACACACCTCTTAAATATGTAGTTTTAAATTGCGGCATAACCGACAAAACCCCATTTGGGGAAATAACTCACAAAAACTGGTCTAAGGTTTTTGACAGCAACGTAAATATGCCATTCTTTCTAATGCAGGGCTTGTATGACAGCATGGAAAACGAAAGCAGTATAGTTTTAATAAGTTCCATTTTGGGCAGACACCCCCATGCAATGTCAGTCAGTTATGGCGTTTCTAAGGCGGCAATGAGCGCCTTGTGTCAAAACATGGTGAAGATACTAGCCCCTAAAAAAATCAGAATAAACGCACTAGAGCCTGGCTTTGTAGATACAGACTGGCAAAAAGAAAAACCCCAAGCACAACGAGCAAATATTGAAAATAAAATCGCCCTTGGTAGGTTTGCAGAGCCTAACGAAATTGCCGACATGTGCTACAATGTGTTATGCAATACCTATATTAACGGCTCGATAATCCCCATTTGCGGAGGGTACAGCATGTCATGAAAAAAGTAATAACTTACGGTACGTTTGATTTGTTCCACGAAGGTCATCGTCAAATTTTATTAAAAGCTAAAGGGCTTGGCGACTACCTTATCGTGGGCATTACTTCTGATTATTTTGATATACAGCGCGGCAAAATGAACGTAAAGCAATCCTTGCTTGAACGTATAGAAGGCGTAAAAAAATGCGGCATTGCCGACGAAATAATTATAGAAGAACACGCAGGGCAAAAGGTTGCAGACGTGCAAAAGCATTGTGTTGATATATTTGCAATCGGCGACGACTGGCATGGCAAGTTTGATTATTTAAACGAATACTGCAACGTAGTCTACTTAAACCGAACCCCAAAAATATCCAGCACAAGTTTACGCGAAGACCAATTTGGGATTGTGCGGCTTGGCGTGGTAGGCACGGGTAGAATAGCAACACGTCAAGCACACGAACTAAAGTTTGTTAGCGGCGTTTGCAATTATGCGGTATATAACCCCAACAAATCGAGTGCGGATAAATTCGCAAGCAAGCATGGCATTAGCCTTGTTTTTGACAACTATGATGAATTTTTAGAAAAGGTTGATGCTGTATACATCGCCTCGCCGCATGACACCCACTATGATTATGCGTTACGTTCGCTTAATGCGTATAAGCATGTACTATGCGAAAAACCTATGACGCTATCGGGCAATGAAGCCGAGCATTTATTTAGTGTAGCCGAGCAAAACAAGCTAGTGTTAATGGAAGCGATACGCACAGCCTACGCACCAGGGTTTATTAACCTTTTGGCAATTGCGAGGGACGGCAGGATTGGCAAAATAAAGGATATTGAAGCGGCTATAACTAAATTGATTCCCCAAACGCCGCATTCCCGTGAGTATGATGTTAATGTAGGGGGTAGCTTTACAGAATTAGCTAGTGGCTCACTACTACCCATCATAAAAATACTAGGAAAAGAACACAAAAGCCTTAATTTCGACTTTTTTACTAACAATGAAAACGTAGATTTATATGCTAAGGCATATTTAAAATACGATGATGCTATCGCAACAGCAAAAACAGGCATTGGTATAAAAAGCGAGGGGCAACTGCTTATATCTGGCACAAAGGGGTATATACTGGTAAACTCGCCTTGGTGGTTGACTAAAGCCTTTGAGGTATGTTATGAAGATACTACCGAAAACGAACATTTCTCCGCACCATTTCCTGGCTATGGAATGAGGTACGAGCTTGCGGACTTTATCCGCAACATTAGAGAACCCGAATTAGTTAATTTTAAGCTAACCAGAACAGATTCAATAGCACTTGCTTATATGATGGAGAACTTCATTCAAATTCGCAAAGAGCGGTTAGGAGCTTTAGCATGTTAAAAGACGTTATATCCATTATCATACCCGTATACAATGCAAGCGCATACTTGGACAAATGTATTATGTCTATACTTGGTCAAACATACTCAAATTTTGAATTGATTATTGTCAATGACGGCTCAACAGACAATAGCGCGGAAGTGATTTCAAAATATTTAACCGATTCGAGAGTTAAATATATCGAGCAGCAAAATGCGGGGGCTGTTGGTGCTTTAAATACAGGAATGAAGAATGCAGATGGTGAGTATATAACATACGTGGGTAATGATGATTATATCGAGCCTAATATGTATGAAACAATGTTGAATGCGTTAAAAAGTACCAACGCCGATGTTGCGGTATGTGATTTTAATCTTGTATATGAAGATGGACGTGAAAATAAAAATAAATACTCGAAAACAAAAAACGAGGTAATGGACTTATCTGAAGACCTATGTCGATACTTTGTTAAATGCTGTGTTAATCCACAATCGAACAATTACATTTGGTCTAGGTTATACAAGACTGAGCTTATAAAAAATTCTGGAATTTGTTTTGAAAAAATACCTATCGGCGAAGATACCTTGTTTAATTTTAAGTTGCTTGTGCACATTGATAGGGTAGTATTTTTGGAAAACGGTTTTTACAACTACTTTCAGCGTTCTAGCTCTGTTGTTCATACCATTGCAAAAAAACAATCACTTTCAAAGTTCTATGCAGAACAATTTGAGTTGCTCTGCGATTATTATAAAAATTTTGGGAATGAAGCATTATTGGAAATGCTCCCGATTCTTGCCTTTACCCGGCTGAGGAGCGTATTTTTCTATTCGCGCCTTTCTGGAATGGGTGACGATGAAATTTTGGAGGGTATAGCGGAAGATTTTGTTGGAAAACAAATTGGAAATTATATAACAGGAAGGTAGATGTATTATGCAGTTTGCAGACATAAAGGATTGTTCATTCGTTGATATGATTTCTTATGAAATTCTTGAGCTTGATGATTTAAATAAGGAATGTGTGATGTTTGGTGCAGGCAAAATGGGGGCGGAGTTATATGAAATGATAATTGAGCAGTACGATGTAATCGCATACTCTGATAACAATTCCAAGGTGTGGGGAACGTCTTTACATGATGTGCCTATAGTATCCCCTAACGAATTACGTAGCTTAACACAAAAAGGAACTGTTGACGTAATTGTTTCTTCGTTTTACGCGGTCGAAAAAATGGTTTCCCAACTTAAAGAAATGAATTTGAATGCTAGAATATTGACTATGGAATTGTTAGAGTATGTAGGCAGTGATGAGAACAGCTTAATTATTGACGTAGAAAAGGTTGTAACTAAATCTAAACCTATTTATTTGCAAGGCAAGCGGGATAATAAAATCAAAATTATATTTATGTTGTATTCGTTGGCATCATTTTCTTCTTATGAGTCTATTTATGAGCAGATGCTACATGATGAACGGTTTGAGCCTGTACTCGTGCTTGCACCAAAACGAAAAACAATTGAATCTAAAAAGGTTATTTATGACTATGAGCTTATGCTTGAAGAAACTATGGTTAAACGTGGCTACTCATTCCTTTGGGCATATAAAGACAGCCAATGGATAGACATTTATGCCCTTAATCCAGATGGTATATTCTATCAAACTCCCTATTCTAAGGTTCAGCTTCCCGCAATTTGTCGGGAATCTCATTATTGTGACGATATTAAAATAATGAATACACCTTATGGTGTTTTAATGGGTGAGGATATAAATAGCTTATTGAGCGATGCTACGCTTGTTTTAAACTTTGTACAAAATTCATGGAAAGTGTTTTTGGATAAATCAAATTATGATGTTTTCGTAAAAGAACCATCGTTTTTGGACAAAATAGTATTATCGGGCACACCTAAAGTAGATTTTTATTTAACTGGTGTAAGGAATAAGGATTTATATTATAAAAATACTAATTCTACAAAAATACTATATACGCCTACCTGGATGGCGGCTAAGGGTCGCTCCTCGTTCCTGCATTACCATGACTATTTTGCCGAGCTTATCCAAGATAAGCAAGTAGAGCTTGTGTTAAGACTTCACCCTCTTTTGATTGCCGAAATAGAAACCTTAAACCTTCTACCAAAAAATGAATTAGACAGCATCTTGTCTGTTTTCAAAAATAGCGAAAACTGCGTTTTTGATTTGTACGGCGATTATAGAAGTGCTATACTAGACAGCGATTTTGCGGTTATGGATATTACGTCATTGGTTTATGAATACCTGCCCACAGGCAAACCGTTAATCCTAACCGCACCAAATATAAATGAGTTTTCTATAAAACCCTCTGTAAAAGAATTGTGCTATGTGGCAGAAAACAGAGAGCAAATGATTGGATATATCGAAATGCTTATGAATGGCGACGACCCCTTGTGTGAAAAACGCTTGTCCGTTGTCGGTGACAAAAGTGGTCTATTCCCGAACGGTATAGCAAACGGAAAGTTTATAGTTGATTATATAGCAAAACACATCAGAGAAAACTAAAAGGGACTGTAGCGTATGTACAATACAGGAATAATCCGCTTTAAGCAATATAAAGACGGCTCTGGTAACTTAACGCCAATAGAAGCCGAGAGCGATATACCTTTTGCCATTAAGCGGATATATTATATTTATGACGTTGTACCCGATGCCACGCGAGGTTATCATTCCCACAAAAAGCTACACCAGGTACTGATACCCTTAAACGGCTCTATCACTGTTAGACTAATTACACATATCGAAGAAAAAAACATAGTCTTAAACAGCCCCCATGAGGGATTATATATTGGACCTCATGTTTGGCGGGAAATGTATGACTTTTCGCCGGGTAGTGTATTATTGGTATTGGCTTCGGACTTTTATGACGAAGCGGATTATATCCGTGATTTTAATAGCTTTTTAGAAACGAATCCTTTTAGAGGGCAGGTCTAGTAAATGCAAATTCCTTTCTCAACAGTTAAGCATATGCACAACGAGCTAAGCGCCGAATTAAATCAAGCATACGCAGATGTTATGGCGGGGAATTGGTTTATTCAAGGTCGACAGTTGACGGCATTTGAGGAAGAATTTGCTACGTATTGTGATGCAAAACATTGTATCGGGTGCGGCAATGGCTTAGATGCCTTAGTCGCCATTCTCAAATGTTATGGCATAGGCTTAGGCGACGAAGTAATAGTACCCGCGCACACCTTTATAGCAACCGCCCTTGCGGTTTCGTATGCGGGGAGTAGCCCTGTTTTAGTAGACGTTGACAAGACTTATTATAATATATGCCCTGGGGAAGTTGAAAAGGCGATTACTCCGCGTACTAAGGCAATAATTGCCGTACACTTATACGGTCAACCCGCCGATATGCAAAGTCTTAAAGCAATCGCAGATAAGTATAACTTGAAACTTATTGAAGATGCCGCACAAGCCCACGGAGCATTGTTTAACAATAAAAAAGTGGGTTCTCTAGCAGACGTTGCCGCTTTTAGCTTTTACCCAGGAAAAAACTTGGGCGCGCTTGGCGACGGCGGCGCAGTTGTAACCAATGATGCCGAATTGGCGGAGAAAATCAGATGTTATATAAACTATGGCTCTTTAAAAAAGTATCACCACGAACAACAAGGGGTTAATTCTAGGCTTGACGAAATCCATGCCGCGTTTTTAAGAGTTAAACTAAAAAAGCTAGACGATTGGAATATTGAACGCAATAAAATAGCCAACAGGTATATATCCGAAATCGTAAACCCTGCTATAATTTTGCCTGTTATCGCAAGTGACAGAACCCATGTATGGCATATTTTTTCAGTTCGCACTACGGAAAGGAACTTACTCAAAGAGTGGTTGGAAAAAGGCGGCATACAGACATTGATACACTACCCCATACCTATTCACTTGCAAAAAGCATATGAAAACTTGGGGCTTGGTGTCGGCACATTCCCAAATGCCGAATCAATCGCAAAAACACAGCTTAGTTTGCCGTTTTATATAGGAATGACAGAGCGGGATATTACAGAGGTTATTAGCGTGATAAATGACTTTGGCGGAGCAATATAGCTGTTTACACTAGGAGAGATAAGCATGAAAAACAACCCTATGGTTAGTGTTTTTGTATCCTGTTATAATAACACAGAATACCTAAATGAATGTTTAGACTCCATATTATCGCAAACCTATGGCAATATTGAGATTATTGTTAGCGATGATGGGTCACCTAATTTTGACAGCGATGCTATTTTAGGTTATATAGAAAATAACAAAGGTACTAATATAACAAATGTAGTCGTCCGTCAAAATGAATGTAACGCAGGAACGGTCAAGCATTGCAATATAATTCTTGATTTGTATAAAGGTGATTATCTTTTATTCCTTGCGTGTGATGATACTTTTAATAATGTTAATGTGGTTAAAGATTTAGTTGATTGTTTTAATACTTCCCCGCCTGAGGTAATGGGTATTGTAACCCAAGTTGAGATGCGAACCAAAGATTTGAATACACTTATTGAATTTGCAGTTTCGGAAGACACCAAAAGACTGATGAATGAGCTGTCGCCATACGAATTTTACCGAAAGCATCTAGTTTTAGCTCCCATTGTGTTTACACGAATATATAAAAGAGAAGCCTTTGAAAAGTATGGTAAATTTGACGAGGAATATTTTTTAATTGAAGACTATACAGTTTCATTGTCACATGCACGGCAAGGCATGAAAACGTATTTTTTAGATATTGTAGCTGTTAATCATCGAGATGGTGGTATCAGTCACAGCAAGGTTTCCAAAAACAGCAGAGCGCATAAACTGTATACCATTGATTTGATAAAGGTCTATGAGTATTCGTTAAAGGACTGGCTGCTCGATGCAAAAGTACAAAAAAAAATTATGGATAATTTAGATTGGTGTGTGCGACAGTTCTCTCTTGTTTGGGGCGATGACTATCCCGATTATTTACTTGATAGCTATAATTTAGCTACTTACGTATCAAATTACTGGGACACAATTTACTAAAAACTACAACCAAAGGAGCTGATATAAATGAAAGGTATTATCCTAGCAGGCGGTGCAGGCACACGGCTTTATCCGCTTACCCGCGTTACTAGCAAGCAACTATTGTCGGTTTATGATAAGCCTATGATTTTTTATCCCCTCTCTATGCTAATGCTTGCGGGCATTAGGGAAATATTGATTATATCCACCCCAGAAGACCTGCCTAATTTTGAACGCTTGCTAGGCGACGGAAACGACCTCGGGCTATCGCTATCATATAAGGTGCAGCCACGCCCAGAGGGCTTGGCGCAGGCATTTATTATTGGCGAAGATTTTATAGGCAATGAGCGTTGCGCTATGATATTGGGTGATAATATTTTCTACGGGAGCGGCTTAACCACCCATTTGCAAAATGCTTACAAAAAAACGGACGGCGCAACGGTATTTGGTTACTACGTAGACGACCCCCACCGCTTTGGTGTAGTTTCATTTGATAAGGACGGAAAGGCTGAGAGCATAGAAGAAAAACCCATTAACCCAAAATCTAATTATGCGGTTACAGGGTTGTATTTTTATGACAATAACTGCGTGCAGTATGCCAAGAGCCTAAAACCAAGCGCACGCGGAGAATTAGAAATTACTGACCTTAACCGAATTTATTTAGAAGCAGACAAGCTAGACGTATGTGTTTTGGGGCGTGGCTGTGCATGGATAGACACAGGTACGGTAGATAGCCTAATGGACGCATCGAATTTTATAATGGCGGTGGAAAAACGGCAGGGCATAAAAATATCGGCAGTGGAAGAAATTGCATACCATATGGGCTTTATAGACACCGCACAATTGCAAGCCTTGACGGACGGCTATGGAAAATCTCCCTATGGTGATTATTTAAGAAAAGTAATAAGCGGACAAATTAAGGGGTTGAGTTTGTGAAAATATTAGTAACAGGCGGCGCGGGGTTTATAGGCGGTAACTATATCCACGAACGCTTGAAAAATTATCCAACCAATCAAGTTATTTGCGTAGATGCTCTCACATATGCGGGTAATCTCGAAACGCTTGAGCCTGTTATGAAAAACCCTAACTTCTGCTTTGAATTAGGCGATATAGCAGACGAAGCCAGAATTAAAGAAATATTTGAGAAGCACAAGCCGGACATTGTTATAAATTTTGCCGCCGAAAGCCATGTTGACAGAAGCATAGGAAACCCTGGCGTATTTTTAAAAACAAATATAATCGGCACGCAAGTGCTGTTAGATGCGTCCCGTGCGTTTGGTGTTTCTCGCTATCATCAAGTGTCTACAGACGAGGTATATGGCGACTTACCCTTGGACAGACCAGATTTATTCTTTACAGAAGAAACTCCCATTCACACATCTAGCCCATATTCCGCCTCCAAAGCGGGGGCAGATTTGTTGTGTCTCGCGTATGCGAGAACCTATAAAATGCCCATAACAATTTCGCGCTGTAGCAATAATTATGGTCCATACCACTTCCCCGAAAAGCTCATACCGCTAATGGTGACTAATGCCATGCAGGACATACCCTTACCTGTTTACGGAAAGGGCGAGAATGTAAGAGATTGGCTATACGTTATTGACCACTGCCATGCTATCGACTTAATAATACAAAATGGCAGGCTCGGCGAGGTTTATAATGTAGGCGGTCACAACGAAAGAAGAAATATCGACGTAGTAAAAACGCTTCTATCCCAACTAGGAAAACCCGAATCCTTAATTAAATATGTTACCGACAGGCCTGGGCACGACCTGCGATATGCCATAGACCCGTCTAAGATTTCGCGAGAATTAGGCTGGCTTCCCAAAACCAGCTTTGATGATGGCTTGCGGCAAACTATAGATTGGTACATCAATAACCGCGGTTGGTGGGAGAATGTTTTAAGCGGGAAGTATAAGGAAATGAAAATAGAAAGCAGGTTTTAATATGTTTAAATTGTCAGATATTTCAAAAAGAGAAATTGTTTTGTACAAACTTGGCAAAGAACAAAAAGATATTCAGTTATTCTTTGAAGAATTAAATATAGTGTTTTACCTAGAAGACGACGAAACTTTTTCGGTTGATACCGTTAGGGGCAAAAAGGTTGTACCTACTAGCACAGTTACCCGCGACGAGTTAGCAGGTAAACTTGTCGTAATATGTAGTTTTACCCCCCCCCCCCTGGAAGAGAAATTGACTAACTTAGGACTAGAATACGGCAAAGATTATATTTTTTTAACAGACCTTATTAACTCAATCGATAATGACATTCCTAAAAAAATTATAGTTTTCGGAACAGGAAAAATAGCAGAAAAATTAACTGAAAGCTGCATGGACTTTGAAGTCGCTTATTATGTCGATAATGACAGTAACAAGTGGGGAACTCTATTTAATGATAAATTAGTAAAAGAACCTAACTCTATTTTGAATGAAAAAAAGGGCGACTTTGCGGTTTTTATTGCGAGTACAACATATGATTACGAAATTAAAAACCAGTTAATTGAAATGGGCGCAGTTGAACCAGGGCATATTTACTCTTATAACGAAATTCGGATTTTAGGCAATTCCATATCCAGACATCTATTGCAAACCATAAAAGCTCCCGTTTTATATGACAGAGTTTGCGGAAATATGTTTAATGTCCTGCATATAAGCTCCCATGGTCTTCTATCTATTTGCACACCTTGGTCAAAAGAATTTCACCCAGGCAATATCCTTTATCGTTCCTATGATGAAATTATTAACTCACCCTTAGCACGATTGATTCGCCTTTCTGCTATCAATGGAACTTATTGCTTTTGTACGCAAGGCTGCCCGAATAACCGATTTTGTTGGAAAAACAACGGTATAGAAAAATGTGAAAATGAAACATTTTCATACAAGCATGAAACATTGTATGTTGATGGGTATCATACGATAGCTCTTAACCATGACCCCACATGTAATTTGTCTTGCCCATCTTGTAGAAATAAGCCTTTAGTGCTAAATGAATGTCAGAAACGCGACATAGAAATTATACACCAAAAAATTATCAATGAAGTGCTACCCCCTACAAGTTGGCTAACTGTAGCGGGAAACGGCGACCCATTCTTTAGCAAATATTACCGCGAAATAATTTTTGAAAAGTATAAAGGCGAACGATTAACACTACAAACCAATGGGCTACTGTTTAACAGAAGGAGTTGGGAAAAACTAAGTGGACGGTATAAATATATAGATTTGCAGGTTTCTATAGATGCGGCGACAAAAGAAACATACAGTCACGTAAGGCGCGGAGGAAACTTTGATACACTTATGGAAAATATGGAGTTTGCGAAAGAATTACATGACAGAGGTGATATAGACCATTTTCGCATTATATTTGTAGTTCAGTCATGTAATTTTAGAGAAATGGAGAGTTTTGTAGAAATGGGGCTACGACTAAATGTAGACCTAATTGCATTTATGCCCATATATAATTGGACTGGTGCAACAGAAGAAGAATACACCAAGCTAAATTTACGTGACGAACGAAACAAAGACCATGCAGAATTTATGGAAATACTCAAAAAACCAATATTCCAGCATGAAAAGGTTGCTTGGGGCTTTGCGCTTAAGGAAGAGTAGCAACTGCACTTAAAAAAAAACTCTAGGCTAACCAATCAAGGTGATAGTGGCAAGTATAAAGAAATGAAAATAGAAAGCAGGTTTTAGTATGCTCAAATTATCAGATATTTCAAAAAGAGAAATTGTTTTATACAAACTTGGCAAAGAACAAAAAGATATTCAGTTATTCTTTGAAGAATTAAATATAGTATTTTACCTAGAAGACGATGAAACTTTTTCGGTTGATACCGTTAGGGGCAAAAAGGTTGTACCCACTAGCACAATTACCCGCGACGAGTTAGTAGGTAAACTTGTTGTAATGTGTAGTTTTACC
>WRLD01000014.1:42543-68383 GCA_009777845.1 Defluviitaleaceae bacterium
GAATACACCAAGCTAAATTTACGTGACGAACGAAACAAAGACCATGCAGAATTTATGGAAATACTCAAAAAACCAATATTCCAGCATGAAAAGGTTGCTTGGGGCTTTGCGCTTAAGGAAGAGTAGCGAATAAACTACCATTAAAAAAATTGAATTAAGCAAACGAGGTGATATATGTGAACAATAATGACATCTCCCCACGCCCCCTTGAAAAGAAAGATGCACCGCTAATGCTTGAATGGATGAAAGACCCAGAGGTTAATCGCTTTTTTAGGTTTAACCCTGAAAGAATGAGCATTGGAAGCGTTGATGCGTTCATCGATAACAACATTACACATCACACTACAAACGAATACAATACAGTACAATACGTCAACCTTGCTATTGTTGACGACAGTGACGAATACTTTGGTACGGTAAGCCTAAAAAATATCGACCATGACGCATCAAATGCCGAGTACGCTATCGCACTGCGAACAGTAGCTCAAAGACGAGGAATCGGATGGACGGCTACGGCTAAAATTCTTAACCTTGCCTTTGATACATTGGGACTAGAGCGTGTTTATCTCAATGTTTTATCAAACAACGAAAGTGCCATTCGATTTTATAACAAATTCGGCTTTATTTATGAGGGCGAATTTGTAAACCACTTGCGATTGCGTGGCGAGTTTGTGTCGCTAAAGTGGTATAGAATATTGAAAGCGGAATGGGACAATTTTAACTGGTGAAAGATGTAATAATTGATACTATAGCTGTCTAAGCTATAAAAAAGGGAATGTAAAATGCAAGATTTAATTCTCTAAAGTGCGGGCATTAACTGTAAAGATTCACATAACCAATTACAGCGTGAAGAGCTGTAGTATTTTCTGGAGATGTACTCAAGTGGCTCAAGAGGTCGCACTCGAAATGCGATAGGTCGGGTAACCGGCGCGGGGGTTCAAATCCTCTCATCTCCGATAGCCTCCAAAAATCCACTGCGAGCGGTTGGTTTTTGGAGGCTTCATAGTATTTTAAGGAAGCAACCATGAAAGTTGATTTTTGGAGGTTTCATAGTATTTTAAGGAGGGGCAACCATGAAAAAAAGAGAACAAATCCTGCGTATACGCCCATTCAATATGGCTAATTTTTCTAGCGGCTCTTATATGATGTTTTGGGTATCTCTTAATGTGGTTTACTCATTGCCTGCCGCATTACTGCTCTGGTCGGGGCTGGCTGTTTCGCTAAAAAACGAGGATGGGAAATTAAACTACTCCATACTAAAAGAACGGCTAGACAAAATTGTATTGCCGATATGCGTAATTGCCTCAATTCTGACTGCGATTCTTTGCATACTCTCACTCTCGTCTTTTAGTGCCTTAGAAGTTGTGTTCGCCATATTTGCTTCGATAATTCCTCTCGGGGTGTACTTTTCTATATACCTTTCGGCTAGATTGCTTGATAAGGAAGATAGCTTAACGAAGGGAAAATGGTTTTTGCTTACCTTGACGTTTTCTGTCTTGATGTTGCTTGTCGGGTTGTTTATTGTAAGTGCTTTCGGCTGAAAAGGTATAGCCGCACATGAAAAATCGCCGAAGGCGAGCCAAACAAAGGGGGCAACCATGAAAAAAAGAGAACAACTCCTGCGTATACGCCCGTTCAATATGGCTAATTTTTCCAGCGGCTCTTATGTCGCTGGGTTTATTGCGACTTTGAATTTGTTTCTTTCATTGCCCGCCGTATTACTGCTTTGGTCGGGGCTGGCTGTTTCGCTAAAAAACGAGGACGGGAAATTAAACTACTCCATACTAAAAGAACGGCTAGACAAAATTGTATTGCCGATATGCGTACTCGGCTCAATTCTGACTGCGATTCTTTGCATACTCTCACTCTCGTCTTTTAGTGCCTTAGAAATTGCGTTCGCCATATTTGCTTCGATAATCCCTCTCGGGGTGTACTTTTCTATATATCTTTCGGCTAGATTGCTTGATAAGGAAGATAGCCTAACGAAGGGCAAATGGTTTTTGCTTACCTTGACGTTCTCGGTCTTGATGTTGCTTGTCGGGTTGTTTATTGTAAGTGCTTTCGGCTGAAAAGTAGCTTAAAACCGCGAAAAATCGCCGAAGGCGAGCCAAACAAAGGGGGTAACCATGAAAAAAAGAGAACAAATCCTGCGTATACGCCCGTTCAATATGGCTAATTTTTCCAGCGGTGCTGCTGTCATGGCTTTCTATGCACTTCTTAATGTGCTTTTCTCATTGCCCGTCACATTGCTGCTTTGGTCGGGGCTGGCTGTTTCGCTAAAAAAAGAGGACGGAAAATTAAACTACTTCATATTAGAAAGACGGCTAGACAGAATTATATTTCCGATATGCGTACTCTGCACAATTCTAACTATAATTCTTTGCATAAACTCGCTTTCGTTTTATAGTTGGGACGAACCCGACACTATTGTGTATGCCGTGTTTGCTTCGATAATTCCCCTCGGAATGTACTTGCCTATATCTTTTTCGGCTAGACTGCTTGACAAAACCGACAGACTAACTAGGGGCAAATGGTTTTTGCTTACTCTGGCGTTTGCCGTTTTGATGTTGGTTGTCGGTTTCGTTATGTGGACTTTTCTCACACAATGATAACCGCAAAAAAGCACAAACCAATTGTAAAAACAAGGCGCGAGCATTTTGGCGGACTTATTTTTCGGGAACGTCCCGCTTTTGTGGCGCATGTAAACAACGAGTACGCAGACAAGTATCACATTGCCAAAACAGAGGGCGCGATTTTGCAAGAGGGTATTTTTTCCGCACCGATTGATGCCCACATAGCAATCACAACAAGGTGCAATATGCTTTGCCGCGGGTGCTACAATACCAGCGAAAGGGACGAGCAAAGGGATATTTCGCTCGACAAGGCAAGGCGCGTGATTGATAAGCTGTCGGCGTTGGGCGTGTTTTCGTTGTCCTTTGGCGGCGGCGAGCCGACCCTGCACCCCATGCTTTTTGAAATCGCCGAATATGCGAGAAAAAAGCAGGTTTTGCCGAACATGACCACCAACGGACTTGCCATGACGCAGCAGCTCGCCAAAAAATGCGCCGTGTTCGGTAATGTTCATTTTAGTATTCACAATATGCAGGACATGCCGCATGTTTTTTCGGCTATACAGCTGTACAAGAAAGCCACAGGCAAAAAGCCAGGGATAAACCTATTGCTTACGACAGAAACCCTTCCGCGCCTTGACGAAATTTTATATAATGTAAGAAAATCGGGGGTAAGGGTAGTTTTATTTTTGCGATACAAAACCACAGCCAAAAACGCGGACACCAACGAGCTATCCATAGACGACAAAATAACCGAGCTTGCCGCACGTTTCAAACAGCTACAGCAAGCAAATAAGCGGATAATGTTCTTGTGCGACTGCTCCCTTTTTGAGGTCTTGGCGGAAAATAATTTTGCGGATATAGGCACGTACTACAAATACGACAACAACGGCTGCTTGGGCGGAAACGCCTATATCGCCATTGATGTAAACGGAATGTATAAGCCGTGTTCCTTTTGGCATGAGCCGTTTGGCGATGTGCTGGATATTACCTTTGAGAATTGGGCGCATGACCCGAGGCTAAATGAGTTTCGGGCTAGGGTAAGAGAGAAAGCCTGTACTAGCTGTGAGTATATGAAGCTCTGCCGCGGCGGTTGTAGGTTATTGTAGCGTGTTCTTGGAAATTTTATGTGAAAGGAAAATAAAAATGAAGTATTCAAAAAGAACGCTTGCGTTTATTTTTGCGGTTATATTTTTGCTTGCTGTGACCGCTTGCGGTGGTGAAACGGCAAATGAAAGCGGTAGCGCGGAATTGCCGCTCGAAACGGAATTGCCGCAAGAAGCAACAGCGGAATTGTCGCAAGAAGCAACAGCGCGAGAAGAAATTGCGGAAGCACAGCCACAGCAAGCAGACGACATGGCGGCACAAGGCGAGGACGTTCCAACTATTCACGAGAACGACATTTCAAATATCGACAAAAACACCGACGAAAATACCGAGGTCTACACAGACGGCGAAACGACCGTAACGGTAGACTATTCGGCGAGAAAGATTACCATTCGCGGCAGGGGTAACGCGGTATTTTTTGACTTTACGGAAGCGGGCAATGTGATAAGCTCGTATGCTAATCATGGGGAATTTGAAGCCCCAGACGGAAGTATGCAGGGGCAAGAAACCTTTGTGACCGCGACAATTGACGGCGATACCATGTATTATGAAAGTGTTTTCATTTTGACCGTTGGGGGACGCGGCATAACTGCCGCCGTTCCAGAACATGCGGTTTCCGTTGTGTTGCGACGTGTGGAGTAGGAGGTACTAGCATGGATTTTTCATACAAAACCCACCCCTCGCTCGAAATTGCGCCAGTATGGAAAAGACTGGTGGCTTTTTTAATCGACCATTTTATTTTTTCTTTCGTTTTTGTAGCTCCGTCTGTTTTTTATATATTGCTTAGCGCGCGTGTACTGACTGGCGAAATGCCAGTTGACGTAACGAGGATAGTCATTTCAAGTATTCTCATTACGGCGGTTATTCTTCTAATATACTGCCTTAGAGATGTTATAAAAGGGCAGAGCATAGGCAAACGCCTGCTTGGCATAGGGGTAAGGGATATTTCCGATAACTCGCTTGTTCCGTCTGTGCCGAGATTATTCTTGCGGCAAGTATTGATATTCATATGGCCGATAGAGTTTTTGTCACTTGTTTCCAGTGACGAGAACCAGAAAATAGGCGACAAGCTCGCGAATACTGGCGTGTATAATTTACAAAAATCGCCACGCACGAGCGAGCCTCACGCCGAGCCGCATAAGCCCCGAAAGCCCAAAATCGCAATAATAATTACTGGCGCGTTTGTAGCGTTTGTGCTGTTTATTGTTATTCTAGTTTTTAGCGTAGGCGCGATGCTGAAAAACCACCCCTCATATCAGACGGCTACGGAATATATACGAAATAGCCCCGAAATTGCGGCAATTATCGGCGAAGTGGAGGGCTTTGGTTTTATGCCAAGCGGCGGCTTTAACGTCAGCCCAGGGCATGGGGACGCTAATTATTCTATTGTTGTAAAAGGCACGCGCGGCAGTGTCCGCGTTTTTGTAGAGTTGCAAAGGCGTGACGGTGGGGATTGGGAGGTTGTGGGGTTTTTGCAAAGCAACGGCAACACCGCCCCAAAACCAACGCCAACGCCGCCTTCCCATTTCTCAACACAACAAACGCCCACTTTCCCTGCATTTGAATGGATTTTGGAAGCCGAATATGACGAGCAAGCCATGCTGTCAACAGGGCAAGCGAAGTTACAATTGCCCGAATATCCCGATGTGGCCTTTGAATGGCAATATGCGTGGAATCACAACGGCGGCGGCTTTAATATCAATAATATTACGGCGATTTACCCTAGCGGCGAGGTTAGGAATATTCCCATGCCCTCAACTGACGTATTTGTCGCAGACGTAAATCAGGACGGCTCTCCCGATTTTGCGTTCACCATTTCGTGGACTTCGGGCGTTTACAGTAGCGGCGTGGTTGTTTATGATTTGGCTAACGATGAGTTTCATTTTTTGGACGGCTATGGAACGGTTAATACGCTCGATATTGAGGACGGCTGGCTTGTGGTGACGCAGTCGGCTTGGGGAGGTATGGAAGAACCGCTATGGAAAGGCGGGCTGTCGCTAGTAAACGGCGAGCTTATGGTGGTTGGTGTTGACAGGATAGACGATGTGCCTATTCCTCGTGCAAGTTGGTATTGGAGTGTTTCGGAGTTGTCCTAGACTCCATCAATTCCCCCAAGCCAATATTTTCATAAAATGCAAGCCTTGCTTCCTTGGCGTGGTTATATAAGGCTTCTATTTCCTGCTTTACTTCGTTTTCTGTTTCCGTTAGCGCGGCGGCGTATTCTTTTTGTTGCTCCAAGGGCAGGTCTGGTATGGGGATTGATTCTATGTCATTTAATGCTAATGTGAAAATTGTCGAGCTTCCCACCTGCTTGCTTTTCAAAAGACTTTGACCTACTGGGCTATTTAAATAATGCCAAACATATAGCGGCTCGAATTTGTATTTGTTTACACGTAACGCCGCAAAATTGGCGGACAGCACAGTATTTTCACAGCCGCGAGGGACTAAACTTAGCTTCAATGCCGAGCCTTTGCAGGCGATTAAAATATCGCCCTCTTCGACTAAATATTTTTCAGAGGAAAAATAATCGCACCGCGCCAAGGTTTCTATGGCTATGCTATCGTTTTGTACATCTGTATAGTTGATTATGCGATAATCGCCGTGTTCGTTGAGTGTAACGGTTTTCCTTGCGGGCGACGAATTTATTCCGCGGTAGATAATGCCTGTGTCCTTTAGCGTTGCCCACCCGTCCTGTGGCGGCGGCTTGATGTGCAGTGTTCCAAATTCCGAATCAATAGACGAAATGCTCATATACCTTGTTGGAATTAAAACGCAATCGTTTTCGGTAAGGTCTTCGTTGCGGACTACTTCACTTACGCCCGATTTGCAGTCATGCGATTGGTAAATTTCGGTAATTTGTTCGATAATGCTGTCGCTTAGGTTTACCTTGTCTTTCCAACGGACGGGCATGTCTTTTTCAAACAGATTGGTCGCGTCAAGCATAAGTATTTGCGAATTGACCCTTGTGCCGCCGAGTATCAATAGGCTGAGAGGCAACTTTGTATTGGCGATTATGCCAGGGGGCAACGATACAACACATTCTAGGCGGCCAGATTCCACTAAGCCCTGTCGTATTCTTTTTGTTGAGGAATGATAAAGCGCGCCCGAGGGAATGGCAACGATTCCCTTTCCGCTTTTCTCTAGCACGGCGCATAAATGCTGTACATAAAGCCAGTCCGCACTGCTTATGCTTGGAAGCCCTAGCCAAAATTGGTGAAAGGTGTCTTTTTTTATTTCGCGCTCGTAATTTTCCCACGAACGACCAAATGGCGGGTAAAGGACGGCATAATCGAATTTTTGCACGGTGGTTTCATTGTATAAAAACGGCTCGGTTAATACTTCGCCCTCACAAATATTAGAAAAATCGACACGATTCATATTTGCCCGCAGAATGGAAATAGCGTGGCATAAGGGGTTTTTTTCTTTTGTGAATAGTGTGAGATTTGGTGTGTTTTTGTGAATTTCTATAGCGGTAGTGGCTATTCCCGCCGCGCCTACGTATACAGTTCCGTTCACTGGGTCTAGCAATGAAATAATTAGCTTAATCAACGGCTTGGGCGGCTCGACAAGCAAGTCTTGACTGTACCTTAAAAATACATCTTGCAATAGGATTTCCGTGAAATTGTTCCAATCTTCGCAGGGCGGCTTTATTCCATGTAATACGTCTATAAGCTCCGACATCAGAGCATCTGTAACTAGATGAGGGCTTAGGATTTCTAGGGCTTCTGTTAGTTTGTTGTTTTTTTGGGGGGGTGTTTTTAGGGTTTCGCTTGTTTTTAGGGTTTCGCTTGTTTTTAGGGTTTCGTTTATTTGAGAAAAAAAACGCCTAGATTCAAACTTTTTAGATTCTAGCTTAATACCTAGGTCAAAGGCAAACGCTAGGCATATTAAGCTAATCATTGCATTGATTGGTTGAAATGGTTTTCCGTTTTTTGTTCGTAGTCGTTCAAGTGCGTGTGTTAGTTGGTCGGTTAGGGGGTTGTTCATGGGGTTGCTAGCAGGGTTGTTATTAGGGTTGTTACTGGGGATTACTCCTTTCGGTGTGGTGTGGTTGGGCAAGCGAGTGTTCATGGGGATTACTCCTTTCGGTGTGATGTGAGTGTTTACGTGATTGTTCAAGGGGGTTACTTCTTTCGGCGTGGTGTGATTGTGTAAGCCAGTGTTCATAGGGATTGCTCCTTTCGGTGTGGTGTGATTGTTTACGTGATTGTTCAAGGGGGTTACTTCTTTCGGTGTAGTGTGATTGTGCAAGTGAGTGTTCATTGGGATTACTCCCTTCGGTGTGATGTGGGTGTTTATGTGAGTGTTTACGTGATTGTTCAAGGGGGTTACTCCTTCCGGTGTAGTGTGATTGTGTAAGCCAGTGTTCATAGGGATTACTCCTTTCGGTGTGGTGTGATTGTTCAAGGGGGTTACTCCTCTCGGCGTGGTGTGATTATGCAAGCCAGTGTTCATAGGGATTACTCCTTTCGGTGTGGTGTGGGTGGGCATGAAGGCTACTTCTTTCGGCACGGTGTGATTATGCAAGTGCGTGTTCATTGGGATTACTCCTTTCGGTGTGATGTGAGTGGGCATGGGGATTACTTCTTTTGATGCAGCGTGATTGTGCAAGTGAGTGTTCAAGAGGATTACTCCTTTCGATGTGATGTGAGTGTTTACGTGATTGTTCAACGGGGTTACGCCTTTCGGTGTGGTGTGATTGTTCAAAGGGGGGTGTACTCCTTTCGGTGTAGTGTGATTATTTGTTTGATTGCTCAAGGGCGTTTACTCCCCCTTCGGGTAAGTGTAACCATGTTACACTTAGGGGGCTAATAAAAGAATATCATTATTGATAAAACTTGTCAATCAAAATTCCTAGCTTGTGGCTTAATGCCCAAGTCAAAAGTAAACACAAGCATATTAAGCTAATGATTGCGTTGATTGAAAGAATTTTTCGCTTTTTGCTTGCAGTCTTTCAAGTGCATATATTGCGTTTCGTTTTGCGTTCGTAGTTGTTCAAGCGCATATGTTATGTGATGTCCGTAGGGTTACTCCTTTCTGTGTGATGTGATTGTGCAAGTGGGTGTTCATGAGGATTACCCCCTTCTGGCAAGATGTAATTATATTACACACCGGAGGCTGATGAAAGAATATCATTATTGATAAAACTTGTCAACCATAAATTATAGTGGTTTGCTATTAACTTATGATAATGTCCCATTGTAATTATCGTGAAAAAATGTTTCGTTATGAGGGAAACAATCACGATGAATCGAAAACAGTTAAAACAAGCCCATGTATTGCGAAAATACAATGGGGGCTACTAAGCCAAGAGGAAGCGGCAGAAGCATTGCGTCTATCGGAGCGACAGATAACACGCCTAGCGAAAGGAATGAGAGAACAAGGCGGGGAAGCTCTAATACACAAAAATACAGGACGCAAGCCAGCCCATGCCATAACAGCAGTAGCAAAAGAAAAAATAATAAACATAAGAGCCTGTTTAATATCTCCATTCCGACATCTTTTCGGCAAATTTTCCGTTATGCAAGGTGTGTCGACACGATAAAATTTCCGTTTGACGTAGCCCCTCTACTTCGCAATAATGGGCTTAAAACCGCCGATTATTGCTCGCAGATGGGCAAGTCAGACTGGAAATACTATAGCGTAATCTCTCCGTTATGCGGTGGTTGCGAATCCTTGCATAACAAAAAATCTGCTCTAAAATCTGTCGAAATCGGGTATTGTTTCAAAGTCCTCGTGTCTTGATAAATAACGAGTTATAAGGACTACATCAGCAGAGGTTACAGACCCTTTACCACCTAAATAAGCCGCATCATAGCATAGCCATAACGGCGTTAATTCCGCACCCTCGGTGGAAGCCTCGTTCTCGGAGCGAAGTCTACCTTGCTTTTGCCGTCTATGCACCAATGGTCAAATACCCACTCCAAGTGTAATAATTTGTGGGCTATTATTGCGGTAGCTGTTTCGCCTATCAAGATTTCCTGTACAAGACTGCTACCGCCTATGTGTGTGCCACCTGCGGTGAGGAGAGTAAGCGTGATTATGTCGGCGGGGTCGTCCGTGGTTGTGTCTAAGGCTCCTTTTGGCGAGGTGTTGTAAGACAGGTCTACTACTTCCGAGGGGAATACCAGTTAAATGTCAAACCTATATCCCTAACAATATCCTCTGTTGCGGTATCAGAGTCCCACACAACAAAAAAAGCGTATTTTTTTTCATTCCACCCAACACCACTACCCATACACTCAATAATAAGATGTTCCGTCGTTTCGTTGTCTATAGTAACCTCGTACCGCCACACATAAGCGTTATTATCCAGAACAGGTCTTGTATACACTGTTTGCTCAATCTCTATTTCACTATCGAATAGTGTGTACGGAAAAAACCGCTTATCTGACGGCACGTCCTCATATTTGAGTGTTGTTCCTGTGAGATAGGTATTATACCCCTCATACTGCCTAGGAATATCCGTTACAAATATAATGCCGTTTTCTTCCTCTACAACCCATTCTGGCGGAAACTTGATAGTTCCTACTTCCTCCGCAATAAAAACAGTCTGCCATGTTTTTGTTCTTTCACTTGGTTGTTCAAAATTAAGGAGAAACGATATAAATATTAAGAGGAGTTTAGGCAAGATGAATATACATAAAGGAAGCAATGCTAAACACATTACCATCACTAGCTTTTTCCTATTCATGGCAGACTTACCCCTCACCCTCCACCACCAACCGCGTAACCGCCTCCATCTCATCATCAGTAATAGAGGTCACTCTGCCGCCCTCGTACTGTGCGTCTACCCAGTCCTTTAGCTTCAAAACGGTGGGGCTGTTTTTTTCAAATTTGTCGTTGCCTGTTTTTTTGTAGAAATCGTTTAGCCAATGTGCTATTCCTGCAAGCCCCGAGGTGTTGGAAATAACGATTTTCCAAGGGCGGTTTAGGATTTTGTTTGTGTCGAAGGCATTGTAGATTTGTTCGTTTTTAAGCAAGCCGTCGGCGTGTATTCCTGCGCGGGTTACGTTAAAATTCTTGCCCACAAAGGGTGTCATGGGCGGCACGGTGTAGCCTATTTCCTTCTCGAAATATTCCGCAAGCTCCGTAATAATGGCAGGCTCCATGCCGTCGAGCGTTCCGCGAAGCTGCGCGTACTCAAAAATCATGGCTTCCAGCGGCGTGTTTCCTGTGCGTTCGCCTATGCCAAACAGAGAGGCGTTGATTGCGCTCGCGCCGTACAGCCACGCGTACGAGGCGTTATTTACAGCGCGGTAAAAATCGTTATGTCCGTGCCATTCCAGCAGCTCATGCGGTATTCCGCCGTGGTGCGTAAGGTTGTGGATTACGCCCTGCACCGAGCGCGGCATTACCGTGCCTGGGAAGGTCACGCCTATGCCCATTGTGTCGCAGGCGCGTATTTTTATAGGTACGCCTGTTTCCTTGGACAGCTTCATCAGCTCCTTCACAAATGGCACAACAAAGCCGTAAAAGTCGGCGCGCGTGATGTCCTCTAGGTGACAGCGCGGTCTTACGCCTGTTTCGATACATTCGCGTATAATCGCCAAATAATGCCCAAGTGCCTGACGGCGTGTCATTTTCATTTGCATAAAAATATGATAATCGGAGCAGCTTACCAAAATGCCTGTTTCCTTTAGCCCGACCTCACGCACTAGCTCAAAATCCTTTTTGGACGCGCGAATCCAGCCCGTAATTTCGGGGAAATCGTAGCCGAGGTTCAAACATTCGTACACCGCGTCCCTATCGCGCTTCGAGTATAGGAAAAACTCGCTCTGCTTGATTTTGCCCTTCGGCCCGCCCAAGCGGTGCAAGCACTTGTAAATATGCTTGATTTGCTCCACCGTGTACGGCTCGCGCGACTGCTGACCGTCACGAAAGGTCGTGTCGGTAATCCAAATTTCCTTGGGCATGTCCACGGGAACATTGCGGTAATTGAACGCAACCTTGGGAACCTCCGTATACGGAAACTGGTCGCGGTATAGGTTTGGGTCGTCCCTGTCGAGGTCGCCGTGTGACGACGCGCCGTGCTCGATTAGATGTGTTACCTTGTTGAATACAAATGGCATGAGAATTTCCTCCTAATTTTTATACAAATTTATCAAACACCCTGCCAACAACGCCTCCGCCTCAGTAGCGGTAAGCACTAGCTCCAGTGTAATCTCCCTTGTACCGCCGTTTTTGCCTATTACAATAGCAGGTATTTTTTGCTCCAGCTTCTCCACCTTTTCGCGGATATTTGGAATATACACAAAATCCTCACACTCAAAGGGCGGTTCTTCCCCGAAAATAAAGGGAAGCATACCCCAGTTAATTAAATTGGAGCGGTAGCGTTTTGTGGCGTATTCCTCGGCGATATTAGCAAGTCCGCCAAGCACGCGTTGACAGGAAGCCGCTTGCTCGCGCGCAGAGCCGTCGCCAGGCTTCCTTGCGTATACAAGGCTTCCCACGGCTAAATTCTCCGAAAATTCGGGCAGAGCCTTTACTGCGCTTGGAATTTCCACGGTAGCCGCCCTCTTCGCGCGCCCCACATACTCGGGGTCTTTGCGTGACAGCGTATGCTCCGCCAGCGCGTACGGATTCGAGCGGAACGTGGACGTTTCGCCGGAGGGAATAAGCTCGTCCGTGGTGGTGACTGGGTCGGTAATAACTGATGCTACATATAATAACATATTTTCGCCCAAGGGCTTAAACTCGGGCCAATCTCGTATGCCCGGGCCGTATGCCAGCTCGGCGGCCTTGTCGGGCTTGTTTACGCCCTTATATATCTGCTTGGCATAAATTTTGGAGTCGAAAAAGTATCTTGGTATTTGGGAAATTAGCTTGTCCGCGGGCGTTAGCTTGCCTCCGTTGGCGGCGGTGGCGGCAATCGAAAGCGCGTCCATAAGCGCGACTGATGCCTCTTGATTCATGTTAGGCTTCGCGCCCTCGCGGTTGGGGAAATTTCGCGTTACGTGGCGAATGGAAAAGCCGTTGTTCCGCGGAACATCGCCTGCGCCAAAGCACGGCCCGCAGAACGCGGTTTTTACGATTACGCCCTCACGCATTAGCTTTGCAATTATGCCGTTTTCGGTAAGCGATAAAAACATCGGTTGGCTTGCAGGGTACACAGCAAGCGGAAAGCCAAGCCCCTTGTCCTGCAAAATTTCCGCCGCGCCGCAAATTGATTCGTATAAGCCGCCTGCGCAGCCTGCGATAATGCCTTGGTCTATACGCATGTTCCTGTCCATGTCCTCTATTTTAAACACATTGCTTGGGTGGAACGGCATGGCAATAAGCGGAACTACCTCCGATAGGTTGATTTTAATAAGCCCGTCATAATAGGCTATTTCCGCAGGCGCAATTTTTTTGTAGTCGCTTGCACGATTATGAAGCGCGTAAAATTCCTCGGTTTTTGCGTCCGTTTCCCATATACTGGAAAGGCAGGTTGTTTCCGTGGTCATCACGTCCACGCCCATACGGAAATCCATACTCAAATTGGCTACGCCCGAGCCAAAAAATTCCAGCACCTTATTCTTGACAAAGCCGCTCTCGAAAACCGCGCCGATTAACGCCAACGCCACGTCCTGCGGCCCTACCCCTGCGCGAGGCTCGCCCGTGAGCATAACGCCCACCACCTGCGGCCGCGCGACATCGTACGTACGCCCAAGGATTTGCTTAACCAGCTCGCCGCCGCCCTCGCCTATTCCCATTGTGCCTAACGCGCCGTAGCGTGTGTGGCTGTCCGAGCCTAGCACCATTTTGCCGCCTGCGGCGATTTCCTCGCGCACGTACTGGTGGATTACCGCGATATGCGGCGGTACAAAAACTCCGCCGTATTTTTTCGCGGCGGACAGCCCAAAGGCGTGGTCGTCGCTGTTGGTCGTGCCGCCCACGGCGCATAGGCTATTGTGACAATTAGTCAAAACATACGGCACAGGAAATTTGTCAAAATCCTTTTCCGCGGCGCGTACCGTTTGGATTACGCCCACATAAGTAATATCATGCGAAGCAAGCGCGTCAAATTTCAAGTGCATAAGCCCGTCCGATTTTTGGCTATTATGCGCGTTTAGTATGCCGTACGCCATCGTATTGTTTGCGGCCTCGGTTTTTTCTATGGTTGGGTTGGTTATAATTTCTCTGCCGTTTCTTACAAAAACGCCATCGTGTAAAATGTCTAGCATTTTGAATTTTCCTTTCTTTGTGGGGGTTGTTTTATGTGTAAACTTCATTATAACTCTATTTTGTATATTGTGCAGTTGTTTTTTGAAATTTGGGGAGAATTTTTTCTTTGAAGTTTATTAGTTACTTTCTGCGTAGGTTGTGGCATAATGATATGCGTAGAATCGTAACATGAAAATTGAGGGCGGTTGATAATAATGAAACAGCTTAAATCCATTGACTTGTTCGCAGGTATCGGCGGTATAAGGCTTGGCTTTGAGCAGTCCTTTGGCGGAAATATCAAAACTGTCTTTGTCAGCGAGTGGGACAAGCACGCCCAAGCTACGTATAAGGCTAATTTTGGCTTCCCTGCCGAAATAGCGGGAGATATTACGGAAATAGACGTATCGCAAGTCCCCGAATTTGATATATGCTTGGCAGGGTTTCCTTGTCAGGCATTTAGTCTTGCGGGTCAGAGGAAAGGCTTTAGCGACGATTATAGGGGCATGGCGCGCGGCACTTTGTTTTTTGACGTGGTGAGAATTTGTGAAGAACGCGCGCCGAAAGTGATTTTTTGCGAAAACGTCAAGGGCTTGCCGATTCACAACCAAGGGCGTACATACGATATAATCAAGAGGTCGCTCGAAGAAATAAACTATACCGTCTATGAAAAAGTGCTAAACAGCCGCGACTTTGGCGTTCCGCAAAACCGCGAGCGTATTTATATCGTTGCGTTCAGAAAAGATATTGACAGCACCAGCTTTAAGTTTCCCGCGCCCACGGACACGACCAAGCGTATAAGCGATATTATCGAAAAAGAGCCTGTGTCTGCTAAGTATTATTTAAGCGAAACATATATAGAAACACTACGCAAGCACCGTGCAAGACATGAAGCCAAGGGTAACGGCTTCGGCTACGAAATAAGGGAATGGGACGATGTGGCGGGCGCGATTGTTTGCGGCGGTATGGGCAGGGAGCGTAATCTGCTTATAGACAAAAGGCAAACCGATTTGACCCCTGTTACACATATAAAGGGCGAGATTAACAAAGAGGGTATCCGCAAAATGACCCCTCGAGAATGGGCGAGATTGCAGGGCTATGACGATAGCTACGTATTGCCCTTGGCTGATGTACATTTGTATAAACAGCTTGGCAACTCGGTGTCTGTGCCGGTAATAAGGGCGATTGCGGAGCGGATTAAGGCTGTGCTTGAAGCGCAAGCAGTACAAAGGCGTGTTGAACCTCAAAACGCTATTATAGAGCATAAAGCTAGAGTAAGGGTGGCAGTATGATGAATGGAAATATCGGCGAATGGAGCGAAATATATATATTCTTAAAGCTGATGTACGACAGGAAAGTCTATGCGGCTGATAAGGATATGAACAAAATTAACGATGTGTTTTTAAGCATTATAAAAATTATCAGAGAAGAATTTAAAAACCAAGTTTACGAATATTACACTGGCGATTCAATCAAAATACACCTTAACGATACGGACACAGGGCTAGATATACCCGCTCGCGAATTTAGAGAGAATAAAGACAAGCTCTTTAATTTAATGCTGACTAACGCAAGCGGTACTTTTGGCAGTAGCGATATAGAGCGTTTTTTGGGTTCTATTTATATCACAAAGCTAAAAGCCCCAGCGTTTAACAAAAATGAGTTTTTTGGGGGTACACAAGACATAACGATGAGCGTCAACGACTACAAAAGCGGCATAATAAGCACCGTTGGATTTTCCTGTAAATCTGATTTTGGAGGCAGAGCCACACTATTTAACGCAAGTAAGGATAATACAAACTTTATCTATGAAATTACTGGCGCTATAAACGATAGCGTTATGGACAACGTTAATTCATTGTTTATTATACGTGGAGGAAGCCCAAAGACAGCAATACAGGACAGAATACGCTTGTTAAAAGAAACGGGCTGTGACTTGAAATTTGTTTCACCCTGTACACAAGCCGCAGAAAGAAATTTGGTTCTGTCCGGCGGTAACGAATTGCCTGTAATCGTAGGCAATGCCTTAAAGCACTACTACTGGGATAATGTTGCACCCATTAGCAATGTCCTCGAATATATCATTGAAAGTAATCCTGCCAAATACAATTTTGACGATACCGAAAGCATATATAAGAGAAAGTTTTCAGATTTATTGTATAATATGTTTACAGGCATGAGATTAGGCAAATCATGGGATGGTCGCAGCAATGTAAACGGTGGATATATTGTTATGAAAAATAACGGTGATGTTCTTGCTTATCACTCATGTATTGCTGACGAATTTAAAGATTTTTTGCTAAATAAACTAGCTTTTGAAACACCGTCAGCAAGCAGACATGACTTTATGCAGATTTATAAAGAACAAAATAAATATTATATGAAATTAAATTTGCAAGTGAGGTTTATATAATTACCCCCAAAGGAGTCCCCATGAAAAAACCCCACCCCCACCCCAAAAAATCCCCCCTCCCCCACCTAGACCTACTAATCGCCATAACCCTCCTACTAGCGGTAGCCATAATGCCCTTAATAGTAAAGGTAGGCATAGTAAAAATCTCGCCTGAGATTCTAACGGCGTATTCCACCAAAAAACACCCGCAAGAAACGTATTTAGATGTTTTTTCCTATTGGAAAGGGCTGCTTTTGGTTTATCCTGCCGTTTTTTTGGTGTTCTTTTATATCAGCGACCTGCTTGTGAACGCCAAAATGCCTGATTATAAGGCGTTTTTGAAAAAGCCGCCTGTTTATTTGTCGTTGGTGTATATTGTGTTTATGCTTGCCTCGGCCATTGTGTCGCCGTATGCGCGTACGTCGTGGCTCGGCGCGATGGACCGCGGCGAGGGCGTTTTTATGTGGCTTTCGTACTTTATTCTTATGTACGCCGCCATGTATTTCACTAATGCCACTAAGCGCGCGGAAATAATCCTGCTTGGGCTTGCGTTTTCTTCTATTATAATGGGCGCGATTGGCGCGGGTCAGTTTGTCGGGTACGATTTTTTCAAGACAAAATTTGCAAGCGACCTGGTGACCCTCGGAAGCACGATAAAGGGCGTAAGCCCAAATTTTGAAATAGCCCACGGCACGCTGTTTAACCCAAATACCTTTGGCAAATATACGGCAATGGCAACGCCCCTGCTGTTGCTTGTCGCTGTTTCCTATAGGGGAAAAAAGCCCATAAATGCCATTTTTTTCATGGCGGGAGCTTTAATGTTTATCGGTATTCTCGCGAGCGGCTCGCTCGGCGGACTTATCGGGGCGATTACCTCCATGGTCGTGCTTTTTGTTACGCCGCTATTTAGCAAGGGGAAAAAGAAGCTATTTGTATGCGTTCCGCTTGCGTTTTTGGCAATGGCGGCGCTGGCGTTTGTTTTTGTTACGCCTGTGAATACGCGTGTGATGTCGCTGTTTAACCGCATGGAACGACAAGCAAGCCTACGTACGGACAATATTCCCGACTATCTTTTTGAAAAAAATACCATGCGTGCAGTGAACGCAGACGGCGAAATTTTTACGCTAACGGTCAACTCCGTTTCCAGAGCGGCTGACGGCTTTGTGGTGAAGGACAAGGCAGGTAACGAAATCGAGCCGTCACGCACCTTTTATAAAGACTCAACCGTTCTAATCTATCAAATTCCGAGCTACAGACGGCTTTTGCTAGACGTATTCGACACACACTATGTGTATCATTTTCCGAATGACAAATGGATAAATTATGCCCTGCACGAGGGCGAAATCTTTGGAATTAGCATAAGCAGAAATTTAATCGATTTTAAGCAAGAAATCCCTGCATGGGGCTTTGAGGGGCGTGAACGCTTCGCATCTAACCGCGGCTATATCTGGTCGCGCTCGTTGCCGCTTATGCCTAAATCGTTTTTTATCGGCAAAGGCCCCGACACCTTTATTGCAATATTTCCGCAAGACGAGGTAATCGCAAAGCAACGCTTTTTACGTTCCCCATATCAAGTGGTGGACAAGGGGCATAATTTGATTATCCAAACATGGCTCACGACTGGCGGAATTTCCGCAATCGCGTTGTTTTCGTTATTTGTATTTTATATAATTACTACGTTTTTTTCGCTTATTCGTGCCAAGGACGAGCCTATATTTTCGTACGGCTTGCGGCTTGGGCTTTTGGCGAGCATAAGCGCGTACTGCATGTCGAGCATGGCTACAGACACGACCATTGGCTCGGCAGGCGTATTTTTTGTACTGCTTGGCATGGGCTATGGGCTGAATACGGCGAGGTTGGGGGACAAAACATGACGGAATTAAACTTGGCTACGGCTTCGGGAATAAAGGCCGTCATGGCTCGCTACGAAATATCACAAGCCAAAAAGAAGCTAGGCCAGCACTTTCTAATAGACCAGTTTGTGCTGGAAAAAATAGTAACCGCGGCGGAAATCGGCGCGGGCGATTTTGTTTTGGAAATCGGCCCGGGAATAGGCGGAATGACACAGGCGTTGTTAAACCGCGGAGCGAGTGTTCTCGCTGTAGAGCTGGACAAACAGCTTGTGCCGGTGTTGCGTGAATTGTTTCTCGGCGAACAATTCGAGGTGGTGCAGGGCGATATTTTAAGGCTTGATTTGCGTGAATTGTTAAACGCGAAAAATGTAAAGGTAGTCGCTAATTTGCCGTATTATATTACCACGCCAGTCATTTTCCATTGCCTAGAAAGCGGAATAAAATTCCAGTCAATTACTGTTATGGTTCAAAAGGAGGTCGCGCGTAGAATGAGCGCGTCGCCTAGCACAAAGGACTATGGCTCGTTGTCCTTGGCGGTGCAGTATTATGCCGATGTAGAGCTAGTGGCAAACGTGCCGTCCAACTGCTTTATGCCGCGCCCAAATGTGGATTCCGCGGTGGTTAAGTTGCTTCTTTTGCCTACGCCGCGTGTAGCTGTGCCGCAGGACGCGCTGTTTAAGGTAATTCATGCGGCGTTTGGCAAACGGCGTAAGACCTTGATTAACGCGCTCGATTCCGAGGGAATCGGCGGCGGAAAAGCCGCGTTGGCTGAGGTGTTGGAGAAGCTAGGGCTAGACCCGCGTACCCGCGGCGAAACCTTGGACTTGGGGCAGTTTGCACGGTTGGCTAAGGAGATGAGCTACGAATGACAGCATTCACACTAAAAATAATCGCAGTAATCGCTATGGTGCTTGACCATATTGCGGTCGTGTTCCCTAGGCTTTTTGACGGCGTTATTTATTTTAGGGTAATCGGGCGGTTGGCGTTTCCTATTTTTGTTTATTTAATTGCGGAGGGCTTTCGGCACACAAAAAGCCCTGTAAAGTACCTCCTGCGGCTTGGGGCGTTTGCTGTTATTTCCGAGGTTTTTTTCGACTGGGCGTTTAATGACGAGCTTAATTTTTTTATGGACACTAATGTTTTCTACACGCTGTTTTTGGGCGGCTTGGCGATTGCGGCTTATAGGGAAATTTGTGGGAACGCGCGCCCTCTCACTAAGTCTAGGCGCGGAAAATCGGCGGGGCTACGGTTGCCGAGCTACGGCAATCTAGCCGCATTTTTGCCGCTGCTTGTGCTTATGTGCATTGCCGAGCTTGTTTCCTCCGATTACGGCGCGAATGGTGTTATTTTGATTTTTCTAATGTACGTAGTACCGCTAAAATGGCGGTTTTTGACTATGGCGGCGGTATTTATTTGGGATTATGCGGCGATTGCGGCGCGTGTTTATCAAGGCAAGAGCAGTATCAAGCCCGAGCTGCTGATTATGTATGTTTTGGCTACCCTTGTAGGCGTAGCGCTTGTTTATTTTTATAACGGCAAGCGCGGCAGGAGCTTAAAATGGGCTTTTTATGTGGCTTATCCCTTGCATTTGGGGGTGTTGGCTGTGGCGGCTATCTTATTTTCTGCTTCTGACGCGGAAACGAAATCCGCCGAGGATTTTAACGTGCGTGAAGTATGGCAGGAATCATTCGCAACTGAAGCACGGCAGGAATCATTCGAGCCTGAAGCGCGGCAGGAATCCTTCGCGCCTAAAGCATGGCAGAAATCATTCGCGCCTATTCTTAATGCACTTGCGGAAATAGGGCAGAATGGCTATGATGCTTACGACAGGAAATTACTCCTCGACACTAATGTAATAAGGCGTTATGGCTGGTTTGCTATCGACTCACCGCCTACTCATTATGCTTTTCTTGACATAAACGGTGATGAAATACCCGAATTATTTATATTAGCCGACTGTTTCAACGACCGTTTCTGCGACCATTTCATTGATATTTTCACACTAAAAAACGGCGTGCCAGAGGTAACAGTGCAACCCGAGATACATTATTTTTTGGGCTTGTATAAGGATATAGACGGCGATTATGTAATAAATGAACGCGTAGCGCGTATGGGCGAGTTTGATAATTATTTTTTCAAGATTGACGAAAACGGCGAAACGGTTATGATTGCTCGGCTTTACGCAAATGTTCATGCCCCCGATACTGTTGCTGAACATGGTGACTGGGGCGACGGCTCGTACGTATACTTTACACATGAAATAAACGGCGTGGAGGTTGAAATAACCGAAGAAGAACACGATTTGTTACTTGCGGGTTATCTTGCGGAGAGTGTTGAGATTGAATGGGTTGAGTTGGGTGTTGAGTAGTATTATAGTTGCCTAAGCTAAAAAACGGCACTGTGCTTGCGGTCTTTTTGCCTCAAGCACAGTGCCGTTTTCAATTTAAAAAGCCCTTATTCCTTACCCTTAACCATCTTATACCAAACCGACCCCGCCAAACAAACCGACGAATACGCGCCAAACAACAGCCCGACCATAATCGGCAAGGTAAAATCACGGATAGTAGCCACGCCTATGATATACAGCATAAACACGGCGATAAAGGTCGTACACGTAGAAAACAGCGTTCTGCGTAGGGTTTGGGTTACGCTGGTGTTGACAAGCACGGAATACGGCGATTTTTCCATGCGGCCGCGGTTTTCGCGTATGCGGTCGAACACAATGATTGTCGCGTTGATGGAATAACCGAGCGTGGTAAGCATAACGGCGATAAACGCGTAGTTTAGCGGAATACGCAAAACGCCGTAAACGCATAAGACAACCAGTGCATCGTGCATTTGTGCTATTACCGCACTCACGCCTGTACGCAAATTGCGGAAGCGGACGGAAATATATACCAGCATGAGAAGCGTAGAAACCGCAATCGCCAAAATCGCGGAATTACGCATGGCTTCGCTTACGGCGGGGCTTACGTTTGCGTAGGTGAAATCGTCGGTGCTTAGTCCGTAGCGTTCCGATATTTGAGAAATAATTTCGTCGCGCGCCTCGGTGCTTACTTGCGTTGTGCGTATCATTACTGCGTTTGTGCCGAGAATTTGCTGTACCTGCGGCGCAGATTCGCCTGTTACGTCACGCACAATGGCTTCTATGTCGCTATTGTTAAAGTCCTGTCCGATGTTTATTTCAAACGAAGTACCGCCCGAAAATTCAACGTCCAGGTTAAACACGCCGCGGCCGCCCATGCTATGGAAAAGCATAACCGCAAAGCTAACCAACAAAATGGCCGCCGAAAAAGCAAAATACATCTTGCGTTTTTCCACAATTAGCTTAGGCTCGGGGTTGGTAATCGCTTGGGCTACTTCCTCGGGCGATTCCTTATATTTCTTAGGCAGAACATGCTCCTGCTTTACTATTCCCAAATCCATTAGGCAGAACGTAATAGTCCTTGTCACAAACAAGCACGTAAACATGCTGACGAGAATACCGATAATAAGCATGTGTGCAAAGCCCATAATCGGCCCTGTACCAAGCCAAAACAGCACGCCGCCCGCAATAAGCGTGGTTACGTTGCTGTCGACAATCGCGGGTAGGGCGCGGCGGTAGCCTACGTTCATAGCGGAACGCAAGGATTTACCCAGGGCTATTTCCTCGCGAATACGCTCGAATATGACGACATTCGCATCTGTAGCCATGCCCACCGATAGGATAATTCCTGCTATGCCTGGCAAGCTAAGCGTTATGCCTAGCGCGGACGTTAAAAATAAAACGAGAGCCGAATAAATAATAAGCGCGATACTGGAACAAATCCCTAGAGTACGGTAAATCGCCAGCATAAACACAATTACCAGCGCAAGCCCGATTGCACCCGCTATTATGCTTGTCCGCAGCGCGTCCGCGCCGAGCCGCGCGCCGATATAGTTGTAGCTCAACACATTTAGCCCAAACGGCAAAGAGCCTTGTTGTATGGAAAGTGCAAGCTCCGCCGCCTCGTCCATAGTCATAGAGCCGGAAATCACGCCCGAGCCGTCATTTATTACGTTGCGGATTACTGGGTCGCTTAGGAGCTGAGAATCCATATAAATATAAATTTGGCGGCCGAGGTTGTCGCGGGTTACTTGTTGGAAAATGCTCGCGCCCTCGCTATTGAACGTAATGCTTACGCCCGGCCCGCTGTTGGGGTCCATTACGCGGAACGCTTCCCGAACATATTCGCCCGACAAAAACTCGGTGCCGTCCGCGTCTACAAAGGACAGCCGCGCCGTCGCGCCTATTCCGTCAATCGCTTCCTGCGCGTCCTCTACCCCTGGAATGTCCACGCGAATTTGCCCCGTACCCTCTTGTATGGCGGTGGCCTCGGTGTAGCCGCGCCTGTCCAAGCGACCGCGAAGCAATGCCTGCGCCGCGCTCATGTCGTCACTTGACGGTGCGGCAATGTCCGCCTCGTACAAAATACTTACGCCGCCCTTTAGGTCTAGCCCTTGCTTGATGTTAAAAACGCTCCACATGGTTTCCCCGCGCTTGCCGATATTGGGAACACCCACGGCGTTGATGGCGAGAAGCCCCACCATTGCTACTAAGATTAGTAACAGGATTAGTGAGCTCTTGCCTTTTGGTGAAAGTTTGGTTTTCATACATGCCTCCATTTTTTTTGTCGAAAGGCAAGCTCCGCAAACTCGATTTTTAAGTTTTCGTAGATTGCCAAATGGGATTGTATCACAAAATTAGGAATAGTACATAGAGTAAAGTAAAAAAAAATACGACAACCGTACGAATTAGGAAATTGTTACGAACGTGATTTTATAAAAAAGGTAATGGAACGCGGATTTTCGCGGATTTAACGGATTTACGCGGATTCTTTCTTGCAATAACAAACAACGACGGAACGTGGGTTTATGCCACGCTCCCTCTGCTTTGTGCCTCTGTGTGAACTCCTGTGTGAAAAAATCTTTTTGACAAATAATGAACGTGGGTAAAGCGTATAACTTCCTACCTTAATTTAAAAGAATTTTTCACACAGAGGCACAGAGGCACAGAGGGAGCGTGGCACAGTAGGCAATGAACGCGGATTTGGTGGATTTTAAAGACAATTGAACACGGATTTACGCGGATTACGCGGATTTTGTCCGCGTAAATTTACTGAACGGCGATATATTTTCCCACGAGCCAATCCGCTAAATCCGCGTAAATCCGTTAAATCCGTGTTCCTCTACCTTAATTTACATTGATAAAAGCTGTATTCCACTGCCGTCAATTTACACGGAAAAAATCCGCGAAAATCCGTTAAATCCGCGGAAATCCGCGTTCCATAATCTCTAAAATCTCACGTTCCATAATCTCTAAAATCCATGCGCTTGCCGCGTAAAAAAAGGTGAAAATTATGCTAAGGGAAGCCGCGATACTCGCAACAAGCCTTTCTGTGGACGCGCTGACGGCGGGATTTGCTTATGGCAGTACCAAAATAAAGATTCCTATGCTGTCGGTGCAGGTAATAAATCTAATCTGTTGCGGCGTAATCGGCGCGGCTATGCTGCTTGGCGGCTTGCTAAAGCCGCTTATGCCCGAAAATTTCGCGCCGTGGGTCGCGTTTGTTATTTTGCTGATTATGGGGATAATCAAGCTGTTGGACGGCTTAATCAAAGCATGTATTAGAAGATATACACAAAAGGAATTTTCGTTCTCTGTGTCCAACGTAAAATTTATTTTGCATTTGTACGCCAATCCCGAGGCCGCCGACGCGGACGTTTCGGCGGATTTGTCGCCGCGCGAGGCGGTCATGCTTGCTATACCGCTTTCGCTTGACGGAATGGCGGTGGGCTTTGCGGCGGTTTTGGCAGGAATTAGCCCGTGGGCGTTGCTTGCGTGGTCGTTTTGCACAAACACGGCGGCAATTATTTTGGGGCATAGGGTCGGAAATTGCCTCGCTAAAAAAGTACCGTTTAATATTTCTTGGCTTGCAGGAATCGCGCTGATTGCGTTGGCTTTTGGGAGGTTGTGAAATGGAACATTTTGGAATAAATGAAATCCGCGGCAGCTTAATTACCATAAAAAACGTAAGCTGCGCCTTTGACGAGATTGTTACTATAAAGAAGAAATCCGAGCCGCCGAGAATGGGGCGAGTAATACAAATAGTGGGCGATACGGCGGTTATTCTAGTGTTTGAGGGGACGAGCGGGCTTACGCTAGAGCAAACTAGTGTAAAATTCACAGGGAAATTACTCGAAACGAAGCTAAGCGAGGACATGCTAGGACAGGAATTTGACGGATTGGGCAGACCGCGCCGCGGAGCAAGTCATTTTTGGAAAAAAAAGCGCGAAATAGACGGGCAGGCGTTAAACCCTGCTACGAGAATTTACCCGAGAAACTACATACATACTGGCTTTTCTGCCATTGACTGCTTGCTTACCCTTATTCGCGGCCAAAAGCTACCGATTTTTTCGGCGGACGGCTTGCCGCACAATCGACTGGCTGTAGACATAGCCACACGCGCCAAAATCGCGCCTGATGAAAAATTTGCGGTGGTTTTTGCGGCAATGGGAATAGGACACGAAACGGCTAATTTTTTTAGGCGCGAATTTGTAGAAAGCGGCCAGAGCGAACGCACAATTATGTTTTTGAACATGGCGGACGAACCGCCCGCGGAGCGAATTGTAACGCCTCGCTTTGCCCTAACGGCGGCGGAGTTTTTGGCATACGAGAAAGGCTACCATGTACTGGTAATTCTCACTGACATGAGCGCGTACGCCGAAGCCCTGCGGGAAATTTCGTCCACTCGCGGCGAATTTCCAGGGCGGAAGGGCTTTCCTGCCTATATGTACTCCGACCTCGCTTCCATTTACGAGCGCGCAGGCATACGCAAGGGCAAGCAAGGCTCGATTACGCAAATTCCCATTCTCACAATGCCTGCCGAGGACATAACGCACCCCATACCCGACCTCACGGGCTACATAACCGAGGGGCAAATCGTACTGGAGCGCGGCTTGCACAACAAGGGCATTTTTCCGCCGATTAACGTACTGCCGTCCCTATCGCGCCTCGCGAAAGACGGCATAGGCGAAAATTTCACGACAAAAGAACACCCCCTGCTCGCGGCGAAATTATTCGCCGCATATGCGGAGGCGGTGGACGTGCGTTCGCTTGCTTCGGTTATTGGCGAGGACGATTTGACGGAGCGGGATAGGGCTATGTTGCGGTTTGGGGAGCGGTTTGAGTGGGGGTTTTTGAATCAAGGGGGTGGAGGTGGGCGTGGGGGTAGCCAAGGGCGTGATATGGGGGAAACGCTGGGGATAGCGGAGGGGTTGTTGGAGGGAGTGGAGTACGGCGATTTGATTTGAGGCAACAATTACCAGTTTGTAAGGTTTTTTGTAGGGGACGGATAAGCAGGCAGTAAGGTGTTGTCTAAGTGGTTTTCTTAGACAACACCGCACGCCGACCAAAATCGCCTTTGGGGTTTTGTAGGGGACGGATTTATCCGTCCCGAGATTACCTCGCTCTGCGTTAATGGACGTTGCCCGTCCTCGAATTGACGAACGTGCGTACCTCGGGACGGATAAATCCGTCCCCTACAACACAACGACCCACGAAGTACGCCCCTGTATGTTCACACAGCAACCGCACGAACAATAAAACCTGCACGTTCTATGTAGGGGACGGATTTATCCGTCCCGAGATTACCTCGTTCTGCGTTGGTCGGCGTGCGGTGTTGTCTAAGAAAACCACTTAGACAACACCTTACTGCCTGCTTAATGGACGTTATCCGTCCCCAAATTGACGAACG
>WRLD01000015.1 GCA_009777845.1 Defluviitaleaceae bacterium
CGTCCACAACTCCGTCATCGTTTATATCTGCGATACGGTTATCGAATATTACAAAGCCTGCGTGTTTTGCGATTGCACGAGCGAGAAAGACAACATCAGCAGAGGATACATCACCCATACCGCCCGAAGAAACAGCCCCAAGCCGTAACCATAACGGCATTAGTACCGTGTCCTCGGTAAAAATCTCGTTCTCGAAGTCTACTTTGTTCTTACCGTCCACGCTCCAACCGTTAAAAATCCACTCCAAGCGGAATAATTTGGGGGGTATTATTTCGGTAGGTGTTTCGTCTAACGGTATTTCCTGTATAAGACTGCCACCGCCTATGTGTTCGCTCTCCCCAGTAAAGAATGTTAGCGTGATTGTGTCGGTGGGGTCGGGTTCGTCTGCGGTTGTAGCTAGGGCTTGCTGTGTGCGGAGCGGAAGCAACGGCAACAACGGCAAAATAAGTAAAACAACCAAAAAAACACAAACTGCTTTTTTAAGGTCTTTAACCTTTTTAAGGCTTTTAGCCTCTTCAACCTTAAACATAAAACCCCTCTTTTCCATTAGCTAAGTAATTCTATGCTCCCACAACCAAGCAATCCTAACAAGTTGGCTCACTATAGTCCCAAAAACCCCCCAATACCCTCACAAACCAACTCAAACTCCCCATGCAATAAATCCGCGGAAATCTTATTCAACAACACCTTAACCTCGTCGCCCCAGGAATACGAATTTATTTCCGCCAGCACAGTCCGTGCCTCTTTCTTCATATAATTCTCACAAGATGCCTTTATCTGCAAGAGCTTTTCGTGCAAGACGGCTGTATCGCCGATTTTGTCCTCGTCAGCTGTTTCCTTTTTGGGCGAAATGTTCTTTATTATGTCCTGTAAATCGTTAAGGAAAAGGTTTGTTTCGGCGCGGTCTACCTTTTTATCGCGGCCCGCGTGTTCTAGTATGCTTGCGGCGGCGGAGAGCTTCGACTTGCCGATATTTGCCAATGCAGACTTCATTCCGTGGGTGTTGATTGTGTACAAATTGTAGTCCTCGTCCTCCCAGCTTGGGTTGGCGAGCAAGGTACGCAAAACGCCCGTAGCGCGTTCCGCGTCACGCAAGAACGACTCTAGGACGGCGTTGGAAAGGTTTACTACGGTGGGCGAGGTTTCCTTGGCGGCGGCGATTGTTTCGGGCGATTGTCTGTCACGGACGAGCATTTTCAAGTATCTGTCAAGGCGCATAACGTCTATAGGCTTGGAAATAAAGCCCGAAAAGCCGTTGGAAAGAAACAGCTCCGCCTGCCCCAAAACCGTGTTAGCCGTAAGTGCGACAATCGGCTCATGGTAGCCCAGCGCGCGCAGGCGTTTGGCGGTTTCTATGCCGTCCATCTCGGGCATCATATGGTCCATAAAAATAACATTGTATTTCTTGCCCATGTTTATTTTTTCTATGGCTTCCATGCCGCTTATGGCTGTTTCTACATTTAAACCATACGGCATGAGCAGGCCCTTTGCCACAAACAAATTGCTTTCCACATCGTCTACCACCAGTATATTTCCGTAGGGCATATGCTCGTATGAGAATGTATGCCGCTTCTGGAACGAACGCTGTGACAAATGGAAATTTTTCAAGTTTTCGCTTATATCCTTGCCCAAGGGCTTCTTGTCGCCGATTTTTTGCGGCAGCTCTACATAAAAAGTAGAACCCTTGCCGTATTCGCTCGTGGCGTAGATTTTGCCGCCCATCATGGTCGCCATGCGGTTGGCGATATTCATACCAATACGAAGCCCCTCGACCTTGTAATTTTTCGTTTCGTCAAACTGGATTGTTTCGTTGGAAAAAAGGGTGTCGATTTGTTCCTGTGTCATGCCCTGCCCTGTGTCCGAAATTTCTATAAGAAGCATGACGTGGTGTTCGTCCTCGGCTGTTATGTTTACGCTCATGGTGACCTCGCCCTCGCGGGTGTACTTGAACGCGTTGGAAAGTATATTGTTCGCTACCTGTTTAATCCGCAGCTCGTCGCCCACCAACGCGGTGGGAAGGTTTTCGCTTACGTTCAAATTAAATGCAACATTTTTGTTGCTTATATTCATCAAATTCAAATGCGCGATGTCAAAAAACAGGCTCGCCGTGTCGTAGGTGCGTGTGGTTAGCCCCATTTTGCCAGATTCTACCTTGGAAAGGTCTAAGATGTCGTTGATAATAGTTAGCAGAATATTTGACGATAGGTGAATTTGCAAAAACGCCTCGTCCACGTCGGGGCTGTTTCCGCTTTTTTGTAGCTGAATGTCCGCTATGCCGAGAATGGCGTTAAGCGGCGTGCGTATTTCGTGGCTCATTCGCGCTAGGAACTGATTTTTTGCGCGCGCTTCCTCCTCGGAAATTTCGCGGCGTTTTATTTCCGCCACCATTCGCTTTATTTCGCGCATATCACGCATATAACACGCAATCAGCGGATTTGATTTGTAGTCGAGGTAAATCATAGTAACCTCGCAGGGAATGTACTCGCCCGAAGTAGCGGACTTGTGCATAACCTCAAAGTGTACAGGCTCCATGGTATTTACCCATTCAAAACGAGCGGGAATCTCCATTTTGTCGCCCTCGGGGGAAATAAGCGGAAAAATTTGGCGGTAGCGCGCTATGGCATCGGCTTTATTTTTGAAGCCAAACAGCTCAACGGCGGCGAGGTTGCAGTCAATTGCGGTAACGTCCTCTTTTACGAGGAAGCAAGCCAGCGGCGTTGCATCAAGCATAAGCATGGCGCGTTTTTCGGTTTCACGCGCCGATTCCTGCGCCTTGTTTACGTCCGTTAAATCGAGAAAATACGCCATAACAAACGGGTTGTTGTCGCGAATCACTCGCACAAGGCGTACCTCGCAGGGCAGCTCCTTGCCGTCTATGCGCGTGAACGTGTTTTCGTAGCGTACAAGCCCAGTATCAAAGGCGTGCTGTAGGAAAATAGGCGATATATGCTCGCTCGCCCAGTCGTGCTTTACACGGCTGAGAAAGGCGTTTTTGTCGATAAATCCAAACATGTCTATTATTTGTCGGTTGCAGTCGATTAGCTGCATGTGTTCGTCCCATAGCTCCATGCCTATGGGCGAGGTGTCCATGTAAATTTGCGCGGTTTCTCGTGCTTCTCGTTCGCGTTCTATGGCGGCGTACACGTCCGTAAGGTCGCGGGAATAGCCCATAAGTACGTATTCGTCGCCGTTTTCCACACGCACAAAGGACACCTCGGTCTGCATAAGCGCGCCGTCTATTTTTTGGCGTGTAAATTCGTGCTTGGAATAGCCGCTCTTTAACGCTTCGGCTAGATATTCCTGGAACAGCCTGGCGGACGAACGCCCATTGGCTTGAATCGGCGGCATTAGCCGCATAAAATGCGCGAGGTAATCCGCCTTTTTGCTAAAGCCGAACATGCGGACAGACTCCATATTGCAGTCGATTACGTTCATGTCGCTGTCAAAAAAGCTAACCGCCATCGGCGCGGAATCGAGCATTAGCTGTCCGCGGATTACCTCTGCGGCGAGTGCTTCGTTTTGTTTGAAAAGCTCGTTTTGTTTGAAAATTTCGCTTTGCTTAGAAACCTCGCTTGAATTTTTCATATAAATCCCCGCTTTTTCTTACTTCTCTTACTTTTTACTGCTTTTCCTGCTTTTTATGCGGCAAACACACGAATGGTAAAAGCGTGTAGCTTCTTCGGTTTTAAAAGTAATTCAAACACGGATTTGGCGGATTTACGCAGATTTACGCGGATTTTATCTGACTTAGCGGATTTTCGTGGACTTTCGTAGACTTTCCCACGAGCCAATCCGCATAATCCGTGAAAATCCGTTAAATCCGTGTGAAGCCCTTGAAGCCCTTAAATCCGTGTGAAGTCCTTGAAGCCCTTGATTTCCTCTACTTCTTCTTAATCACAGACTCGATATGTCTAAATTCGCCGTTTACATCAAGGAAAATCTTGATTATTTCAGGGTCGAAACGCTTCCCTGAGTCGCGGTGTATAATGTCAACGGCCTGCTGGTGCGAAAAGGCGGGCTTGTACGGCCGCTCTGAAATAAGAGCATCATAAACGTCGGCAATCGCCATTATACGCCCCTGTAGCGGTATGTCGGTCGTTTTTAGTCCGTGCGGATAGCCCGAGCCGTCCCAGCTTTCGTGATGATATTCGGCAAACAAAAGCGCGTTGTGCAGGAACTCGTCCCTGCCCGTCCTGTCGATTACGCGGTTTATGAGCGTTGCACCGTTTGAGGCGTGGTTTTTCATTTGTTCAAATTCCTCGTTGGTTAGCTTGCCAGGCTTGTTCAAAATCAAGTCGGTTACGCGGATTTTCCCAATATCGTGCAAAATGGCGCATATTCCCATCATTTCTATGTCCCATGTGGCGATTTGCGACATGTACACGCCCTGCGTTTGCATTTCCCTAATCAGTATTTTTACGTATTCGGACGTACGCTCGATATGGCCGCCTGTGCCAGAGTCGCGGTTTTCCACCATGTCCGCCAATATGAAAATTAGGTTTTGGTGACTGCGTTCCAGCTTTTCGGTGTGTTCCTTTATCAAAAGGGTCACGTCTATGTGCAGCTTTACGCGGTTTAGAAGCACAGGCGCGGAGAACGGCTTTGTAATAAAGTCCACCACGCCGCTGTCAAAGCCCTTCGCCTCCGTTTCGGGGTCGTTTATTCCCGTGAGGAAAATTACTGGAATTTTTTCGTACTCGGGCTGTTTTTTTAGCCGTTCCAGCACCTGGAAGCCGTTCATTTCGGGCATTTCTATGTCAAGCAAAATTAAATGCGGCTTGATTCTGCCCAAAATGCTAAACAAACGAGAACCGGAGGAAATCGTCATAACGTCGTATGTATCCTCCAAAACTTCTTCTGCCTTGGACAGATTTGTGTCGTTGTCGTCCACAACAAAAATTGTTTTACGCATATGAACCCCCTTAGCCTCTATTCCTTATTTTATATTCGAGAATTTCCAGCAATAGGCTATCCCGCTTTTCGGGCGCTTCCGAAAAATCGAAAACAAAGCCGTACTCGTAGTTGTACGAGCGCGTTTCGGTATTTTCGCCCGCCCGCTTCAAAAACGCGGGCAGCATGTAGATTTTGCCTTGCTGTAGCGACAGCTCCAGTGTAAACTTGGTGTCCGTAGGTGCGTCTAGCCAATAATCGCTCCACACGCATATGCCGCCCTTGCTTGTATCGCTGGAAACCGCTTCGCAAATAAGCCCATCTGAATACAATTGCTTAAAATCCTCATTATATCTATGAATACCGACCTTTAGCGTGACCTTCATACGAAAACTGCTTCTCAGCGGCGATTGCTTAATCGGCGAAACCGCCCGAAACTCCACGGCTTCGAGGAACGCGTCCTTTTTTTGGTTTGCGTTGGTTAGCCTTGCCGTAAAGGTATACATATTTTCGCCGACTATAAACTGCGCCTTTGGCTCGGTATCTAAGTATTTTTCAACATTTCTCGAAAATTCGGGGCAGAATACATAAAAGCTCAAATGGTCAATCGCGCCGTCATAAGTTCCCTCAAATTCCTCGTCCTCGTAGATAAATTTTATTTTCGTGTCACGTTGTATATTGTGTATGTACATAGGGAAGCCCCTCCTTTTTAGGTTTTTAGTGGGTTTAGGCAACCTCCGTGGGGGTGTGAAAATAGAGGTTGCCTAGATTATAAATAAAAATTTTGATAAGGGCAAATTTTATTTTCGCCCTTTTAGCCCATTCCAAAAATATAATTGATTTTATCTTGTATCTTTTTGGTGAACAGCTCAATAGTCTTTTGTGACTGTTCAATTAGGGCGTTTTCTTTTTTAAGCTCAGTGCCTAATTGTTGTTGAATTTCTAAGGGCGGTAACGGTATATCAAGATTCCCTAAATCAGTAGGGCTTACACCAGACTGTCTTGCCCTTGTCGAGATTCCAATAATATAATCTTGAATGGGTGTGGAATTAAGAAAATAAAATAGCCAATCATTTGTTATTTTATCATTATCGGGGATACACTTAATTAGAGCAACATTATATGCCCCGCTTTTGCCTCTTAAAATTTGAAAAACGGGAGGCCCATATCTGCCTATCATTATATCATCTGCGTTACAGGTTTTGTGTTTTGATTTAATAGGAATGTACGTTGCAAAATCATCGTTTTTATAATCTCGTATTTGTAATAAGCGTATATAACCCTCTGCTTCTTCGTATTTGAATGTATTTTTGGGCGGCTGTGTCCCTCCCGAAAAGCTACATACATCTTTCAATTTAATCAATTTCCACTCAAGGCTATAATTAACTATGGGCTTATAGCTCTCTACTATTGTCCTTGCACTAGTTACAATGCGTTGATAATTTTCAAGCTCGTTTACTATTTGTTGCTGTTCTTGAAGTGTAGGCAAGGGGATTTGAAACGTATCAATGAATCTATTAGGGCGAACTTCCTTTATTGTTGTACCTGTTGCCATTTCTTGAATTTCTTTTTTTCTACTATCCAGTATATAGTAGAGGAATTTAGGCAATATTTTTGATTTATCAACAACTATACCGCTTAATCCCTGCTTCGTTGCCATGGGAATTTTTGCAATTCCAACATTGCCTATAGTTGCCCCTAAAGAGATAATTATAGATTCTGCTTCCCATACCCTTGCCGAAGATTTTTTTAATCCTAATTCGGTTAATGTTTCTTTTGTTGAATATATTTCAGGCTTTACGTCTTTAACAACACACCAGTTAATGCTTCCCCCAAAGTAGTTTTTTTCGTTTCCATTTTTTCGCGGAGGTGTTCCTCCGTCTTTTATTTCTAAAACAACTTCTTTTAATTTAACTAAGGGGTATTTTCCTGCACTTTTAGGGGTTTCCGTTTCTGGTAAAAATTTAAAATTGTTTTTCGTAATTTCATTCTTATACAAAACACTAAAACCTAATTCTTTCAAGTGTCCCTTGTCGCCAATATCTAATTCCGTTTCAGACAAAAGATTGTCAATATCATTAACCCCATCAATTTTACGGCGGGAGGTGTCTAAGGTATAGCCATCGTTTTTTACGTTGAAATACCAAACGTGGTTTTTGTCGGATTGCTTGCGTTTTTTTATAATCAGCATATCACTTTTTACGCCCGTGTTAGGAGCGAAGGACTGTGACGGCAGGGATACCACAGTTTCTAGTTCATAATTTCTAATGACTAGCTCCCTTAGCTGTTTATATGCCTTTATGTTACTGTTAAATAAAATTCCCTCTGGGACAATAATGCCAAGCCGTGCATTTTCATTGTCATTTAATGAACCCAGACTGTGTAATACGCCAACTATTTCTGCCGATTTTGTATCAAACCCATAAAGGCTTGAATGTTCGGTTTTCATTTTACGCCCAAACGGCATATTTGTAATGACTACATCATATTTTATTGTTTTGTTGATTTTTGTCGCTATTCCGTTTTCGATAATTTCGACTTGTTTTATCGTGTCGGGCGTTGCGTAGCTGTCCTGTCTTATAATATTGCTGTGACCGTCACCCGCCAAAATCATGTTCATTTTAGCGATGCGGTACATTTTGGTTAATTCTGCGCCGTATATTGTCTGCTCTTTTAGGATTTTAATGTTTTCGCTTGTTTTTGCCCATCGGCTTTCATAAATGTGCTTGTATGCCTCGATAAGCATACCGCCTGTACCGCAAAACGGGTCATATATTCTTTCCCCAAATTGTGGGTTAAGTAATTGTACCAACGCTTTAACAATGTGCCGCGGCGTAAAATATTCCCCAAAATCAGTATCGGCTCCGCCGTAGTTTCTTAAAAAATATTCAAAAGCATCGCCCTTAATGTCTGTGTTGGTTGCGGACAAATGCAAATCATTTAATTTACTAACAATTGTATCAAGAATGTCGGGCTTTACTAAATATTCAATGGGAGAAAGCACATCGCCGCCGTATGCTTTTTGGAAATGCTCAAAAGCCTGACCGTTAATAAACGCGTATAATTCTTCGCCCTTTTTTTGTTTAATTCTATCCCATTTGCACCAATCGGGAAGCTCTGTAATAAGGCTATTGCTCGCGCTAAGCTCTGTAATAACTTTTAAAAACAGCAAATTGCAAAACAACTCAATTCTTGGAAGCCCTGTGCTTACACCCGCATCTCTGAATTGTTCGTTTATATCCTTGAAAATAGTAAGCAGCTCTTCACGAGATTTAATTACTTTTTTATCAATTGTAAAATATTCATTGTCGTCAACAAACTGGCTCGCCATTGACGGACTAAGCAGTCTGTCAACTTCTTCCTTGTTCAAAAATAAGGGCTTTTGTTTGCGAATGTGTAATGTCTTGGTGAATGTGCCGTTGGTAGCTACAGCTATAGGGGCGTTTATAGCTCTAGCGTATTCCTCGCATTGCTCCAAAGCCCTTGATATGCTGTGCTTGGGGCTTTTGGCTTCGATAACTATTAGCGGCTCGCTTGTGTTTTCTTTATACAAAACATAGTCGGGTCGCTTGCCTTGTAGGTTTTTCTTTTGCTCGCCTGTTTTTACGGATTGCTTGTATACATTTCTGTTGGGCGAGCTTGGGTTGTCTACCCAGCCAAGGGCTATAAGTTGTTCATCTATTTTTGTTTCCACATCTCGTTCAATCATTTTGACACCTCTTAAATTATTATCTTACACCCACCACATCTCCGCCGCCGCCCCATACACAAGAATCGGCTTCAAAAAATCAATAGCCTTCTCCAAGCCTTCCTCCACGGACATAAGAGCGTCCTCGTGTTCTATGCTTATTGTGCCGTCGTAGCCAGTTGCGCGCAGTGTGGAAATAATTCCGCGCCATTCGTCCTCGCCTGTGCCGAAGCCCACGGTGCGGAAAAGCCAGCTACGCTGTAAAAGGTCGTCGTAGCCGCTTGTTTCCAAAACGCCGTTCACGGCGGTGTTAAACATATCCACGCGCGTGTCCTTTGCGTGTACGTGGTAAATCGCGCCCTTTAGGGCTTTTATGGCCTCCGTGGGCTTTATTCCCTGCCAAATCAAATGGCTTGGGTCGAAATTTGCGCCGATTGCCGCGCCTGCCGCTTCGCGTAGACGTAGCAGTGACTTGGGGTTGTATACGCAAAAGCCTGGGTGCATTTCCAACGCAATTTTTGTAACGCCGTGACCTGCGGCTATTTTCGCCGCATTTTTCCAATAAGGAACAAGAATCTCGTCCCACTGGTAGCGTAAAACCTCGCCAAAATCGGGCGGCCACGCGCATGTTACCCAGTTGGGGTGCTTTGCGCCTTGGTGGTCGCCAGGACAGCCGCTAAAGGTAATTACCGTGTCTATTCCTAGCCTTTCGGCGAGCTTGCATGTGTTTACAAAATCGGTATGGTCTTTTTCGGCGATGTCCGCGTTCGGGTGGACGGGATTTCCGTGACAGCTTAGCGCACTTATGCTCAAATTGTATTTTTTTAGCAATTCCTTAAAATTTTCTAGCCTTGATGGGTCTGACAAAGCCTGCACAGGGTCGAGGTGAGTATTGCCCGGGAAACCGCCCGTGCCGATTTCTACCGCTTGTACACCAAGCCCCGACAGGTATTTAAAGGCTTCCTCTACGCTACGTCCATATAAGGGTACGGTTAAAACTCCGAGCTTCATATTTGACCTCCTAGATTGGAAATATATATTAAGATACCACGTCAAAAAATGATTATCAATAATTCTTGATAAATAATTGTAGACTGATATAATTTAGATAGCACTTTACACAGATTTTACACGAACGTGTTATCAGATTCAAGAGAGGGGTATTTTAAGATGAAAAAAGCAATGGTGTTTGTCCTTGTATTTGTTTTGCTGTTTAACAGCCTGCCTGTCAGCGGCTTCCAAGGTGAGGAAAACGCCGCAGTCAGCGGAAGCAATGAAACTGGTCTTGTTTTTTGTCTGCAAAGCTATCTTGACGGGTTCAATAATCTGCCGCGCGAATTTGCGGAGGCGGATAGCCCCATAGCCCCTACTCACGCCCCCGCACAGGTAACTGTGACGGCGCGGCAGGGCACGGAAAATAAATATTTGGAAGTAAACCGCATTATCACGGATAACCGAACACGCGGCCCGCGCCTAAGAATGGAATTTGTCCCAGGCGATATAATACGCGTAGAGGGGCAATTGACAGGCACAACTGCCGCAAACTTTAGATTCCAAGCGGAGCCTAGCCCAAACTCGGAAATCGGCTCTAGTGCCGTCACCGTACAGCCAGGCGAACGCTTTATTCTAACGCATACGGTCACAGCCAGCGACAATAGCGGTACGCCTCTCAACGGTATGCGGATTATTACGCAGACTGTAGGGGCTACGAGCTTTATTATCGACAGCTGGACGGTAAACCGCGTAGACCAAACAGTCGCGCCTGAGGGCTACGTTTTCCATTTGCAATCCTACATCGCCGACATGCCGCTTGGCAATATCGGCACAGGCACAACGCACCTAGCCCCCACGCACACCACTAGTGAGGTAACGGTACAAATCCAAGAAGCAAGCGGCGGCCTTCGCCGATTGTTTGTCAACCGCACGGCGAGCAACACTACTAGGGGCTTGCTGTTACGCAACGTGGATTTTGAGCTAGGCGATATTTTAACCATAACGGGGCGGCTAGTCACTGGCTCGGGTACGAATATGCGCCTGCAAATGGACGGCAGGACAGGCTATATGCCTGGCTCTGTTTCGGGCGGCGCGGTGGGTAGCTCGTTTACGATTACCTATAGAGTGTCGGCAGACTTGATGGAGCTTACTAATAAGAATATACGCATTATCGCGCACGGAAACGCCGTGCCAGCCACAGTACAAATTGACGATATTACCGTGTTCCGCCCCGACAATACCATTCCCACGGTTACTGTGCAAAACCCTGCCATGAACGGCTCTTTTGTGATTGCTAATCCGTACAGTGCGGTCAATTGGAACAATTGGTACCAGTTCCGTACATCACAGCATGTGCATACGCTGCGTTCGGACGGTAGCGCGTACACTCGGGAAATGATAGTTGAATATTACAACAGAGGCTACGATATTTTAGCGGTCACAGACCACAATGTAATAGAATCTGGCGACTGGACACAAGCTCCGCCAAACCCAACGATTCACTGGTGGTCGCCCATGCGTTGGAACGATAGCCAAAACCAAATGTCCGCCGCCGACCAAACCGCAATAAGAAACGGCACATGGACACCTGGCGGAAGCCGTGTTCTGCCCGATTCGCGCTTTACCTCGGAGCATGGCTGGTTTAGACCCGAAATGCGTGAACGCCTTGGCTTGCCCCCAGGACAGCCGAATATCGGAATGATTTCCGTGCCGTTCTCGAACGAGCAATCGGGCGGACACCATATGCTTACGTATTGGGCGAACTTTAACGCCCGCGAATCGGACAGCGACAATACAATTATCCGCTCGGTGCAAGACTTGGGCGGGCTTGTTGTTCTCGCGCACCCAGGCAGGCATACCTGCTCGCGCTCTACGCGCTGTTCCGCCAGTGAACGCGGCGAAATGTGCGACCACGCAGGCGGGCGCGGGCTTGCGGCGGCATCTAACCTGCCGCGAGAGGTGACAAGATATGTAAACTGGCTTCGCCAATTCCCTGCCGTTATGGGCATGGAAATATACAACCGCCCCGACCACGAAACACGCACGGATAGAATTTTGTGGGACAATGTTCTTATGCAGCTTATGCCAGAGAAGCGTAATGTATGGGGCTTTGCGAACGACGACGCGCATAGCATGGACGGCACATCTCTTGGCTGGAATGTAATGCTTATGCCGTCACTTACCTCGGATAATTACCGCACGTCTATGGAAAACGGCGCGTTTTATTTCGTGTGCCGCGTAGACCGACAGCTAGGCGTAAACGAAAATGTTTCCAATAGCGCGAGCAGCTCGTGGCACAGACCGCTAATGGCTGCGCCCGCGCCGACAATTACAAATATTTCAGTATCGGGGCAAAAAATTACAATAGAGGGCAAAAACTACGATGATATAATATGGGTAACAGGTAATCCGTTCCGCATGGGCGGCAACAACGCTGTGGGCGGCGGCGTAGTGATTGAAACAGGGAACACAATCGACCTATCCATGACAGGCAAATATATATGGGGTAACTATGTCCGTGCTGTGCTTATAAACAGGCAGGGCATAGGCTCGGGAATAAACGGACACGGTGTCGCGCTTACGCAGCCCTTTGGCGTGTATCTTTGCGAGGAATGCGGCGGCGTTGTTTGCTGTGACGTATGCGGCGGCGAGTGTTCGATTGGCTGTGAAGCTGCGTTTTGTTCATGGGTGGGAATAGACCCCAGTATCACCGCCGCACAGGTAGTGGCAGGAATAAGGGCAGGCTGGAACTTGGGTAACACCTTTGATGCGCGTTCCCATTCAGAAACAGCATGGCTAAGCAACATGGATAACCTCGCGACCACGCGCGCCAATATCGAAGCCATACACGCGGCAGGCTTTAACGCAATTAGAATCCCAGTAACATGGACGTTGGACAACGGCTCTACAGGGCAAAAGGCTACGTCCGCCAATAACTGGACAATTAGCCCTGCGTTCCTCAACCGTGTGGAAACGGTGGTACGGTGGGCATACGACCTAGGCATGACGGTTATAATAAACTCGCACCACGAGGACGCTATTCAGCTTATTATGAACTCCAATCCGACCATATCGGACTATATCCACGAGCGTATATGGCAGCAGGTAGCAGGGCATTTTAATAACCAATTCGGGCATAGGCTAATTTTTGCAGGCTCTAACGAGCCGCGTACAGACCTTGACGACTTTGGGGACGGTACTCACGCGCACGCCGCGATTAACCGTCAGCACCAGCTTTTTGTAGACACCGTAAGGGCAACGGGCGGCAACAATGCCAAGCGTTCGTTAATTATTATACCGCACGCCGCAAGCGCAAGACCAGGCGCGCTCGCAGGGCTAACGCTTCCTACAGACCCCGAACGGCCTGGCGATTCCAGTAGATTTATTTTAGAGGTACACACCTACACGCCGTTTGGCTTTACGTTCCTGCCTAGGGACGGCGGCTCGGGGCATACTACCTCGTGGACTACCACAGGCTCGGGGCATGGCGGCCCTAGCGAGATTACCACCGCGTTCAACGCAATACAGACACGCGCCCAACAGCTTGGCGTGCCTGTAATTCTAGGCGAATGGGGTTCTCAGAACAAGGAGAACACCGCCGCCAGAGAACGCCACGCCGAATACTACGTACAGCAAGCCGCAAGCAGGGGCTGGGCTACGTTTTGGTGGGACAACGCGCACTACGAGGATTTAGGCACTAATCAGATGTTTGGCTTGCTAGACAGGCGTGATAATACGTGGTTTTTCCCCACCATTGTGGCGGCGATTATGCGCGGCGCAGGCGATAGCGACCAGATAGCCGTAAACACCGCCGCAAACAATTTGACATGGGATTCTATTTCCAACGGGCAAGCCGTAAGCAATGTTACCGCCAGCCTATCCCTGCCGACCACGGCGGACGGCGGAGTGACTATTACGTGGGCTTCCAGTAACTCGGCTATTAGCAATACTGGCGTGGTTACGCGCCCAGCCACTGTAAACAGCGCGGGTAATATTGTAGCGACATTACGCGTAGGCACTGCGGAAGCGACAAGAACCTTTAGCCCTGTGGTTACTGCGTTGGTAGCCGCGCCTACGGTTACATTCAGCCCAGCAAGCGTGACAATAAACGACACAAGCCTTACGCAAGCGGTATCTGTCGGCGGTACGGCTACTGGTAGCATTTCTGTAAGCGCGGCTATCCCCTCCGCGCTACAGGACAATGTTGCCGTAGAATGGACGGCGGCAAGCCCTACCATTACCATAAAGGCGACCCGACCGACTGCAAATATTCCGCCGCTTACAGGCAGCTTTAATGTTTCGGTAACTCGCCAAGGCGTGACACAGACCTTTGCGGTAAACGTGAGCCTTACTACTACATGGGTAGCTCCCCTCTACCAAATAGGCGACGTTGACGGCGATGGCTGGCTAACAAGCGTAGACATGGTAATAATAGCGCGCTTCGTGCTAGGCGAGTTTGCGGCGATTCCCTCGCATTTTACACATTCGCCTGCATGGCAGCGTACCGCAGACGTGGACTGCTCTGGTGTGGTTGATAAGGACGATGTAACGCGGTTGTTCCGTTATTTGTTGGGTACGTATAGTACGCTTTGTCCGCATGGTGGGTGTGGGGTTTGTGAGGGGTAGTAAAGGGGTCAATGCTTAAAACAACACAAAAATTAAAGGGGATATAGCTATGTTTACAACAACAAAAAAACTAAAAAATATACTAGCAAGCACAATACTAATTTTCACCGCCCTTGCGTTCGTGGCAACTCAACCAGTATTCGCAGACCTGCCTGTTTTGTTTGGCTATACCGACCAAGACGGACAGCTTGTAGCCACTGCATTTGACGGCTTCCCTATCTTATTTGGCGATGCCGACCAGGACGGCTGGCTTGCATCTCGCGACATGGTAGTGATAGCTCGCGCCGCATTAGGCGAACAGCAGAACGAGAACGTAGACCTACGCGCGGCAAATGTAACTGGGAGCGGTAATTTGTCAGAAGATGACGTGCGCCTTTTGCTTAAAGCCTTGGTGAACGATATTGGGCTTGTTCCGCTAGGTATAAGATATAACGCCTTAACAATCCTGCCAGTTGACCTACAAGGCGAGCCAGTCCATAAAGCAATGGTCGAAATTTTTATAGACGGAGTAAAAACCGTCCGCCATATACAAACAGGCGTACTCACCTTAGACATACCAGACGGAAGCGCGGTAAGGTTTACCGTCCGCTGGGAAAATATGTTTTACAACTCGCCGCTGTTTACCTTTGAGCATGACGGCGGCGCAATGGTGCTAATGGTGACGTTAGGCGAGCTTGCTATTTCCGAAGCAACCCTGCGCGAATACGCCACATGGCAGTTTTATTTCAATGATGTTGACGGCTATGTACAAGACAACCTAGGCTTAAACCTACAGCCAAAATTCGACATGCTTTCCGATTGGCAAGTGTCGGAAAGCCTAGTAAACGAGGCTAGATGGCATATAATCAGCCAGATTTTGGGGGCGTTTAATGAAAGCGGGGAAATAGAAGCGTTTAGCGAAAATGCCGTTATAAAGGCATTTGGCGAGGGCGAAAATGACGACAAGGAAGTATATGGTATGTTCTTGGGCGGGGCTAACGACTACGATTACGCCAAGTCAGCAGTGCTTGAACATTCTATACAAATGGCTGCAAACTCCGTAGCTCGTCAACCACATCTCAACCTAGCCGAGGAAGCAGAGTATATGTTTGTGGCGCATTATATTGACGTAAGTAGTCCTTATTGGGAAACAGGCAATGTAGGCGCGTTGCTTAACGGCCCCTCTATGGTAAATGTCTTATTAACAAACTGGCTGACAAATATAGACAGGCAAAATTATAGGCTGTATATCGACCATACAGGGATAGCGGAAACTATAGGTAGTATCGGCGATGTTGCAGATTATGTTGCTTCGGCTTGGGGTTCGATTGACGACCTTTTAACTGGGAGCGAAAGACTGGGGCTAGGACAATTTGACACAGAAATTGCCACACTGGGTTATCAACTTGCGGTATTAAGGCTTTTGGAAGATGCGGGAGCAAACACAAAGGAAGTAATAACGCTAGGCATGGATATACTCTCTGACATATTTGGCAGTCCCTCTGACGATGCGGAGAAAAGACTTTCCGATTTATTCGACAGAATAGTAATAGACCCAAACTTTGCGGAGCTGTTCCCAAGCCGCCCGACATTAGAAGCGGTAGCTTCTAGTTTAACCACACTTGCCGCTTCATATATTTTAACGGGTACAATTGGGTTTCCAGCCATTGGTATCGCCGCAATGCTAACAAAATTTGCGTTCAATTTCTACTCAAATGCGTATCAGTATACTAGGTGGATAGTTCTTAGGTACACATTTTCTAGCCGTCACGCTCTTAGGCTTATGGCTTCTATGGACATGGGTAGCGGAACACCTGCTCCAACGCTAAACAGATGGGTTTCGCCATTAGCACTTGCTACGCCACAAAAAGCGGAAGCCTACGAGCCGCCCGACATAATAGCAAAATGGGCTAGTTATGCGGAAAGTATGGTACAATAATGGAGCGGATAATTGGGGGGGCTTTGCTCTTAACTGTCGTAACATTATTTGGTGCTTGGATAGCTAAGACTAGAGCACATCAGCTAGGCAGAGAATCCATTATAGACAGAATACCGTGGCATATACATGCACTAATAGTATTTATTGTATGGATTATTATAGGAACAATCCACATCTTAATTGCCCCTCCACCCTCAACGGAAATGTCCGAACGCACGCAATATATAATAGACCGTATGGATTGGTTACGTGACGAGCCATCTTCCACGCTAATACTCGAAATAATGCTCGACTGGTATATAATAGACCAAGCCCAACACGATGCTATGCTCTACGATATGGATTATATCCGAATGTTTTACGACATACCTCCCGAATTTTGGGCGGAAGCCGACATTGGGGTAATTATTGACAAGTTTTACCTGTTCGCGAGAACATTCGCAATAACTCCCGAGCCGTGATATGCGAGGTATTACAATGCTGACAAAATTTGCTTTCAATTTCTACTCAAATACGTATCAGCGCGTTAGGTGGCTAGTTCTGCGATACACATTTGACGGTCGTCATGCGCTTAGGCTTATGGCTTCTATGGACATGGGTAGCGGAACACCTACTCCAACACTAAACAGATGGATTTCACCATTGGCACTTGCTACGCCACAAAAAGCGGAAACCTACGAGCCGCCCGACATAATAGCAAAATGGGCTGGTTATGCGGAAAGTATGTCGCCATGATAGGGCGGATATTTTGGGTGTCGTTGCTTATGACTGGCATAACATTATTTGCCGAGCGGTTAAGTAGATTTAGGGATTGGGAGCTAGGTAGAGTACCCATTACAGACAGAATACCGCGGCATATACTGGCACTGATAATATTTGTAGCGTGGTTTATTATATTATCAGTCCATACCTTAATGAACCCACCCTCAACGGGAAGGGACGAACGCACACAATACCTAATCGACAGTACCCTTGCTATAAGCGACAATCCATCTTCCACATTTATACTCGAAATAATGCTCGACTGGCGTATAATAGACCAAGCCCAACATGATGCTATGCTCTACGATATGGATTATATCCGAATGTTTTACGACATACCTCCCGAATTTTGGGCAGAAGCCAATACTGGAGCGATTCTCGACAAGTTTTACCTATTCGCGAGAACATTCGCAATAACTCCCGAGCAATAACTTGCAAAATTTCTTTTCTTATAGTATTCTCAATATATGAGAGGTTGTCATATGAAGTTAATCATACAAATCCCTTGTTTTAACGAGGAACAGACACTGCCGCAGACCTTTGCTGACCTGCCTAAGGAAATTGAGGGCATTGATATAATCGAGTATTTGATTATCAATGACGGTAGCTCGGACAGAACGGTTGAGGTGGCAAAGGAAATAGGCATTAACCATGTGGTGAATTTTGCCACAAATCGCGGGCTTGCCAAGGCGTTTATGGCGGGTGTGGACGCTTGCCTGTATTTGGGTGCGGACATAATCGTGAACACAGATGCGGACAATCAGTATTCGGGTGCGGATATAGAACGCCTCGTACGCCCCATTTTGGACGGCAAGGCGGAAATGGTAATTGGCGAACGCCCTATTGACGAAACTGAGCATTTTTCGTGGAAAAAGAAGAAATTCCAACGCCTGGGTAGCTGGGTTGTGCGTGTAGCCTCGGGTACGTCTGTGCCTGATGCGCCGAGCGGCTTCCGCGCGTATTCCAAGGAGGCCGCGCTTAGACTAAATGTCGTAAACACGTACACCTACACGCTGGAAACAATTATTCAAGCGGGTGTAAACCGTGTCGCGCTCGCTTCCGTTCCTATTCACACAAACCCCGAAACGCGCGAGTCGCGCCTGTTTAAATCCATGTGGAAATATATGCAGCGTTCGGCTTCGGTAATTGTGCGTTCCTTTATGATGTACAGGCCGCTGGTATTCTTTTCCATAATAGGCGCGGCGGCGTTTTTGGTCGGCGCGGCGTTTATTGTTCGATTCCTGCACTTTGCGTACATTGGGCAGGGCGGCGGAAATATCCAGTCGCTTGTTCTTGCCGCTATGTTAATTATGGTGGGCGTGCAGTGCTTTTTGGCGGGCTTGCAAGCAGACGTAATTGCCGCAAACAGGAAAATATTGGAGGATATACAATATCGCTTGCGGAAATTGGAGATTGATAAAAAATGAATCTAATGAAAAAGGTCGGCGATATTGCGGCGGTGCTTGGCGTAAAAAAAATGCTTCTGCCAGTATATGACAGGGTGTACAGGAAAAAAACGCTCGCGCAAATGGAAAAATACGACAGGTCAAGCACGCAGTACGGCTTAAATACAGAAAAGCGCGATTACGAGCTAGTCGTTTCGTTTACGACCTTTCCCGCCAGAATAGACTGTGCGGCATATGTGGCGGATTCTATGCTGCGCCAAACCTTAAAGCCAGATAGAGTTATTCTCAACCTAGCGGAATGTGAATGTCCGCCCGACAAGCTGCCGCAGGAGTACGCAAATTTGCAAGCCAGGGGCTTGACCCTAAATTTTACCGAAAACCTAGGGCCGCATAAAAAATATTTGTTTGCCATGCGGGATTTCCCCGATAGTATAGTGGTAACGGTAGACGACGATGTTTTTTATCCCGAAAATCTGTTAGAAACGCTGTTTAAGTCGTATAGGCTAGAGCCTTCCTGCGTGTCTGCCATACGGGCGCATAGAATGCTGTTCAAAAAAAAGCGGCTTTTGCCGTACAACTCATGGGCGCATGAGTCTTTTTATTCGGAAATACCGCAGTATGACTTGTTTGCTACCGGGGTAGGGGGAGTGCTGTACCCGCCAAAATGTATGCACGAGGATTTGTTTGACATAGAGGCCATAAAAAAGGTAGCCCTAGCCGCCGATGATGTCTGGCTGAAATTTATGCAGTTGAAGAAGCAAACGCCCGTAGTCGTGGCAAGCCTAAAGAAAACGCGCTTGCTGTATGTGCCGTCGTCCCAGGAGGTGTCCCTGTGGAGCGAAAATAGGGACAATAACCGCAATGATAGGATTATTAAGGATTGCATGGAGCTTTTGGGGATTAGTGCGGCGGATTTGGTTGATATGTTGGGGTTTTTTTGAGAGGTGATTTTTATATGACAAAAACTAAGAGCATGAGCATAAATATTTCGGAGAGCGAATACGAGGAAATAAAATCCTTTGCGGATTTCCAAGGCGAAAGCATTTCGGACTTGGTTTTGAATGCTGTTCGTGAACAGATGGAATTGTGGGAGGATTTAAAGGACATAGCCGAAAGAAAAGACGAGCCTACATCAAGCCTAGCAGAGGTCAGAAAAAGGCTTGGTTTGTGTAATGTATAGGGTAGAACTGAAGAAAATTCTTATTATCGGGCCGACATATATTTACGGCGGTGTCGGGAATCTGATGTTTGGCTTGATTAAATATATGGACAAGGAAAGACTGCACTTTGATTTTTTAGATTATCAGGCGGCGACCGATGAGGAAAAGGACAAAATACACGAAATGGGGGGCGAGTTTTTCCATTGCCCCAGATACAGCAGACACCCCTTTAAATTCTTAAAATATATATTTAATTTTTATAAAAATCACAAATATGACGTGGTGCATTGTAACAATAGTACAGCTATGTTGTTTATGTATACGTTGCCTTTGTGGTTTAATAAGGTCACGAAAATTATATCGCATAGCCATTCCTCGATTGTATCGGGCAAGCGCGACAAAATTGTACATTCTATTTTGCGTTTTATTATTTTGCGTAGAGCAAATCGCTTTATTGCTTGCTCCGAAATAGCCGCAGAACATATGTTCGGAAGTAAAAACAGCGAAGCAAGTAATTACCTGTTACTCAAAAACGGAATTAGCCCAGAAAAATTTGCATATAACGAAGCAACACGCTTAAAAATGCGTGAAAGCCTAGGGCTGGAAAATAAATATGTAATCGGACATGTGGGAAGATTTTCGCGAGAAAAAAATCATTCGTTTATGCTTGATGTTTTTAGGCTAATAGCCGACGAAAGCCCCGACGCGGTTCTGCTTTTTGTGGGGGCGGGGGGACACGAGGACGAAGCGCGCGGGCATGTAAAAAGGCTCGGCTTGCACGATAGGGTAATTTTTTACGGCGCAACACCTAACGTGCATGAACTCTTACAGGCTATGGACGTGTTTTTCTTTCCCTCGTTGTTTGAGGGCTTGCCTATCGCGCCTATCGAGGCGCAGGCCGCAGGGCTGCCAGTGGTTGCTTCCGCTGAAATTTCTAAGGGCGTGGTAATTACGGCTGATTTTTATTTTATGGATTTATATAACGACACTAAAGAAGCATGGGCGGAAAGGCTGTGTAGCTTTAGGGGCTTTGAAAGAAAAGACACTAGCGCGGAAATAAGAGAAGCAGGTTATGACCTGGCGGAATCGGCAAGGGTGCTTGAGGGGGTTTATTTGGGGTTGTAGAAGTAATCTCTACTAGCTCCTTTTGCAAATATACTCCGTATACGGCGTTTCCGTATCAATAACCGTCGCCGTATGCGGCGGAACACGTAACTCAGGCGGCGGAGGTGTCATATAGTCGCCAAAACGATAGCTAAGATAAGTGTCCCAATCACGCATTAACCGTACGCTCTCATTCTCAAAAGGAACATCTACTAAATCTGCCAACAAATCCGCCTGTGAAAGCCACGCCTCAGTGTCTGGGGGCGAGGTATCGTATATTTGGGAAAAATTACCTTCACTCGCCGTCCTTGGCGGCTTGCGGAAAAAGCCCTTTTTCACAATCCAAAACTTGGTTACGCCGCGGGTATTTATTGTGCCAATAAGCATGATTAGTCCCTCGAGGGCTTTTTGGTATAGTATTCTCAATTTTACTGGCAGTAGCCTAAAAATAAACCTACATGTTTTGCCGACCTTGTTTTTGGCTAACGCGCGGCTGCGGGTGGATATTATAAATAACGCGAACAAAAATTTTTGTATTTGGCGTAGCCATAGGCTTGCGGGTGTGTAGTCCAATAAAAACACGTCTATATAAATGCCGTGGTTCATATTTTTTATATGACTGGCATCTTCCTCAATTTGGGTGGTTCTGCAATCTCGTATTTTGTGGCAAAACATATGATGCTCGGGGTCGGTTTCGTAGGTTTGTAAAAATAAATGCGGTGGGGCTTCCTGCTCCCATGCCTTTTTCAAACGCTTAAAATCATTTCGCATTATATAAACGTCAATGTCGTCGTCCCAAGGGATAAAGCCCTTGTGACGTACCGCGCCTAGGGCTGTACCTGCGGCGAGCGAGTAGGGGATATTAAACAAGCGGCAGAGCCTGTCAAATTCATTTAAAATCCCTAGCTGTACCCTTTGTAAATCATTCATAGCCCTTTTTTTAACTCCTTTTGCAAATATACTCCGTATACGACCTCTCTGTATCAACAACAGCCGCAACATGAGGCGGAACGCGCAGCTCGGGCGGCGGAGGTGTCATATAGTCGCCATAGTGGCGTGTAAGGTAAGTGTCCCAATCCTTCATTAAAAGGACACTCTCGTTTTCAAAGGTGACATCTATCAAATCGGCTAACATGTCGGACGGAGAAAGCAGCTTTGGCGGCTTGCGAAAAGGGTGCTTGCGTAAAATCCAAAACCAAGTTGTACCGCTGGTATTTATTGTACCAATAAAGATAATCAGCCCTTCGAGAGCCTTTTGGTAAAGGATTCTCAGTTTTACAGGCACGAGCTTAAAAATAAATTTACATACCCTGCCCGTTTTGTTTTTGGCTAATGCGCGGCTTCGGGTAGAGAGCAAAAGTAACGCGAATAAAGCTCCTTGTACTTGGCGTAGCCGTATATTCGCAGGTGCGTAATCTAGGAAAAACACGTCTATATAAATTCCGTGGTTCATGTTTTTTATATGCTTGACTTCTTCTTCAATTAGGGTTGTTCTGCAATCGCGTATTTTTGGGAAAAACATATGGTATTCGGGGTCGGTTTCGTAGGTTTGCAGAAATAAATGCGACGCGGCCTCTTGTTCCCACGCTTTTTTTAAACGCTTGAAGTCGCTTCTTCTTATACAAACATCTAGGTCATCGTCCCACGGTATAAAACCATTGTAGCATACCGCGCCTATGGCTGTACCTGCGGCGAGAGAGTAGGGGATATTAAACAGGCGGCAGAGCCTGTCAAATTCCTTTAAAATCCCCAGCTGTACCCTTTGTAAATCATTCATAGCCCTTTGCCCTTGTCACGGTATTGTTTTCTACCTGGAAAACAATGCTACAGCATTCAATTGTGCTTAGCCTATGTGCCACAATAATCAGTGTCTTGCTTCCTTGCAAGCCTTGGATTGCGGACATTACGGCGTTTTCTGTGTCGGTATCCAGCGCGGAGGTCGCTTCGTCAAGCACAAGAATGGACGGGTCGTCATACAACGCGCGCGCAATGCCTATGCGTTGGCGTTGGCCGCCCGAGAGCTTTACGCCGCGCTCGCCTACTAGGGTATCGAGCGCGTCGGGCAGACCTCGCACAAAATCGGCGAGCTGTGCCTGTTCCAACGCGTGCCAGACCTTTTCGTCGCTTATGCTGTCGCGCCCAATGCCAAAGGCTACGTTTTCGCGTATGCTTTCGTCAAGCAAATAAATAAACTGTGGGATATAGCCTACATTTGTCCGCCATTTAGCAAAATTGTGATGTACGGACATGCCGTTATAATAAATCGCTCCCGACTTAGGCACAAGAATACCCAAAATCAAGTCGGCTAACGTGGTTTTTCCCGAGCCAGACTGCCCGATAAACGCAACGGCACTGTTTTCGGGAATTACAAAGGACACGTCCTTTAGTACGGGGGTTTCTATGCCCGGGTATTGGAATGTAAGGCCGCTTACGGTGATGTCCCTTGCTGCGGGCGGTATGTCGCTTGGGCTAGGCGGCGGTAAATTGCGTATGGCGTTAATATCAAAATCGGTGAAAAGGCTTTTATGCACCGCGTCAACGGAGGGTATACGGAAAATAATATCGTTTACGTTAGTTACCTGCCGCATAACAGCTGGCAGCATACGGAACGCCGCAAGCACAAATACGCTAAACTGAGGCACGAGCTTTACAAAATTTATGCCCACAAACTGCAATACGCCGATAATAAGAAGCGCGCCCACTACGCAGACGGTTTCCAACATGATTTTTGGCAGATTATTAAGCACTAAAAAGCGAGTGTTTACCTCTACAAAAACCTCACAGCTTTTTTCAAAGGTATTTTTAAAATAGCCCTCTCTGCCCAATAGCTTGACTTCCTTTATTCCGCCTAGTGATTGCTGTACGGTTTTAGTCATGGCTATGTTCGCGGAGCGGTTTTTTGCACCTGCGTTTAAAATTTGCTTGCGGAAAAGCGCGTAATAAATAAGCACGCTAATACCTGCCAGGGCAATTACGCTTAGTGTCATAAGCGGCGAGGTAATCAGCAAAAAGGCTAAAATAAACAAGGTCATAAACAAATCGGCGGTGAAATAAAGCGAGCCAGTTATCAACGCAAACATCTCTGTTACGTCGCCAAGCACCACGCGCTGTAGCTCTGGCAGGTTTTTACTTGTATGGTAAAGATAGGAATAGTTTAGCGTTTTCATTAGCATACGCTTTGACAAATCCATCTGCCGCCTCGAACAAAAGCGATATTTGACCTTGGTAACAACAAAATAGCTCACGCCGCGGAAAAGGCAAATCCCTGCAAACACAAATATTAGTACCAACAAAAAGTCGCGCAGGCTTTCAAATTTAAACATGGTATAAAATTTATAAATGGTTTGGTTGTTTTCGATAGACGTATCGCCCATCAAAATGGAAATAATAGGCGAGGCAAGCGAAAGAATAAACATCTCTAAAAACGAGTTGAAAATAATAGCAAGCATGAGAATAAGCAGCTTTATCTTGGTTGCTTTGTTAAAAATGCTGTTTAGTTTTTTTAAGGTTGTCATACTTTCTCCTTATTATTGCAGATTATGGTGTTCCGTTATGCCAGATTTCGTCACTGGATAGGTCTATATTCTCGTTCCACACTATGCCAAGCCCGCTTTCGTCTACCTTTACTAGTTCAAAAAGTCCCTTGATGTTGGTTAGGTCGTTAAATGCGGTAAATCTATCTTGTAGGGGCTTGGTATCATAAATACGAATATCGCCGGAAACAAAAACCGCTCTGATTTTATAATCGTGCAACGGTGTGACGGAGTTGATTTTGTGGAACATGGTACGTCCCCCCTTATACTAATGGAGTGACAAAAAATCATTTCATACTATGCGTGTGTGCAACATTGCTTTATAATGGTATCACGATAAACGCACAAAGGGCAAGAGCGTGTAGGCTCTCCAGTTTTGGATTAAACACGGATTTAGCGGATTTTCACGGATTGCGCGGATTGGCTCGTTGTAAAATCCACGAAAATCCTATAAGCCCGATAAAATCCGCGCAAATCCGCTAAATCCGTGTTTGATTTAGACATTCCCGCTTCGTGAGTTTGTCGTGATAGTGGTATTAACTTCCCAGAAAGGAATCTTAACATGTCCGACAAGCTCTCCATAATAATCCCCGTATACAACGCAAGCCAATATCTGGAGCAATGCGTACAAAGTATTTTATCACAAAACATATGCAATATGGAAGTAATACTTGTAAATGATTGTTCGCTAGACGATAGCGGACAGCTTTGCGACAAATTAGCGGAAAACGAGCCGCGAATAAGGGTCATTCATAAGCCAAAAAATGAGGGCGTTGGCTCTGCGAGAAACACAGGGCTGGCGCATGTTACGGGCGATTATATTGCTTTTGTGGACAGTGACGACTGGCTAGAGCCAAACAGCCTGCGACCAATGATGGATTATATGCTATCTGAAAATTTGGATTTAATTCAAGCAAAAAAGGTTTTAGCGTACGAAAAACGCTCGGTGCGGTCAAAGGATAGCGGCAGGTTTAAGATTTTGACAAGGGAAGAAGCCGCCGATGCTTTTCTTAATTTGCGTGAAATATCGGCTACTCTGTGGGACAAAATCTACAAGGCGCAGGTTTTTAGCAAAATTAGGTTTAGTGACGCGCGCTCGGGCGAGGACGCGGAAATTATGCACCTGCTTATTTGGCAGTGTGACAAAATCGGGTTTTTAGACAAGTCATTTTATCATTATAGACAGCGCGAGGGTAGCCTTACACATCAAACCGTTTCAATCGCGCTCGCCGACTTTTCTATTCGTGTTTGCAAGAATAGAATAGCCTTTTTTGAAGAAAAAAGCGAGAGGCTATTGCTGTCTGCCAAAAAGAAATATTTTACACGGCTTGCGGCTATTTATTATTCATTGGATAGGAAACAGGAAAACAGCGGGGAATATTTGAAAAAGGTATGTAATAACGCGAATGAGTTGTTAAGAGGAATTATGCCTCGCTTGTCTGGGAAAGAGCGTATTGTGTTCACGCTCTTGGGGGCTTCGTTGGGGGATTCCCTTGTAGGAATAGTGTTAAGACCTGTTATGATGATGATGTATAGGAAGAGGAAACATGGTTAAGGAGGCTCCAAATGACCAAAACCCTAAGAACAACCCTACTCACCCTAGGCATACTATCCCTCGCAAACGCAACCCTGCTACTAACAGTATCAAACTTTACCGTAGGCTTTGCGGCACAGGCGGTTATTTCCGTTTTAATGCTCGCATACGCGGTATTTTTTAACAAAATACCCAAAAAAATCCACATAGCCATAGGTATCCTTTGCCTAATTCCCGTAGCCTTTGTCGTGTTTCTTTTTTCATACGGAAACACGTCAAACGTAGACTACAACGAAGATGTGGTTATTGTGCTAGGCGCGGGAATCATAGGCGAAACCGTAACGCGGCCGCTGGCGCACCGCCTAAACACGGCATACGAATACCACCTCGAAAACCCCAACGCATACATAATTGTTTGCGGCGGGCTAGGAAACCGCGCAAGAATAACCGAAGCGGAGGCCATGGCACGTTATCTACGCGCCAAGGGCGTGCCAAGCGACAAAATCCTGCTAGAGGGGGATTCCACAAGCACCTATGAAAATCTTTTCTTCGCTAAGAGGATTTTAGACGAGCATTTTTTAGATGTCAAAAGGGGCAACGCCCCTGTAAGCGAATACAGAGCCGTTGTAGTCACGAACGACTTCCATTTGTACCGCGCCGTACGTACCGCCAAAAGCATAGGTATTACGCCAAGCCGACTTGGCGCGTACACAGATTGGTATACCATTCCTGTAAACTATTTGCGTGAAATGCTGGCGGTTAGCTATTGGTGGGTGTTTGATTAACCCATCTCCTTAATAACCTCCTCAAACGGCGAAGCAGGCAGACCATAAGCATTATAAATAGGCACGGTGGGGCAATCCGCCCAACAAAACCGAACCGCACGCGGCGCAGTCGCGCCTATGGGAGCTTCGAGCGTTTCGCCGCGAATAGCCGCAAAAACACTGCGTACAAGCCCGTCCTTGTACAAAATCATAAGCGTGGGGTGTCCGTTTTTTGCCCAAAGGCCTACGCCGTTTTTAAATTCGATTACTATTTTTTGCGAATCGCTCAAATACCGTACATTGTTGAAAATAGGGCCGTCGGACACTATTTTTTCGCCGTACACCATACGCCGCGCGTGCAAGGCGAGCCTGTCGCCCACGCTTTTTTTGTCTACGGGGTGAATGTCGTTGTACTCGCCGCAGTCGATGGTTACAGCCATGGCGGTATTGGGTATTTGCAGACACTGCCGCTGTTGCTCGCGAAGCACCGCCACATACGCGCCTGGCGAGCTAAAGCCGCCCACGGAATCATAGCTGTACGGGTCTACATAGTTTGCTATTTGTGTAAAAATAATCGGCAGGTTTTTTCCGAAATTCTCGCGCATATGCTCTGCAAATTCCGCAAAAAGGGCTTTGTAGCCGTGGGGTCTGTCCGTGTTGGATTCGCCCTGATACCAAAGAAGCCCGTCTACGGAGTAGCCAAGCAACGGCGCGAGCATGAAATTGTACACGCCGCACGGCCTATTGTAAAAAAACAAGCTACCCAAGAATTTTTCCGTTTCCGCGCCTGTTTTCCATTTCCATTCGCCCTGCGTAAAGTCGATTACGCCCTCGCTGTGGTACAGCGCGTACTCCTTGCCAGGTATAAGCTGTGGGCGAACATCTTCGCCGACAATACGCAGTGCGATTGTATTTTTGCCGTCGTTTAGTAGCTCGTTCGGGATTTTGCAAAAGCAGGGCGGATAGGAATACGTGACGTGCAGGATTTCCGTACCGTTGATAAAAACCTTTACGCTGTTTTCCACACGCCCGAAGTTTAAGAAAACATCGCCGCCTGTTTTTTCCAACTCAAAGGTTCTCCTAAGCCAAAGCGAGCCGTATGACGGCGAGCCTGTCGGGTCGAGCAGCACTCGCGTGTCCCAGTCGCTATCGTCGTAGTCTTGGCTAAACCAGCTCTGCTCTAAGCCCAAATCACTGCTGTTTAGCGCGTTTTGCCAAAGCTGAGAATTTTTTTCGTGCGCCGAGGTGGTGCTGTCGATAAAGCCTGGCATTTTTAACGGCGTTAGCCTTTCGTAAATTTCAGGGTAGCCGCGAATAATTTCCTCGGGAAGCCAGCTTTCAAGCGGCGTTCCCCCTGCGGGTACACAAACAAGCCCGATGGCAATATCGCCGTTTTGTTCGAGCAAGCTCCGCGCAAAAAAGTATGGTACGCCGTACATATTGTCCAAAAATTCGCCCTCGGCGGTTTGCCATTTGCCTGCTACGTTTTTTTGCGGCCGCTCGAAGTTCATTCCCTTTTCTGCTTGAAAAACGCGGATTCGCTTATCGTCCTTTATGAAAGCGCCTAGCGAAAATCGGGAACGGCTTAGCGGTGTTTCCATATTGGACTGACCGCCGCAGAGCCACACGCGCCCGACAAAAACGTCTGTGAGCGTAATGTCCTCTATTTTCAAGACATGAGGGCCGCCAAATTCCTCCGCAAGCAAGGTAAGCTCAAAACGCCCCGACAGGTCGCAGGAGGTTTCGTAGGTTTTATTTAAAAATTCGGCTCTGATGCTTTGGTTGGGCGAAGCCCAGCCCCATATATTAGCCTTTTTTCCTATTACCATGCCGTCACTAAGGACGGAGGGCAGAGTGATTATCAAAATATTTTCCTCCCTTTATTGTCGACGATTGCGGTTTTTCTGTAAAAATACGAATTGACTACATCGCGCCATTCCTCCGCGTTTTTTAACTGCATTTGCAAGCGTTCGCGCGTATGACAAAACACCTCGGCAGAAATAAAGTTTTCTAACAGAGCCCATGCTTCTATGGTTTTTTCTACTTGCTCTACGCCCTCAAAATGCGTGTCGTAAATGTATTGTAACAGGGTCTGTCCGCTTTTTAGGCGAAAATCGTACGGCAGTCTATGAAAAAACAATAATAATTCCTCGGGACAGGTTTTTATATTCTCGTACATGTTACGCACAAAGGGCTGATATTGTGCAGTGTAGCCAGTTCCGTGGGTTGTGCGGTCTACGCCTATAGCCTTTGTGTCGGCGCGGTGGTACGTTCCCCACTTCATGTACTCGTAGCCGTCTACGCTCGGCCCGTAGTGGTGGTTGATGTTCACGAACCAGCCTATGCCTAACGGCGCGTTGTATTTCTCGTAAACCTCGCGGGAAGCCAGTAGCATTTTTACAATTTCGCCAGTTATTTCCTGTGGGAAAACAAGCGAAGCCCACTCCTGCGTGACCTCGCGTGCCGTAATCGCAGGATTCCACGCCATTCGCCCAAACGCATACAAATTGGCTTGCGCGAGAAAGCTACCGCACCAGTTATTGTCGTCGCCTGTGTTTGCCACGGCTACGATGGCTTGTATTTCCTTATTATACCCTATTAGGTCGCGTGTTGTACGTTTTTCGTTAAAAGGGTGGTCGAAAATTTCTTCCCATTGCACCGCCCATGCGTACAAGTCTATTTGCTGGCCTGTGTATTCCTGTGAAATTTGAAATTCTAACGCCTCGCGCGTGCTTTTTAACGCGCCGAGAAGCGGCGAGTTTGGCTCGCGTACTTGGAAATCGGACGGCCCGTGCTTCACCTGCAAAATGACGTTTTGCTCGAATTTGCCGTCCAGCGGAAAAAATGTTTCGTACGCCGCCTTTGGGCGGTCGGTGTTGGTGTCGCGCCAGTCTTGCAAGCAATTGTAAATAAAGCACCGCCAGTACAATATACCGCCATGGGGCGATAGGGCGTTGGCGATTACGTTCGCGCCGATGTCCTGCGTATGCCCAAAGGAATTTGGGCCGCTTTGAAATTCCGAGTCGGCTTTGACTAAAAAGCCCACAAGGTCGGGTATTTCCTTGTAAACTAAGTCCGCGGTATTTTTCCAAAACGCCGCGACATCGGGGCGAGCGGGGTCGGACGTTTTCAGTCCGCCTAGCCAACAAGGGCTGTCAAAATGCACCGCGATAATAAGCCTAATCCCAAACGGGCGGAAAACCTCCGCCACCTTTTTCAAGTCCTGCAAGCCGCTTGCGGTAAGGAGCTGCGCGGTGTCTGGGCGTACGTTTACGTTGTTTACGCTTATCTGGTTTATGCCTACGCTAGCGAGTAAGCGCGCGTAGTCCCTTAGCCGTTCGAGGTCGTAGCCGATTTTGCCGCCGCGCCAAAAAAGGGATTGCCCCGCGTAACCACGCTCGACACTGCCGTCGCCGTTGTCCCAATGGTTGAGGACGCGGTTGGGTACGGTTGGGGTGTCGGAGATATGTAGTTTTGGTTTGGGGTGGGGGTGGTTGGGGGGGGGGTTTTGGTTGGGGGGTTGGTTTGCGTTGGGGTTTTTGTTTTCGTTGTGGTTTTGGTTTTCGTTGTGGTTTTGGTTTTCATTGCGGTTTCCGTTCTCATTGCGGTTTCCGTTCTCGTTGCGGTTTTTGTTTTCGGCGTGCTTCAAGCAGAACAATAGGCGATATACAGCGTAAAGTAAGCCTATTTCACAGCCGCCTTCTATTTTTATTTTGTTTAGGTTGTCGGTTGGGTTGTCGGTTGGGTTGGTGTTTGGGTTGCCGTTTTGGTTGCTGTTTGGGTTGTCGTTTAATTCGCCGTTTAAGTCGCTGTTTAGGTTGTCGTTTTGGTTGCTGTTCAAGTCACTGTCTAAGTTGCTGTCTAGGTAGCCGTCTATGGTGAAGCTCTCTTTTTTTAGTGCAGGGTTTAAAGAAAAGGTGACGTTTAGGTTTTTGAAATTAAAGCGTTCCCATTCTTCTTGTGCGAAGTAGGGGCGAGGTGGTGTGGTGGTGTCAAGGCTTTGCAACACAACGTCTTGACGAGGGGGTGATAGCTGTTCGAGCTGTAGCCACGCAGAATAATTTTTCATGGTAACACCGCTTTCTTAGGTTTTAAATGTCATTTATGCGCGGATTTGGCGGATTCACGCAGATTTACGCGGATTGGCTCGTGGGAAATCCGTGAAAATCCGTGTGAATCCGTTAAATCCGCAAAAATCCGCGAAAATCCATTAAATCCGTGTTTGATAGTCTTTACGTAGGGGCGAGGTTTACCTCGCCCGAGGTACGCACGCTCGTCAATTCGGGACGGTCAACGTCCATTAACGCAGAACGAAGTAACCTCGGGACGGATAAATCCGTCCCCTACGAAACCGTGCGTGTTTTGCCGTTCGTGCGTTTGCCGTGCTGATTATCGTGGTTTAACCGAGTATAAACTTGACAATTAGCAGCAAACATGGATATATTAAAGAAGATTTGTAATAATTCGCAACGGCTCTTGGTAAAGTCACATTTTTGCAATATACTAACTGCACAGTTACTAACTGGCGAGTTAGCAAATGTTTATAAGGAGTAAACCACATGCCAACAAAAAACTTCAACGACAGCGCGCCGACCATAGACTACTACCGCCATAGAAGAAGCACTCCCGAATGGCTAATTGAGTACAAAATCATTGACTTTATCGACCTTACGTATGTAATCGGCGGGCAAGCGATTTATACAATCAATCGCCAGAAAATCCTTGTGGGGGAGGGCGATTTATTGTGTATTCCCAAAGGCTCGGAGCGTTCGGCGGTAAGCGGCGAGCCGGAAAAATTCGAGTGCTTTGCCGTCAATTTTAATTTAAGCACGCCAGCAGGCGAGGAAGCGAGCATACCCTTGCCCCTGCACGCAAAAATAGGTATGCAAAACGATGTTGTTTCCCTTTACCGCAAGCTAAGCGAGGATTTTGCCACAAAAAGCGAGGGCTACGTAATGCGCTCGCGGGCGCGCTTGATGTTGATTTTGCAGCGATATATGGAAATGCTCGTTTACGAAGCCGACACATGCCGCTACGACCCGCGCGTAAAACAGGCGATTCGCTATATCGCCGAGCATTTTGCCGAGCCGCTGACGATTTCTACCGTGGCCGCCGCCGTATCGCTCAACCCCGTTTACTTCGGCGCGGTTTTCAAACGCGAAACGCGCGTAGCCTTCCGCGATTATTTGAACACAATACGCATAAACAAAGCCGAGGACATGCTACGCACAGGAAAATGGAACGTAACCGAGGTAGCGGGGCTTTGCGGCTTTGCGGATATATTTTATTTTAGCCGTCTGTTTAAGAAGTACAAGGGTATTCCGCCGTCGTCGGTGGAGTAGGGGAGGGAATGTCTTGGAAAGTAAAAAAACTGGCGTAACGCCCGCTGTCGGTAGTATTTACCAGTTTGGCGGCTTTGACTGGCGCGTGCTTGATGTGCAAAATAATAAGGCGTTGCTTATAACGGAAAAAATTATCGAGCAACGGGCGTACCATGTCGAATTTACAGATATAACATGGGAAAATTGTACTTTGCGGGAATATCTAAACGGCGAGTTTTACAATAGTCTGGGCGCGGAAAAATCGGCAATCGCCGAAACGCGGAACGAAAACCCAGATAACCCATGGTACGGCACAGCGGGCGGTAGAGCGACTACCGACAAGGTGTTTTTGCTAAGTTTGGACGAATTAGTAAAATATTTCGGCGATAGCGGAGCCTTGCGTAACAAGGAACGCTATGAATGGAAAAACAGTAAATACGTTCTTAGCCCGAACGGCTATTATTTGCACGACCAGTATGACGAAGCAAGAAAAGCACATGCCGCCGCAGGGTGGACTTCATGTTGGTGGATTCGTTCGCCCGGCGGATTGAGTGTTGATGCCGTCCATGTCAGCCATGACGGCGAGATACTCGTCGGCGGCGACGCTGTCGCTGGCTGGGTGGTCGGCGTTCGCCCTGCTTTGTGGTTAAATTCTTCTCGCTAAAATTAGGGACGTTCCCCCGACAAGCATATAGTCGTTGTTTAGAAGAATAAAATTTTGAAATAATGGGTTAAAAAGGTAGTCGCCGTTGTCTGCTTCGGGGTCGAGAAGCCAACCTTGAAACCAATGCTCCGAATATTGAGGGTATGAAGCAAACACCCTAGTAATGTGTGTGCTGTCCTTGTTATCGTTGGCATACCCAATAGCTATGTTGCTTTTCTCCATTTCCTCAATAAATTCATCAAGCGAATTATAATATTCGGCTTCCCAGATATACTCATCGCTAGAAAAAAGCCAGTCTGTACTAGGTTGGCTTACATGATATTCGGGGGAATACAGCGTTCTGTCCCCTAATCTGACAAAATCGGCGGTAATTTCTAGCTCCGAGCCAATAAAATCTTCAATAATGGGCATTCGTGCGGGCGGGGCGGACAAGTCCAAATCACCTTTGTGATAAACGCTTATGGCAATTTGCTCCAATTGCCAAACCCCAAAAAATGAATGCTCTGAAGTGGATTCGGTGTCGTTTGCTGTGCGAGCGACAGCATTACACCCTGTAAAAATAGACACTGCAAAAAAAGCATATGCGATTAAGAATAGAAATGTCCTGTATGCCATTTATACCACCTCATAATTCGTAATAATTAAATGCTTCGCGTTTTTGGCGTTCCTGTTCATAAAACTAACCGAATAGCTCTTATCAAACTCTTGGTAAAATATCCCCGAATCCCCCTGCGGATACAAGCCCCTAATAAAGTCCGTGTCCTTAATGACAAGCAACCATTTTGCCTGCAACGAACGCAAGCAATCGGCAAGCCGAGCTTGGTCTTTTTTGCCAAACTCGTTTTCGTCATAGGTGGAAAACTCCGTATCGTACGGCGGGTCAAGAAAAAGAAAATCGTCCTTGCGTAGCCGAAACATTTCTACAAATTCTTGAAAGTCGGTGTCGTAGATGTCCGTATTTTCAAGGCGTGAAAGCAATGGCGCGCAGCGTAAGTATTTTAATTTTTCGTCAAAGCTCTTGGAATTGTAGCTCATTCCGCCGTAAGGCACATTAAAATCGCCGTTGGCGGAAAAACGAAACATGGACGAATAACAAAGCTCTCTCACGAAAAAATAGAAAGCGGCGTTTGCCTGTAAATCGCCAAGTTTTCGGTTTTGGTTATAGATTTTTCTAACTGCGGCGTAATAGCTTGACTTTACGGCGGTTTCAAATATGGACAGCTCGTTTTCCGCCGTTATGACGTTTCCTAGCGATTCCTGCTTCTGTATATAGGCTCGTTTCTGCTTGTACATTTTTAGCAGATAATCAATGAAAAAGGCTTCAAGCCCGTATTTTTTGACAATTGAAAGCGAGGCTACAGCAAAACCAACGCTGGAATGTTCGAGCGTTGCCAGTAGCTTCCAATCCTCGTTTAAAGCGGTTAGCGTGTCGAAAAAGTCAATATCCTGCGTTTTTACCGCCCTGTACGCGGAAATCAATTCCTTGGAAGCGTCATTTATGAAGTATTGTTTTGCGTTGTCAAAAGAAAAATATGCCGCGCCGCCGCCTACAAATGGTTCAAAAAAGCGGTTTACCGTGCGTGGGATAATGGGCAGTATGTGTTTTAGCTCCCGAGCCTTGCCGCCTGGGTATTTTAAAATAGGCTTTAACATTCGCAAAGCAAGCCCTCAAAAACCCTCTCACAATCCCCAGTCATATAAACCGTTTCGTCTGTGTAATTGATTGTAAGCGTACCGCCGCGTAGCTCCACGTTGATGTCTGTGCCTTTGTCGCAGTAGCCCATCAAGACGGCGGCTACCGCTACCGCGCACGCGCCTGTGCCGCAAGCCATTGTTTCGCCGCTTCCGCGTTCCCAGACGCGCATACGGATATTGCGGCGGTTTACGATTTGCGCTACCTCAAAATTAACGCGCTCGGGGAAAATTTTGGCACATTCGACTGCGGGGCCTGTTACGGCTAGGTCGAACTGCTCAATATCGTCTTGGAAAATCACCGCATGGGGGTTTCCCATATTTACGCATGTTATTTCGTAGGCTGTGCCTGCGATATTTACCACGCGCCCGATAATGCTCTCGCCCACGAGGTTTACTGGGACGGCCTCGGGCTTTAGCCTTGCTGCGCCCATGTCTACGCGCACGGAGCGTACCTGTTCGCCAGTTATTTCCAGCTCCAGCGATTTTATGCCGCTTAGGGTTTCTATTTTTAGCCGCGGGTTTTTTGCTCTGCCGCTTTCGTACAAATATTTGCCTACACAGCGGATTGCGTTGCCGCACATGGCGGCTTCCGTGCCGTCCGCGTTAAACATTCGCATTTTTGCATCGGCGGCATCGGACGGCAAAATAAGCACTATTCCATCGCTTCCTATGCCCCTGTGCCTGTCGGACAGCTTTTTTGCCAGCGCGTGAGGAGCTTCTATTTTGTTTTTGTCAAAGCAATCAAAATAAACATAGTCGTTTCCGCAACCGTGCATTTTTACAAATGATAAATTAGTCATTTTAAATCACCCCTATTTTTGATTCGCCTTCGGCGATTTTTTATGTGCGACTTTGTGGTGTTTTTATGTTATACTTATTCTACCACAAAAAACACTAGAGGAGTAGCATAATGTTACTAACCGTAAAAATAGCAGGAATTGAACTAAACAGCCCAATTATTACCGCTTCTGGTACTTTTGGGAACGGTAGCGCGTACGCGAAGTTTGTTGATTTAAACCGACTAGGCGCGATTACTGTCAAGGGCGTTTCGCACGAGCCGTGGGAAGGCAATCCGCCGCCGCGCATAGCGGAAACGCATGGCGGTATATTAAACGCCGTGGGCTTGCAAAACCCTGGCGCGAAGGCCTTTATCGAAAAGGATTTGCCGTTTTTGAAGGACTTTTCGGCTAAGGTGATTGTAAATTTGTGCGGACGTACGGTAGAGGACTATGTAAATGTGGCGCGCGATTTTGCGGACGTGGACGGCGTAGACTTCTTTGAGCTTAATATTTCCTGTCCGAACGTAAAGGCGGGCGGCATGGCAATGGGAACAGAGCCGAAAATGGCGGAGGAGGTGACGCGCGCGGTAAAAAGCGTGTCCGCCGTACCAGTAATTGTAAAGCTCAGCCCGAACGTGACCGACATTGTTTCCATAGCCAAGGGCGCGGAAGCGGGCGGCGCGGACGCGCTGTGCCTTATTAACACGTTGCTTGGAATGAAAATAGACATTCACAAAAAAAAGCCCGTACTAGGCAACACAATAGGCGGACTTTCTGGGCGTGCGATTATGCCAGTTGCGGTGAGAATGGTCTATCAGGTGGCTAAGGCGGTAAGCCTGCCGATAATAGGCACAGGCGGCGCGGCTACATGGGAGGACGTAGTCGAGTTTATAATGGCAGGCGCAACGGCGGTATCAATAGGCACGGCAAATTTTACCAATCCGCGTGTCACTATGGAAATTCTTGACGGCTTGATTGCTTATATGAAGCGCGAGCAGATTACTTTAGACGAGATAAGGGGAGTTATATAATGAACGCACAGGAAATTTTGCAAAAGGCGGAGGCCTTATTTGACGGCCATTTTTTGTACACCTCGGGGCGGCATGGGGCGCAATATATGCAGTGCGCAAGGGTTTTGCAGTACCCCGAATACACGGAGGCATTAGCTAAAATCGCAGCCGAACGCTTTTCGGGCGAAAAAATCGACATAGTAGTTGCGCCTGCTATCGGCGGAATTGTTTGGGGCTACGAATTGGCGCGTATTCTCGGCGCGAAAAGTATTTTTGCGGAACGCGAAAACGGAAAAATGACACTTCGGCGCGGCTTTGAAATACCCGACGGCGCGAGCGTAGTCGTAGCCGAGGACGTAATCACCACAGGCGGCACGGTGTTTGAAATACTGGAACTCGTGCGGCTCAACCGCGGCAAAATCGCAGGCGTGGGCGTAATCGTAGACCGCAGCGGCGGCAAAATAGATTTTGGCGTAAAAACCTCGGCGGCGTTTACTACGGAAATTGCTTCGTACTCGCCAGAGGATTGTCCGCTGTGCAAGCAGGGCGTGCCGATAACGAAGCCAGGCTCGCGGTCGTAGGCTTCCTACAGCAAGAACTGCGTAGCATACAACAGCAAAAACCCAGGCACGCCAAGCACGCCCACCACAAGCACAGTAACAATATTTATGCCAACCGCAAGCCCCGCAAACAAAAAATTGCAGACTAACAGCCCTACAATTCCGACTATGGAATTTTTTGCTACGCCTAAAGCCCAGCTAAACTGGCGCGTATGTAAAAGATACGCCGCGAAAAAAATTCCCAACGCGGCTAAGGCTAAATTGTAAAGGCTCATATAATGCTCCCGTGGACTATGCCCTTTTTTTTGCACATATTTAGATAATACTGGTATTTCAGGTTTGCGGCTTTTAGCTCGTATACTAGACTGTCTACTAAAATTGCGTCCGTGGTGTGGTCGAAGCAATTATGTAGAAACTCCATATCGCTTTTAACCGCTTCGAGCGCCATAATAATTTCAACATCTTCTCGGCTTAGACGTTTTGCTTTTTGCTTGGCTTGCTTTTTTGGTGCAACCGCTATGTTGGCGGTGGGCGCGTATGTCATGGTCATTCTCCTTTGTGGGTGACTTGTGGGTGCGTTAGTATAAATATAGTCACAAAAAAGGAATAATATACCAATTTATGAGTTTATAAATTCCTCAACGCAGTTAGCCAAGGACAATTCCGCATTTACCCCCAAAACATTCGCAAGCTCCACCAACGACATCAAAACACCGCCAAGCCCATCACCGTCAATAACTGGCTGTGCAAGCCGTGCGTTAATGTCCGCTATTATGTCCTCCTTGGCGGACAGCTCTCTCTTGGAACGCTTGATTACCTTAGAAGCGCGGACAAGCGCAGGTAACGCCTTGGGGACATCATTCATGGCATCACGCACCGAGCGCGGGCGTTCCTTTTCCTTGTTGGCTTCCCATATTTTTATTACGTCCTCGCCTTTTTTCGCGCTGTCCGCACCAAAAACATGGGTATGTCGGCTAATCAGCTTGTCCGAAACATGCTGAATTACGTCCTCTATTTTGAATTTATCCGCTTTTTCCGCGAGCTTCGCATGGAAAACAACTTGCAACAATACATCGCCTAGCTCCTCGCACAACGCGCTCGGCTCGTCCTTATTTATTGCGTCAATTACCTCGTAACATTCTTCGAGCAGGTACTGCCTAAGGCTTTCATGGGTCTGCTCCCTGTCCCACGGACAGCCGTTTTCCCCGAGCAAAATGTCCATTAGGTCTAGGAATTGCTTGAAATTCATGGCGGCTCACTCCTTTATGTTTGACATATTATACAAGAATGTGTTACAGTTTTACAACATCTGAAAGGTTGCCTACTATGCGTTATTTTATAGGAGCAGGGGCTTTTTGCATATATTTTATTTTTGTGAATATGCTGTTTGGGTATGCTTGCCCGTCTATGATTTTTGTGGGCTTGCCCTGCCCTGCATGTGGGCTAACTCGGGCGGGCTTGCTGTTTTTATCAGGCAATTTTGCGGAAAGTTTAAAGCTGCACCCGCTTTTTGTGCCAGTGGTCGCATTTACTGCGTGTGCTATGGCGGTTAAGCACATGAAGCCCGAAAAAGCCGAAATGTTAAAAACATTCACAATTGTTTTTTTACTTATTTTTATTAGTGTGTATATTTTCAGAATGGTAAAGCTGTTTCCGCACCACGCGCCAATGGTTGTAAACAGCAATTCCGTACTGCATAATATAATAAATCTTATTGAAAAGAGGAGTTAAAAATGGACAACAGCGTAATGAAAGTAAAGGATTGGGTAATTACATTCCTTATTATGATGATTCCGTGTGTAAATGTTATCATGCTTTTTGTGTGGGCGTTTGGCGGCGCTGGTAACGAAAACAGGAAAACATGGGCACAAGCCGCACTTATATGGGCGGCAATAGGCTTTGTGCTTGCTATCGTTGCCAATGCGTTGTTTTTAAACACGTTACTACAGCTTGCTAATTCTTTCTAAAGAGCTTGCCTTAGGGGCGTTGATTTTTCAACGTCCCTTTGTTTTCCGCCAAAAAATACTTGCATACTAACGCCCATTGCTATAAAATATCCCCAGTGTGAACAAAGGCGTTCATCAAGTGGCACAGTGTCGGGCTTTTTTTGACATGCCATGCGGTGGGCGTTGTTTTAATTCTAACATACCCGAAAGGAAGATTTCATGTCTTACACAAAAAGTGTAATCGAGTCAGTAATAGCTAAAACCCCAGGCGAAAAGGAGTTTCACCAAGCGCTTGACGAGGTTTTTAGCTCGCTTGCCACCATTGTGGACAACGAGCCAGCGTACAAGGACGCAAGCATTTTAGAACGAATGGCAATCCCCGAACGCATTATTACCTTTCGTGTTCCTTGGCTTGACGACAATAACAGAGTGCAGGTCAACACCGCCTACCGCGTGCAGTTTTCCAGTAGCATAGGGCCTTACAAGGGCGGTATGCGCTTCCACCCCTCCGTAAACGCGAGTATTTTAAAATTTCTTGGCTTTGAACAAATTTTCAAGAACGCGCTTTCGGGCTTGCCCATCGGCGGAGGTAAGGGCGGCGCGGATTTTGACCCCAAGGGCAAATCAGATGCGGAGGTCATGCGTTTTTGCCAAAGCCTGATGACCGAGCTGCACAAATATCTTGGGCCTGACGAGGACGTTCCCGCAGGGGATATAGGCGTAGGCGCAAGGGAAATTGGCTACATGTACGGGCAGTACAAGCGCATAGTCGGCCGTTACGAGGGCTTTATTACAGGAAAGGGCATCGCTTACGGCGGCTCGCTGGGGCGTACGGAAGCGACTGGCTTCGGCTTGCTGTACCTTACGCGCGACATGCTCGCGAACGCAAACAACGGCTTTGACGGAAAGACGGTAAGCATTTCGGGTAGCGGAAACGTGGCAATCCACGCCGCGATTAAGGCAATGGAGTTTGGCGCGAAGGTCGTGACAATGAGCGACTCGGGCGGCTTTATTCACGACCCAGACGGAATAGACCTAGCGGCGATTCGGGAAATAAAAGAGGTACGCCGCGAGCGTATAAACGAATATTTACGCTATCGCCCATCTGCCAAATATACGGCAGGAACTGGTGTATGGAACATACCCTGCGACATCGCCCTGCCATGCGCCACGCAGAACGAGCTGCACGAAGCGGACGCGTTGACGCTCGCCGCCAACGGCTGTATTGCCGTGGCAGAGGGCGCGAACATGCCTTGCACCAAGGCGGCTGTACACGTATTCCAAGAAAAGGGAATAATGTTCGCGCCTGGTAAGGCTGCGAACGCGGGCGGTGTAAGCGTAAGCGCGTTAGAAATGAGCCAAAACAGCGCGCGCCTGGCGTGGACGTTTGACGAGGTAGACAGCAAGCTACAGGGCATAATGAGCGGTATTTTTACCCAAATGAACGAAGCCGCCAAGGAGTACAATATGGCAGGCAACTTTGTGGCAGGCGCGAATATCGCTGGGTTTAAGAAGGTGGCAACGGCTATGTTGGCGCAGGGGGTAGTTTAAGAGAATAAAGTCATGGAACGCGGATTTACGCGGATTTAACGGATTTTCGCGGATTCTTTCCGTGTAAATTGACGGCAGTGGGGTACAGATTTTATCCATGTAAATTAAAAGTAATGGAACACGGATTTAACGGATTCACACGGATTCGGCGGATTGGCTCTTGGGAAAATATATCGCCGTTTAGTAATTTACGTGGGCAAAATCCGAGTTCTATGCTTTTAAATCCATTAAATTCGCACTCATTGCCTGTTATGTCACGCTCCCTCTGTGCCTCTGTGCCTCTGTGTGAAATGGTTTTGACAAATAATGAACGCAGGTAAAGCGTATATCCCCATTCTTTAGTTAAAAGATTTTTTCACACAGAGACACAGAGGCACAGAGGGCGAGAGGCACAGCAGAAACATGAACTAAAATTGATATTACGGAACGCAGATTTTAATTAAGCAGATTTTAATAAACACGCCCGAAAAAATCCGCGAAAATCCGCCAAATCCGCGAAAATCCGCGTTCCATTACTCTCTAAAGAACGCACGCAATCCCATGTAAACCCACCAAATCCCCACTCCACCCCATACATAGCTCTACCACATTAACATAGGGCTTTTTTTTTAATCATATAAATGTTAAAATTTCATATTATCCAAATTAAAGGAGAATGTAATATGTGTGGCATTATTGGTTATGTCGGAGCGCAAGATGCCGTCCCTATTATCGTAGACGGGCTAAAAAAACTAGAGTATCGCGGGTATGACTCGGCAGGGATTGCGGTGTATGCAAATGACGGCTTTAGTGTGGCGAAGCAAGAGGGCAGGCTAAACGCGCTGGAAACGCGGCTGGAGGAACAGCCGCTGTTTGGGCATTTGGGTATCGGGCATACTCGGTGGGCTACGCATGGCGAGCCGTCGGACGTAAACTCGCACCCGCATATAGGAAGCCAAAACAAGATTGCGATTGTTCACAACGGCATTATCGAAAACTACAAGCAGTTAAAGGAATATTTGGAACGGCGCGGCGTTAGTTTTGCTTCGCAGACGGACAGCGAGGTAATCGCGCAGCTTGCGGAATACTACCACAGGGGCAATATTTTAGATACGGTTATAAAGGTGACAGGTCGGCTGGAGGGTTCCTTCGCGTTAGGCATAATGTGCCTTGACGAGCCTGAAACGCTTATAGCGGTGAAAAAGGACAATCCGCTGATTGTCGGCGTTTCCGAGCATGGGAACTTTATCGCCTCGGACGTGCCTGCCATACTTAAACATACCAACAAGGTCTATTATTTGAACGATAAGGAAATCACTATACTACGCAAGGACGGCGTGCGGTTTTTTGACTTTGACAAGGAGGAGCTGCAAAAAACGCCCGAAACGATAACGTGGAGCTTCGACAGCGCGGAAAAAGGCGGCTATCCGCATTTTATGCTTAAAGAAATTATGGAACAGCCAAAAATCATGCGCGACACAATCAACAACACAAGCGCGAGCGTCCGCGAAGCCATGAACGAGCTTGATATTACGCAGTTTAACAAAATCGTAATCACCGCTTGCGGCTCGGCGTACAATGCGGGCTTTGTGGCAAAATACGTGTTTGAGAGGCTGTGCCGTTTCCCTGTAGAGGTGGAGCTTGCTAGCGAATTTAGGTACAAAGACCCGATTGTGGACGAACGCACGCTTGTGATTTTGGTTAGTCAGTCGGGCGAAACAGCCGACACCATAGCCGCCATGCGCGAGGCGAAGGCAAGAGGGGCGCACACGCTGTCTATTGTAAACGTGGTGGGAAGCGCGATTGCCAAGGAATCGGACATATGCTTTTACACCGCCGCAGGGCCGGAAATAGCCGTAGCCACAACTAAGGCGTTTTCGGCGCAATTGGTTGTGCTGTATATTCTTGCCATCGAGTTTGCGTTGCGGCTCGGCAAGCTCACTGCGGACGATTCCGACAAGCTAACCGCCGAAATTGCCCTTTTGCCCGACAAGGTAGAAACGCTTCTTTCCCAAGTAGACACCATTCAAAAATACGCGGCCTCCTGCGTGGGGTACAAGAGCATATTCTTTATAGGAAGAAACATCGACTACGCAATCGCCATGGAAGGCTCGCTTAAACTAAAGGAAATATCGTATATCCACTCCGAGGCCTACGCGGGCGGCGAGCTAAAGCACGGCACTATTTCCCTTATAGAAGAAGAAACGCTCGTGGTCGCTATAGCCAACTGCGAACGCCTGTACCCAAAAATAATAAGCAACGTGGAGCAAGTAATAAGCCGCGGCGCAAAGGTTTTGCTTCTAAGCAATTTTGAGAATGCGGAGCAAAACGACCACCAGTCGCATATTTTGTTGCCGCCGACAGTAGATTTGTTTTCGCCGTCCTTGTCGGTTATCGTGCTACAGCTTTTTAGCTATTACGTAGCCGCCAACAAGGGCGCAGACATAGACAAACCGCGTAATTTAGCCAAGAGCGTTACGGTAGAGTAGGGGAGCTTGTATGTATACAACAGCAGAAGTCCTTAAATTTGTACAAGAAAATGACGTAAAATTTGTACGGCTTACGTTCTGTGATATTTTCGGGCTACAGAAAAACGTGTCGATTATGGCAGACCAGCTGGAGGCCGCTTTTGCGGAGGGCGTAGGCTTTGATGCCTACGCCGTAAGCGGCTTCCGTGAGGTGACGGAGTCGGATTTGTTCCTGTTCCCCGACCCGTCCACGCTTACGGTGCTTCCGTGGCGGCCAGGCTCGGGCAGGGTCGCGCGTTTTTATTGCGATATAAAAACGCCCGACGGCTCGGAGTTTATCAATGACGGCAGGTGCTTATTGAAGCGCGTGGTAAAACGCGCCGAGGACCTGGGCTACATCTTCCAAATAGGCACGGAATGTGAGTTTTACCTTTTCAAGGCGGACGAAAACGGACAGCCAACAGGCGAAACGCTCGACAATGGCGGCTATCTCGACATTTCGCCGCTCGACCGCGGCGAGGACGTACGGCGCGAAATTTGTCTAGCCCTAGAGCAAATGGGAATAAACCCTAAAGGCTCATATCACGAGCAAGGGCCTGGACAGAATGAAATAGACTGTAGATACAGCGAGCCGCTCGTCTGCGTAGACAATTTCCAAATATTCAAGTCGGCAGTAAAGGCGGTAGCCGCGCGGCACGGCTTGTTTGCTTCGTTTATGCCAAAGCCGATACCAGACGCGCCAGGCAGCGGCTTGCGTATAAATATTTCCTTTACGCACAACGGGCAGAATGTTTTCGGACATGCTAACGGCGGACATGCTAAGGCGGCCGAGGGCTTTATCGCAGGCGTTTTGGCAAAAATACCCGAAATTACGCTGTTTCTGAATCCGCTCGCTAATTCCTACGAAAGACTAGGCAAGTTTGAAGCCCCAAAATATGTGTCATGGTCACATCAAAACCGCTCGCAGTTAATCAGAATACCCGCGGATTCGGGCAAGAACTCGCGAATGGAGCTACGCTCCCCCGACCCATCGCTTAATCCGTATATCGCGCTCGCGCTTATTCTCGCCGCAGGGCTGGACGGAATAGAAAACAATTTGCCGCTGCCGCCCGCCACAAATGTGAATTTGTTCACCGCGGACAAAAGCGTAACTGACACGCTTACCGCCCTGCCCGAAAGCCTGTCGCAGGCTATTGTGCTTGCACAAGCGAGCGAGTTCGTGAAGGGTATAATTGGCGAGGAATTGCTTTGCAAATTTATTGATGCGAAACAGAAGGAAGCGGCGGAGTTTGTTGCCGCTACTAATAAGATTGAGTTTTATAAGGCTAGGTATTTTGCTGTAACGTAAAAAATTTCAAACAAGGAGCCGTGTACTGTGAAAAACGCCTTAATCGTATCATGCTCGGAAAAGGGTACGGCTTTTATTACACAAATGCTAGGCGAAATTCCGACAATTAGGGAAATAGTGACACTCGAAGCATGTAACGAGGCGCGGCGTATGCTCTTGAAAAGGGACTTTGATTTGGTTATAGTAAATGCGCCGCTCCGAGCCGAAACAGGCGAGAGCTTTTCGCGAGATGTAGCATCTAAAAGCGTTTCGCAAATTATACTTATTGTGAACGCGGACATTTTTGACGCGGTGGCGGATGCGTGTGAGGGCGACGGGGTTTTGATGGTTTCAAAGCCCGTGAATAAGGCGGTGTTTTGGTCGTCGCTAAAACTAGCTGGCGCGGCGCATAATAGGCTTAAACGTATGCAGACGGAAAATATCAACCTACGGCAAAAAATCGAAGACGTACGCATTATTGACCGCGCAAAGCTGTTAATTATCTCCATTTTGAATATGAGCGAAAAAGAAGCACACCGCTATATCGAAAAACAGGCGATGGATTTGCGTATATCGAGGCGAGAGGTCGCGGAGGGGATATTGCGGACGTATGAGCAGTAGGGGCAACGTCTTGTCAATTTGGTACGTGCGTAGTTTGTTTTTTGTAGGGGGCGGACTTGTCCGCCCCGAGGTACGCACGTAATATGTGCGAGGTACGCAAAAATCACGAAAACCGCGGAGGGGGCAACGTCCCATCAATTTAGTACGTGCAAGCCTCGGGGCGGACAGGGTCGGCGTGCGGCGTTGTCTAAGAAAACCACTTAGACAACACCTTACTGCCTGCTTGTCCGCCCCCTACGGAAAGCGTGCGTGTTTTGGTTTTTGTAGGGGGCGGACTTGTCCGCCCCGAGGTACGCACGTAATATGTGCTAGGTACGCAAAAATCACGAAAACCGCAGGACGGGCAACGTCCCATCAATTTGGTACGTGCAAGCCTCGGGGCGGACAAGTCCGCCCCCTACGGAAAGCGTGCGTGTTTTGGTTTTTGTAGGGGGCGGACTTGTCCGCCCCGAGGTACGCACGTAATATGTGCGAGGTACGCAAAAAAACCGCAAACCGTGGAGGGGCAACGTCACATCAATTTAGTACGTGCAAACCTCGGGGCGGACAAGTCCGCCCCCTACGGAAAACAAAAAAATCAAAAAAAATCAAAAAACAAAAAAACAAAAAAAGATAGGAGTTATCCCATGAATCAACCTACACCCACAAATCAACTCGTACTAGTATTAGACTTCGGCGGGCAATACAAGGAACTAATCGCCCGCGCCGTTAGGGGCTTGTCCGTGTATGCGGAAATCAAGTCGGGGCATATAACCGCCGCCGAAATTAAGGCGTTGAACCCCATAGGAATAATACTTACTGGCGGCCCAAAAAGCGTATATTTGGCAGATTCGCCAAAATGCGAACCCGAGCTTTGGGGGCTTGGCATACCGATTTTAGGCATTTGCTACGGTATGCAAATGATGTGCCATATGCTTGGCGGCGAGGTTTCTACGGCGGATACAGGCGAGTACGGCTGTGTCACGGTTACGCCGCTGTCTGCGGGCCCGCCGTTCTCCGCGTTAATGAGCCACCGCGACAGGGTCACGCGCCTGCCAGAGGGCTTTTGCGTAACGTCAACCACAGAAAGCTGTATCGCTTCCTGTGAAAACCGCGAGAAAAAGCTGTACGGCGTACAGTTTCACCCAGAATCGGAGCATACCAACGACGGCCGCGAGTTTTTAGGGCATTTTTTGTACGAAATATGCGGCGCGGTGGGGGATTACAGGCTTGACGATTATGTATCGCTGCAAATTAACGAAATCCGCGGCACGGTAGGCAAGCAAAACATTCTGCTTGCGTTGTCTGGCGGCGTGGATTCCTCGGTATGCGCGAGCCTGCTATCCAAGGCAGTGCCTGGGCAGCTGACCTGTATTTTCGTAGACCACGGCTTTATGCGGCAAAACGAAGCGGACGAGATAGAGGCCGTATTTTCTAAACGCAATCTGCGCCTAATTCGCGTAAACGCGCAAAAACGCTTCCTTGGAAAGCTAAAGGGCGTGACCGAGCCAGAGGCGAAGCGGAAAATTATCGGCGAGGAGTTTATTCGCGTATTTGAAGAAGAAGCGAAAAAGCTAGGAAAAATACCGTTTTTTGCACAGGGCACGATTTACCCCGATATTGTGGAGTCGGGCGGAGGTATTCACGGCGCGACAATCAAAAGCCACCACAATGTAGGCGGCTTGCCCGAAAAGCTAGATTTTGAAAAAATTGTCGAGCCGCTGTCGGGGCTGTTTAAGGACGAGGTGCGAGTGCTAGGCAGGAAGCTAGGTCTGCCAAGCAAGCTAGTAAACCGTCAGCCGTTCCCAGGGCCGGGGCTTGCCATACGCGTAATGGGCGAAATCACGGAGCGTAAGCTAGAGGTTTTGCGTAAGGCGGACGCGATTATGCGCGAGGAGCTTGACCGTATGCGGACGAAGCCGAGCCAGTATTTTGCGGTACTCACGGACACGCTGTCCGTGGGCGTGAAGGGCGATGACCGCACGTACGAGCCAGTAGTCGCACTGCGTGCAGTTACCACCACCGACTTTATGACCTGCGAATATACGCAAATTCCGCACAAGATTTTGAGCAAAATATCGGCGCGAATTACGAACGAAATACCGCTAGTGAGCCGCGTTGTGTATGATATTACATCCAAACCGCCCGCAACCGTAGAATGGGAGTAAAAGCATGGCAAAATATATTTTTGTAACTGGCGGCGTTGTTTCTGGGCTAGGCAAGGGCATTACCGCCGCCTCGCTCGGCAGACTGCTTAAACAGCGCGGTCTAAAGGTAGCGGCACAAAAGCTAGACCCTTATATGAATGTTGACCCTGGCACAATGAGTCCGTTTCAGCACGGCGAGGTGTTCGTAACCGACGACGGCGCGGAAACCGACCTCGACCTAGGGCATTATGAGCGGTTTATAGACGAAAATTTGACAAAGCTAAGCAATTTGACCTCGGGCAAGGTTTATCAGAATGTCCTGCAACGCGAACGCGAGGGCGGATTTTTGGGCGTGACAGTGCAGTTTATTCCCCATGTCACGGACGAAATAAAAAACTTCATTTATGAGGGCGCGAAAAACAGCCAAGCCGACATTATGATTACCGAAATAGGCGGAACAATCGGCGATATAGAAAGCCAGCCCTTTATCGAAGCCATTCGACAAATTTCCCTAGAAAAAGGGCGCGAAAACTGCCTGTTTATTCATGTTACGCTTGTTCCCTTTTTGAAAGCCACTGGCGAGCATAAATCGAAGCCTACACAGCATTCGGTAAAAGACCTACAGGCGATGGGAATCGCGCCCGATGTCATTATCGCGCGTGCGGACGAGCCTTTGACCGCAGGAATAAAGGAAAAAATCGCGCTGTTTTGCAACGTAAAGCCCGATTGCGTTATCGAAAATGTTACCCTGCCGTCCTTGTACGAGGCCCCGCTTATGCTGCACAAAAACGGCTTAGACATGGTCGTTTGCCGTCAGCTTGGGCTTGACGTTCCCCCTGCCGATTTACGCGAATGGCAGAGCATGACCCAGAAAATATCCTCATTGGCAGAAAATGCCATAACCATTGCCATTGTCGGCAAATATGTAAGGCTTCACGACGCGTACCTTTCGATTACCGAAAGCCTACGTCACGCAGGCTTTGAAACAGGCGTACAGGTGAATATAAAATGGGTAGACAGCGAGGAATGTGAAGCCGCGGGCGCGCAGGAATTGTTGGCAGGTGTCAATGGCATAATCGTGCCTGGCGGCTTCGGCGAGAGGGGCATAGAGGGCAAAATCGCCGCGTGTCGCTTTGCACGCGAAAACGATATACCATATTTAGGCATTTGCCTAGGTATGCAGATTGCGGTCATTGAATTTGCGAGAAACGTATGCGGATTAGAAAGTGCAAGCTCGGGCGAATTTAGCCAAAGGGGCAAGCACCCAGTAATTGACCTTATGCCCGACCAAGAGGGCATGGTCGGCAGCGGCGGAACAATGCGCCTCGGCGCGTACCCCTGTGTCATCACGCATGGCTCGCGGCTATATAGCCTATACCAAAAAACGGAAATAAGCGAAAGACATCGCCACCGCTTTGAATTTAACAACGCTTACCGCGAAACGCTGGCTAATAGCGGGCTTTTGATTAGCGGCACGTCGCCAGACGGCAAGCTCGTGGAGGCTGTGGAGCTGCCGAATAGTCGTTTCCATGTCGGGGTTCAGTTTCACCCCGAGTTTAAGAGCCGCCCGAATAAGCCGCACCCGTTGTTTTTGGGGTTGGTGGGTAAATCCGTGGAAATCCGTTAAATCCGTGTTTTATTGTCAATGTCAACAGGTTAAGGCTTGGGCTTTGCGGCGGTAATCGTAGGGGACGGATTTATCCGTCCCGAGGTTACCTCGCTCTGCGTTAATGGACGTTATCTGCCTCGAATTGACGAACGTGCATACCTCGGGACGGATAAATCCGTCCCCTACGAAACCTTGCAAAGTTCATTGCAGTTGCCTAAACAGCTATATCTACGATACCTCGCCAAAACCATGGAATCTGCGTAAATCCGTGAAAATCCGTGAAATCCGCGTTTGATTTACATATTTCGGCTTCGTGCGTTTGCTATGGCGGTTACTGTAGGGGACGGATAAATCCGTCCCCTACGAAACCTTGCAAATTCCATTACCGTTGCCTAAACAGCCATATCTACGACACTTCGCTAAAACCATGGAATCTGCGTAAATCTACGATACTTCGCCAAAACCATAAAATCCGCGTGAATCCGTAAAAATCCGTTAAATCCGTGTTTGATTTACATATTTTGGCTTAGTGCATTTGCTATGGCGGTTCTTGTAGGGGACGGATTTATCCGTCCCGAGATTACCTCGCTCCGCGTTGGTCGGTGTGCGGTGTTGTCTAAGAAAACCACTTAGACAACACCTTACTGCCTGCTTAATGGACGTTACCCGACCCGAATTGACGAACGTGCATACCTCGGGACGGATAAATCCGTCCCCTACGAAACCCTGCAAAGTCTATTACAGTTGCATAAACAGCCATATCTACGACACTCCGCCAAAACCATGGAATCTGCGTAAATCTACGATGCTTCGCCAAAACCATAAAATCCGCGTGAATCCGTGAAAATCCGTTAAATCCGTGTTTGATTTACATATTTTGGTTTCGTATGTTTGCTATGCGATTACATAAAAAAACCCCACCCGCCATTGCTCCAACAATGACAGGCGAGGTTCTTATTTACCAGAAAACTACTCTGCGAGATGAAATTCCCACCATAGTCCTCCGTAGGAAAGGGGCAACGCCCCCCCCCTCTAGTCTACATCTTGCAAATCAGACAAGCGATAGCCTGTAAGCCATCTTAACAATGCGGTAATATCCGCCGCGTTTACTGCGCCGTCGCCATTGATGTCTGCGACACGAGTATCTCCGACAGCAAAGCCAGTATGACCTGCTACAGCGCGTGCTAGGAATACTATATCGGCGGAGCTTACGTCTCCTGCGCCGTCTGATGCTACTGCGCCCACGCGTACCCAGTTTGCAGATACGGTTGTGTTAGCGGTTACGTTTCTGTAGCCCTCGGTAGCCCAGCCCTCAAAAATCCAACCTTCGCCGCGACCGTCCCATGGGTTGTGCGGCGGTGTAGCGCTCATGCCGTTACCTACGTTTACGATAACGGAGTTTCCGCCGCCTAGGTCAAAGGTTACTTGGTTGGTGCTTCCTGTGGCTACACGCAGTACGATTATGCCAGGCAAGGAGGCAAACCCTGCGCCTTCCTCGAAAGCGAGCTGTGTCAAGCCGTCCGCGCTTTGTGCATATGCTAGACCATCATACACGTCCATATTCGACCAACGCGGAGTCCAGCTGTTAGGCATAGGAACAACATTTCTGCCAGCAGGTGCATCTAAGGTATTGTCAAAGTACCATGATGATGAGTCGCCTGGCTCTATTACAAGCGGCGCGGTAAATTCTAGCTCTATGCCGTTGACGATAACCTTATCGAAAGAAATTGATGCGCCGCTTCCTGCTATGGCATCGATTTGTCCGATATTGAGGAAGCCTGCGGTCGTGGTGAGAGGCACTACTACGTTGTGTGTTCCGTTTGTTGCGGGAATGGCGACATCTGTCCAGCTCCATGTGCCGTCTGGGCGTACGCCGAGGTTAAAGCTGCCCTCGGTTGTCGCGCCTGAAACAGTAACCACGTATTCTAAAGAGGAAACAGGCACAGAGCCGCCGTCCTCTAGCACGCGTTCGATTTTCGCGCTTGTTATTGTAAAGTCGTCACTTCCGCTTGTGGCAACCCTTATTCTAGGCGGATTAACAACCGCATCACCCGCAGAGGGGATTACGCTTGTAAATTCCACAGAAACCACGCCGTTATAGGCAGTTGCTGTATTTAGCTCCCATGGTTCTTCGTCTAGTGGGAAAAATACTTGTATATCGTTTGTTGCGCCCTCGCCCACTACGGTTATTTTGTATTTCGTGTCGGCTGCAAGTGCTATGCCGTTGTCGCCGCCTACGAGAATATCGAACGCAAACCAGTTGCCCCCACGGCCAGAAACAACAAGCTCGCCGTTCACGATAGAGAACTCTGGGCTAGCAGAACGCTGTACATAGTTGTATCGAGAGTTGCCGTTTAGTGCGGTAACAAGCTCGGGAACAATGCCAAGCTCCCATACCGTTACCCATGTTTCTGGTGGAGGCTTTATGCGTGAGCGTATTACCTCAAAGGAGGTAACGTCAAACATACCCACATCGCCCTCGTCTACAGCCATACGCATACGGAAATGTGTTCTTCCGCGGTTGAGGTGTTCCTCTGTGACTGCAAATGAGAAAGTATATTCCTCGTCTGAATCTAGCACTCCCGAGCTATCAATCAGCAGAGAATGGTCTGTTCCTGTTTCCTCGTCATAGGGAGCTTCAGAATGAATAGTAATAGCTCCGCCCATGCCTTGACCTTTAACCGTGGCTACGACCATATCGCCCACTTCTAATAAATCGTGGACTATAAAGTCAACGCCGCGCCAGCCCCATGGGTCTGCTGCAATAATGATTACGTTTACTCCACCGTCGCCAGTGGGTGACAGGATAGATTCAGCATCTACTATGCGCGCGTTGTCGTCCTCAAAATCGTCGCCTATCTCGATAAGGTGTTCTTCCATAGACCATATTACAGAGGTAGCGGGTATGCAGTCCCTGTCCTCCTCTTGTACGAGGATAACCAAGGGGCGTTCAGCACCGAGCGGCTCGGGCAGGTTGCCAGGCGTATGAATTGTCATGCTTCTGTCAGACTGAATTAGCTTAGTGTTTCCGCAGTCGCAGGAAGCAAAAACAGGAGCGTCTGTCATCCAACCATTGGGAAGCGGCGCAATCATTTCATCGTCGTTGGGGTCAAATGTGCCGTCTAGTACAAAGGTAGGAATAGAAGCGGGGTTTGGTGTAAGTGCTGTACCGTTGATAATCAGCTTGCTTACGGTAAATGTATCAGCGCCGACAATGGTATGCTCTCCGCCCATGTTTGATGCGCCGATTAGCTCTACACCTGCGGCAAGGGGTACTTGCCAGGAGAATGTACCATTACCAGGCGCGGTAAAGGCAAAGCTCGTGGGGTTAGATATTGCCGCGCCGCTTATATTACGCCGCCACTGGAAGTTACCAGAAGCAAACGTAATAGTAGGAGTTCCTACAGCACCAGCTACGTCAAATACATACTCCACAGAGGTAATGACCTGCGGGCCAGATATAAATGTTAAGCACTCGGTTTCACAGCCAGGCTCGCCGCAGAACTCGCAAAGCACAGCCTCGGGGCGGAAAATGGACATAGCCGTTATTTCGTACACAGCGGCGTAATCACTTGCGCCATGTGCCACAAAACGAAGCATTTCGCCCGCCGCAGTAGTAGAAGCCACATATTCTACTACGAATGGGCCTGGTTCTTCTAGCCTTACATTGGCTGCGCCGTCTACGCCGTCTGGCATATAGCCTGTGGTCGAGTGACCTTGTAGACGCATGTCGGCGTTGCCGACATTGTCTGCGCCAGAGATTAGGTTACCCTCTATGCGTAGTACATCGCCGCGCTTGAATGGGAAGTTAATAAGAAGCCCTCTTGTGCGGCTTGCTGTACGGTTTACTGTAAGGAATTTATCGCCTGCACGTTCGCCTATGGTGATAAAGTTTTCGGGGTCAACGTGTGTAACACCCAAAACGCGAGTACCTGATGGCGTGGTCGTGATTACTTCGCTTATGTCGCGGTCTGCGAGATATGCCTGTAGCTCGAAAAGCTCGCCGCTGTCGGGCAGTGGCTCTGGGCGGTAGAGAGTCATGTCGTAGATGCTCATTTGTGCGATAGCATTGTCACCATGGGGAAGTAGACGAATCGCACCGCCATTTACGGTTGGTTGGTCTATCATAATTTCAAAGGTAAACGGCCCGATTCCTGTGTTGTCGGGGGCTCCAGGCATATTGCCAGTAGCACCATTAGACTGTACTCTAAACCCAAGGCTAGAGTTATCGGTGTGTATTTCGCCCTCTACGCGTAAAATATCGCCTACCTGGAGAGGGAATTTTTGTGCATAGAACATAGCACCCCTCGTAGAGTTAGCGTTTTGGCGGTCTATATGCAGATAACGCCCATTTGCGTTTTCTTGCAACAAGATGTCCGTAGGAGGATTTTCGCTGTGTGTCGCACCAAGGAAATATGATGGTTCGAGCCTAAAGTTCCTGCCTATCTCAAAATGCGAGAGGTTTTCTTTAAGGCTGTACAAAAGACCAAACTCTGGAATTTGGCATAGATTTTCCTCGCAAGCGGGTTCGCCGCAAAGCGCGCATACAGCAAAGTCTGTTATTTCATAGAATTGAATATTGCTGAAATATAAAGGCCCAGTACCTGCGGGAAGCCTTGAATCTATTGCAGCAAAGACATTGCCGTTGTCGGAAAGGGTAGTACCTGTGTATAAAAATTCGTACTCGTACCTTATGCCGCTTACAGGCGAAACTGCAACGCCGTCACCGCTACCAGGAGGACGTACTAGCAAACTTGCAGGGGGTGTAGTACCTGCTAGGTCTGTAGAAGCATTAAATGCAAGAATATACCTTGAGTTGACGTTAGGCATAAAACCAGCCGCTGAGAAGTTGCCTGTGCCGCGTATCATAAACTGCATTCTCAGGTTGTTAGAGCCAGTATTATTGAACTCTATAGTTCCATCGGGCAACACAGTGATTGCGCCTGTTACACTGGAGCTGGTTATAATTCCCACGGTTTCACCTGCGGCGTTAGAAACAGCGTTTCTGTTTGAGCCGCTTGGCGTTGACCCACCTGCTAGGTCATACGTCCACACGAGGTCATTATACCCCGACACAACAAAATCATCATCGTAGGGCAAGGCTCCGCCCTCGCTCTCGATGTAGCCGTTCTCGTCTGTATTGGATTCTTCTTCAGTAACGTAAACGGTGTTTTCGCCCCCGTCAGCGGCGTTGTATTCCTGTTCTGTTGCTCCCTCTGTGTCTACCTCGTTTGCAAAGGCAGCGGCGGGAAGCATGGACAACACTAAAACCGCGGTCATAAGCAAGGCTATGACGCGCTTGTACAACTTGCGTTCCTGCATAAGAAAATCCCCTCTCTTTTGCGAGTGTGTTAAATAATTTCCTTGAATTAAATAACCCCACCCTTTTATGTTCATTGTTACTTGCTATTATAATTCATAACTTACAAAAAAGGAAATACTATTTTTGAAAAAAATAAAAAATTTTTTTTCCTTTTGCATTTTAGGAAAAATTAGTTATAATTAAGAGGTGTGTATTCGGAAAAAAGGAGCTGTTTATCATAGAAAAAATAAAATCCGCCTTCGCATGGCTCAAGGAAAACTATTCAACAATAAAAAAACTATTACTTATCGGGTTCTCTATTGCAGGGGTCGCGCTGTTTTTGTCTGCGGGGATAACTGCCGCAATGCTTGTAATGAACAGAACAGACACGCGTCCGCCGCTGTATGTCGAGCCTATTGACGGCACAGACGGCGAGGACTACGGAACAGACGGCCTGCCCGATATAATAGAGGTAGAAAAGCCCGACGATGACGAGGAAGAAAGCGGAAGAATACCCCTGCGTACCAACTTTTTATTTGTGGGGGTAGATAATCAGTGGCTTGCGGACGCTATTATTGTTGGCACTTTTTACCGTGAGAGCGGCGATATTCGCTTTATGTCTATTCCGCGTGACATGGTCGTGCGTATTCCAACACACCGCATGGAACAAATGAGGGCAGACGGCTTGCGGCCGCCCTCTATTCTAAAGGTGAACGAGCTACGCTCCCACGGCGGACGGACGGACGGTATTCTTTATCTGAAAGACCAAATAAGTGAAATGCTCGGCGTGGAGTTTGATTTTCACGTAGAGGTAGACCTGCCTGCGTTCCGCCGTATCGTGGACGCAATCGGCGGCGTGGAAATGTATATACCGCAACGCATGTTTTACGAGGGGCTAGACCAAAATCCTCCGCTACGCATAAACGTACCCGCAGGGCTACAGCTACTAAACGGCGAAATGGCGGAGGGCGTAGTGCGGTATCGCCTGTACCCCATGGGCGATTTGCAACGCAACGCGGTACAAATGGAATTTATGACCCTGCTAATACAACAGGCAACGACCCGTGAGGCATTATTGAACGACCCTGCGGAAATAATACGCACGCTACTGGAAAATGTGCGTAGCGACATAGGCATGAACGCGTTTTTGTATATTCCGTATATCCCACGCGTAAGCGCGGACAGCGTGACTACGTTTACTATGCCTGGCAGTGTGGGCGGTGTAGCGATTAGCTCTACGGAACGCAGGGAGTTTTTTATCCCCGATACGGAAAGATTGCCAGCGGTAATAAGCGATATTTTTTATAATGTCCCCGAAACGCCCCAAGAGGACGGAGAGGAAGAAATAGAAGAAATCGAACAAGAAAATGACAATTGACAAAGGCTCGTCCGTACCCTTATATAAACAGCTTGCCGAGGAAATTATAAAGCAAATAAACGCAGGTAAACTTTTGCCCGATACAAAGCTGCCGCCCATTCGCACGCTTGCTAACGAAACGCAGGTAAACAGCGCGACCGTGGCAGGCGCGTACAAATACCTGGAAAGTCGAAATTTTGTATATTCGATAATGGGAAGCGGTGTTTATGTAGCACAAAAACACCGCTCGCTTCCATTTGTGCCAACGCAGGGCGTAGACATGGACGGCTACATAAATTTTGCCGCGACAAATACAATGTCGGAGTATTTTCCCACTGACGATTTTAGGCGTGCGTTTGATGCCGTTCTCGCTCGTGACGGCGCGAAGGTCTTTGATTATGCAGGCTGGCACGGCTTCGGGCCGCTTAGGTCTACAGTGTCGCAAATTCTCAAAACGCATGACATACAAGCCCTGCCCGAAAATATTCAAATTACAAGCGGCATAAACCAAGGGCTTGGCATATTGCTAGACGAGCTAATATCCCACGGCGACTATATAATAACGGAAACGCCCTCGTCTGCACAAAGAATAGCGGCGTTTGCTTCACGCGGAGCAAAAATATTAAAAGTACCCATGCTGGAAAACGGCCTAGACATGGACAAATTTACCTTTTTGGTGAAAAAATATTCGCCGAAAATTTTTTATTTAATGCCGACATTCCACACGCCCACTGGTTTGTGTTATAATAATGAAATAAAGGCGCAGGTTCTAAAACTTGCGTATAATTGTAATGCGTATATAATAGAAGATAATGGCTACGGCGATTTTTATTACAGCCAAAGGCCGACCACGCTTCGAGCCATGGACGCGGAGCGAGTTATATATCTATCTAGCTTCGATAAAATATTGACCTCGGGCTTGGCAGGATATATTGCTTGCCCACCGCATATTATTAAGCGTTTGCACGGCGCGGACGGCGCGGCTGGTTATATCCAGCGCGGCTTGGACGAGTATTTTACCCACGGCGATTTTAACGCCCATTGTGCAAAAATACGTAGCATATACGCCCGAAAATATAAGCGGACAATGCTTGCGTTAGACACCTTTCTTTCCGATTATACCTCGTATGTAAGGCCCGAGGGCGGTTTAGGCTGTTGGGTACGCTCGCCTCGTGCCGACCTAACCAACGAGCTAATCAAGCATGGGGTACTTGTTTCGCCGAGTACGCTATATTCAACGTCTGCGGAAACGCATTTTCGCATAAGTTTTGCAAATACGCAGGAGGACGATATTTCCAAGGGAATAGGAATTATTGCTTCCGTTATGCGTTCAAGGGCAGGTGAGGGAAATAGCGAATAATATACGGTTACTGGTTGCTTCCAAGCAACGCGATATACGCGAGGCAATCAAGACAGCTTTTGAAAGAAAAGCATATATTGAATCAGTAGTCTTTATTAGCAGACCCATAGATACCGAAAGCAACGTAAGCCGCAACGGTACAAACGCGCTTTTGTGGGATATAGACGAAACACCTCACAACGCCGCATGGGCAAAATCAATACAGGGTAAATACGCCCTTAATATAGTATATACGTCCTTGAGCGGAGGAAAAATCAATGTTATACAACGAGCAAGCGGCGATGGGCTTTTGCAAAAGCCTGCTATCTTTACACCGCTTACGTCCTCACGCTTTACAGTTTCTCTTGCGCGCCATTTGGAAACAATGGCAAAAAGCGTGAAGCCGCTAAACATGCGCGACATTGTAAAAATGGTCGCGGTAAACGACAGACAAAAAATTATCGCCGTGGCTTCGTCCACTGGCGGTACAAATGCACTAGAGGAATTATTGAAAAGATTGCCTGCGGATATTCCGCCTATGGTAGTAGTACAGCATATGCCTAGCGGGTTTACCAAGCTATTTGCCGATAGACTAAACGCGATGTACCCGCAGGAAATACGCGAGGCGCAGTCGGGCGATTTTTTGATGCGCGGACGTATGCTTATTGCCCCTGCCGACCGCCATATGCGGCTGATTAAACAGCAGGGCAAGCTCGCGGTAGATTGCTTTGTGGGAAATCGTATACACGGCGTTATGCCCGCCGCCGATGTTTTATTTGAATCGGTGGCACAAATAGTAGGCGCGAACGCAGTCGGGCTTGTGCTTACGGGCATGGGAAATGACGGCGCGAAAGGACTGTTGAAAATGAAACAAGCAGGCTCTGTAAACATTGGGCAAAACCAAGCTACCTGCGTAGTGTACGGTATGCCAAAGGCCGCCAAGGAGCTAGGCGCGACCCAACGAGAATATCCGCTAGACCAAATTCCAGAAGCGTTGTTACAGCTGGCGAGGGGGTAGACTATGCCGCTTCCTATGCGTACGGTTTCGGAATACCGCGTTTTGTATGCCATGTGCTACGATATAGTGGCGCATGAGCATTTTGTGTACCATGCGTATAGCTCTATCGCGCTTGCTTGCCAGAATATGCCTGTGTGGCTTTGGATTTCGCAAGGCTTGCATAAAGAAAAGGTACGGCAGTTTTTCAATGAGTTTTTGGAAAAATATGACAGTCCGTTGGTTGGGCTTGTTGCGGAGGAAAAATTTGCGTTGGATTTTGCTAATATGTATTCCAGCGAATTTACGCACAAGGAAATTATCGCGTATTCCTTGCCGAATGAAGTCCCGATTGTGACAAGTGACGAGGTACAGCTTCGCTTGGCTCTGCCGCACGACACGCCCCTTGTGTTGCAATGGCTCGGCGCGTTTTATGAGGAAACGCTACAGGCACAGCTGCCGTCCGTCGGCGACAGCAAGGTGCGCGTTAATCGTCCGCCGAAAATATATATTTTGTCGGATTCGCAGTATACGCCCCTTGGCATGGGAATGTTGACAAATACGGAGGAAGCAGGGCGTATAAACCTAGTGTATATACTGCCGCAATACCGCAGGAACGGCTATGGCAAGGCTCTTGTTTCGGCATTGGCACAAAAGGCGCGTGATGCAAGGCAGGTGCCTGTATTGTATACAGCTAGTGATAATGTAGCGGCAAACGCATTATATACTGGCTTGGGCTTTGCGGAAGCAGGACGGCTTACGGAGGTTAGGTTTGCGGAGGTTGTCACATGAGCGAAATTATACAGCTAGACCAAATTTTAATAAATAAAATAGCGGCTGGCGAGGTGGTAGAACGCCCCTTGAGCGTAGTTAAGGAGCTTACGGAAAATTCTATAGACGCGGGCGCGACTATAATAACGGTAGAAATACGTGACGGCGGCTTGACCTCGGTACGCGTAGCCGACAATGGCGGCGGCATACCGCCAGACAGCCTGCCGCTTGCGTTTGCACGCCACGCCACAAGCAAGATTATTAGCTTTGACGATTTAATGCAGGTGCAGACCTTGGGCTTCCGCGGCGAGGCGTTGTCTAGCATTGCGGCGGTTGCACAGGTGGAAATGGTTACCAAAACCAAGGAGGGCATAACTGGCACGCGGACGGAGGTACACGGCGGACAGGTTGTTTCCAGTAAGGAAATAGGCTGTGCGGACGGCACAAGCATTACTGTAGCGAACCTTTTTTACAATACGCCTGCGAGAAGGAAATTTTTGAAAAAGCCTGCCGTAGAAGCTGGCTATATTTCGCATTGCTTGGAACGGCTCGCGTTGGGAAACCCATCGCTTGTCATTAAATACATAAATAATGGACAGCTTATTTTCCAGACTACAGGGAACGGCGATTTAAAGACGGCGATGTTGAGCATATACGGCAGGGAAACGGCGGTAAGCACGGTGGCTGTGGACGCGGCGGCAGGCGATTTGCATTTGTTTGGATTGGTCGGCAAGCCCGAAATAGCGCGAGGAAACCGTAGGCACGGCAGCTTTTTTATCAATGGGCGGTATATCGAAAGCAAGCTAATTACACGCGCGGTAGAGTCGGCGATGAGGACAATGCTTCCGTCGGGCAAATTCCCGATTTATGCGTTGAGCTTGACAATGCCGCACAATATGCTTGATGTAAATGTACACCCCACGAAAATGGACGTGCGATTTGCTAACGAGGAGGAAGTATTTGCGTTTGTGCAGGACGCTGTGCGTGATGTGTTGGAGGAAGCTAATTTGATTCCGCGGCTTGGTGTGGTGGGGCGTGGGGGTCGGGGGAATTTGGGGGTCGGGGGTAGTTTTTCGGAGGGGGTAGGGGAGCAGATTTCGCTTGGGGTTGGGGTTGGGCGAGAGGGGTTGGCTAGGGGGCGAGAAGATTATCCTTTGCAGAGGGATTTTGCGGTGAGGGAAGATTATCCTTTGCGCGGGGATTCCGCACGGAGGGATTTTACCGTGCGAGAAGATTACCCTTTGCGTGGGGATTTTGTCGTGAGGGAAGATTACCCTTTGCGTGGAGATTCGACCGTGCGAGAAGATTATCCTTTGCTTGGAGATTCGTCCGCACGAGGAGATTACCCTGTGCGAGAAGATTCCGCACGGAGGGATTTTACCGCACGAGAAGATTACCCTTTGCGTGGGAATTTTACCGCACGAGAGGATTACCCTATGCAGGAGGATTCAACCACACCCGAGAAAATTTTTACAGATTATGTAATTCATGGCTTGATTTTCCAAACATATTGGCTTGTTTCGCAGGGGGACTCGCTTTTTATAATAGACCAGCACGCCGCGCACGAGCGAGTTATTTACGAAAATTTGTTAAACCGCGTGCAAGACGAGGCTGTACATTCCCAAAATTTGCTTATGCCAATCCCCTTGCGGCTTACTCCGCGAGAAAAGCAGACCTTGCACGACAATAGGGAAATTTTCGCGCGTTTTGGGTTTGAAATTTCGCGCGATTTGGAAACTCCCGAGATTGTTTCCGTTCCGCTTCTTATGACTGGGCCGCTTTCCGCCTCGTTTTTTACCGATTTGCTCGACAAAATGGGCGAGGCGGGCTTTTCCTACGAAAGCCCGTACGCCCACAAAACAGAAATGATTGCCATGGCGGCGTGTAAAGCGGCGGTAAAGGCAGGCGACAAAAAAAGCGACAGCGAAGCCCGCGCCCTAATCGAACAGCTTCTTGGGCTAGACAATCCGTTTACATGTCCCCATGGTCGGCCTACTATTATAGAGGTGACAAGGGGGGAGCTGGAGCGGCGGTTTAAGAGGTAGGGTCTGTCCCAAACTTTAAAGATTGTGGGACGCGGATTTTAAAGGCATGGAACGCGGATTTTCGCGGATTTGGCGGATTTACGCGGATTTTTTTCGGACGTGTTTTTAAATCCGTGTAATTAAAAATCTACGTAATGTCCGCATTTCTGCTGTGCCTCGTTCCCTCTGTGCCTCTGTGCCTCTGTGTGAAAATCTTTTCGATAAATAATGAACGTAGGTAAAGCGTATAGCCCCATTCTTTCAGTTAAAAGATTTTTTCACACAGTAGTTCGCACAGAGGCACAAAGCAGAGGGAGCGAGGCACAGCAGGCAATGCAACGTGGATTTAAATATTGCGGTTGTTGTGGGGATTTGTAGGTTTTTTGTAGGGGACGGATTTATCCGTCCCGAGGTATGCACGTTCGTCAATTTAGGCAGGGTAACGTCCCATTAACGCAGAGCGAGGTAACCTCGGGACGGATAAATCCGTCCCCTACGAACCCCCAACAAACGCACGAACGACAAACGCACGAACAGCAAACGCACGAACAGCAAACGCACGAACGACAAATGCACGAACGACAAACACACGAATGGTAAACGCACGAACGACAAACACACGAATGGTAAACGCACGAAAGGCAAAAGCGTGTAATTTCCCCGATTTTAAAAGGTATCAAACACGGATTTAACGGATTTACACGGATTACGCGGATAAAAAAACGCACCAGACAAAATCCGCGTAAATCTGCGAAAATCCGTTAAATCCGCGTTTAATTGCCCTTAATTTACATGGATAAAATCTGCGTTCCACTGCCCCTAATTTACGCAAGAAAGAATCCGCGAAAATCCGCCAAATCCGCGAAAATCCGCGTTCCATAATCTTTAAAATCCGCGTCCCAAGCCCTTAAAAAATCCCCCTATAATCCAGGACGTTTCCTCCGCGTACGCTCCGCCGACTGTTCCCTTCGCCATTCCTCTATTTTCGCGTGATGTCCCGAAAGCAAGACCTCTGGCACTTCACGACCCATAAAAACGGGCGGGCGCGTATAGTGCGGGTGTTCCAATAAATTCTCGTGCGAAAAGCTCTCGTTCTGGTGGGATTCCTCCTTGCCGAGAACGCCCGAAAGTAGCCGCGAAACAGCATCAATTAGTACAAGCGCGGCTGGCTCGCCGCCAGTAAGCACATAATCGCCTATGGAAATTTCTTCCGTGACGATTTCCTCTATTATACGCTCGTCTAAGCCCTCGTAATGTCCGCAAATAAGCATTATTTCCTTTTCTGCGGAAAGCTCGCGGACTTTTTGTTGTGTTAAGACCTTGCCCTGCGGCGAAAGGTAAATTACTGGCAGGGTAGGGGATTTGGACTGCTTTAGTGCGTGTTGGTAGGCATCATAAATAGGCTGTGCCATCATCACCATTCCTGCGCCGCCGCCATACGGCGAATCGTCCACCTGTCCATGCTTGTTTACCGCAAAATCGCGTATATTTACCGCGTTTATTTGAATTAAGCCAGCTTTTTCGGCGCGCCCTAAAATGCTGTGGCTTGTCGATTCCTTAACCATTTCGGGGAAAAGTGTAAGCACATGAAAAATCATATCGTTAATTCTCTCATTCCGTCCAATAATTGTAAAACGATTTTTTTCTCGTCTAGGCGTACCTCTTTTACTATATTTTTTGCGGCAGGAATCATAAACGGGTCGCCCTCGCCCTTGGGCGGCGTGATTACGTAGACATCGTTTGCCCCTGTGTGCAAAACGCGCGTAAGCTCGCCTATTTTCTCGCCGTTTTCCGTTTCGGCGTACAAGCCGATTAAATCGCGTATATAGTATTCGCCGTCCTGTAGGGGAAGCGCGGCCTCCGGCGGTATGCAGATTGTTGTGTTGAGCAATTTTTCCGCCTCGTTGCGTTCGTTTATTTCGTCTAGCTTTAAAATGACGATATTTTTTTGCACACGCGCCGAGCTTAGCCTGTGCGCGGCTGTTTCGCCGTTTTTTTTCCTGAGAATAAGCTCGCTGCCGATTAACTGCTCAAAGCGCGTAGGCTCGTCCGTAGTAGGCAGAACGCGAAGCTCGCCGCGTATGCCCTGCGCTTTTGTGATTATTCCGATTTCAAAATATGACATATATTTGTAGCACCGCCTTTTTATTGTTATAATAACGTAATATTCTAATCTTTTCTAGGGGCGAGTACATGAATTTTGTTTTGGACGTGCATTGTCACACGGTAAACAGCGGCCACGCATACAGCACAATAAGCGAAAACACCAGCCACGCCGCAAAAATCGGGCTTAAATATACTGGCATAGCCGACCATGCGCCTGGTATGCCTGGCGGCGCGCATTTTTACCATTTTACCAATATATGGAGCTTGCCCGAGGTGATAAACGGCGTAAGGGTGTTTAAGGGTGCGGAATGTAATATTATGGACGAGGACGGCAATCTTGACCTGCCTGCCGAGGTGCTTGCGAGAATGGACTTTGTAATCGCTTCGTTCCACCGCGGCTCGTTTCCGCCGAAAAATAAAGAGGTACACACGCGTGCCGTTATTCGCGCTATGGAAAAATACAGGGATATGCACATTTTCGGCCACCCAGCGGACTTGTTTTTTGATATAGACATAGAGGCCGTAATAAAAACGGCGGCACAAACACGCACAATAATAGAAATAAATAACCAGTCGCTTAACCCAAGCTCTTATCGCTACAAGGGCGATGAGGTGGTTATGGAAATTCTTGGGCTATGCAAAAAATACGCCGTGCCTGTGCTTGCTTCGTCTGACGCGCATTTTTGTACGCTTGTGGGCGAGCTTAGCCGCGCGAAGGAAGCGATTTTGGCGGCTGGGATAGATGAGGGGCTTGTTTTGAATACTGGGGTGGAGAGGTTTTTGGGGGCGATAGAGAGTAAGAGGAAGGGGGTGCTTTCGTGAATCGTTTTACTGAAAAAAACAAAGACGAATACTGTGTTTCTGACGAAAAAATCAAAGCGGCAATTCAACGATTGGGCGTATTTGAAGATGCCTATGACGATTTAATGGGCGGTCAAGTGCAGATTGCAAAGGATTTGGAAGCCCTGCGTATGCAGGGAAAGGAAAAAACAGTAAAATTCAAGGAAGCAATGGCACAAAAGCTGATTAACAGTCATATTATGATGTTTTTTGAGAGGTATGGGGTGAAATGATGTCTATTGAATATAAAGACATACAGGATTTTAATTCAGAGCAATTAAGGGAGCTGGTTTAAATGCCTGAAATATCACGTTTCAGCGGTATTATTATCACCATGTATTTTAACGAGCATAATCCACCGCATTTCCATGCAGTATATAATGGGGTCGAAACGCTGTTTGATTTAAACGAGGGCGTTTTTATAAAAGGCGCGCTTCCGTCAAAACAGGCAAGGCTTGTGCTTGCGTGGTACGAGCTGCATAAAGACGAGCTGCTTCAGATGTGGAACAGCAGAGAATTTAAAAGGGTTAAGCCACTGAATTAGGAGGGAAATTTCATGCTAAGACCAAAACTATTTCAAGTTTTCCCAACAGATGATTATAAAGTGTATTTGTATTATGACAGTGGGGAAATAAAGGTATACGATTGTGCGTGGGTTTTAAAAGAGGGCGGAATTTTTGAAAAAATACACGCCCTTGAAACATTCAAAGAACTCTGCACAATAATGAACGGTACTTTAGCTTTTGATATTTCGCGTGTACGTGACCCTTATTTGTGCATTGATATTTGCCCCGACACTATTTATAACGATAGTGTGAGGTGTAGTGAGGATATATTGTCGGCGTAAAGAACTATAAAGGAGCAATCACAATGCACAGCATATTTGAAAGCCTAGCACGTTTGAAAATTATACCAGTTATAGTAATAAATGACGTAAAAAACGCCGTTCCGCTCGCACAAGCGCTCGTAGACGGCGGTCTGCCCTGCGCGGAAATAACCTTCAGAACAGCGGCGGCGGCAGGGGCGATTCGCGAAATAACCAAGGCGTTCCCCTCTATGCTTGTGGGCGCAGGTACGGTCTTGACGGCACAGCAAGCGGACGAAGCAGTAGCCGCAGGCGCAAAATTTGTGGTCGCACCAGGGCTTAACCCGACCACGGTAAAATATTGCACGGAAAAAGGCATACCCATTCTGCCAGGGGTCTGCACCCCTAGCGAAATAGAGCAGGGGCTTTCGCTTGGGCTTGATGTGCTGAAATTTTTCCCTGCGGAGCAAGCGGGCGGCGTAGATATGCTAAGGGCGTTATGCTCGCCGTACGCGAATGTAAAATTTGTGCCTACGGGGGGGCTTACGCCTGCGAATGTTTCGCAGTACCTCGCGCTTAAAAATGTGCTTGCCTGCGGCGGTAGCTGGATGGTAAAGGAGGAAATGATTTCGGCGGGGGAGTTTGATGGGATAAGGGAGCTTACAAGTGAAGCGGTGGATATGGTTTGCTAGGATTGTTATTTTAAGGGCATGGAACGCGGATTTCCGCGGATTTGGCGGATTTCCGCGGATTCTGTCCGTGTAAATTGACGGCAATGGAATACAAATTTTATCTATGTAAATTAAAGGTAATGGAACGCGGATTTTACGGATTTTCGCGGATTATGCGGATTGGCTCGTGGAAAAATCCGTTAAATACGCGTTTCACTGCCTGTTATGCTACGCTCCCTCTGTGCCTCTGTGCCTCTGTGTGAAAATCTTTTTGATAAATAAAAAACTTAGGTAAAGTGTAAAGCCTCGTTCTTTAGGTTAAAAGATTTTTTCACACAGAGGCACAGAGGCACAGAGGGCGAGAGGCACAGCAGAAATACGAACAGTACGTCAGTTTTTAATTAACGCAAGAAAAAATCCGCGTAAATCCGCCAAATCCGTGTTTAATTTACGTGCTTCGGCTTTGTGCGATTGTCATGGGCGTGATGACGGCTAAATGTAGGGGACGGATTTATCCGTCCCGAGGTATGCACGTTCGTCAATTCGGGGCAGGTAACGTCCATTAAGCAGGCAGTAAGGTGTTGTCTAAGTGGTTTTCTTAGACAACACCGCACGCCGACCAACGCAAAGCGGGGCAACCTCGGGACGGATAAATCCGTCCCCTACAAAAAACCGTCAATTAAAAATCCACGCAACCTGCGTTCCGTCAGTTTCTAATAAACGCAAGAAAAAATCCGCGAAAATCCGCCAAATCCGCGAAAATCCGCGTTCCATGCCTTTAAAATCCGCCAGATTCGCACTCCATACTTTCAAGAAGTTTCCCTCTGCCAAAATCTCCGTATAAACCACATAACCACCCTAAACGGCAACGACTCAAACCGCTTGGCTACGTGCTTTAGCTCCTTGGGAATTTCTATATGCTGCGGACATGATTTTTCACATTTGCCGCAGCCGCTGCACGAATGCAGGCTTACTGGCTCCTGTGACATTATTCCCATGCCTGTAAAATACATCGTTATGCCGGTAAAATAGCCGCGCGCGTAGCTTGCGTTGTACGCCGAAAATCTCGCCGGTATGTTAATGCCTTTCGGGCAGGGCAGGCAATAATTGCAGCCTGTGCAATTTAATTTATACACCTTTTTAAATTCCTCGCGGATTTGGGCGAACACGGCAAGCTCGTCGGCGGTTAGGGGCTTAAAATCGGAAGCCGCCTTTATATTTTCCTGCACCTTTTCCACGTCCGTCATGCCGCTGAGAACCATAGTAACCTCGTCATGCTGCCATAGCCAGTCCAACGCCCAGTTTGCGGGCGTTTTGTTTGGGCTTGCGTTTTTGAAAATTTCCATGGCTTTTTGCGGCAAGCCAGTGGCGAGCTTTCCGCCCAAAAGCGGCTCCATTATGAAAACAGGAAGCCCCCTTTGTGCCGCCGCGCGCAAGCCAGCCTTGCCCGCCTGGTAGTTTTCGTCATAATAATTGTACTGAATCATGCAAAATTCCCATGGGGAGGAATCCAGCACGCGCGGAAATTCCTCGCCCGAGCCGTGGTACGAAAAGCCCACGCGCTTTATTTGCCCTGCCGCCTTTTTTTCGGCGAGCCATTTTTCAATCCCTAGCGCGAGCAACGCCTTCCACTGCCTAAGGCTAGTTATATTGTGCATAAAATAGTAGTCGATGTAATCGGTTTGTAAGCGTTTTAGCTGTTCGTTAAAAAATCTGTCAAAATCCTCGTATTTTTTACACATGGCAATGGGCAGCTTTGTGGAAATATAAATTTCGCTCCGTTTTGCGTGTTTTTTCAAAATATTGCCTAGAATTTTCTCGTTATTCGGGTAAAGATACGCCGTGTCGAAAAAGTTTATACCGCCGTCAAGCGCGGCAATCACCATACGCTCCGCTTCGCCGCCCAATAACGGAAAGCGCATACAGCCAAAGCCTAATGCAGGCAGCTTGTTACCAAAAATTTTGTCAATGCGTTTTTGCATGAGGGGAACTCCTTTGATGTGCCTTTTTGTGATATAATACCACAGAATAGGAATGAGGGGTACTTATGGACATTAAAACTTGCAAATACCGTGAGGAAATGCTCGACTTGCGGGAAAAACTGCTTTCTGCGGAAGCTAACCGACTTAATGGAGCGAAAACCTATACGATAGAAGAAGTGAGTGAAAGGTTGCAAATGATTATAGCGCGCGGATTTAACGGATTTTCGCGGATTTTTTTCGGACGTTAATTAAAAATTAACGTGCCGTCCGTATTTCTGCTGTGCCTCTCGCCCTCTGTGCCTCTGTGCCTCTGTGTGAAAATCTTTTTGACAAATAAAGAACTTAGGTAAAGTGTAAAGCCTCGTTCTTTAGTTTAAAAGAATTTTCACACAGAGGCACAGAGGCACAGAGGGAGCGTGGCATAGCAGACACGGAACGCGGATTTAAATATTGCGTTTATTGTGGTGATTTGCAGGTTTTTTGTAGGGGACGGATTTATCCGTCCCGAGGTACGCACGTTCGTCAATTCGAGGCAGGCAACGTCCATTAAGCAGGCAGTAAGGTGTTGTCTAAGTGGTTTTCTTAGACAACACCGCACGCCGACCAACGCAGAGCGAGGCAACCTCGGGACGGATAAATCCGTCCCCTACATAA
>WRLD01000016.1 GCA_009777845.1 Defluviitaleaceae bacterium
GCCAATCAAGGAGGGTTTCGCGCCGCGTGCTAGAGGCACGCAAGCGAAATCCCGACGCAGAGTGGCGGAAATTCGACCGACAAGGCGGCGTTGAGCGGCTATGAACACAGCTTCTTAATCAGCAAGCCTAATATCACTAATATTAAGCATAGTCTTGGCCCGACCTGCCCAAATAATAATTTCCTCGCCTACGCCGTACACATTGCCGCCAAGCACGACCGCGCCCTCCGAGAGCCGCCCCTGTACCCGCGAGGTGATGTAAATGGAAGAAAATCCCTCCATAGGCGTGGCGACCTCGTGTCCGTCCACGGCTGGCATAAAGCTCACGCTGTCGCCAATCACGATGTCCTCCACCGTCCCCATAAAGGTTTCGTTTGTGTCGTTTATTACCCTCGCGCCTATTTCTACGGCTTGTACGGTAAAATCGTGCAGGGCAGGGTTGTAAAACGTAATAAGCACAGACTGCTCCGCGCCTGTTACTGGTCTGCTTCCTGTACCCACATTAAAATAAACGACTGCGATTACTGCCGCCAAAACAGTAAATACGAATAAATCCACTAGGCTTATTTTTCCAAATAAGCGGCCTTTGTTGTCAATCATTTAAAACCTCCTTGTTTTTTGGCTCGCCTTCGGCGATTTTGTATGTGTGAATTTGTACCAAATATATCCATAATCCTATCCGCTTCCTTTCTTATATCAAACCCCGAATCGGCTAAGTCAATCTCCCTGCGGTCGCTCTTGCGGTCGCTCTTGAGTTCGCTGTCGCGTTCTCGCCCACTCCCACCGTCCATCAACCCCAAAATCCCACCAACCCAAACCCCCACACAATTCTCTAAAAATCGCGCTGTTTCACAAATTGCCGCTTCGGGGGGGATATTGCTTGAAAGCAATACAGGAAGCCCTGCCGCCTGCGCTTCGATTGCCGCGATAGAAAGCCCCTCATGCAGGGACGGCACAATGACGGCATCTAGGGCTTGCAAATAGTCGTGGACATTGCCTACCGCGCCAGTAAAAATGACGTTTTCGCCCGCTCGTGCTTCTAGCTCTGCGCGTAGCTCGCCGTCGCCGATTATTACCAGGGCTACATCGTCGGGCTTAGGCATTGCTTGCATTACGTCCATGGCGAAAGCGTGATTTTTCACGGGAACAAGCCGCCCGATAATGCCAACGGCAAAGCGAGCGCCTAGCCCCATTTCGCTCCGTAGCCGCTCTCGCGTTTCGGGGTCGTATTTAAACCTTTGCATGTCTATAGCATTGTTTATAATATGAAAATTTTTTTTGTGCAAGTTTTTTACAAACTTTTCTGAAAAAAGCCATCGCCCTGCGTCCTTTGTGCAGGCAAAAAACAAGTTGGCGAACATATACAAAAACGGCCTCGCTAAAAAATGCACGCTTCGTTTAACCCGAGAACGCCCCTGATAGTCGGCAAAATGGCTCCATGCGGCGCGCGTTCTCACGCCGCAAGCCCACGCCACGGCTAATTCGATAAACGCAAGTGCGTGTTCCGTGCAAACAATCACGGTGTCGTATTCCTTGCGTGAGTAGATTTTTTTCATGGCTAGTACGTTTTTGAAAAAGCCCTGTTTTCTAGTAGGCGCGCGGAAAATTCTCGCGCCTAGCACGCTTGCTTCGTCCTCAAAATAGCCCTTTTCGCCATGCAGAACAAAGTCGAAAACAAGCCGCGAGCGGTCGATATGCCGAAAATAGTTCATTACCACCGTTTCCATACCGCCGAGGTCTAAATTGGGAATAATAACCAAAACGCGCTTCACCTTAGCACCCCTCGCAGTACAGAAATTTTAAGCATAAACGCCAGCCCAAAATATACAGCCGCACCAACAATGGCAGGCAAAATTAAACTTAGCACAGGAATATGCGCCGAAAGCTCGCGGACGAGCCACGCCGCCAAGAACATCAAGCTCGCCGCCAAGCCTATTTTTCCCATTTCAAGAACAAAATACAAGCTAACAAAGCCTGTCCTTTTGTTTAACGCAAAAATCAGACCGCCGCCGCCCACAAACGCCGCTATTCCGTACGCTACGGGCATAGCGTACGCGCCAATCGCAGGAATAAGCAGCAAGGTGGCCGCGATATTTGTTACCATTATACAAACGCCGAAAAAAGCGGGCGTTTTGGAGTTTTTTCCCGAATAAAACGCCCTGTCCGCCACCTCCTTAAAGGACGTAGCAATCACGCCGATTGCGTAAAAGCCCATTAAATTGCCTGCAAGCTCTATGCTATGCGCGTTTTGGGAATCACGGCGGCTAAGCAACAACGCCATTATTTCAAAGCGCATAAGAAAAAACCCAAGCGCGGCAGGCAAAACAAGAAAAAACGTAAATAAAAGTGCGTTTTTTAGGCTTTCGTTGTAGCCCTGCGTGTCCGATTTCGCCCAAAGCCCAGACAGCTTAGGCAAATAAACCATTGCAATGGCGTAAACCAACGTAAGGATAAACACCTGCACAAGCTGCTGTGCATAATCCATAATGGCGGTGGTATTGAACCGCAACGCCATGGAATGACCGAACAAAAAATGCAACTGGTACGATGCCACGGTAATGAGAACAGGAACGCAGAGCCGCGCGGCGGCGCGTATGTTTTTGTCCTTTAAATCCAGCGTAAATTTGTAGCGGTAGCCGAGCCGTTTTACCGCAGGGAGCATAATAAGCGGCTGGGTAAGCACGCCTAATGCCGTAGCAAAAATCAGTCCTGTTACGCCGAGCTTGTCGCCCAAAAAGACTAAATATAAAATGAGAATAATGCCGCCTGGCGCAGAAACAAAGGCAGGCAGACGAAATATGCCATGGCTTTGCAACAGCCCTTGGAAAATCGCGCCAAAGCCGAAAAAAATCATCATCGGCATAAGCACACGCAACGCAAATGTCAAATATCCGCGGTCGGTAAACTGGCCGCCCTCCACCAGCCGCGAAATCCACGGCGCGGCCAAAACGCCAGCCAAGACCAAAAAGCCCAACAAAACAATACTTATGCTAATTATATTGTCGATAAACTTTTTGGCCTCGTCGCGTTTTTCGTTAGCGAGAAGCGAGCTGTAAATCGGTATCATAACCGTGCCAAGCGCAGTGCCAAGCACCGCAAAAATGACGTTCGGCACATTTAACGCAAACGTGAACGCGTTAAGCAACGGGTTGGCAGTGCCGTAACGCCCGATATACATCGTACGCCCGATAAACGTCAAAAAACGGCCGCATAATGAAATTACGGCAGTGTCGGACGCGCTTCTGTTTTCGGAGGTTTTTTTGGGGTGCATTTGTATAGCCTCGACTTTTTCTTAGAGTAGTGCTTCCAGTGCCATTCCTGCCGCTTTTCCGTAGGCGCGTATTAGCCCGCCCTTTCCCAACAAAACACCGCCAAAATAGCGGACAACCACAACAACCGTGTTTTCCATATTTCTACGCTGTATAGATGTCAACAACGGAAGCCCTGCCGTACCGCGCGGCTCGCCGTCGTCGCTGTATTTTACGACATTCGGCAGGGCATACGCAAACGTAGTGTGCCGCGCCTTTTTGTGCTGGCGTGTTATTTCGGCGATATATGCCTTGACCTCGGCTTCCGCGCTTATTTTTGCGGCATAGGCGACAAACCGCGACTTTTTAACGATTAGCTCGTGCATTGGGTTATTGCTCCCCTGCTTTTTAGGTTACGGCTAGGTTACATCTTAGCATTTCCCCCACAGCTTGTACATATATATTAAAACACAAAAAATCCCCCAAGGAGGCGACCTCATGCCTGCATTTTTTGAGTACCTGCGGAATATAACGTATTATCTGATGTTTGCTACTGTCATAGGCATTTTCGCGCCTATGGGCAAATACCGCAAGTTTGTTTCGCTTGTGCTTGGGTTTGTGCTATTGTTAATGATGATTCAGCCGCTGGCGGTGGTTCTGAAAACGCAGGACATTCCTGTTACGCAATGGTTTGCGAATTTTTCGCCCGCAGGCTCGTTTTCGGGCGAGGCACTGTGGGACGACCATTTACGCGGCGCGTTTGAGGCGCAGTTGGAGGCACAGCTTACGCAATTGCTAAACGCAAACGGCTTTGTCGTCCATGCTTCGAGCTTTGGGTATTCTGACGATTTCGCCAAGCTAACCTATGTAAACGTGGACGTTAGCGCGGAGGAATTTCCCAGTAACGAGAGAGTTCCATTCATAAGAATAGAGCCGCCGCAAATTCGCCCGATTATAATCGGCACACCGCACGCAGAGCAGGCGGAAACCAACGAAGCCGCCGAAGCCGTAAAAAGTTTAATTTCACAATACTATAATTTACCAGTCACGCATATACATGTGACTATGACGAATACAAAAGCGAGGTGAGCCATACATGAATGAAACTCTGCGTAAGCTATTGGCGGAAAACAAAATACTTGTTTTTATTATGGCAGGGTGCATTGCGGCGGGGGTGTTGATTTTACTTTTGGGGCGGTTTGTGCCAAAGCAGGGCGAATACGTTACCGAGAGATTTTACACCGAAGCGGGGGCGTTGTCGCAAACAACACCGCACGCCGACCACGCCCACGGCTCCGAGCAGGAAAAATTCTTCTACGAGCAGGCAATGGAACACAGGCTGGAGGAATTTTTCGCGTTGGTGGAGGGCGCGGGCAAGGTTCGCGTTATGGTAAGCCCCTTGGGGGGACGGGAAACGGTTTTTGCGGTGGACACAAACATGAGCCAGTCGCACACAACGGAGCAGGACAGCCAGGGCGGTACGCGCGAAACCAGAAGCCACCAGAGCCACGAGCAAACGGTAATTATTTCCAACCGCCAGGGGGCAGACACGCCGCTGGTATTACGAGAGATACAGCCTCGCATTGAGGGTATTGTAATCATCGCCGAAGGGGGTGACAGCCCGTTTGTGAGGGAAGCGCTAACTCGCGCCGCTCGCGCCGTTTTGGGGCTAGATGCGCATATGATTCAGGTTCTAACTATGCAAATATAATAAAAATATAAGGGAGAGAACACCATGTTTGTATTAAAACGTAACCAAATTATCATCACCGCGCTTGTCGTGATGATAGCCGTGGCAGGCTATTTAAGCTGGAACGAATCCCGCAACGCGGATATGGCCTCGGGCTTTATTCTCACCGACCAGGGCGACATAGCGGCGATTACCGGCGAGGTAGGCACGCTTTCCACCTTGTTCCCCAACGAATACGCAGGGCTAATCGGTACGTCCTGGAACAGCGACCACGACCCCGCCATTGCGGTATCTGCCGACGATGTGCAATGGCACACGCTAACGGGCCTAGACTTTAGCCAAATAGCGGAGCTGCCCACCAACGAGGAAAATTTGACCGAGGCAGGCGAGGCTATTTTTGTGAACGGCAGCCGCGACTCCTCCTTTGTACAAAACAGGCTAAGCCGCGAACAAACCCGAAGCAGTGAGCGCGCCATTCTCAACGACCTAATAAACAACGCCAACGTAGAAAACGAGCAGCGCGCCAAGGCCGCCGATGCCATGCTGGAAATGCAACGGCGAATAGAACGCGAAACCGCCGCCGAGGCGTTAATCGAGGCAAAGGGCTTTGTCGAGGCATATGTACGTATTTCCGACTCGTCCGTAGACGTAATCGTGAGCAAGGAGGCACTGACCGAGGCGGAGCTGGCGCAGATAGTGGATATTATTAAGCGTAAGACCGGTATGGACGAAACGCAGATACATGTTAGTCCTATGCGGAGGTAGGGTAGTTTAAAAAACCGCAATAGGCACGGCAAAACCGCGGGAAACACGGTCTTGCCGTGCCTATTATAGCTTAATCTACCCCAACCTAACCCTCACCCGACTACCCTCCCCCAACCGACTACTTATCCCCACGCTCCCGCCATGATACTCTGCGATATGCTTCACGATAGACAGCCCGAGGCCTGTCCCGCCAGTCTTTTTTGCGCGCGACTTGTCTACGCGGTAAAACCGCTCGAAAATACGCTCCAAGTGCTGCTCACCTATGCCTATGCCAGTATCGGCTACGGTTATTTCGCCTGCGGAAACCTCGACTACTACCTCGCCGTTGGGCTTGTTGTATTTTATGGCGTTGTCAATTAGGTTGTACAGTAGCTCCTCTATTAGGTTACGCGAGGCGTTTATTTTGCCGTCGCCCTTTAGGACGAGCGTTACCTGCTTTTGTGCCGCTACGGGCGCGAGCCGCTGTAAAACCTCGCCTGCCAACGCGCCTAGCTCGATTACCGCAAATTCGAGCTGTTCGCCCCTTAGCCCCTCGTCCAAGCGCGACAGCTTCAAAATATCCTCGATTAGCCGCAAAAGCCGCGCGGCCTCCTTGCATATTTTTTCCGCAAAAATTTTCACGTCATCGGGCTTTACCATGCCCTCGCTAATCATTTCCGACATGCCCATTATTACGGTAAGCGGCGTTTTTAGCTCGTGCGTGACGTTTGCGGAAAATTCGCGCCGCGTTTTTTCGGCGGATTTTTTTTCGGTAACGTCTATAAAAAGCACGATTGCGCCGTCTATTTTTTTGCCTGTTTTTACTGGGCTGAATGTAATTTCTAGGTCGCGCCCGCCGTATTCGTCAGAAAGATTGCACGGTATGCCCGAAAGCGCGGTTTTTACGCCCTCAAGAAAATTTATGTCCCTCACAAAGGTGTTGATTTTAAGCCTTTCGTGACCGCCGTCCAAGAAAGGGGCGTTGCCCCCTTCCTCCGACTGTTCCATGGTGGGAATGTCGCCTCGAAGCCTTGACAGCTTACTGGCAGATAAGAAATTATTGCCGCAAAAACGCGCCGCGCTTTTGTTTGCACGCAAGACGTTCTGCTCGTTGTCGAGCAAAATAATGCCCTCGTGCATGTTTGAAATAATGGCGTTGATTGTGTCCATTCTTTCCTGTAGCTGGGAATATTGTGAAATAATTTGCTCCTCTTGCTTTTTTATTTTGCGTATAAACGGAATAAATTCCTCAAATATTTCTGTATTTTCGTCATAAAAGGTACCGCTCATAAAGTTGATTTTGTTAAGCGGCTTGGTAAACCTGCTTGTTAGGCTACCCGAAAGAATCAAGCAAACAACAAGGCTAACGCCTATAGCAAAAATCATAACGGGTACAATATTTGCGAACGTAAAAAACATGCTGTCCATAGTCTTGGACAGCCGCAAAATATCGCCGCTGTGCAGCCGTACAGCGTGGTAAAGCGTGTACTGCGACAGCGTGTCAGAATACCGCCTGCTCCGCCCATAGCCTGTGTTTATGGCTTGCGATACCTCGGCGCGGCTTCGGTAATCGCCGCCGCCGACCTCCGCATACGTATCAAAAAGAAGCTCGCCGCTAGGCGCAATTAGTGTAAGCCGAATATTGCCCGAGGTTATTCCCGCCTGCGAAAATTCGCGCCAAAAATCGCCCTCGCTTTCAGTCTGCGGCATGGAAATAAAATCCTGCCCATGCCCTTGGAAACGATTTAATGCGTTTGCGTAAGCAAGCGTTCTGTTCTCTAGCTCCGTTTCCTCGCGGTTGCCCGAAATAAAGCTGATTAGGAACATCAAAATAAGCGAGGATAAAACAACGCACACTACGGCCAACAAAACCATACTGTGCATTATTTTTGTTTTCATTTTCATGGGAACACGCCTCCCAACGAGTTGATGTTTTGCGTTAGCAAAACATCAAACTTAGCACTCCTATCGGTCGAATATTTAAAACAGCGATAGGACACGGATTTTAATGGCATGGAACGCAGAAATTTAAAGGCATGGAACGCGGATTTTCGCGGATTTAACGGATTTTCGCGGATTCTGTCTGCGTAAACTGCGTTCTGTGCCTTTATTTAGCCAGCTCAAAAATATATGGATTAAACGCGGATTTAACGGATTTTCGCAGATTTACGCGGATTTTATCTGGCACGTTTTTTTATCCGCGTAATCCGTGTAAATCCGCCAAATCCGTGTTTGATACCTTTTAAAAACCTACGTAATCCGCAATCCGTTAGCTTCTAATTAACCCAAGAAAAAATCCGCGAAAATCCGCCAAATCCGCGAAAATCCGCGTTCCATGCCCTTAAAATCCGCCAAATCCGCACTCCATGCCCCCTAGCACTCCTTCATTCTATAGCCGACACCTCTCACCGTTTCAATTAAATCACTATTGCCGCCTAGCTTTTTACGCAACATTCTTACGTGCATGTCCACTGTACGGCTTTCACAGCCGTACTCGTGCTGCCATACCTTGTCGAGCAGATTATCCCGCGACAATACCTTTGTACGGTTTTGCAATAAGCACTTTAGTAACTCAAATTCCTTTAATGCAAGGGTGAGCGGCTCGCCGTTTATGTCCACTGTGTGGCGCGGAACGTCCATGACTATTCCTGCATAGGTGATTACCTCGCCTACCTCTGGCTCGGGGGCTTTGCCCGAACGGCGAAGAACGGCCTTGATTCGCGAAACCAATTCTAACACAGAAAACGGCTTGGTTACATAATCGTCTGCGCCCTGCTCCAGTCCATAAATCTTGTCGTATTCGGACGATTTTGCGGTTAGCATAATAACAGGAATTGACGCATGTGTCTTACGCAGCGTTTTTAGAATACTCAAGCCGTCCTCGCCTGGTAGCATAATGTCTAAAATAATGAGGTCGGGCTTTTCGCGCTTAAATGCGGAAAAAAACTCCGTACCCGACTCAAAGCCCATAGCCTCGTACTCGCCCGAGTTAAGCGCGTACAGAACTAGCTCCCTTATATGCTCGTCGTCCTCAACTAGATAGATTTTAGTCATTTTTGCCATATGCTGACCTCTTTTCTACTACGCCTCGTGTGTACCCGTAACCGCATATTCCGCCCATTCCGCTACATTGGTAGCATGGTCGCCTATTCTCTCATAATACTTGGCAATCATCATAAAGTCCATAGCCTGGTTTGCGTTGCTTACATCTTGTTTTATTAGCTCTATTAGCTCCTCTTTTATATGAATAAAAATCTCGTCCACCTTGTCGTCGTCTGCTATGACCTTTTTTGCCAGCTCTACATCTCGCCGTATAAAGGCATCTATCCCCTCTTTTAGCATAGTGCAAGCAACCTGCGCCATTTCGGGAATATGCACTAGCTTTTTGATGTATTCCGTTTTAGCCAAAAACGTGGTCATTTCGGAAATATCCGTAGCGTGGTCGCCTATACGCTCTAGGTCGGTAATCATTTTCAGTATAGCCGAAATAAGCCGCAAATCGCCCGCCACTGGCTGTTGACGTAGAATTATATCAATGCAGTGCTTTTCTATTTCTTTCTCAAACGAATCTATATCGTCATCATGGTCGATTACCTTTTGTGCCAAGGCTATGTCTTTTTCTACCAACGCACGCGTAGCGTCGTTGATTGCACTTTCGACTACCCCAGCCATTTCTATTAGGGTGTCGTTGAGGTTTTGTAATTGCCTGTCATACTTTGTTCTGGACATAATATACTCCTTTACCCGAATCTGCCAGTTATGAAGTCACTCGTTCTCTGGTCTTTTGGGAATTTTAAAATTTGCAACGCTTCGTTTTCCTCCACTAGCTCGCCCATCAATATAAACGCAATTCTATCAGAAACGCGGCTCGCTTGCGCGATATTGTGCGGCGAAATAATTACAGTGAAGTCTTTTTTTAGCTTGATTAGCGATTCCTCGATTTTTGACGTGGAAATGGGGTCAAGCCCAGAACACGAGCGGTCGATTATGATTACCTCGGGCTTCAACGCCAAAACACGCGCCACACATAGCCGTTGCTGTTGTCCGCCAGAAAGCCCAAGCGCAGGGTCGTGCAGTCTGTCCTTTACCTCGTCCCACAGCGCGGCAGTCTTTAACGCCCACTCCATTGTGTCCAAAATTTCCTGCTTCTTTTTCCCTGGTAAGAATTTTAACCCATAGGTCACGTTATCGTAAATAGATAATGGCAAGGGCGCAGGAATTTCAAATACCTTTCCTACCTTACGCCTTAGGTCGGTGACATTTACCTTGGGGTCGTTTATGTCCTGGCCGTCTATTAGAATTTGCCCTGTGGAACGCGTCGACGGCTCTAGGTCGCTTAGGCGGTTCATTGCGCGTAGTAGGGTAGTCGCGCCAGAGTTTGCAGGCCCGAAAATAGACGTAATCTGGTTCGCTCTTATGCTCAAATTCAAATCCTTTATTACATGCTTGTTGCCGTAATAAAAGTTGAAGTTTTTGATTTCTATTTTATTAGCAGTATTTCCACTCATTATCTCGCCCCCTTGGTTCTCTTGGATATAAACTGGTCGATAACTGCGTTTGTTCCTATGTTGATAATGAAGATTAAAATAATGAGGATTGCCGCTGTGGTGTACGCGTTTTGCATTACGCCCTCTTGTGCAAGTATATAAAAGTGTACCGCCATTGTTCTTCCCGAGGAAGAAATCGAGCTAGGTACTGCCAGTACGTTGCCGCCCATGGTTAGCATAACGGCGGCGGTTTCGGCTACACAACGCCCCACGCCTAGTATTACACCGTTTACTATTCCGCGAATGGCGGTAGGCGTAACCGCACATCTTATTGTTTGCCACTTTGTCGCGCCTAGCGAAAAGCTCGCGTCACGATAGATTTTTGGTACGGCGAGCAGTGCTTCCTCTGATGTACGTATAATCGTAGGCAGTATCATAATGGACACCGTCAACGCCCCCGAAATAATGGAAAAGCCAAGCCCCAAAATTTCTACAAAGAGCAGTACGCCGAATATGCCGTAAACAATAGACGGAATACCTGCAAGCGATTCCGCGCCAAACCGAATAATTCTAGTAACTATGCCGCCCTTGGTGTATTCTGCCAAATAGTACGCCGCTCCTACCCCAAACGGCACGGCAATCAGTATAGCCAGCACCGTAAGCATAAGCGTACCCACTATAGTCGGGAAAATACCGCCCTCGCGCCCCATGTTACGCGGCATTTGGCTCAAAAAGCTGAAGTTTATGTGCGGTATGCCGTTTAGTAGAATATCGCCTATTATCCAAATCAGAATACCCATAATTAGTACGGCTATGCTTAATATAAATACCTTGGCTATGCGTTCCGAGGTACGGGCCGTTAGTTTTATCATACCTTTTTCACCCGCTGTCTTGTAAAATATTGTGCCAGTATGTTCAAAATCATAATAATGACAAACAGCACAACTCCTGTAGCAAACAATGACTGCCTATGCGTGCCTACCGCGTAGCTCATTTCCAGCCCTATGTTAATGGTTAGCGTTCTCGCCGAATCGAGCAGTGACTTTGGTATTTGTGCCGCGCTTCCCAGCACCATTATTACTGCCATTGTTTCGCCTATTGCGCGCCCCATGCCAAGGATAATGCCGGCTATTATGCCAGACCTAGCGGCAGGCAGCTGTACCTTGCATATAGTCTGCCACCTCGTAAGCCCCATTGCCAGCGCGCCCTCCTTGTACGTCTTTGGCTGCGCGATAATCGACACCTCGGAGATACTGATAATCGTAGGCAAAATCATAATACCAAGCACAACCGAAGCCGCAAGCAGGCTAAAGCCGTTTCCGCCCAGATTGTTTCTGATAAACGGAACAATAAACACAAGCCCCCAAAAGCCGTACACAACGGACGGAATACCCGCAAGCAGCTGTATAGTAGGCCGCAGTACCTTTTTCATTTTTTCGGGAGCAAACTCCGCCATATAGATTGCACAGCATACACCAAACGGCACACCGATAATCGCCGCGCCCACCGCTACCGACAGCGAGCCTACTATCATAGGCAGTATACCGAAATCGCCGCGAGTAGGCGCCCATGTCGTGCCTGTGATAAAGTTTATAAAGCCGTACTCTATTATTACCGGTATGCCCTCTCGGAAGATAAACATCGCGATAGTGAACAGCGCCGCAATGGCAGACAACGCGAACCCGAAAAAGATATAGCCAGGCAGGTTTTCTTTGAATTTAAGCATTGGTTTAGCTCCTTACTAAAATACTAAAATTTAGTGAAAAAAGCATTTCACACAGAGGCACAGAGGGAACGTGCCACAGAAGAAATACCTATGAAAAATGGAATTTCCGTACTTTTGCCTAATGTGCCTCGCTCCCTCTGTGCCTCTGTGCCTCTGTGTGAAAATGTTTTTTTCTAAATTTTCGCACGCTTGTTGCTTATTGCTTGTTAAACACGGATTTAACGGATTTTCACGGATTTTGCGGATTCTTTCTTGCGTAAATCCACGTTCCATTTACCTTGTAGGGGACGGATTTATCCGTCCCGAGGTTACATCGCTCTGCGTTGGTCGGCGTGCGGTGTTGTCTAAGAAAACCACTTAGACAACACCTTACTGCCTGCTTAATGGACGTTGCCTTGCATTTCTCGTAGTTACGTGCATACCTCGGGACGGATAAATCCGTCCCCTACGAGTAGCCGTCACGATACGAGAATGTCGGCGAAAAGGGGCTATGCCCCTCCCTCCACGGGGGAGTGTGGAGGGAGGGGGCAACTCCCTATTCATTCACTAAAGGCTCGGGACGACATTCCCACCAAAGGGAAGTCGGTGGAAAGGGGCTGCGCCCCCTCGGGACGACATTCCCACCAAAGGAATGTCGATGGAAAGGGGCTATGCCCCTAGTTTACGCGTACTAAGCCGCGACCTTCGAGCAACGTCTGACCGTCATTTGAAAGCACGTAGTCCATGAATGATTTTACTGCGCCTGTTGGTGCTTCCTTTGTAAAGAGAATGAATGGTCTGTATAGCTGATACGTGCCATTGTTGATGTTGTTGTTGTTTGGCTCTACGCCGCCTATGCTTACGCCTGTTACTCCGCCTTGTGCGAGGTTGCCGATTGAGATAAAGCCGATTCCGTTTGCATCGCCCTCTACGGTGGTTCTGATTACGCCGTTAGAGGTTTGGTTAATCGCGCCTGTCATAATGGTTTCGCTGCCCATTACAAGCTCCTCAAACGCGCTTCTTGTGCCAGAGCCTTCCTCGCGGGTTACTACGTTTATTGTTGCATCATTGCCGCCCAAGTCGCTCCAGTTTGTGATATTGCCCGCAAAAATGTCACGGATTAGCTCTACTGAAAGCTCGGTTACTGGGTTGCTTGTGTTTACGATAATGGCTATTCCGTCACGCGCTATTGTCGCGTTCCAAAACTCGCTTTTTTCTTCGTCCGTCAATGCGCGTGAAGCCATGCCTATGCTCATTGTTCCTGCGCGAACGCCCGAAACGCCCGCAGATGTGCCGCCGCCTTGTACCTCAGGCGTTGTTCCAGGGTACGAAACCGCTAAATCCTCCATATAGGGCAAAACAGACGTAGAACCTCCTACAACAACCGCTTGCTCGGGGGCATTACCGCCGCCGCCGCCATTACCGCCATCTCCGCCGCCGCTACATGCCGTAGCGAGTACCATTACGCTTGCCACTACCGCCGTACAAATTGCTCTTAACAAATTCCTCTTCATTTTTGTTTCCTCTCTTTCTTCTTTTTTGATTCGCCTTTGGCGATTTTTTATATTCTCACCCATAACGCCCTGTGATATAGTCCTCGGTGCGTTTTTCCTTAGGGTTGGAAAACATTTCTACTGTTGTGGAATATTCCACCAGCTTGCCCGATTTCATTTCGCCGCCCGCATCGTCCTCCATAGAGTCCACCATGAGGAACGCCGACATATCGGAAACACGCCGCGCTTGCTCCATGCTGTGCGTTACTATGATGATTGTGTAGGTTTTGGCCAGCTCGGTCATAAGCTCCTCTATTTTCATAGTAGACTTAGGGTCGAGCGCGCTGCACGATTCGTCCATGAGGATTACCTCGGGGTTTACAGAAATTGTACGCGCAATACACAGCCGTTGCTGCTCGCCTGCGGTAAGGCTCTGTGCGGGGGTGTCGAGCTTATCCTTTAGGTCGTTCCATAGGTCAACCTTATTCAGACAGCGTTCGACCGTTTCTTCCAGTACAGCCTTGTTTTCTACACCGTGGCTACGCGGGCCTATGGTAAGATTTTCGCGTATAGTTTGCGGGAAAATATTGGGCTTTTGGAACACCTGCCCGATTTTTTTACGCAGGTCTACATCGTACACATCTTTGCCGTAGATAGGGGTGCCGTCTATGTACGCCTGCCCCTCCACCCGCGCAATCGGAATTAAATCATTCATTCTGTTAAACACACGCAATAGTGACGTTTTCCCACAGCCAGACGGACCGATAATCGCCGTTACCGTACGTTCGTAAATATCCATGGTAATATTGTCTAGGCAATGGGATTTTGCGTAAAATAAATTGATTTTGTCCGTCTTTATTTTTACTGCCTTTCCCTCAATCGGGTTTTCATTTTTTTGTACCATAGCTCGCCCCTCTGACCTTTTGACTTTTTGAATTTTATAAATTTTTCGCTACGGTTTACATGATAAACTACGTATGTAAAATCTATAAGGCTGTTAGGGTAAAATGTATGTAAAACTTCACAAATTCGTTAGGGTAATAAAAAATCTACACACGACAAACGCACGAACAGCAAAAGAGTGTAATGATAGACCCCTTAACCTCAAACAGCATATCCAAAAAGACTTGACCCACGTCTCAATATATGGTGCAATGATTTTAGTGCCGTTGGTGAGTATTGGAGGTGAGTTAGATGAACAAGGGGAATAAACACCAATACTACAATATTTTGAATCTTATAGGTTACGGATTGTCTAAATTTGACAAATCGTTTGTTGAGGTTTTTGGATTCCCGACCAAAACTGCCTTTTACGAATATATCGTCGAACTCGGGATTGCAGAAACTGTGGGTACTGTTAAAAATCGCCAAGACCTTTTCGACGGAATGAACCTAGACCCAAACAGAAAAAGAAAAGGTTGGTGGCAAAAGGGCGATATATACAAACATAGAAAAGACTCCATTGATTCATTGTTTGGCAATCTCAACGTAAACGAATATGTTGAGATTGTTAGGCTTTCAATTTCAGATTCGATAAACGACACATCTATTGTTCAGACAGTGCAACCGATTCTTCGCTCACGCTATAAGCAACTTTTGACAACTGGGATTGAAGCCGAAAACTATTTTATTAACAATTTTTCAAAAGAAAGCAAATTCATTTCCGCTACTTTGGAAGATGCCCGTTTGTTTGGCGATGGTTATGATTTTCAAGTTACTACCCCAAATAACATTTATTTAGCAGAAGTAAAAGGTATCCGTGAAACACATGGACATATTAGAATGACTAAAAATGAATATGAGAAAGCCATTGAATACACAAATCAATACGCATTAACTATTATTAGCAATCTTGCTGATATTCCTAAAATGATGACTGTGTTTAACCCTATTAGTGAAATAAAATTTGAAAAGCAAACAATAACGTCTGAACAGGTGTTTTATAAGTCGGCTACCCTATGATTTACGAAATATTCGCGATTTACTTTCGTTAGATAGGCAAATAATGCTTGGAGATTTAAACCGTGAAAACCCAAACCCTTAACTACCTAAAACTAATGCGGCCAAAGCATTATCTAAAAAATGCTCTGGTTTTCGTACCCCTAATGTACTCGTTTAGGCTCACCGAGCCAACCCTACTCGCCTCCGTAGCCATTGTATTTGCCGCGCTATGCTTGGTAAGCTCGGGCGTGTACGCGCTAAACGATATTGCGGACTGCGAAAAGGACAAAACGCACCCGCGCAACAAAACGCGGCCGATTGCTTCGGGGCTTATTTCCAAGCCTGCGGCGGCGTTGTTTGCGTTGCTTTTGTTTGCGGCGGGCGGCGCGTTGGCGGCACGGCACGGCGCGGCGATTTATTTTGTGGGCGGTTATGTTTTGCTTAATTTGGCATATTCATTTAAACTAAAGCATGTCGCGGTGATTGATTGCTTTTGTATCGCGGCTGGCTTTGTTTTGCGTGTGTATGCGGGCGGAGCGGTTATCGGCGAGTTTGCCGATGTTTCGGAATGGCTGTTTTTGACAATTACGGCGGTGTCGCTCTTTTTTGCCTTTGGCAAGCGGCGCGGCGAAATGCTAAATATCGGCGGCTTTGGCAGAAAAGTGCTTGCCAACTACAATATCGACTTCCTAAACGGCATTATTTTTTCCTGCGCAGGAATAAGCGTTATATTTTACGCGCTTTGGGCGATTGAAAGTGATGCGCCTATGGTATATACTGTGCCGTTGGTTATTTTTATTATTTGTAAATATCTGCTAAATATCTACTCGGGAAGCTCCTACGGCGACCCCGTTACGGTCATTTTAGGCGACAAAATTTTAATCGGCGCGACGATTATTTTCGGCGCGGTAAGTTTGTTTTTTCTATACGGAGGTATTTAAATGCAAAACATAAGAAATTTCTGTATCATTGCCCATATCGACCACGGAAAATCTACGCTCGCAGACCGCCTAATCGAGCTTGCAGGCGTTTTGACAAAGCGCGAAATGCAGTCGCAGGTTTTGGACAATATGGACTTGGAACGGGAACGCGGAATTACAATAAAGGCGCAGTCCGTTAGGCTTGTTTACACGGCGGCGGACGGTCAGGAGTATATTTTAAATTTAATCGACACGCCAGGGCATGTTGATTTTACCTATGAAGTAAGCCGCTCGCTCGCGGCGTGCGAGGGCGCGCTGCTGATTGTTGACGCGGCGCAGGGAATAGAAGCGCAAACCCTAGCGAACGTGTATCTCGCGCTGGACAACAACCTAGAGGTCGTACCCGTGGTAAACAAAATCGACCTGCCAGCCGCCAACCCCGAAAAGGTAAAGGGCGACATCGAGAACATTATCGGCTTGGACACCATGGACGCGCCGCTTATTTCCGCCAAAAATTCGCTCAATATACAAAGCGTATTCGACCGCATAGTAAGCAGTATTCCTGCGCCTGTGGGCGACCCGTCCGCGCCGCTGAAGGCTTTGATTTTCGACTCGATTTTTGACGCGTACAAGGGCGTGATTGTGTTCATTCGCGTAATAGACGGCACAATAAAAAAAGGCACGAACGCCTATTTTATGGCTACGGACAAGCGCTTTGAAATAGTAGAAACAGGCTATTTCGGGCCGGGTAAATTTATCGCCTCGCCGCAGCTTTCCGCAGGCGAGGTAGGCTATATCACAGCCAGCATAAAAAACGTGCGCGACACAAGCATTGGCGACACTGTCACCGAGTTTGAACGCAAAACAGCCGAGCCTTTCCCAGGCTATAAGCAAATTAACCCCATGGTTTACTGCGGCGTGTTCCCTGCGGACGGCGCGAAATATACCGTTCTTCGCGATTCGCTGGAAAAGCTGCGCCTAAACGACGCTTCCCTGCAATTTGAACCAGAAACGTCTGTCGCGCTTGGCTTCGGCTTCCGTTGCGGATTCTTGGGCTTGCTTCACTTGGAAATTATACAGGAACGCCTAGAACGCGAGTACAATCTCGATTTAATCACTACCGCGCCTAGCGTAATTTACAAGGTTTACCAAACAAACGGCGAGGTGCTGGAGCTTTCCAACCCTGCCGACATGCCCGACCCATCACGCATAAGCTACATGGAGGAGCCTGTCGTAAAAGCGGAAATAATGCTGCCCACCGAGTATATCGGCCCCGTTATGGAGCTGTGCCAGGAACGGCGCGGCGTTTATCTCGGCATGGAATACATGGACACGCATCGCGCTATTTTACGCTACGAATTGCCGCTAAACGAAATAATTTACGACTTTTTCGATACCCTAAAATCCCGAAGCAGGGGCTACGCTTCCTTTGATTATGACATTATCGGCTACCAAAAATCAGAGCTTGTGAAGCTCGACATTCTCGTACACCACGAGCCAGTGGACGCGCTTTCGTTTATCGTGTTCGCCAAAACCGCCGCCGAGCGCGGACGGCGTATGGCGGAAAAGCTAAAAAAGGAAATCCCCAAGCACCAGTTTGAAATCCCCATACAAGCGGCAATCGGCAGTAAAATAGTCGCGCGCGAAACAATAGGCGCGATGCGTAAGGACGTGCTGGCAAAATGCTACGGCGGCGACATAACACGCAAAAAGAAGCTGCTAGAGAAGCAAAAAGAGGGAAAGAAGCGTATGAGGAGTATCGGGTCGGTGGAAGTGCCGCAGCAGGCGTTTATGAATGTTTTGAAGTTGGATGAGGATTAGAAGGAGGATTCCCATGAAAAAATATCTTGTTTTACTTTTCACACTACTAATTGCAACAGCCTGCACCAGTAGCGGACATGACGAGGCTTTGGTCGGGCATTGGCTTTGGCGCGGCGATGGCGCGTATTGGTTGTTTTTTTACGAGGACGGCACGGGTACGCGCGGTTATGCCATTGACCCCGAGGCCGCTACTCCGCAACAGGAAATGACTACCTTTACGTGGGAAACGCAGGGCGACCGCCTAAGCATGAACCGCGATATTCGGGTGAACGGAGTAATCAAAAACGAGGCGTGGACATATGAAATTCACGACGGCATATTGTATATCGCGAGCAGAAACGCCGAGGGCGTGCAGTACAGCTATGCGATAAACAATTTCGACAGCGTAGACCTAGCAGGCGTATGGGCGTGGACAGAAAACCCAGCATATACGTACGTATTCCACGCAGAGGGAAAAGGCACGCGCGGTACGGACGGACAGCGCGAGGATATAACGTGGTCGGCGAACAGCTCACAGCTTAATGTTCTCCGCAGGCTTGACGATACGCCGCAGGGTGCAAGGCGCGGCGAAATGTGGGAGCTAGACCTGGACGGCGATATGCTTACTATTACGTTGCTTGATGTGAATGAGGGCGAGGGCGCGGAGGAAGTCGAGAGCGGAGAAGTGGTGAGGTATACGTATACTAGGGTGGGGTAGTCATGTTCTCACTGAAAGGACGTGCTAATTCATGGAAAAAGTCATTTGTATTATTGAGAAATACAGAAGCGATTTTTTGTCTAAAAATGTAATTATTACAAACAACATAATGGCAATATTGATTCATGCTTGTATATGCGTGTTCTTTATTGCAGGGTATTTTCTTTTAAGAGTATACTTAATGGCACTTTTGGCAATTCCGCTTATTATCCCTGCTTGCATTGCGTATTTTTATGCAGGACGTATATTGCTAAGAAAAACCAAGAGCCATACAACCAATATTTTATCAATACTATCTATCGGTGTTAATATCCTGCTAGCATTGCTTGTTATAATTTCAATAGATACCTTAGCAGATAGTCCGTCAATATCGTTATTGTTATCACCCACCTTAATACTTAGCTATCCTATTTTGTTTTTTGATACATCTGATTCACAGCATATATTGATTTCGTTGTTGTATCTTGGTATATCGTCATTGCCGTTTTTGTTATTGTGGGCAGGAATGACATCTAAAGGAGGAAAACCATGCCACCACAAATAACCATACCCGCCGCACTCCTACTCATAGCCGCCATTTGGGCGATTGCGACATCAAACAGGTTTAAGGTTTTGCTGGTAAAAATAGGCGAGGCAGGCTCGGGGATAGATGTCGCGTTGGCGAAGCGGTACGATACGCTCACCAAGCAGCTTGACGTGGTGAAAGCGTACGCCAAGCACGAGGGCGAGCTTTTTGCCAAAATTATACAGCTAAGGTCGGGCATGAGTATACAGGAAAAAAACACCGCAAGCCGCCATATGGACGAGCTACACAACAAAATTAGCATAATTGCCGAAAATTATCCCGAGCTTAAATCCTCGGACAACTTCCGCACGTTGCAAATAGCGATTTCTGATGCGGAGGAGCATTTACAAGCCGCAAGGCGCGTGTATAATATGAATGTTTCCGCCTTTAATAGGGCAATCGTTGTGTTTCCTGCAAGCATAATAGCGGCGTTCTCGGGGCGTTCCGCAATGGCTTTTTTTGCGGCGGAGGAGAGTAAACGCGGCGATGTGGAAATGAAATTTTAGGTTATATAATGTCGAAAATCCAAGCCGATTTTTCCGCATACAACCGCTCGATTACAGGGCTTCGCTGGGTCGCGCGGGTGCTTACGCTTGTCGGCGCGGCGTTGGTTGTCCTCGCGTCCGCCTTAGGCAGGGCAGAAATGCCGAACAGAGGAATGCAAATTATCCTGCTTATATCGGGCTTCGCTTCGCTAATAATCGCAAGCGTTTTGCGAGTGCTTGCTACCCGAAAAAGCCATAAGCTGGAAAAACTGCTTGCTGACAATGTGACTGCCCTCGCGTTGGCAGAGGTGTTTGATTTAGACGAATACGCGCCGAACAGTGCTATTTCCAACAATGAGATTTGCAAGGCAGGGCTAATTAAGGACTGGAGCGAACGCTACGGAAGCGACCTTGTACGCGGTCGTTACAAGGGCTGTAAATTTAGCTTTTCTGATGTTGATTTGCAAAAAAGGGTGGACGAAAAAACCAGCCGCGGAGCAATAGACACAACGTATCATAATCGCTTTAAGGGTCAATGGATTATACTGGAAACAAACAAGGACATAGTAGGCGAGCTACGCCTACGCGAAAGGCTACGCACGGAGCTTGCAAAAAGCAACGCCGAAACAGAAAACACGCAATTTAACTCAAAATATCAAATAGAAGCAAGTGACGTGCATGGCGCGTTTATGGTCTTGACTCCGCATTTTATGGAAGCCGTAATGAGGGCGGATTTTTTGGCAAACGGCAGAACATTTATGTATTTTGGGGGTCGGCAGGTTCATATCGCTATTCACAACGAGCGTAATTTATTTGAGCCGTCGAGAAAGGAAAGGGACATCGCAGAGGTTCAATTGCGGCAACGGCGAGAGGTTAAATATATAACTGATATTTTGGATATTTTTTTAGAGAACAAGAGATTGTTTTAATGTCTGGAATTTATATCCATATTCCGTTTTGTGTACGCAAATGCGCGTATTGCGATTTCCTTTCGTTTGAGAACGGTGAGGATTGCTTTGTTGCGTATACGGAGGCGGTTATTAACGAGCTACGATATGTAAATTTTTCAACGGCGGAGGGGTTGTTAAGGCTTCGAGGCGATATTCCCACCAAGCCGTTGATGTTTTGCGAAAGCAAAACATCAACTAAGTCGGGGAAAAAGGGCGAAGCCCTAATTTCTACCATTTACATAGGAGGCGGCACGCCCACGGTGTTGCCCCCTGCGTTATTGTGTCAAATTTTGTCGGCAGCACAAGAAAAACCGCTCGCCGAGGACGTGGAAATTACCGTAGAAACAAACCCCTGCACGGTAGATTTAAGCTACCTAAAACAGCTAAAAGCCGCAGGGGCGAACCGCTTGAGCATTGGCGTACAGACCACGCACGCGCATTTGCTACGCAAAATCGGCAGAATCCACACGCCCGAGGACGCGGAAAAGTGCTTCCGCTACGCGCGGCAGGCAGGCTTTGCTAATATCAATATTGACCTTATGCTTGGGCTTCCCGACCAGACGGCCGCGGAATGGCGTGAAACGCTAGAGGCGGCAATCGCCCTTTCGCCCGAGCATATTTCCGCGTACAGCCTCACGCTGGAAAGGGACTTGGGGTGGGCGTTGCCCGACGACGAAACGGAGCGAGGCATGTACCACACCGCCCGCGAGCTTCTCGCCAAGGCAGGCTATAGGCATTATGAAATCTCTAATTTTGCCAAAAATGGCAAGGAAAGCCGCCACAATTGCGACTGCTGGACAATGAAGCCGTACATCGGCGTAGGCGCGGGCGCACATTCCTTTGACGGCGCGGCGCGTTGGCACAATACCGCCGACCTGGGCGAGTACCTACGCGGCGCGGCGCGCGCCCCAGAAAGGCTTTCGTACACGGAGCTAACCGAGCGTGACTTGCTTTCAGAAAAAATCATACTTGGGTTGCGGCTTTTGGACGGCGTTTGTGAGGGGGAGCTTGTGGCATTTGGGGCGGAAACGGAGAAGCTCGTGGGTGACGGGCTTTTGGAACGGCGTGAGGGGCGGGTTTGCCTTACGGATAGGGGTATGGATTTGGCTAATTTGGTTTTTTTGGAGTATTTGTAGGGGACTATTTACAGCTACAAAGCAAGTCAAAATTAACATCTACGACCTCGGCGAGCTTAGAAAGCTGCGCTTCATACAGAACATATGAGCCTAACGCCTTAATAACCTCAACGCTTATTATCAGTGAATTATCTGTTATAAGGCTTGAAATAGCCGTGTAATAATCGCCATCGGCAAGTAACAGATTTTCCATGCTTAGAGCGGATAGTTCAATCTGACGATTGACTAAATCAATTGTATCCTCGGTATATCGCCCCTCTTGAAGTGTAAAAATTTCCATAAAATCGCTAATAGTGTTTTCGTCAAGAGTAACAATATCCAACAATTTAAGCCTATCGCCCGAATTGAGCGAAAAATTCGCGGAGTAGCTAAGTATAAGAGGGTACGCCTGCAATACGTGGAATGATGTCCACACAAAATGCACGCTTAAAACACAGCATGATGCCCTTCTTATTGTGTAGTTGACATTCACGTCCATATCGTCAAATCCGTCAAACGAGCCTAGCACACGGAACGCAATTTCCCTAAGCTGGGTATTTATTGTTTCCTGCACTTTTTCGTCCGATAAATTTTCAATTTGCGGATATGAAATAGTTATGCTTTGGTTGTCGGCTTCGCCAATATCCAGATACTGACAGTCTGTTATTTCATAGGAACGGCTATTCTTATTCGTAGAATAGGTATTTTTATCCGCAGAATGGCTATTCCCACATGACGAAAAAAACAGCAGTAATAGCACCACCGCAGTAAGTGCTACATAACTAAAGCCCCTCATTCTCACTCTCACGCAGACCCCTCTCTCGCCCCAACAATTCGCAGCATGTCCTCGTCAACCCGACCGCGCCCATAAGCGTCAATAAACCGCTCGCGGTATTTGTCGGTTTTTAGGTTAAACTCTAGCGACCAAATTCCCCAGAATATGTCAACATGGCGGTCGCCGACACCGCTATTGTCGAGGTCGATAAAGCCGCTAAATTCCCAGTTGTTGAGTATGACGTTTGGCAAGCAATAATCGCCGTGCAGTAAGGTGTCGTTTTTTAGCGGGTGGGCGTGCTTTTCCTTTTGAATGGGGCAGTCCTTATAATCCGCGGCGTGAAGCAGGGCGAGTCGCTCGGCGTATATGTCGCAGAGCCGCTTGGGCTGTTCGAGGTACTTCGCTGTAGTGCAGTCGTCGCCGTGAATTTTTGCGGTTAGCAGCCAGTCATTTTCGGCGGACACATACGAAAGAACCTCGGCGGCAAGCCCCTTGCCATGAAAATACCTTGTCATTAGTGCCTCGCGCTGCAACGCGCCCTTGCTTGCACACTTCAAGAAGTAGCCGCCGTCCTTGTCCACAAAAATTACCCTCGCCTCGGGCGAACAGCTGCTGTCGTACAGCCTCGCGCCGAAAAGCAGGGGGCGCAGCTCGGTGGGGTAGCTTGGAATGGTGTTTATGGGTGTTAGGGTCATGGTTTTCGCTCCAATTTAATATATCCCGCTATATCTTCGCTCGGCTTCTTTTTTGCTGATAATATCTCCTAGCGTGTTTAAGCATTTATGGCACAGGGCGAGCGTTTTTTCCTGCCCTGCTTTGTTTTCTATGCGTATTTCGTAGATATTCCTTTTTAAGGCTTCCGTTTCGTCCTTTACATTTGTGTCCTTGCATATAAAGCAGGCTTCCTCCTTGGTCGCCTTTTCTACACTAATTCGTTGCCTTGGGTTCATGGCAAAAGCTCCTTTCAGTGGTTGCGGTGGTTGCAGTGGTTGCAGTGGTTGCGGTGGTTGCGGTCGTGGGGCGTTCTTTATTTATACGGCATTTGTGAGGTTTTGTCTATTAGAAGAAGATAGAACGTGGATTTATATTTAAAGGCATGGGACGCGGATTTATAAAGAAATGGAACGCGGATTTTCGCGGATTTGGCGGATTTTCGCGGATTCTTTCTGCGTAAACTGCGTTCTGCGGCTTTATTTAGTTATTGCAAAAATATATGGATTAAACACGGATTTAAGCGGATTTACGCAGATTTGCGCGGATTTTATCTAGCACGTTTTTTTATCCGCGTAATCCGTGTAAATCCGTTAAATCCGTGTTTAATTGTCTTTAAAATCCACACCTATTGTCTGCTGTGCCTCGCTCCCTCTGTGCCTCTGTGCCTCTGTGTGAAAATCTTTTTAAATAAAGTATGGGGTTTTATACGCTTTACCCACGTTCATTACTTGTCAAAAAGATTTTTTCACACAGAGGCACAGAGGCACAGAGGGAGCGAGGCACAGCAGACACTAGAACGCAAATTTAACAAATAATTAAACACGGATTTAAACGGATTTACGCAGATTCCGCGGATTCGTTCGAGCAAATCCGCGTAATCCGTGCAAATCCGCCAAATCCGTGTTTGATACCTTTAAAAAACCTACATAATCCGCATATCGCCAGTTTTTAATACACGCACGAAAAAATCCGCGTAAATCCGCCAAATCCGCGAAAATCCGCGTTCCATGCCCTTAAACTCCGCCAAATCCACATTCCATGCCTTTCCCTGTTCCCATACCCCACAAAAAAAGCCCCATGCAATTCCGCAAAGGGCTTTCTAATCCACCAATCAACAATCCACCAACCAACACCCCCCCTACCCCTCAAACAACCCAATCAAAGACTCCGACTGCCCTGCCAGCTCCTCACTTGCCGCGGCGGTTTCCTCGCTCGCGGCAGAGTTGGACTGCGTTATGCTTGCTATCTGCGATATGCCAGTTACTACCTGCCTAATGGACTCCTCTTGCTCGGCGGAGGCTACTGCGATTTCGTCTACTATGCTTGCCACGCTGTCAAAATCTTCTATTATTGATTTAAATGCCTCGGCGGTTTTTGCCGCAAGCTCTGTGCCTTGGTCTACCTTGCTTATGGTGTCGGATATTAGGTCGTTTGTTTCCTTTGCCGATAGCTGGGAACGCGCCGCCAAATTCCTTACCTCCTCGGCGACTACCGCAAAGCCCTTGCCATGCTCGCCTGCGCGCGCGGCCTCTACTGCGGCGTTTAGTGCAAGCAAATTGGTCTGGAAGGCTATATCCTCGATTGTTTTAATGATTTTGGCGATATTGCCCGACGAGGTTTTTATGCCGTCCATGGCTAGTACCATTGACTGCATTTCGTTGTTGCCGCTTAGTGCGTTTTGCTTTGATGCCTTTGCTCGTTCGCTTGCGGTCGAGGCGTTTCCTGCGGTTACGTGGGTTTGCTCGTTTATTAGGTCTATGCTTGCGTTCAATTCCTCTATTGCGCTTGCTTGCGTGGACGCGCCCTGTGCGAGGTCGTTACTGCTCTCGGAAATTTGCTTCGCGCCGAGCGATACTCTTTCGCTTACCGTCTTGACCTCGTTCATGGTCGTGTTTAGCTTCTTTATCATGGATTCTAGCTTTGAGATGTCCTGTACAACCTCAACAAAGCCTATTTCCTCGCCCTTTTCGTTTTTCAAAGCGGCAATGTCCACCTGGAAGGTCATATCCATATGCGAGAACGAGGTTTGCGACATTCCGCGCTTTAGGCAAGCTATGCCGCAGTTGTCGGTATTGCATATTTTCGCGCCCCAGTTACTGCAATGCTGACCTGCCACCTCGCCGCGTGTTTTGCCCAGGAAGCCCTCGGTTGCCTTGTTTATAAACGTCCATTTCATGTCCCTATCGGTAACGGAAAGAGGGAAGCTAATGGAGTCGAGGATTGATTCGTACCAAAACGCTTTTTCCGCCACAGCTCTTACTAAGGCGTTCAAATCGTTCAATAGCACAGCCCAATCGCCGCTATATTTGCTAGAATCTGCCTTTGCGTTCAAATCGCCGCCTGCGGCGGTTACGGCAAGGCTTTCTATGTCCGCGCTTATGCTTTTTATGTTGCTCACCACGCTCGCAAAGCGTTGATTTACAATGACCTTTTTGCCGGGAAGCACTGGCAGCTCGCTGTCAAAATTGCCGTTACCTATTTCTTCCAAGGAGCTAAGCATGGCGGAAATTTCGCCCACATAGGAATCGGCAAAGCTGTTTATTTTGTCCATAAGCTCGCTGTAAGAGCCGCGATAGCCAGCGGTGTCTATTCGGTACTCGACATCGCCGTTTGCGTTAAATTCGTATATCAAGCGCGACAAATCGTCCGTCATTTTTCTGATTACGTCAATAAGCAGGCAGACATCTTTTGTCAGCTTGCCAAGCTCATTTTCGGAAATGCCCGAGCGGTCGATATTTACGTTCAGCTCGCCCTTAATCACGCTTTTCATCACGGTATGCAGTCTTTGCAACGGCCGCGCGATTGACAGGTTAATTAAATAGGAAACGCCCACCGACACAAGAAGCATTGCCAGCGCGAGAAGCAAAATAAGCGCCCTTGACGTATTCGCACCCCTTGTTGTATTTTCCTGTTGCTCGGCGGCAAATCGCAGGGCATCAGTATACATTGTATCGAGAATTTCGGTCGCTGTGCCGAGAATTGGGCCGCCGTCTCTAAGGTACAGCATGGCTTCGAGCTGGTTTCCGTCCATCGCCAGGGCAAAGGCAGGATTCAAATAGTTGGTCGCGTAGTCGGTTATATAGCCCCTCGCTTCCTCTATTTGCCGTTTATTGTCCGCCAAGGTGCTTGGCTCGCGCCGTTTATCCTTATCGTTAATTTCGATATAGGCGTTTATGTACCCGCCCGCGTTCTCAAACGCTTGGTTAAACTCGCCGCCAAACCTTTGCACAAGCTCAGTATTTCCGCTTTCCAAAATCGCCGTAACGGCAAGCCGCCGCATGTGAATAATTTCGATGTTCAAATTCTTTAATGTCAAAATGCTCTGCATAGGAAAGTCGGAAATGTAGCGATTGTTATTGTCCACCCTGTTTATTGACAAAAACGACACAATACCCAAAATTGCAGTAAAGATGATAGCCACCCCAAAGCCAAGCATTAGCTTCCATTTTGTCGCCAAATTATTGAATTTCATTTGGGTACCCTCCTTTATCCTTTTTAGCCTTCTACAGGCTTCATATGGTAAATTATACCCCCCCCCCAGAAATTTGTCAAATACGCCGATTTAGGGCGGTTTTAGGTGATTATAGGTGGTTTCAAAGGATTTTTATAGTGTTTGCGATTCTGGGCGGTAAAAATTTTTTGTAGGTGTTTTGTAGGGGACGGATAAGCAGGCAGTAAGGTGTTGTCTAAGTGGTTTTCTTAGACAACACCGCACGCCGACCCTATCCGTCCCGAGGCTACCTCGCTCTGCGTTAATGTATGCTAACCGTCCCGAATTATAGAACGTGCGTACCTCGGGACGGATAAATCCGTCCCCTACAATAAAATCGTCGTGGATTTTTGCACGAACAAATCCGCGTAATCCGTGAAAATCCGTTAAATCCGTGTTTAATTGCCTTTAAATCCGCACTCTATTGTCTGCCGTGCCTCGCTCCCTCTGTGCCTCTGTGCCTCTGTGTGAAAATCTTTTAACCTAAAAAATGATGTTCTACATTCTATCTGCGTCCATTATTTGTCAAAAAGATTTTCACACAGAGGCACAGAGGCACAGAGGGAACGAGGCACAGTAGAAGCACGAACGAATCCGCGTAATCTGTGAAAATCCGTTAAATCCGTGTTTAATTTACGCATTTTCACCCCATCCACGACAACCGCACGAACGCAGGTTCTTTGTAGGGGACGGATTTATCCGTCCCGAGGCTACCTCGCTCTGCGTTAATGGACGTTACCCTCCCCGAATTGACGAACGTGCATACCTCGGGACGGATAAATCCGTCCCCTACAAAAAAGCTATTAAACACGGATTACGCGGATAAAAAAACGCGCCAGATAAAATCCGCGTAAATCCGTTAAATCTGTGTTTGATTTACACATTTTAGCTTCGTGCGTTTGTCGTGTTCACCCATCGGTTGGGTATTGCTTTTTTCTGATTTTTGGGTATAATAAAAGCAAGCCACTTGCGGAAACAAGTGACTTGCTCAGTACACAGCCGTTTCGGCTGGCTCACGGATTTACGTCATTTTAAATTGAACGCAAATAGCCGTTACCTTGTCCGAGGACGGCTATTTTTGCGTTCTTTGCTTTGTTCTTCGCTGCAACAGGTACATTTGTAACAACGATAAGCCAGATATAACCCTGCCGGTTGTGTCGCAAGCTGTATCAACAAGGATAACCATTCATATACGCTCATTAGCCTCACCCCTTTCGGAGTGACCCAGCCGTCCCGACTGCTTGCACATTATAGCACAAAAATCCTTTTTGCGAGGACTTTTTTTTAATGCTTTCTTAAAATAATATCCCTGCTGTGTTTGTCTTGGACAGAACACAATCACCCAATCGGTTAGGTATTGCTTTTTTCTGATTTTTGGGTATAATAAAAGCAAGCCACGAGTGTGACCTCGTGACTTGCTCGTTGAACAGCCGTTTCGACTGGCTCACGTTTTTCACGTTATTTAATTTTTAACGCTAGTAGCCGTTACCTTTGTCGAGGAGGACGGCTACTGTTGCGTTCGCGTTGTTCTTCGCTGTGACAGGTACATTTGTAACAACGATAAGCCAGATATAACCCTGCTGGTTGTGTCGCAAGCTGTATCAACAAGGATAACCATTCATATACGCTCATTAGCCTCACCCCTTTCGGAGTGACCCAGCCGTCCCGACTGCTTGTACAGTATAACATAAAAAGTCTTTTTGCGAGGACTTTTTTTTAATGCTTTCTTAAGATAATATCCCTGCTGTGTTTGTCGTGGATAGAACACAATCACCGCATCGGTTGGGTATTGCTTTTATCTGATTTTTGGGTATAATAAAAGCAAGCCACTTGCGGAAACAAGTGACTTGCTCGTTGAACAGCCGTTTCGACTGGCTCACGTTTTTCACGTTATTTAATTTTAACGCTAGTAGCCGTTACCTTTGTCGAGGAGGACGGCTACTGTTGCGTTCGCGTTGTTCTTCGCTGTGACAGGTACATTTGTAACAACGATAAGCTAGATATAACCCTGCCGGTTGTGTCGCAAGCTGTATCAACAAGGATAACCACTCGTATACGCTCATTAGCCTCACCCCTTTCGGAGTGACCCAGCCGTCCCGACTGCTTGCACATTATATAACATAAAAAGTCTTTTTGCGAGGACTTTTTATTTTTTTACAAGGACGCAAGAATTGTTTACAAAGCATTGAATATGTAGTATATTCTATAATAGAGGTGATTAGAATGGCAAATACCACTTACAATATTCGCATTGACTCCACTATTCGGCAGGAAGCCGACACGCTTTATAAAAGCATGGGCTTGTCGCTTTCCGCCGCTGTAAATTTATTCCTCACACAATCGGTTATCCAAAAGCGGCTTCCCATTAGTGAAATAATAGCCGAGCCTATCGGTGAACCCCCCGACGATAGAGAGTATTATTCCTTTGATTCATGGGATAAAGCAAGGGAGTGGCTAGATGCTTAAACCCGAGCTGTCCAATCGCTTCAAAAAGGATTATAACCTATTGAAACGGCGAGGCTACGACCTGTCAAAGCTCGACACGGTTATTGTTCTGCTTTTGAAGCAATCGCCGCTTGAACCTCGCCACCGCGACCACCCATTAAAAGGCAGCTGGCGCGGGTATCGAAGCTGCCACATTGCTGACGATTGGGTGTTGCTCTACAAAATTGACGGCGAAAGGCTTAGGCTCATGCTATCTCGCACAGGGACACATGTTGATGTCTATGGGCAATAGACCAAGACCCTTATCCCCCTATAAAATAACTGTATTGACCCCGACAAAATTTTGGCGTATTATATATTGCATATTATTATGCTTCTAAAGGCAATCGCCTAAACAAGCCTAAGCAGGGCGAATTGCTTTATCCTTGGAGGGATTTTATGAGAATTACAATCGCGGTCGTTATTTTTGCGTTGCTAATCGGCTCTGTAGTTTTTTATGACACTATTCGAGCGCCTTTTATGGGCGACAGGCTTTCTGTCGAGTTTTCCGAAAGGCAATATTTCCACACCGAGGATTTTACCGTTCAGCTTACTCCTACCCTGCGTAACGCCAGGGTTTATTACACCCTAGACGGCTCTACGCCTACGCTCGATTCGGCGGAATACCGCAGACCGCTCGCCTTTAGCGTGCAGGACGACCTGCAAATCGTTACGATTAAGGCGTTGGCTGTTTTTAACAATCGTGTGTTTTCCAATACCTCTACGCGTACATACTTCCTAGGAAGTGATGTACACGAACGCTTTGACACTATGATTATTTCGCTTTCTACCGATGCCGAAAATCTATACGACCACGACACAGGCATAATGGTGGCAGGGGCAACGCGCGACGAGTTTTTGCGTGAAAACCCAGACCACGAGCCGCAGCCCAACGACCCCGCAAACTTTAATATGCGCGGCGCGGAATGGGAACGCCCAGTTTTCATGGAAGCGATTTTGCCGACTGGCGAGCGAGTATTTTCGCAGGGCGCAGGAATGCGTATACACGGTGCGTATGCAAGGGAAGATGAGCCTAGCGCACTGCGGATTATTCCGCGTAGGGAATATAACCCGCGCTCTGGCACATTTGACTACAACTTCTTTAATGACGTATCGCGTGACGGCATTTATACACAAATAGCGCGCTATGAAACAATTGTTTTGCGTAACGGCGCGGAGGACAGAAACCACGGTATGCTTCGCAATGAGGCAGGGCTTACGCTTGCCCGACAAGCAGGGCTTACTACGGTACTTCCGCATCGTCCAGTTGTTGTGTTTTTGAACGGCGAATATTACGGCTTTGCGTGGCTTGTCGCGCGTGCGGTAGACCATTTCTTGGAAGATTTGTACGGCGCGCCTATGCGTAGCTTCGACAATGTTTCGGGCGGCGAGTATGTATTTGAAACAGAAGAACCCTTGCAATTAGAGGCGTTGAACGAGCTGGTAGGCTTTGCGGAAAAAGACCTCACGAACGATGCGGTTTTTGCACAGCTGGAAGCCATTTTGGATATTGACGATTTCCTGCGTTATTACGGCTTTCAGATGTATATAGGCGCGGAGGAATGGCCGTTCACGAACCTGCGCCGTTGGCGTTACACTGGCGGAGCAGGGCTAAGGGAGCTTGCCCCCGAGCTAGACGGCCGCTGGCGGCATTTTGTGGCAGACCTTGACCTAGCTCTCGGCTTGGCAGGCGATTATACTACGCCCACATTCGAGCGAGTTTTGACGGACAGCGAGCTAGGAAGCCCCTTGCTTGCCAGCCTTTTGAAACGCCCCGACATGGCGGAACGCTTTACCATTATTATTAACGACCTCGCCGCAAACGCAGTCACCGAAAACAGTACGCGCGAGGCAATCGGCGCGCTTACCGCGGCAGCGCAAAGGGAAATTACAACCGCGATTAACGCAGGGCGTTTCCAGGACGGCGTTACGTGGCAAACAATGCAGGAAAATCACGCAGATATGGTCGAATTTGCACAAAAACGGCCGCTTACGGTGTTTCCGTTCCTTGCGGAATACTTTGGCTTTGACAACAGCCTATTTAATGTAAGCGTAACTGGCGGTGAAGCGGTAATCGGCTCGTTGCCTGCCGCCTCGTCACGCTACTTTGAGCATTTAACCGTGCCTGTAAGCCCTGTTTTGCCGCAGTTTGGCGTATTTGAACACTGGACACTAAACGGCAGACAAATAGACACGCCCGACATCACCGTTACCAGTCAAGATGCGGTAGACGGAACGGCACAGCTTGCGTTGACTATTAGCTACGACTATCCGCCGGTAATGATTGAAGCCGCATACGAAACGCCCGAGGGCGCGAGTGTGATTGTTTTACGCAACACAACTGACGAGCCTGTAGTCGTAGATAGCTTATATTTCAGCAATCAAGCGGATAATCTACGCAGGTACAGAATACCGCGTATTCGCATTGAAGCAAACAGCACAGAGGAATTTGCAGGCATGAACAGCCAGGATGCGGACGATATATGGCGTACGCGTATAAACTTTAACGTGCGTAAGGGCAGAATGATTTTCTTGTCTGATATGGAGGGTAATGTTGTACAGACGATTATCCCAGAATAAGGTGAATTGATGTTTGACAAACTAGACGAGCTAGAAACAAAATTTACGGAATTGTCCGCGGCAATCAGCGAGCCTGATGTGATTGCGGACAATTCTCGCTGGCGCGAGCTAATGAAGGAGCATAGCGACCTTACGCCGATTATTGATTCGTACAAGGAATATAAACGGCTTCGCGACCAGGTAGACGATGCCAAGGTCTTGCTTAACGAGGAATCGGACGAGGATTTGCGGCAGCTTGCCAAGGAAGAAATAAAGGACGGCACGGAAAGGCTGGAGGCCATAAGCGGCGAGCTGAAAATTCTGCTTCTGCCCAAAGACCCCAACGACGAAAAGAACGTAATCGTGGAAATTCGCGGCGGAGCGGGCGGCGACGAGGCCGCGCTGTTTGCTAATACGCTTTTTCGTATGTACGGCCATTATGCCGAACGCCGCCGCTGGAAAACAGAGGTAATGAGTGCCAACGAAAACGGACTAAAGGGCTTCAAAGAGGTCGTGTTTATGATACAGGGCAGGGGCGCGTACTCCCGCCTTAAATATGAAAGCGGCGTACACCGCGTACAGCGCGTACCCGAAACGGAATCGAGCGGACGGATTCATACGTCCACGGTGACTGTGGCGGTTTTGCCCGAGGCAGAGGACTTGGACGTAAACCTCAACATGGCGGACGTGCGCGTGGACATCTACCGCTCGTCCGGCAACGGCGGCCAAAGCGTAAACACAACGGACTCCGCCGTGCGCGTTACGCACGTTCCCTCAGGCATAGTCGTGGCGTGCCAGGACGAAAAATCGCAGCTAAAAAACAAGGACAAGGCACTGAAAATCCTGCGCGCGCGCCTGTACGATATGGAGCAGGAAAAGCAACACTCCGAGCTAAGCGCGGAACGCCGCAGTCAAATAGGCAAGGGCGACCGAAGCGAAAAAATCCGCACGTACAACTTCCCGCAAAGCCGCGTAACCGACCATCGCGTTTCGCTTACGCTGCATAGGCTGGACGCGGTGTTGAATGGGGACTTGGACGAGATTTTGGATACTTGTATTACGCATGACCAGGCGAAGAAGCTGGGAGGGGCATAGCCCCCTTTCTACGATATACTCGTTGATGTTTTGCGTTAAACGCAAAACATCAACTTGGTGGGAATGTCGTCACGCGGAGTGGTTTCCGAGTGTGCAAAAAGCCCCCTGCAAGGTTAAAAGACCTTGCAGGGGGCTTTTTATACATGTCGCCACTAAGGCTCTTGCTCCATTTCCTGTAGTGCCATAATACGCCCTTTATTGTCAAAGCAATACCTGTAGGGATATTTACGTCCTGTATCAGTCAGCTGCTCCGTTGCTTCCATTTTGTTTTTCATGCGAGATAACGTAAGCTCCCAGTTGTTTGTGACATTTGCACCTAAAAGGATATGCTCCTTTAACTCGCCCTCGAAGGGTACAGCTATAGCGACTACCTTCTCTATAATGTGTCCCCCGATATTTATTTTGTCTAAAATACAAAGGCTTGCTTCGCCCTTATATCCGCCCACACTGGTCATCATGGTGGTTTTGAGCATTGTGCCAAATTTCGGCACAAGTGCCTTGTGTATAATCGTATTGAACGAGCCTGTGTCTAGCAGCACGTCCACGGGCAAGCCAAACTTGTTTTTACGTTTCTCCCACAAGCAAACCTCAAAGGCGTAACGCCATAGCCTTACCCTATCCAACTCAACCGAGAAGCTCGACATTCATACTGCCCCCTCGCTCCCTACAGCCGTATTTTATTTTTGCCTTGCCGCCATATTCTTCCGTTCCGATGTCGTCAAGCGCGGAGCGTAGCTCGTCACGTCCCTCTGCCGAGGCTACAAGATAGCCCTCGTGTGCATTTATTCGGTCAGTGGTGACGAGTACCCATTGCCCAGTAAATTCTTGGTCGATTTCCTCTTCGGTTATAAACCGCACGCCATTGTATCTGACTATATCCATAGTAACCTCCTCTCGCTATATCTCAACAACCCCAAAAAACGCCTCCTTAGCCCCTCCATCACCATCAAACAACAACGGCGAACCCCATTTCCGCCAGCTCTGCCCATCATTCTTGCCCCAAAATGTAACACGCTCGATATACTCCGCATACTCCAAATACAGCCTAAACAAGCCCTCATACATTTCCGCTTGCTTACGTGCTTGCTCGGGAGCAAGTGTCACCCTAGCGGACACGGCACTATCTGCCTGCCCACCGCCAATCGCCGCGGCACTAGCGGCACTATCCTCCACCCCAAAGGTTATATCCATCTCCGAAATAGCGATAACCACACCCAGTCCACTAAATTTTTCCAACGCCGCCCGTACATTTCCTATATCCGTATACATATCGCTGTGGTGGCTCTGCATACCGATTCCCTCAATCAGAAGCCTGTCGTCGTAGTCGGGGTGGGCGCGCCACTGGTTGTTTATGTCGGCTACCATGTCCGCTATGGCAAGCCGCTTGTGCAGATATTCCTCGTTGTACTCGTTGTAGTATAGCGTGGCGTGGGGGTCGTATTTGCGTGCGAAATAGAACGCATCAAACACAAAGTCCGCGCCGTTGCCGCCGTTTTCGTATGCCAAAAACCAATGCCCCACCGCACGCGGGTTGTCCGTCTGGCGGCGAAGATAGTCGCGCCAGCTGCCGCTGTAGGGCTCGTCAGTTTCGGTGTCTACGAACGCCTCGTTTACTACGTCCCACGCGTGGATTTTTCCGCTGTAACGCCCTGCGTACGCCTTGATGAAGTTTTGCATGTTCTCGCGCGCTTCGCCGTACGTGAGCGGCGTGCCGTCCTGGTTTCGTGTAAACCAAGACGGCGTTTGCCCATGCCACACAAGGGTGTGACCGATTACGTCTATTGCGTTTTTATTCGCCCATTCGACTATTTTATCCGCTTTTTCAAAGCAAAACACGCCGCGCTCGGGGTTAATGCTCTCGGGCTTCATGTCGTTTTCTGCGGTGACCGCGTTGTAATGGTGCGTGTACATTCGCAGTAGCTCCGCATCGTCAAAATCCCTAGCGGAAATGATGTTTCCTATTCTAAAGGCTTTCTCAAAATGCCGCCAAAGCGACGGTAGCGTTAAATCCCACATTATCGCATATCACTGTTTAGGTCGTCTAAGAACGCGTCCCAAACAAGCTGTCCTTCTTCGATAATAACCGAAGCGTCGTTTCCGTCCACCCATACCTTAAACGCAAAAAGCGTGTCGAGCGTATCGCCTAGGCCAGACATCATCATATGCGCAGGCATGGTTTGCAGGTCGGGGTTGCGTGTGTATTTTACCATTGTGTCCTCTACGGAACGCTCGTCACGGTGGTTTGAGAACGCCTCGTCCATCCAGTCGTCTGGGTCGTCGTCCTCTAGCGGCCGAATCCATTTCGACATGGCGAACATAATATCGTCTACCTCTTGCTCACTATAAAACTGCGGAATAACGTGAACATTGTAGCTTACCCACGCATTGTGCGTATCGGAGCGCGGCCCGCGAGGGAACGCCACAAAGCCCCAATCATCACGCAGGGTAATATTGCCAGCCACATAGTTGCCAGCCACGCGCATTGCGCCCTGCCCGTCATTAAACATCTGTATAAACGAATCCCACTCGCCGCCAATATCGTCCTCGTGCATGGCTAGGCGTTCCGAGCGAAGCCGCACAAGCCAGTCGATTGTTTCGCGGAAAGCGTCAGTATTTGTGTTATTTGTGAACATTCCAGTTTCTGGGTCAACGGTAGCAAAGGACGCGCCGTTGGAAGCCAGCGCATGTTCAAGGAAGTCCTTATGGAACGTAGTCAACGCCCAGGTGTCGATAATATCGTCGCCGTCCAAATCGCGCGAAAGCTGGCGCGCAAGGTCGGTAAAGGTTTCCCATGTCCAGTTGCCCTCCGCCTGCAAGGTAAAGGGATAGTCCCTCGGCAGACCCGCGTCCTCCAGTAGCCGCTTATTGAAATAAACGCCGCCCGCCATTTCCACGCCATGCGCAAAGCCGTGCGGCACGCCGTCACGCTTGGTTAGGTCGATTAGGCTATGATTCCACTCAATGCCGTAATCATTCTCAAAAAGATGCTCGGGAATAGGCGCGAAAAGCCGTTGTCTATGGTTTGTCGCAAACCACGTAGGCTCAATGACCCACACTTGAAAATCCCTGTTTTGCGCGAGAATTTGCTGTTGTACCTCGTCGCGGACATCGTGCCAGCTACCGTACCGTACCTCGCGAATCTTAAAATTGTACCTTTCCTCCATGGCTCGCCTGTCCTCCCAGCGAGCGCGTTCCGCCGCGCTTCGCGGCTCGACTGTGTCTGTGCTTACATCTGACCACCATGTGGCGATGTTGATTACCATGCCGCCAAGGTCGCGGTCGCCGTCCTGCCTTGTGCCTGTTGCTTGACCTTGCTGTGGGCTTGCGGTGCCTCCGTTGGCGGCTCGGTCTTGCAGTTCTTGCCGTGTTTCCGTGGTGCTGTCGCCGCCTCCTGCACATGCTCCTAGAGCGAGAAGTGCGGCGAGTAGTGCTAGTGTGACTAGTAGTAAAATTAGTTTTTTCATTGCTTTGCTCCTTTCTTTTATTTTTTTTGTTTCTTGTGTTTTGGTTGAAAATAGCACAGCCGCTTATTTGAAAAATTTATCCAAAAACGCATCTGGAGTTATCGGTGTAACTGGTGAATTGGCAAAATCCCTTTCGTTGCGGGTGACGATATAGTCTGCATTAAGCCGTTTCGCACATTGTGCGAGCAACGCATCTTCAAAATCAGCCATTGGCAAATCAAAGGAACTCACCACGTCCCTTGCCGTTACATCTGCAAGCGTAACAGCCGTTAGCAGCTTTTGAACCAACGCTTTTAGCTGAACACGGTCTTTTATGTGCCTGCCCAAAATGTAATAAATATCGGTAACAGTGCTTGCGGTTATATATCCAACGAGCCTGCCACATTCGGACAGCTTGAGAACCCTTCCGCTGTTTACCGCGAAAGGCAAACGATTTTGATAAACATCAATTATGACATTGGTGTCAATTGCTATTTTCATGGAGTACCCTCCGCTCTGCCCTCGCTTGCGTAACGGTAAAGCCATCATCGGGGATAACACCCATTATTTCATCAATAACACTCGCTTGCGACCTTGGCGGAACAAGTATTGCAATATCCATTCCGTTTTTTGTTATGTGAATATTTTCTCTCTCAACGAGGGTTAGATATTTGCCTAGGTTGATTTTAAAGTCTGTCGCAGTTACTTGAATCATATATAAGCACGCCCTTTACGTGGGATTTTGTCTAACCGTGTAACAAAAGAAACTCGTCAATTGCCGATAAAACCGCATAGACTGATTCCACTTTTTTCCTTAAAACAACCGCCCCCACAATCAGTGCCTTGTTATGCTCGCCGATAAGGGGCGATAGGCTGTTGATGACGGCACATCTGTTTTGGTATATTCTGGTATCTAAATATGCGAGCAGCTTCTTTAGATGCTTTTCGTCATTATTCAAGCGATACAGTGCTTCCGCCAAATTTATTTGAGTAAAAATAACGGTTTCTTTATGAATGAGCGGTGTCAAAAATTCGCTTATATCCTTCTGTATACCAAGCCTTTGGGCTATATCACCCAAGGAAACTATCGCATACCCCCTTACCATGCCAGTTTTGTCTGTTTTTGCATGTTTTTTTAGCAAATCGACTACTTCCATTGAATTGCTACAGGAAAGCGAATCAGCGGCTTCCGTCCTTACCAAGTAATCGCTGTCATTTATCAGTATGCGTAGCAGGCGTTCGCCTTGCTCCATGTCTGCAAAATCTATTAAAATTTTCGCGGCAACAGAGCGAATATAGCTATCCTCGTCGTTAGCGTAGCTTTCTAAAATACTTAATGATTCCGTGGTAGATATAGTATCCGCTTCTATCCGTTCCAGTATCTCAAGTTTTGCCTGTTTATTAGATACAGACATGTTATCACACATTTACATCACCTATTTGCTTTATTCCACACCACACCCTAAAGGCTCGTGACGACATTCCCACCACAGTACAGCGGTGAAAAGAGACTATGTCTCACATCTTTATCCCACTCTGCCCAATACTCTCCACAAAAAACCTCTGCGCGACCAAATAAATACCAATAATAGGCGCAATGCCAATAAGCACGCCAGTGGAAATCATAGCCTCCACCAGGGCTATATCAGGCCTAAAGCCCTGCGTGCCAGTAGCCATCGAGGTCTGGCGTACATAGTCTACCGAAAAGGTTTCGCCCAGCGCGGACATCTGCACTGCCATAACGCCCTGCTCACGCAAGAACATTGTCGTATAAAAGCCGTCCGTCCATTGCCACACAAAGGCAAAAAGGAAGCACGAAACAAGCATAGGCACGGCATCGGGCAGCATAATTTGCACAAAGGTACGCAGCTTGCCGCAGCCGTCCACCCACGCCGATTCCTCTAGCTCCTTGGGCATATTTCTAAAATACTGGCGTAGCATGAAGATGTACAGGCCGTTTCGTAAGCCCATAGCCGTGGCGGAAAGCAACGCGTAGCCCTCCACCCTGTTCGTCAGCATAATCGTGTTGGGCAAAAGCCCGAAAAGGTCGAAGAAATGGAAATTTAAGAACATCGGCGCGCGAATAACCTGCGGCGGCACAAGCACAGTAAGAATTACGCACGCAAACCAAAACCGTTTCAACGGGAACTCAAACCGCGCAAAGCCGTACGCCACAAGCGTACAAGCCACAATTTGCAGCACCGAAACGAGCGTAGTAATCCAAGCAGTGTTAAACAACGAGCCCCAATAATTCATAAGCCGCGCCGCCAAACGATACGTGTCTAGCGTGGGGTTTCGCGGAATAGCGATAACAGTCGGGTCAAACAAATCGCTGCGCGACATTATGCTGTTGGAAAATTGATGCAATAGCGGCTGTAGAATAAGAAAGCACAGCCCAAACAAAAGCACTGTGGTAAAAATTCCCGTAGCCGCGCGCGAAACATCACGCTTTAGCAAATAATTGTTGTCCGTGGCGCGATTACGCGCTAGATATTTTGCAAGCCTGCCCTTAGTCATAATAATACACCAGCCTTGAAATAATAAAAGCCACAATGCCCAAAATAACCGCCACCGCCGAAAAATAAATGAGCGCCATCGCCGAGCCTAGCGCGTATCGGCTATGCAGGGTCATTTGGGTATACACCATATCCATGACATTGCTGTCTGTACGCACCATGAAGTCGATAATGGAATAAACTACCACCACCAGTATCATAGGCGAAATCATTGGGAACGTAATTTTCCAGAAATTCTCCCACGCGGTCGCGCCCTCTATGCTCGCGGCCTCGTAAATGCTAGGGTTGATTGTCTGCAAGCCTGCTAGGAAAATAAGGATTTGTATTCCGCTCGCCATAGCGATTTTGTATATTTGGTTGATTATTTCTAAAATGTACTCGAAAAATTCGTCCATTCCCGCGCCGCCCACGAAGTTTTCAAGCATACGCTCGATTACGCCAGTTACGCCTGCGCGCATTGCGTTTTGGTCTTGTATTTGCTGGGAAACGGCATCGAGAAGCGAGTTGTTTGTTTCTATGCCCACAAGCACGCCGCTGGCGAGAATTACAGGCAAAAAGAACACCGCTCGCACAAATCCGCGCCCTGCAAACTGCCGATTGAGCAAAATAGCCACAAACAGGCTAAACACCAAAATGGCAGGCACAAGCAACGCCATAGAGCCTATTTCCTCCACCATAGCGCGAGTAAACACCGCGTCCGTAAGCAATACGCGCCGTATATTCGCCAGTCCGCTCCACGCCCAGCCGAACCTGCTTTCCTCGGGTACAAGCCACACCTCCGAAAAAGCCATTCGCACAGCCTGATACAGCGGATACGCCAAAAACATAATAAACCCGACTACAAACGGCAAAATAAACAGATAGCCGGAAATGGCGTTTTTTGTTGCCATGGTCGGCGTGCGGTTTTGTCTAAGAAAATCACTTAGACAAAACCTTACTGCCTGCTTTGATAGTCCTTTTTGCTTGTTCATTTATCTGCCCCCTACTCTTTTAGATTTATGGAACGTGAATTTTAAAGATTTATGGAACGCGGATTTACGCGGATTTAACGGATTTTCGCGGATTCTTTCTCGCGTTCATTCAAAACTAAGAAAATGAGAATTGCGTAGGTTTTTATTTACGCGGATTTTAAAGGCAATGGAACGCGGATTTTCGCGGATTACGCGGATTTTGTCCGCGTAAATTTACTAAACGGCGATATATTTTACCACGAGCCAATCCGCAAAATCCGCGTAAATCCGTGTGAAGCCCTTGAAGCCTTTAAATACCCTAAATCCACATCTTATCGCCTGCCGTGCCTCTCGCCCTCTGTGCCTCTGTGCCTCTGTGTGAAAATCTTTTTGACAAATAATGAACGTAGGTAAAGCGTATAAATTCCATTCTTTAGTTAAAAGATTTTCACACAGAGGCACAGAGGCACAGAGGCACAGAGGGAGCGTAGCATAGCAGGCAATGAACGCGGATTTGGCGGATTTTAAAGGCAATGGAACGCGGATTTACGCGGATTACGCGGATTTTGTCCGCGTAAATTTACTAAACGGCGATATATTTTACCACGAGCCAATCCGCAAAATCCGCGTAAATCCGTTAAATCCGTGTTCAACTACCTTTAATTCACACGGATAAAATTTGCGTTCCAACGCCGTTTATTGTCGCAGGAAAGAATCCGCGAAAATCCGCGTTCCATGCCCTTAAAATCCGCGTTCCATGCCCTTAAATTATCATTATCTCCTAACCACATAATCCCTAGCCCCAACCGTAATTCCACTATCCGTAACAAAATCCACCAGCCCAGTATTCACAAACACCCGCGTGCCGTCCTCGTACACCGTGACCGAAACGCCGTCACGGCTCAATATCTCATGGCCGACAATAAGCTGATTGTACAAATGCCCCAAATCCCTCTCGTGCCGTGCGTAAAGCTCGTTAGCTACCTCTGCCCACCGCCCGAACTCGTTGGCAAAATACCTGCGATAGCGTGTGACGAGCAGGTCGGCGGTCGGCACATTCATAAAGCTAAAGAACAACGCCGAGCCAGACTCTACGCTACGCAGATAGTTGTAGGAATAATCCTCCGAGAGGTTGAGCGGCACGCCTGCAAAGGGTACTAGGCCGTGCAACGCAATCTGATAAAACGGCACGGTCACGTCCGTAATCGCAAAGCCTTGGTCGGAAACAGGCATACCAGTAATAATGTCCGCATACGGCGCGGCGTAGGAAAAGCCATAATTCAGCCAAATGCCTGTGCCGTTTTCTCTAAGGCGGGCAAGCAAATCAGCGCGCATATTTAGCGATGCCTCGCGTGTTACGTGCTTATCCTCGTTGAAATCGCCTGCGAGTACGCTCGCCATGCTACGGAACGCGATATTGCTTACGCCTATTTTTTCGGCTTGTGCCGCGAAATTTTCGGCCAGCTTTATGGTAAATTCTGGTCGTGCTAAAACAGTCGGGTCTGCCCAGACATGTGACGTGCCTAGCCGCCCAAAATAAATGTCGCTGTAGCCTGCGTGTGCCACGCGCTCCCTATTCGCCTGCCTCGCCGCGTCACGCATAGGCCTAAAGCCGTCAAAGCCCTTGTCGCCCCTCATTCTCACGAAATCGCCCTCAAGATAGAACTCGTAGCCAAGTCTTTCCGCACTGGCTAGCAAGCCGCCGAAGCCGCTTCTTCCGCCTAGCTGTGGAATCAATTCTAGGCTTGTAGGCACAAGATGGTCGATGGACTTATTGTGCGCGCCGCGCATTTTTACGTGCAAATTACGCCACCCGAAATCGTGCAGGGCTTGCAAAATGTCGGCGGCTTGCTCGTATGTGGTAAGCGGAAACGGACGGTCTACAGGAAAGCCCAAAATATGCTGCGGCGACAATGCGCCGCCTAGAATTTCCACCATAGCATCTACTGGGCGAGCCGCACGCTCCTGCAAATTCGGATACCGCGCCTGCAAAAAGTCGCGGAAGGCGTGAGCCATTCCTACATAGCCGTCACCTGTGGGTATGGCGTAGCGTATAACAATGTCCTCCTGCGGCAGCTGCCATTCGTGCATGTACATGGAGTCGTTGGAACGCCCCTTTACGTCCAGCGGCGCGCCGTGAAGCAGTCGGAAAATGGAATGTACGCGGCTGTATTCCGCCCTCATTCCTGCGTTTTCGGCGGTAACGGAGGCATACGCCGCGCCCTCGTCTATAATGGCGGCAAAGGTCGCGCCGTTCCTATAAATTCCAAAAACAGGGTACGCCGAGCGGTTGTCATGCAAAACGGAATCCAAGACAATTGCCTCGTCATGGCCGTACATTCGGCTAAAATACAGCGATTGCGTGTTTCGCTGCGAGTCAAAATACATGACCGAGCCAGAGCCGTCAGGCACGAACAAATAGCCCTCGTCCTCTACGCGGGCCGCCCCAAAATACGGCATAACCGTAAGCCGCGTAGGCATAAACTGCGGCACATAGGCAATTTCCGACATGGGAATGGTTAAAATCATATTATTCTCGTCAAGCTCAAAGCGCATAATTATATTAAACGCGGCCTGCTGTAGCTCCGTAACCAAGCCAAAATATGCTTGGTCGTCCAGCCAATCCTCGTAGGTATAGCCCGCCGCCGTCAAGCCCTCGTAGACTCGTTCCATTCTAAATTCGGGAATGTCGTCATTTAGCACATAGATTGTGCTTCCGTCCTCTAGCATGGGAAATTTTGCCAATGCACCCTCGCGCGTCAAGCTCGGCGGCAGGGAAGCAAGCGAAACAGGCGTATATTCGCCGATTACGCGCCGTCCTGGGGTACGCTCCAGCCTTTCTATGAAGCCATCGAGCCTATCCTTGTAAATTGCATCTGGCACATAAAACGTCTTGGGAAAATCGCCCACAGTAAAACGAAGCTCTAGCGTATTGTCAATTACTTCAAATTCGTACAAGCCGTCCCTCACGGAATATCTGTACGAATCGTAGGTAGTTTCCGCGCCTGTTTCACGCTCAAACGCTAGGAGGAACAGGCTCTGCGCGTTAAAGCGTTCCACCGCGGAGGTTTTCTGGTCGTTCGCGATGCCCTCTGGCGTAGAACGCCATTCATGGCTCGTGCTTAGGTCGGTCAGTACAAGCTCCGCCGTTTCCGTTAGAAATTCCAAGCGAAGCCGCTCGTTTTGTATTTGCACAACGGGCGGCGCGTTTTCGGGCTTTTCGTAGCGTGTGAGCTGGCCGCCGTCGCGTACTCGGGCGGTGCAGGAGGCTAGGAGTAGTAGGGCTAGTAGGGTTAGAAAGGTGGGTAGGATTGGTCGGATTGGTCGGGTTGGTCGGGCTTTTTTATTGAGAATATTTTGCATGGGTGGAATCCCCCTTTTTGGGTTGGGTGGGTTTTGGGTTGGGTTGTTGGGTTGTTGGGTGGTTTGTTGTTTTGTTGGGTGAAAAAAATTTATGTAATGATAGTGTAAGATATTGTTCGGTTTAAATCAAGCGTGTATGTTATTAAATTGTATTGTAGCCTACGGTTCTTTTGTATATAATACAAATGAGGTGATTTACATGGCTAGGTCGGCAGTGTTGAATCAACAAGCGAGGAAACCGAGCTTATGAATACGCTAAGCTCACTTGTTGAATTTTTACAAAGGCTAGAGGAGCGGAAGATATATTTCAAGCTAAACAAAATACGAGATAGCATATTAGTAGAAATTGCTGTTCCCGGGCAGAGGTGGGAGGTTGAATTTATGGCAGATGGAACTATTGAAGTAGAAAAATTTATTAGCACGGGAACGATATTTGACCATAATGAAATAGAAGTGCTTTTTAGGGATTTTTCTGATTGACCTCACATATTAGTTGTTTTCAGAGGGAGGAAACAAGCATGAATACACTTTTGCTATTATTGGTGGTCGCTATGATTAGTAGCCTTGGGGCGAAAAATATTTATGATGTCGATTCAACATCTACGGCTTCTGATTTTTCTGTTTCTGAAGCAACAGAGCTTTATAATCTTGAAAACTGCACCTTAGATATGGAAGTGACTTATAATGGAAATCCAGTTTCTTCGCTTTTGGGACGCGCAAAGAGTGAAGTGGTTGTGCTATTAAGTATTCCCGATGAATACTTAATAGTCGAAAGTGTGCCTAATAATAGTATCGCCAGTCACATTTATTATGACGGCATAGATTTATATTTCCGCTCGGGGTACTTTGCTACTTCCGACATCTACAACGTAAACGAACTCAAAATAAACGATATTTCTATGAATGTAGACCGTGCAGAAATTATTCGTATACTTGGTAGCCCTATTGAAGAAGGTTTTGGTGAAGGGTGTTTTGATGGCGATGCTTACTTGATGTATACTCTGCCAAGCTGTGAAATAACCTTTCATTTTTCTAATGTATACGCTCCAGCAGACCGTGTTCGTATTAGTCAAATACTGTGAACAATGCGACCCGCTTCGAGTACGATATGACGTATTGAAAATTCCCAGTATGCTATTTTTATTTTGAGGTGATTTAAATGTCTAGGTCGGCAGTATTGAATTTCAGAAGTGAGCCAAGGGTAGCAACAACCGCAGCTTGGGACAACGAACCCGATTTTCAAGAGCTAATTAGGGTAAAATTGGAAGAATCCGAAGCCGTAGCTAACGACCCAACCGCCAAACGCTACACACACGAAGAAATTTTTGCACCGCTTAGGGAAAGGTATGGCTATGAAGCAGGCAGTAAGGTATTGTCGTAGACAATACCGCACGCCGACCAAGTATAGGCTTGAGTATATTTCAACCTTTCATGCCGATATTGTTGCTGTCAGTCAGTTTTTGGACGAATATCCAACGAAAGCCGCTAGGCTTTTTGCTAAAATAGACAGGCTCGTTAAAGCCCTCGCAGAAATGCCCGAGCTGTACCCTATTTATGCCGATATGCCGTCCTACCGTTTTATTACGGTGGAGGATTACTTAGTATTTTATAATGTGAACAAACAAGAGCGAGTTGTAGAGCTTCGCCGTTTGCTGTATGGGCGTATGGATATACCGTCCGTTTTGAATTAAGAACGGAAGCGATTGCAAGAAAGGGCATGGAACGCGGATTCTCGCGGATTTAACGGATTTTCGCGGATTCTGTCCGTGTAAACTTCGTTCTAAGTCTTTATTTAATCATTATAAAAATATATGGATTAAACACGGATTTAACGGATTTACGCAGATTTACGCGGATTTTGTCCACGTAAATCACTAAACGGCAATATATTTCCCCACGAGCCAATCCGCGAAAATCCGCGAAAATCCGCCAAATCCGCGTTCCGCTACCTTTAATTCACATGGATAAAATTTGCATTCCAACGCTGTCTATTATCCCAAGAAAAAATCCGCGAAAATCCGCGTTCCATGCCTTTAACTCCACCAACTCCACAAAAATCCACCTTCCACCCCATTAACCTCCACAGCCCCCCACTCAAACCTGCTCCAACGGCACTACCTCCACACTCTCCACCCCACCCCTCTCCATATTCCTCCGTGCCGCCGAAAGCATCAGCTTTATCCGATTCAACTGATTTACCTCGCTAGCCCCAGGGTCATAATCCACGGCGACGATATTCGCCTCGGGGTATTTATTATGCAACGCCTTGATTATGCCCTTGCCTGTCACATGGTTTGGCAAGCAGGCAAACGGCTGTGTACATACTATATTGCTTACGCCTGTGTGTATTAGCTCCAGCATTTCGGCGGTGAGAAACCAGCCCTCGCCCGTGATGTTGCAAACGGACACGATGGGCTTCGCAAGCTCTGCCATTTTGTCAATGGCAATAGGTGCGGTAAAGCGCGCGCTTTTCGCCAGCGCCCTACGCATGTGCGTACGGTACGCCTCCACAAACCAAATGGCCGCCGTGCCGCCTATACGCGCCTTTATTTTGCTGCCTAGGTAGCGGTGCAAGACCTTGGCGTTGTAGCCATTGTACAGCACAAAATCCGTTAGGTCGGGGACGACCGCCTCCGCGCCCTCGCTTTCCAGCAGGGCGACAATGTCGTTATTTGCGGTGGGGTGGTATTTTACCAGAATTTCGCCCACCACGCCTACTCGCGGACGTTCTATTTCTAATAGGGGCATATTGTCGAAATCATGCACTATGTCGTAGATGTTTCGCCTAAACTCGTTTTTGTTACCGCGCTGTACTGCTTGCTTGCAAATGCTGTTCCAATGCTCGTACAGGGCGTTTGCCGTGCCGCTTATTGCCTCGTAGGGGCGCGTGCGGTACAATACGCGCGAAAGCAAATCGCCGTAAATCAGCGATTGCATTGCCTTGTTTACCAAGCGCATGGTGAATTTAAGGCCCGGGTTTTTTTCCAAGCCCATCGCGCTTACCGACACCACGGGAACATGCCCCAGCCCTGCCTTTTCAAGTGCCTTGCGGATAAAGCCGATATAATTTGAGGCGCGACAGCCGCCGCCAGTTTGCGACATAAACACAGACACCCTGTCGAGGTCATATTCGCCCGAAAGCAACGCATTCAGCACCTGCCCCACCACAATTAGCGCAGGATAGCACGCATCATTGTTTACATATTTTAAGCCAGTGTCGATACACGCCTTGTCAATGGCGGGCATAACCACGCTATTGTAGCCCTCCGATTTCATGGCCTCCTGCAACAGCGCGAAATGGAACGGCGACATCTGCGGACAAATAATGGTATGGTTCTTTCGCATATCCTGCGTAAAAACAGCGCGCGGCTTACGCGGCTTGGGCTTTAGGCGTACTACGTCCCTTTCGCGCCGTACCGCCAGAGCCGCAAACAGGCTACGTATGCGAATCCGCGCCGAGCCGAGGTTGCTTACCTCGTCTATTTTTAACAGCGTAAAAATCTTGCCTGCCGCTTCGAGAATATACTGCACCTCGTCCGTGGTGACAGCATCTAGGCCGCAACCAAAGGAATTAAGCTGTAGCATTTCTATGTCCTTGCGTTCCCGTACCCAGTACGCCGCCGCGTATAGCCGCGAATGGTACGACCACTGGTCGCGTACGCCCAAGGGGCGTTCCACCTTGCCTAGGTGGGCTACTGCGTCCTCGCTTAGTACAGGTATGCCGTAGGAAGCGATTAGCTCGGGTATGCCGTGGTTTATTTCGGGGTCTATGTGGTAAGGGCGGCCTGCAAGCACGATTGCGATTAAATTATTACGCTCGATATAATTTATTGCCTCGTCGCCCATTTTTTGTACGTCCTCGCGGTATTTCTTTTGCTCGGCAAGCGCAAGCGACAACGCCCTTTTTATTTCCCTTGCAGGAATTTGCGGAAGCTCCTCGATTAGCCGCTTTTGCAGAGATTTTTCGTTGACTAGGTTCAAAAACGGATTTTGATAGCAAATATCCGCTATTTCCTCCACGTTGTTTTTTATATTTTCGGGATAGGACGTAACAATCGGGCAGTTGAAACGCTGCTCCGCGCCGCTTACGCAATTATGCTCAAACGCGATACATGGGTAAAAAATGTATTTTATTCCCTTTTTTATTAACGCCATAATATGACCGTGGACGAGCTTTGCAGGATAGCATTGCGATTCGCTGGGAATGGATTCGATGCCAAGCTCGTACAGCTCTCGCGTGGAGCGCGGCGAAAGCTCTACGCGGTAGCCAAGCTCTGTAAAAAACGTATGCCACAGCGGATAATTCTCGTACATATTCATTACGCGCGGCAGTCCTACCACGCCGCGCGGCGCGCTTGCCTCGGGCAGTGAGGCGTAGTTGAACACGCGCTCGTACTTGGCGGCAAAAAGATTGGGCAAATCGGGGCTTTGCGGAGCTTGTCCAAGCCCGCGTTCACAGCGATTGCCGGAAATAAAGGACGACACCGTGAATTTGTTAATGGTTAGCAAGCAGTTGTTTTCACAGGATTTACAGCGCGCGGTGGACGTTTTTACGTCAAAGGCGGCCAACGCGTCCTTGGAAATAAGGCTCGTGTTCACACGCGGACGGCTACGCTCGCGCGCAAGCAACGCCGCGCCGAACGCGCCCATAAGCCCTGCTATGTCGGGGCGGACGGCCTCGCGTTCGCTTATTAGCTCGAACGCGCGCAGTACAGCCTCGTTGTAAAATGTGCCGCCCTGCACAACTATTTTTTTGCCTAGCTGTGTGGGGTCGGTTATTTTTATTACCTTTTGCAGCGCGTTTTTTATGACAGAATAGGCAAGCCCTGCGGAAATATCGGCTACCGCCGCGCCCTCCTTTTGTGCCTGCTTTACGCGCGAGTTCATAAAAACCGTACAGCGCGAGCCGAGGTCTACTGGCTCCTTCGCAAAAAGCGACTCCTCCGAAAACCGCTCAATCGGCAAATTAAGCGAGCGCGCAAAGGTTTCTAAAAACGAGCCGCAGCCTGCCGAGCAGGCCTCGTTTAGCAGTACCGTGTCGATTATGCCGTTTTTTATGCGAATACATTTCATATCCTGTCCGCCGATGTCCAAAATAAAGTCCACCGCAGGCTCAAAAAACGCGGCGGCACGGTAATGTGCCACGGTTTCTACCTCGCCCATATCCACGCCGAGCGCGGCCTTTAGCAAGCCCTCGCCGTAGCCTGTTACGCACGAATATTTTATTTTGGCGGCGGCGGGCAGCTTTTCGTATATTTCAAGCAACGCCCTGCGCGCCGAAGCCAGTGGGTTGCCCTCGTTGTTTTCGTAAAAGGTGTGAAGCACCTCGCCGTCCTTGCCGATTAGTACCGCCTTGGTGGTGGTCGAGCCAGCATCTAGGCCGAAGAAGCAGTCGCCGACGTAGGAGTGTAGGGGGGCTTTGGGGACTATGTGTTTGTTGTGGCGGGATTTGAAATTATGATAGTCAACAGAGGAAAATTCGCTTTGCGAATTTTCCTCTGTTGACTGGTTTACTTGCTTGGTAAATAATGGCGATAACCGCGAAATCTCAAACGGCAATTCCTGTTTTTCCAATAAATTGTCAATTAGCGAAACAATATCCATGTACGCGCCCTCATTCTCGGCACGAATAGCCGCGCCAAGCGCCGCAAAAAGGTGCGCGTGCGGCGAGGTGATTATTTGCTCGGGCGTTAGCCGCAAGACCTGCGCGAAGCGTTGCCGCAGCTCGGACAAAAAGTGCAGCGGGCCGCCAAGAAAGGCGATATTTCCGCGAATGGGCTTTCCGCACGCCAGACCGCTTATTATTTGGTTCACAATCGCCTGAAACACGGAAACAGCAAGGTCGGGGCGCGGCGTGCCCTCGTTTACAAGCGGCTGGAGGTCGCTTTTGGCGAAAACGCCGCACCGCGCCGCTATGGGATAAATTACCGTGTGCGCCTTTGCAAGCTCGTTAAGCCCCTGCGCGTCCGTGTCGAGCAGTGTCGCCATTTGGTCGATAAACGAGCCTGTCCCGCCTGCACAAATGCCGTTCATACGTTGCTCGATTGTGTTCGAGAAATAGATAATTTTCGCGTCCTCGCCGCCTATTTCTATGGCCACGTTTGTTTGCGGCGCGTATTTTTCAATCGAATCGGAAACGGCAATAACCTCCTGCACAAACGGCACGCCGACCCATTCCGCAAGCGAAAGACCACCCGAGCCAGTAATCATGGCGTTGAAGCTGAAGCTGCCGAGCTGTTCGCGCGCCTCGTTGGCTAGGGAGAGCAGGGTTTCTCGTATGTTGGAGTGATGTCGGCGGTAGCTTTGGAAGATTGGGGCAGGTGGGGTAGCGTGGGCTTGGGGGGTGGCTTGGGCTTGGGTGACTACTAGCTTTATGGTGGTTGAGCCTATGTCTATTCCTAGGGAGTATGTAGACAAAAAAACACTTCCTTTTAAATAATGTAGAGCCATGTCTGATTATAGCTGTTTCTTGTGTATGAGTAAAGAGCTATGGGAATAGACGGCGATAGGACACGGATTTAACGGATTTTCACGGATTTGGCGGATTCGTTCGTGGGAAAATTCACGAAAATCCACGAGAATCCGCTACGTCCGAAAGAATCCGCGTAAATCTGCGTAAATCCGCTAAATCCGCGTTTGATTCACACATTTTGGCTTTGTGCGTTTGTCGCGGTGTGGTGGAATTTAGCCATTACCCCACCTCATCATAAGTCTTATAAAAAATATCCCCCCGAATAATATAAACATCATTCACATCATCGCACCTAATCGCCAAGAAATCCCCCTTTTTGCCAAACATATACCCATCGGGATTCCAGTCGTTAAAGACCTTGGTATTACACTCCAGCTCTGCCGCATAAATGGGATTATTTCCCGTAGGCACGCAGGATTTCATGTATGGGAACAGCTCCTTGACCTCGCCTGTAAGCTCGTTTTTTGCGTTTGGGGTATAGGAATAGTCGCTTATGTCAAAGGTCACAGCCTCGTCACAAAGCCTGTTCGACGAATGGAATTTTTCCGCGCGCGTTGCGTAAACCTCGCCCTCTATGCCTATTCGCAGATATATGTCGGGCGAGGCGATTATGCGAGAATCGCCCTCTAGTGTACGCAGCATGATTGGCGTACCCTTGTCGAAAATGTCGGTGGACACGATATAGCCTATGGGCAACGCCTTTTTCATGTACTGCTTCATGGCGGTTACGTCTAGGTCGTGCCGTTCCGCGTAAATATTGTTGAAGCTCATAAAATATTCTGACGATTTTGCCACAATATGCTCTACCACGCTTACGCCGAGCGCGTCCGTTTTTGACTTTTCTATATAGCCGCCAGCCTTGTCCTTGTGGCCGCCGCCCGAGCCTACGCCGTCCGTGAGATATTTTACATAATCGGAGGCCATTACCTCACGCACACAGCTACGCACCGACAGCTTTACGCCGCTGCCCCTGTCGCTGTACACGATACACACGTCCACGGAGTCCACCTTGATTCCAGTATCGCTTATAAAGCCCAAAATATTGGGGTCGCACATGGCGGCCTCGAATACCACGTAGCGTTTGTTTTGCTCCTTTATGTTGTTTAACAACGCCGCCGCGGAAATTTCCAGCTCCTCAAGCGAATAATTGCAATTCCGCAACGCTCTGATTTTCTGCTGGTCGTAATAATCCTCCAGGAAGTCGCGCGCGTCCCTGTCGTATGGGTGGTTTAGCTCCGAAAAGTCGTTGGTATCGGTCAACAGCCCATAATACAACGCCATGGCGACAGCCTTATTTGCCTTAAAATCGTAGCCCTCGTCCTTTAGCATACCCCATACAAGGGTAGAACAGCTGCCAAGACTGGAATGAATTACCGTCAAGTCGGCGTTGACTCTTTCGTCCTTTTTTACCTCAATGTGGTGGTCGATAATCGCCACCGTGTCCGCCTCTATACGCGAAACATTGCCCTCGCCGTACTGGCAATCCACACAAATAAGCAGGTCTGCCTTGCCTAGCTCTGCGGTATTTTTTACATATTCGGCAGGAATCGCCATAAATTCCACCATGAGCAAAATGTTCTTTTTCGTGATTTCCTCAAAGCCCGAATACACTATTCTGGCGTTTTTGCCGTTTTCCTTTAAATAGGAATACACCCCAAAGCCCGACGCAAGCGAATCGGGGTCGGGGGTGTTGTGGCACTGGATTATTATATTGTCGTAGGATAATAGGCTGGATAGCTTGAACATTTTTTCACTGCTCCTATCTCATTTCATCTCATCTGAAACCGAACTCTCTCCCCCACCGTAAGCCGTCTACCCCAAGCCGTGCCTGTGCTTCGCTTACCAATCGCCCTGTACTATAAAGCTCCCTAACATACAAAGCCCCTGCACCATCGTCAAAAATAAGCAAATCGCCATACTCACTCATAAAGCCAGATAACGCTAAATGCGTTTCTAGCCCTTCGCCTGCGAGCCACAGCGAGTACCGCTCGCCGTTCATGCTAATATAGCCTGCCACGATATAGCCGCCGACCATTTCCGTTTCGGTCATGTACGCGTTTTCGTCAAACGTGCGTACGAGCCTGCCGTCTATGGTGTACGCCCTAGCATCGCCGTGCATAGGCGACACAAAGACATAACCGCCAGTGAAATAAACCTCCGCGCGGCCGCTAACTGCTACCTCAAACCGCGGAGCAACAGGCACGGCATTGCCAGTCGCGGTAAAAATCGTGCATGTATTGCCGTCCGACACGGCAAATGCCCTTACGCCGTCTACCTCGCCTGCACCTATTACCTCGCCGTCCGCGACATACGCGCCCGCGTACATAACCTGCCCGTCCGCTTCCGTAATCACATTCGCGTGCGGATTGTCAAAGTCGAACAAAACCGTGCTTCCGTGGTTCTCTATTTCGTCAAGCAGCGCGCCGTCCGTTCCCGAATAAAGCAGTATAACGTCCTCGTAGATAACGGCGATATTGCCAGTGTTCTTGTCGTAGCGAGTGTCCAAAACCTCTAGCGGTCTAGGGAACGCTACCTCAATAGCCGCGCCCGAGCTGAGCCTTGTGTCATAAAGCCTAAGCCCCATAAACGAATAAAACGCAATAACTCCAGTGTCCCTGTTTGCCCTTACCTCCGAATACCGCTCGTTTACGTTATACAGGAACAAGGCAGGCTCGGCACTTTCCCTTTTTAGAATACGCACAGTACGCGAATCGCGGCTTGCCGTCAATGCGTAGGTCGTGCCGAGGTCTACGAAGTGACTAACGCTGTTGGACGTGTACGTCCTATGCGACGGCACTTCCGCCGACAGGTCATAGCCCTTGTAAAAGCTGTAGCCGCCGTTGCTTTCGCTTACTAGGAAAAAATCGCCGCTTTGCGCGAGTGCTTCTATGCGGTTGCCAGTGGACAAAACGACCTCTGCCTCGCCAGTGTAAGCATCAACGCGCGCTACCATATTATGGTTCGTGATATACAGGCCGTCACTGCCTATTGTTGGTATTATTAGGGAATCTGCCACGTATTCCCCCACACGCCCAAGCATGGCGTTACGTATGTGAAGCTCGTAGCCCATTAGCTCGGCTGTAACCATCGAAAAGAAAAGCTGGTTTTCGTAAAAGCCGCCCGAGAAATAGGTCGCGCTCGAAGCAGGGTAAACGACCTCCTCCTGCTTGGTTTCTGTGTTAAACGCAATCAACGAGCCGTCCGCAAAGCTCACGGCTAGTGTGCTTCCGTTATGGTTTAACGCGAATAGTCTGTCGTTCGGGTTAAGCAAATTTTCGGCTGGCTCGCGCATGGCTCTGCCGCCGAAGTCAATTTCTGCCAAAATCTCGCCGTCCGCGGAGGAATACACCACTGCGCCTGTGCCGTCACGCAATACGGCGGCAACTCGTGACTTGTTGCCCGAAACGGCTATAGTCGTAACCTGTCTGTCGTGCCAAAGGTAGCCGCCCTTCGCTATGTCGTAGGCGGTTATTCCGCCCACGCTAGAGAATACAATCGTGTCGCTGTCCAAGAATTGCACGTCCGCGAGAATGGATTGCACGGCAGGCATTGTCTGCAAAATCGCGCCGCTTTCTGTATCAACCACAGCGATACTAAAAGGATATACTACCGCCATATATCGACCATTTTCGGACAAAATCGCCTTAGTCGGCGGCGCAGGGAATGTAACGGCCTTATGCGCCTTAAAGGTGTCCGCCACATCGTATATTCCCAAGGCGTTTGCCAACGCGCGCTCCGCCGTCCGCACAAAGGGGCGTTCTGGGCGTTCTAGGTTCTTGGGCAACGCTTCCAGTGCGAGCAGAATCGCCGTGTCGCGGTCGCCGTCCGCCAACGCGGTCGCCGAATATTCCGAAATAACATAGGATTCATTCTCTAGCTTCAACTGCATTTGCTTATCAATTTGCAGATACTGGTACGTGGAAAACGCGCCAAAGGCTATAGCAAGCGTAAGCACGGTGCTTACACACGCTACCGTCCGCTGAATAAGCCTGCGTCTGTGCCTGCGGCGTAGACTGTCATACGGACAGCCGAGAATAGGCGCGAGCAGTCGCAGCTTTTCCTCTGTGCGTAGCAGCTTTAGGCTCTTGTCCCAGTCCTTGTCGCGGGTTTTGGACACAGGTCTGCCGTCTAGGTTTGCGCGTATATCGGCGGCAAGCGGTTCTACGAAAATAATCTCGTCGCCGACCTTACGCTCGCGTAGGCCTGGCGGAAACGACTCGTCAGGCTCGCCGTCAATAAGCAGGGTAATAATTTTGTCCTTGCCGTGAAGCTCGCCAAACCGCTCCACCTCGCGCATTACCCATTGCGACTTGCAGGTACGGCGCGAGCAGATAAGAAGCAGGAAATCGGAGTTTTCCAGCGCGTAGTTTATGCTATCGGAAAGGTTGGACGAGGTGGGAAGCTCCTCGCGGTCGCGGAACACTCTCGCGAGCTTTTTCTTGCCTACTCGCTTTGCTACCGCGCTTGGTACTCTGTAGGTTTCCAGCATTTTGTGCAGCTTTTCCGCCACAAAGCCGTCTAAACCGCCGTGGCGGTAGCTTATGAATACGTCATAATGCAGCTTTTCTATTTCATGCGGAGTTTGGATTTTTTCCATTTGTTACAGCTCCCTTTTTGGTTGAGGATTTTTTATGGAATGTTGAGAATTTTCGGGGTTGTGGTTTGGAGGAATGGAACGCGGATTTTCGCGGATTTAGCGGATTTTCGCGGATTCTATCTGGCGTGTTTATTAGAACCCGTGCGATTAAACTTCCACGTAGCTTGTGTTTTGTTAGTTTTTCATTAAAGCGAGAAAAAATCCGCGAAAATCCGTTAAATCCGCGAAAATCCGCGTTCCATGCCCTTTCCGTTAAAACCGTGTAATCCGTCAAATCCGTGTTCTATAGCCTTAATATAGCTTGGTTGGAATGTCTATCGCCGTTTCTTCACTACAAATACAACCGCCCCTACTAGCAATACTGCCACACATAAGATAATGGGCAGAATGATTGTCTTGTTGGCTTGTGGTTCTATTACTGAGGACATGCCTTGATTTTCGGAGGTGGTTTCGTTGTTGTTTACGTTGTTGCTTGCAAGGGCGATGTCGTTTTCTGTGGTGTCCGCAGGGCTTGCCGCTTGGTCGTTATCCTCGCTTGCTTCCGCTTCGCCTTGCTCCGTATCATACGCACTCGCCCTCACCAAATCAAAAGCAAGCGTAACCGCTTCATTCAAAAATACCGCGTTAATCAAATGCTCGCCGTCTAGCAGACCGTGCAGGTATCGCGGCATTATGCTTATTACCGTACTACCCGACACCGCTGTATAATCCACATCACGCGCCAACAGCTCGCCGTTTATATACAATTCTACAAATTCCGCATACGGCATGTCGATAATGATTTCAAACGCCGTTTGGCTTTCGCTCTCGCTTCCGTCTAGCACGAAGTAATATTTGCCGTCCTGCGCTACTACCATTCCGCTTAGGCCGCTGTTTATTATTTCGGCTACGGTTATTTCCTCGCCGCTAGTGCTGACTATGCTTGTGGTCGTTATACGCTCGTCTGCGGCTAGGGTCACGGCTTGGGTGTGGTATTCTGTTGTGTTTTGTGTGTTTCCTGTGAATGTCGGAGCTGTTGTGTTGTTTTCGGGGGAGGTTTCGGCGTGGGTTATGGCGGAGGGGGCTTGCCCTGTGGCTTCTGTGGCGGTGCTTTGTGTGTTTTGAGAATTATTTACGCTGTTATTTGGCGTGGTGTTTTGGCTACCATTAGAGCCGTCACCACCGCCACCGCTGTAACTACCGTCACCGCCACCGCCATTTCCGCCGCCGCCGCCACTGCTACCGCCACCACCGTCACCATTACCGCCAGTATTATCACCGTCACCGCCGTTGGAATTATCGCCGTCACCATTACCGCCGTCACCATTACCGCCGTTAGCGTTATCACCGTTGGCGTTGTCACCGTTACCGCCGTTGGGATTATCGCCGTTGGGGTTATCACCGTTACCGCCAGTATTATCGCCGTTGGTGTTATCGCCGTCACCGTCACCATTACCGCCGTTATTATCGCCGTTGGTGTTGTCACCGTCACCGTTGGTGTTGTCACCGTCACCGCCGTTGGCGTTTTCGCCATTACCGCCAGTATTATCACCGTCACCGTTGGCATTATCGCCGTTATTATCGCCGTTGGTATTATCGCCGTTGGTATTATCGCCAGTATTATCACTGCCAGTATTATCACCGTCACCGCCGTCACCGCCACCATCAGGGTCAATAACCACATCTCCCCCCGCTTCCCTCACAGTAAACGCCTGCGAAATAGCCGTAGTCCGCACGTCCCACGCGTTTCCCTCTAGGTCGGCAACCGAAGTAACACCGCTGTCACTATCCGCACGGCGGAAGGTCGCCGTAGCCGTATGCGTACCCTCGCCAAGCCCTATTAGGGTTTGCTCGCGTATGGTGACTATGGTACTGCCCTCCTCGGCATCGTAGCCCTCGCCCTCGTTTTGGCGTTCGCCATTGATATAAAAGCCCTCAAAGTGCCACGTTTCGTCGTCCTCATTAAAGGGCGCGTCCATGTTCATTTCATTAGAGCCGCCAATCGAAATAACCTCGCCGTTCTCGTCATACTCGAACTCGATTTCGCCGTTTTCGTTGCCTAGCCTGCCGTTTTCGTTGAACTCAAACTCGCCCGTAAGCACCTCGCCGTCGGGGTGGGCTTCCAGCTCCAGTGTAAAGCTCACAGACACGCTGTACCGCTCCTTGTATTTGTGCGGCTCGTTGTCGTCGTCGGTGTTTATAGGGTACGCCGTTATCCTAAAGGGCGTGCCGTTGTATTTTTCTATTTCCTCGGCATCGGAAAAAACGCCGTAAAGCGTGCCGGGGGTAATTTCCTCCTGCTCCAGCGGTCTGTAGTATGGTATTTCCTCGCCCTTACTGTCATACTCGGGCGTATAAATCGAGTGGTCGATACCCTGCGACACAAAGCTAAGCCATTCGGGCAGAGGTGTTTTTCCGTCCTCACCAAATTCTATTTCAAAGTACATGTTCCTGTTAAGCGGCACTGCCGTGTTAAAGGTAAATTCAAACGGTACATACTGGTAAATAGGGGGCGGCTGCTCGCTTAACGCAATCGGGCTTGCCCTATAAAACCATAGGAACGCAGCGCCGTTGTTGTTACTGGCAAATTCCTTTGCCCATTCAATAATATACGAGCCATACTCGCCGAAAATATAAATATGCTTACCAGCGCCTCGATAAATAAAAGAATCCGAAGGTCGACCCTTTATTTCTGTTACGCTAGGCGGTACAAAAATGTCCGCTAAATTAGTAGCCCAGCTAAACGGACTTTCGCCAATGGTCGTAAAGCCCTCCCACTCTGGCAATATAATCCTTGTCAAGGTAGGTGTCAGCATAAGCCCACGAAATGTACCTTCCTCAAGCTCTGTAAGTTTGGTATTAGACAAATCAATTATTGTTGGGGAGTTGTATGAAAATGCGCCGCCGCCCAGCTCGGCAAGGCTGTCTGGAAATTGATACACGCCCTCGACAGGATAATGCTTAGCGTTCGGATAGGTTACGGTTGTAAGCTGACCCCCGCCCCCATAAAAACAATAAAACGCAGACATACCGATGGACGTAATAGTTTCGGGCAGGATTAAGGTTTTAATGGTGTTACGCCCTGCGAACGCACTATGCTCGATAGTCGTTACGCTTGTATTTGACAGGTCTAGGGGGTCAAGCTGTCCTACGATAAAGGGCTGCCCCCAGTTGTTGGGATTGTCCAGCCTAAAGGCATTTTCGCCTATATACTCCAGTGTGTCGGGCAGAGTGAGCGTTTCTAGGGAATAGGTATTGCCAAACGCGTCCCGACCTATTGTCGTGACCTGAGTATCGTGTAAAAAAATATCCTTTGCTCTGTTATGCCCCCAAAACGCGTAGTTGCCGATTTCTCTAAGCTCTGTACACATTGATAGGTCTATTGTTTCCAAGCCGCGCCTTGGAACTGGATTCCCGCTCCCAAAGCCATTGTCGGAGAAAAAGAAGGCTTGAAGCCCAATAGTTTCCAACGCACTAGGGAACTGCACGGTTTCAAGGTTGTTGCAACCAGAAAACGCACCACTTCTAATGCTAGTTAGGTTGTCGGGCAGTATTAGATGCTTTACTGCGCTTGCTGGAGGCGCGTTGCCCCAATTCGAGCGTGCCGGCATTGACGCAGGCCATTCAACAGGCTCGTCAAAATCATTGCCGAGCGTTAATGTCCCAGTAAGTTGCTCCGTATCCGTTATTTCAAAGGTATACCACCAGCCCGCAGGTGCATTGTTAATTGGTCGCTTGGGAAGCGGCTCGGCAGTGTCGTCAGAGAAAGCGGTGAGGGTTTCGTCGGCGGTAATGTCTGCGGAAGTGGTAATGTCCGCGGAGGTGGTAACGCTCTCGTCCGCAGAAGCTCCCACAGAAGCGGTAACGCCCTTGTCTGCGGTAACGCTCTCGTCCGCAGAGGCGGTAACGCCCACGGAAGTACCCACGGAAGCAGTAACGCCCTTGTCAGCGGTAATGTCCGCAGAAGCGGTAACGCCCTTGTCTGCGGTAACGTCCGCAGAAGTACCCACGGAAGCAGTAACGCCCTTGTCCACGGTAACGTCCGCAGAAGCGGTAACGCCCTTGTCTGCGGTAACGCTCTCGTCCGCAGAAGCGTGGAAATTGTACGTAGCCACACCGCCCAAGCCAAGGCAAAGGCATATTATTACGGCTACTACTCTTTGTGCGATTTTGGTTTTTTTCATGTTGTTTTGTCCCCTTTATGGTTTTTGGTTTTTTGGTTTCTTGTGAATTACCTATAATAATAAAGTGTTCGATAGCCTTAATATACCACGGCTAGATTGTAAGGGCTAGTAGGGGACGGATTTATCCGTCCCGAGGTTTGCACGTTCTTTTGTATGGGACGGCTTCCTCGCCCTGCGTATTTTGGGAACACGTCTTGCACGATTAGCCGTCACACCTCGGGACGGATAAATCCGTCCCCTACAGGTAGCCGTCATATCTCGGGAACATGTCTTGCACGATTAGCCGTCACACCTCGGGACGGATAAATCCGTCCCCTACAACAGGTACGTATTCCTGCTGTGCCTCGTTCCCTCTGTGCCTCTGTGTGAAAATCTTTTAAATTAAGAAATAACGGCTATACGCTTTACCTACGTTCATTATTTGTCAAAAAGATTTTTTCACACAGTAGTTCGCACAGAGGCACAAAGCAGAGGGAGCGAGGCACGGCAATTTTACCCATAATAATAAAGTATTGGAACACGGATTTAACGGATTTACGCGGATTACGCGGATATAGCGAGGTTACGCGGACAAAATCCGCGCATATCCGTGTTCGATAGCCTTAATATACCACGGCTAGATTGTAAGGGCTAGTAGGGGACGGATTTATCCGTCCCGAGGTTTGCACGTTCTTTTGTAGGGGACGGCTTCCTCGCCCTGCGTATTTCGGGAACACGTTCTGCACGATTAGCCGTCATACCTCGGGAGGGATAAATCCCTCCCCTACAGGTGCGTATTTCTGCTGTGCCTCTCGCCCTCTGTGCCTCTGTGCCTCTGTGTGAAAAAATCTTTTTGACAAATAATGAACGTAGGTAAAATGTAGAACGCCATTTTTTAGGTTAAAAGATTTTCACACAGAGGCACAGAGGCACAGAGGGAGCGAGGCACGGCAATTTTACCTGTAATAATGAAGTGTTGGAACACGGATTTAACGGATTTACACGGATTACGCGGATTTAGCGAGGTTACGCGGACAAAATCCGCGCATATCCGTGTAAATCCGTTAAATCCGTGTTCTATAGCCTTAATATAGCTTGGTTGGAATGTTTATCGCCGTTTCTTCACTAATAATACAACCACTACAACTACTAGCAACACTACCACGCCTAAGATAATGGGTAGAATGATTGTTTTGTTGGCTTGCGTTTCGATTACTGAGGACATGCCTTGATTTTCGGGGGTGGTTTCGTTGTTGCTTGTGGTTTCGTTTGCGGTGTTGCTTGCGTTTTCGGCGTTTTCTGCGGAGCTTGGCACTTGGTCGGGAGCTTCGTTTGCTTCCGCTTCGCCTTCCCCCACGTCGTACGAGTTCGTCCGCACTAAATTAAAGGTAAGCGTAACCGCTTCATTCAAAAATACCGCGTTAATCAAATGCTCGCCGTCTGGCAGGGCTTGCAGGTAGTGCGGCATTATGCTTATTACCGTACTGCCCGACACTGCCGTATAGTCCACATCACGCGCTAATAGCTCGCCGTTTATATACAATTCTACAAATTCCGCGTACGGAATGTCAATGATGATTTCAAGTGGTTCTATTGCGGTGGTTATTTTGGTGCTTACGGTTTCTGTGATGTTTCCGTCCGTGTCTGTTGTTGTGGTCGTGGTTGTCATGGTTATTATAGGGGTCATATCCATTATATACTCGTCTGTTGAGAATGGGGTAGCCTCGTTTTGGGTGGGGGAAGTGTCGGTTGTTGTGGCTTGTGTGGGCTGTGTGTGCGTGGTGTCTGTCGTGGTGTCGGGGGCTTCTGTGGTGGGGCTTTGGGTAGAATTGGTTACGGAGCTAGTGGGAGTGCTGTTTTGACTGTCGTTAGAGCCACTGCCAGTACCGTCACCACCAGTAGAGCCTGTGCCGTTAGAGCCAGTACCGTCACCGCCAGTAGAGCCTGTGACGTTAGAGCCACTGTCATTAGAACCAGTGCCACTGCCATTAGAGCCAGTACCGTCACCGCCAGTAGAGCCTGTGCCAGTAGAGCCTGTGCCTGTACCAGTAGAGCCTGTGCCTGTACCAGTAGAGCCAGTGCCTGTAGAGCCTGTACCGTTAGAGCCACCACCAGTACCGCCACCACCGTTATCACCGCCGTTGGAGCTTCCACCACCACCGCCAGTGCCACTTCCACCGCCACCACCGCCATTATCACCGCCGTTGGAGCTACCGCCAGTGCCGCCGTTGTCACCACCGCCAGTACCGTCACCGCCGTTTCCGCTTCCACCACCGCCAGTATTATCCCCACCGTTTCCGCTTCCACCACCACCGCCTTCTTCCCCCACAGCAGTAATAGTAAACGTCTGCGAAATAGCCGTAGTCCGTACGTCCCACGCATTTCCCTCTAAATCAGCCACAGAATTAACACCGCTGTCACTGTCCGCACGGCGGAATGTCGCTGTCGCGGTGTGCGTACCCTCGCCAAGCCCTGCCAGTGTTTGCTCGCGTATGGTGACTATGGTACTGCCCTCCTCGGCTTCGTAGTCCTCGCCCTCGTTTTGGCGTTCGCCATTGATATAAAAGCCCTCAAAGCTCCATGTATTATCGTCCTCATTAAAGGGCGCGTCCATGTTCATTGTGCCAGAGCCAGAGCCAAAAATCGGGTTGCCGTTTTCGTCATAGCCTACTATTATTTCGCCGTTTTCTCCGCCTAGCTTGCCGCCCTCGTTGAAGCCGAACGGGCCTGTAGTCACATCGCCGTCAGGGTGCGCTTCCAATTCCAAGGTAAAGCTAACAGACACGCTGTACCGCTCCTTGTAGCGGTGCGGGTCGTTGTCGTCCTCGGTGTTGATGGGGTATGCGGTTATTTTAAACGGCGTGCCGTTGTATTTTGCTATTTCCTCGGAATCGGTGAAAACGCCGTAAAGCGTGCCTGGGGTAATTTCCTCGTCCTCCAGCGGCCTGTATATTATTATTTCGTCGCCGTTGCTGTCGTATTCTGGCGTATATCGCGAGTGGTCAAGCCCCTGCGACACAAAGCTAAGCCAGTCGGGCAGGGCGGTGCTTCCGTCCGCGCCAAGCTCTATTTCAAAGTACATGTTTCGGTTAAGCGGCACGCCAGTGTTAAAGGTAAATTCAAATGGTACATATTGGTAAATGGCAGGCGGCTGTTCGCTTAACGCAATCGGGCTTGCCCGATAAAACCACAGGAACGCGACACCGCCCATCTTCTCGGCAAGCTCCTCCGCCCATGTTATAGCGGCAGAGCCATATTCGCCAAAGACATAGGCGTACCGCCCATCGCCGCGAAAAACGGCAAAATTGCCTATTTTCGTCACGTTCGGCGGTATAAAAATGTCGGGCAGCTCGCGCGCAAAATTAAACGCCTCAGGCATAATCTCCGTAAATCGGCTATGCTCGGGCAGGCTTACGCGTTTTAAGTAAAAGGAAGCGGTAAACGCGTTTGAAAGCTGTGTAAGGCTAGTGTTGGCTAGGTTTAGCTCCTCGACCCCAGATGCTCGCAGAAACGCATTTGTGCCTATTTTCTCTAGGCTGTCGGGAAATTCATACAAGCCTACTCTGCCGTTGCCAGGTGCGTCGGGGTAGGTTATGGTTTTTATGGAATGTGCCGCGCGATTGAGATAATTGTTGCGGTGTACCTCAAATGCGTGCGGTTCGATTGATTTTAAGCCTACGGGCAGTATTATTTTTTCTATGGTATTGTTGCTAAATACAGAATCGCCTATGGTCGTAAGCTGTGTCATGGATAGGTCTAGCACTGGCATTGTTTTTTGTATAGTCCCAAGCCCCGTGTCGGGGAACATTTGCGCGTTTGTAGAGGAAAACGCCTGATAGCCTATGGTTTCGAGCGTGGCAGGGAAAATAAGCTCTTCCACGCCAAAGCAGTTAAAGAACGCTTCTATGCGAATTTGCGTGAGCCGTCCGTTGTCAAGATTTACCTTTTTTAGGCGGGTATGCCCCTCAAATGTGTTGCCTTGTATGACAGTAAGCTGTGTTTGGGAAAAATCCAGCTCGGTTACGCCCTTTCCTGCGGCGGGAAACTCGCTTGCGGCAGAGTCGGAAATCCTAAACGCAAGCTGCCCTATGGTTTGCAGCGTGGCAGGAAAGGTAATTGTTTCCACACTAGAGCAATATAAAAACGCAAACTGCCCTATAGACCTAACGCTTGTATTCTCTAGGTCAATGGCTCGCAGCTGTCTAAAAGCTCTAAACTCGTTGTCCGCTATGGTCGTAAGGCTTGTCGGGAAAGAAATTTCCTCCGCGTTTCTGAAAGAGGATACCACGCCGTTGGCATTTGTAAGCCCCTCGGGCAGCTCGATTTTTGTGATTAGCAGTGCTTCCTCAGAGGAGAATGGCAGGGGATTGCCCCATGTGTTTGAGGGGAATGTGGTGGACGTGCCTGGGTTGGTTGTGTTGTTGGCAGGGAAGCGTAATACGCCCGTGGTGAAGTCTACCTCCCAGCTCCAGGGGGTGTTTTGGATTGGGGCGGTTAGGGGGGTGGTGCTTGAGCCTGTTACTGTTGTGGTGTTGGGTGGGGTGTTGGTTGTGTTGTGGGTTGTGGTGGGTGTGTTGTTGGTTGTGTTGGTTGTTGTGTTGTGTGGGTTTGTGTCGTATGGCGTGGTTATTGTGTTGTGTGGGGTGGTTGTGTTGTTGGTTGTTGTGTCGGGTGTCGGGGATATGTTGGTTTTGTCGGGTGTATTGTTGGGTGTTTTGGTTTTGTCGGTGTCGGGTGGGCTTGTGTCGGGAGCGGTGGTTATGTTGGTTTTGTCGGTGTCGGGTGGTGGGGCGGTATCGTCCGTAAAGACGTATAGGTTGCTTGCTAAGGCACTACTGAATATAATACTAAGGCACGTTAAGACCGCCACTATTCTGCGGCGTATGTTGGTTTTTTTCATGTTTTTCATTGTAAGACCTCCAAAAATTTTTATATATGCAGGATTAACTGGTTCATAGCGGGTTCCTTGTAGGGGACGAGTTTACTCGTCCCGAGGCTACCTCGCTCTGTGTTGATTGCATAGCACGTTATATTATATTACAGCTTTACGCAAATTGTAATAGGTGGATAAAAAAATTTTGCTAAAAGTATGGGATTATGGGATATTATGTAAATAAGGTGGTTGAACGGAGGTAAAACGCGGATTTAACGGATTTACGCAGATTTTCGCGGATAGAACGTGCGTATCGCAGAGATAATCCGTTGAATCCGTGCAAATTCGCCAACTCCATGCAATCCGTGTAATCCGTGCAAATCCGTTAAATCCGTGTTCTATAGCTTTAATATACCTGTTCTTGTCTGTATAGCACTTCTCTTTCTTTTTCCAACGCCGTCCTTTTTTCTTGATTTATTTCTCTTATAGCTTCGCAGATTTCTTTATCCGTCATTGGAGCCGCTCCGCTTGCTATAGCACACTGAACGTCCTTTTGTATAGCCGTTAATGTTTCAAACGCAGAAGCCTTAGCCTGTGGTCTGTTTTTCATCGTTACCATATTTAAGCACTCCTTTTGGTTATTATATCCTAATTATAGCAAAAAAATAGGGCAACACAGCGACTTGATTTAATGCAACAACTACCAGTTTTCAGAATTTGCATGGTTTTTGTAGGGGACGGATTTATCCGTCCCGAGGTTTGCAGGTTCTTTTGTGGGGGACGGCTTTCCTGCCCTGCGTATTTCGGGAACACGTCTTGCACGATTAGCCGTCGTACCTCGGGAGGGATAAATCCCTCCCCTACTAAAGGCTCGTGACGATATTCCCACCAAGCAGGCAGTAAGGTGTTGTCTAAGCGGTTTTCTTAGACAACACCGCACGCCGACCAAAGGTCAGCGGTGAAAAGGGGCAACGCCCCCCTATGCAATATCAAAAATTCGTGATAGAATGACCCCTCAATAAATGCTCGCCCATATGTAGGAGGCTCATTAAAATGGTACGCACTACTAGAATAAACGAACAGCCCCGCCCCACTAAATGCTATCGCTGCGAGGACGGCACGGATTTTTATACCAAAATAGAGAGCAACAGCACACAAAAAACAGAGAACGGCAAAATCGAGCTTAGCAAGCATGTATACGTATGTACCAGCTGCAATGCCGTCTATGGCTCTGCGTACTTACAACACGAGGAAACCCTGCATGAGGAAATGGAAAAAAATGGGGGGGGGGGGGGGGGGGGGCTTTCCCCCTTTTTTTGGAAAAAAAAAAAACGCCTGGGGGGGCGGGGTTTAAAGGGCAGGGGGGGGGGTTTAAAAGCGTTTA
>WRLD01000017.1 GCA_009777845.1 Defluviitaleaceae bacterium
CCGTGAACAATTCGAGAGCATACTGGACGATTTCAAGAACAGCATAAGCAACCGCGAAGCCATAGAATGGGACATGGACGAATCGGCGGTTACTGCTATATGCGACAGCTTAGACTTTGACGAGTTGGTTTTTGACGACGATTGTATTCCAGACGATTACTATTACGACCTAGAGCATGACGAGTACGAAATAGAGGAGAACGAATGACACTAACCCAAGCCTTCGACCTTTTTATCCTCGACCAACGCCTACGCGGCAATACGGATAAGACAATCAAGGGCTATCAAGGCTTTATACGCCTATTCGTGGAATACCTTGCCGCCCATGGCGTTGAGCTTCTCGCTAGCTTGGAGCTACAGCACGTACAGCAGTATCAGCTTCATTTAGATACCCGAAAATGCGAAAACAAACTCCAACCGCTAACCCGCCGTACCGTGCGTACGTATATGAAGCATATCCGCATATTCCTAGTCTTTTGCTACGCCGAGGGCTATTTAACCGAGCCGTTACATCTGAAAATGAAAATCCCGCGCGCGGAAAAGCCTTTTATTGAAATCCTAACAGACGAGGAAGCGGAACGGCTTCTTAACGCCTGCGGCACTCACGCGCTCGGTCGGCGTGACTACGCAATCGTATCACTAATGCTCGACTGCGGACTTCGTCTTTCCGAGGTGGCAGGAATAACTATCCGCGGCATAACCGAAATTTACGTAAAGGTTACAGGCAAGGGCAGAAAGGAGCGAATCGTACCGATTGGCACAAAGGTACGCGAAGCGTTAAACGCATACATGCAGGTGCGGCCGCACTCGCAGTACAAGCAGCTGTTTTTGTCGGTACACGAAACACCGTTGACGACAAGCGGCATAGTGCAAATGCTAAAACGGCTAAAGCACAGGACGGAAATATGGCGATTGCACGCCCATTTTTTGCGGCACACGTTCGCTACAAATTTTCTGTTGCACGACCTCGGCGACATCTACGAGCTATCGCGCATACTCGGACACGCCGACATAAAGACCACCGAGGGCTATTTGCAAGTGGCGAGCTATTATAAGCTATTGACTAACCGCACACGGCAGACGTATTTGGACAAAAAAGCAACCTCGCCGCCGTCCTGCGTCTGACACCTAGCGGAAATCTCACCCCGAAGCCGTAACAACCCCCAAACACAAAAAAAGCCCAGCAATTAAGGGCTTTTTTAAACACTGTGCGCAGCAGGATTTGAACCCACGACCTTCTGGTCCGTAGCCAGACGCTCTATCCAGCTGAGCTATGCACACAGTTCACAACCGAACAAAGATAAATATAACATGTCTTAAAAAATTGTGCAAGTGGTTTTTTGTGAAAATTTTTGAGAAATCTACTGTAGTTGGAAAGCTGAGGGAAACAAAGCGATAAAAAAAGCAGAGAAGGAGCCAAGACCATATCGGCGTGCCTGCTGTCCCGGTCAAAAAGTACAGATAGATGTAAAATATGTGCCATCGTCCTGTGTTGTAAATGGCGGAAAGTATTACCAATTTACTGCCGTAGACGAGTGTATTCGTTGGACATACCGCCAAATGTATGACGAAAAGAGCGGTTATTCATACTAATTACGATTAAAAATCCACTCATACGGCACGGCAAAAACGCAGAAAATACAGTTTTCCGCCGCTGTGCCTATTCGTGGTTTTAATCTGGAATTAGTATCAGCAAAACAATCTTTAGATGAATTGTCAAAAAACGCACCATTCCCCATACGAATGATTCAAGCCGACAACGGTACAGAGTTTACCAATGCACTGTTGGTTATAAAAGCGGCACTCATGGGAAGTTTGAGGTGGGCACAACAAGAATAAAGGAGTGGAAAAAATTAAAAGCTGAAACAGGCAGATTGGAAAAAAGACCACTAAACAGACAAACGAAGAAAATTTGCCCAGAGAAGCTAAGAGCCTACATTACCACAAAACTTGATAGTTATTTGGAGAAGTCGCGAAAGAGTTTGACTGTACAAAACAGGCAGTATTTTACGCACCCAAACGGTTAAACTTGGAGCGTAAAAAAACGATTGGCTATGTGAAAAAACTAGCTATAACGCGAAAAATTCAAAAAAATCGTTGAAAATTATCCACATTGTAAAATTTACTATGTTAATGCGTGCGGAATAGATACGTGTCTTTATCGTGAGTATGCGTATGCCCCGAGGGGCGTTTGTGTGCCAATCAACACAAGTGACATTGATTTAAAATCTGCGAAAATCCATTGAATCCGCGTTCCAACAACACAAAAACCCCCACGAAAACCGCTATTTCCAATTTTCGCGGGGGCTTTTCAGTATTCTCACCGCTACGACAAAATAACAGCAGGCGACTCATGTTCTTTCAATTCGTCTACATAACACGTTAAACAGCGCCGCAATAGAACATCGACATCTTCGCCGTTCGTTTCGGCAAGCTCGGAATAAAATTGATAAATTTCATTGCCCAATGGTACAACAACCTCTTTATTTAGCCGATTGTAAAAAGGGTTTCTGACAGTGCCGTTTTCCTTAATGCTCTTTATTATTTCGTCTGTCACCTAGATTCCCCCCATGGTGTGGCGATAATGCTTTTTAAATATTTTTATGCTATGGGCGACCCTCAACCACCACAACATGCTCCACAGCCGCCCAATCGGCAATGGGGTTCTCGTGTAGATACAACTCCGCTAAGTCCGCCAAATTGGCTAACGGTGCTATATCACTGATTTGGTTATCACTTAGCGATAAATTCGTCAAGCTCGTTAGATTAGCTAATGGGGCTATATCGCTGATTTGGTTGCCATGTAACAACAGCTCCGTTAAATTCACTAGATTAGCTAACGAGGTTATACTGCTGATTTGGTTGTTATCTAGCCCCAACTCCGTCAAGTCCGTTAAGCTAGCTAACGGTGTTATATCACTGATTTGGTTGTAATTTAGCCGCAGCTTCGTCAAATTCGTTAAATTGGCTAGAGAGGCTATATCGCTAATTTGATTTTCAAGTAGCCATAGGCTCGTCAATCTCGTTAAGTTGGCTAACGGTGCTATGTCGCTTATTTGGTTTCTGTTTAGCCACAGCTTCGTCAAGTTCGTTAGGTTAGCTAACGGTATTATATCGCTGATAAGGGTGCTAGCTAAACCTAGCTCTGTTAAGTCTGTCAAATTAGCTAACACGGATATATCGCTTATTGGGTTGCCATCTAACCACAGGCTTGTTAAGCCTGTGAGGTTGGCTAAGGGGGCTATGTCGCTTATTGGGTTACGGTCTAGTCTTAAAACCGTCAACGCAGTTAAATTAGCTAATGGAGCTATGTCACGGATGCTGTTATCATGTAGCTTTAACTCCGTCAAATTCACCATATGCTTCAAGGGTTCGATTTCGTCATCTGTTAATCTCATGCCACCCAACGAAAGTGTAGTTAAATCGGTGCTATACTGCTCCCTTCGAATGGTAATGTACTCGGGGTGGGAAATTACACTCGTGCCAACGTCACCAGTGGTGTCACCGTTACCTTGCCCTTTCCCTAATGCTCCCACAAAATACCCCCGACCCTCAACCACCGCCACATGCTCCACAGCCGCCCAATCCTCAACAGGATTGTCACGCAAGTCCAACTCCTCCAAGCCCGCCAGACCTGCCAACGCCGCTAAATCACTTATCTGGTTGTTAGACAGCCACAAATTAGTCAAGCCTGTCAAATTAGCTAACGCTGAAATATCGCTTACTTGGTTGTTGCTTATATCCAACAGCATTAAGCCAGTCAAATTAGCAAGCGCGGAAATATCGCTGATTTGGTTGTCGTCTAAATCCAACAGCATCAAATGCTGTAAATCGGCTAACGCGGAAATATCGCTTACTTGGTTGTTGAGAAGCCATAGGCTCGCTAGGCTCGTTAAATTAGCTAGCGGCGAAATGTCGCTTATTTGGTTGTCGCTCATAACTAGCATTGTCACGTCCGTTAAATTAGCCAGCGGCGATATGTCGCTTATTTGGTTGCTATTTAGCCAAAGCTCCGTCAAGCTCGTTAAATTAGCCAAGGGGGCTATGCCGTTTATTTGGTTTTCGCCTAGCCACAGCTTCGTCAATGCCGTTAAATCTGATAACGCCGTTAGGTCGCTTATTTGGTTGCTATGCAGCCACAAGCCCGTCAAGCCTGTGAGGCTGGCCAAGGGGGCTATGTCGCTTATTTGGTTGTCGCTTAGCCCTAGCTCCGTCAAGCCTGTTAAATTCGCAAGCGTCGATATGTCGCTGATTTGGTTTTCGTATATATGCAGGTCGTTTAGGCTAATTAAATTAGCGAGCGCGGATATGTCGCTTATTTGGTTGCCAAATATATACAGCTCCGTCAAGCCGCTTAAATTCGACAGCGCGCTTATATCGCTTATTTGGTTGTTATATAGCTGTAGCTGCGCCAAGCTCTGCAAGCTAGCTAGCGCGGATATTTCGCTTATTTGGTTGTTGCCTAGCCCTAGCACTGTTAATTCCGTTAAATTCGACAGCGCGGATATGTCGCTTATTTCGTTGTCGCTGAGCCATAAATCCGTCAAGCTCGTTAAGCTCGCCAGTGCGGATATGTCGGTGAGCTGGCTTTCATATAGGGCAAGCTCTTGTAGGCCTGTCATATTGACTAACACCGATATATCGCTGATTGGGTTGCCGCTTAGCCCTAGGTCTGTCAGTGCGGTCAAATTGACAAGCGTGGATATGTCGCTAACCTGGTTTTCCCATAGCTGCAAGCCCGTCAAGCTCGTTAAGCTCGCCAACGGCGATAGGTCGCTAATTTGGTTGCTGCCCATTCGCAGCTCCGTCAGATTGGTTAAATTAGCCAGTGGGGATATGTCGCTGATTTCGTTTACAGTAAGGTACAGCTCCGTCAAGCCTGTCAAATTCGACAGCGCGGATATGTCGGTAAGCTGATTTTCGCGCAGCTCCAACACCGTCAAATTTACCATATATTGCAATGGCTCGATTTCGTCGTCGGTCAAGCCCATGTCGTCTAGCGAAAGCGTAGTCAAATCAGTGCTGTATTGCTCGCCCCTAATGGTAATGTAGTCGGCGGCTTGCTCGTCCGCGTTGGCGGATTCGTCCGCGTTATTGTTAGCGTTGTTGCTAGTGCCGTTGTTGGCGGTCGCTTCGATATTGTCAAGCTCGCGCCTAGCGTTTTGCGCGGTGTCCAACGCCGTCCATGCAAGATAGCCTGCCAGTAGGGCCACGATTAGTACCGCGCCGCCAATTAAGAATTTTTTTGCGTTCATTTTTGTTCCTCCTTGTTTTTTTGAAAACAACCTCTAAACCCCACTCTTGGGCTTCAGAGGTTGCCGTTTGTTGCCTTTGTTACCGTGTTACTTTCGGAGATGAGGAGATTTGAACTCCTGCGCCGCTATTAACGACCTACACACTTTCCAGGCGTGCCCCTTAAACCGCTTGGGTACATCTCCATGTGGTTTGTGCAGCTACGCACAAAAACAACATTTGCAAGTCTATACTATTTTTTGCATTTCTGCAAGTAGTATATTAAAAAAATCAAATTTTGTTAGAATAGTGTTCTGCCATTTCTTGATTGTCTAACAATAGGTAAACTACAGCCTTGGTTTCATTCGAGTATTCAGAATCTGCGATGTCTAGGAGTTTATTTCGTTCGGCAGTTGTTAAAGAGCGTGTCCTTTTATAGACTTGAAACAAACTAATTATTGCAGATGTATTTTCGCCGTATGTGGAAATCTCCCACTCAATAAATTTTTGTGCCAACGCAAGTGCTTCTTCTTTTCTCATGTCACCTTGGTCATATGAGTTTATTAGGGCAAGGCACAATTCTTCGATAAGCGAATGTTTGTAAGGGTTAGTTTCTGGCATATTTATATAGTCGTTATAAATATCCGCATAATCCAAATTTGTAAGCTGGGCTATTTCTTCTGGTGGAATTATTTTATAGCACGGAACTATGTGACCATCTTTTTCTGTACTATTTTTATGCCTCATTTGTATTGACGGCTTATTGGTTTTTGAAGGGAATGGGACTATCTGTTGATAGCCCTTTTTTCCCGCAGAATAATTTCGTTGCAGTGCAAACTTAAATTCTCCAATGACTTCGCAAAAGAATATAGCATCGCCATCACTATAATTTGAAGTTTTTTCATATATCAACAAATCAATAAGGGTGTTGATTTTTTTATGGTCTTTTTCAGACAATTTTGACAAGTCAATATTCAACGGAATTTTCAATAAGCTAAACAGACATTCAGCCTTTTCAAGCATCACAATGTCATCTTTGAGTTTATCTAGTAAGGGTTTTGGTTCATTATCCTTTTTAAACATATTCTTATTAACACCATTGATTTCATATCCTCCTTTTTCTATCGCATTGATAAGAAATCGCGTAGCCGCTAATCTTTCGTCAAAGAGTTCTCCGTTGTTGAATTTAATTTTTATACTCACAGTATAAAGACTGGTTGTATCGCTACGTCGGGGATATATAAAGGATATACATTTTCCGAACGCTACTTCGCGTTTATCTTTACTATCGTTGATGGTAACTTCATTAAAATAAGTAACTCCATCTATGCTTATTCTTTTTTTTAAAATTTGGGGAGTTGCATATGCTTTAATAATTTTGATGGGTTCGTCAATTATCCTACAATCTCCATCCTCATAATTATAGATTCCAACAACTGATTTTCCCTCAAGGTCTGATATATTTTTAGCAAAAATAGCATCTCCAGTTGGCATAAATTGTATGGATTTTAATTCTTTATCTGGGAGGTCAGTGTGTGTAATTTTCATTCTGTCAAAACCCTCTAGGCTCTTCCTTAATCTTGAGAAATTATCAAAGACTTGCTCTATTTGTTCAATTTCGGTGGGCATTACGTTGAACGCAACCGCTATTTTAGCAGTATACCCCTTATTTGTATTAGATGATAAAATTTTATTCAATGTCACAACATCTAAAGCGGCATAATATATCCTGTCTGTCTGCATATTTGCCTTATTGATAGTTGCCACAATGAACATCGCACCGTTATCATTCTTGAAATTTAACAAGTGCTTTTTCGCTATGGAATAGGTGAATGTTCCATTTTTATTCAAACCCTTAGTAGAGCCTTTTATTTGGACAGGAATTTTTATCAATCTTCCTGTGTTTTTAGGCGAGGGGGTATCGTTTACGTAAATATCGCCATCCCATGTTGGCTCTTTATCCCCAAACTTTAGTTGCGAAACATTCAATCGGCAACTCTTAGCCAATTCACCCATAACTTTTGATAACGCAAGCATTTCATAATTCAAACAAAATACCCCCTACCCCAACAACCCCTTATTCCGCACCTTATCCACAAGCACCCCAGGCGGGAACATCTCCCTTACCTGCTCGCCCGACACGCGCTCTTTTTCCAACAGCATATCCGCCAGTGTATGCAAAATATCAATATGCGTTTCTACTATATTAAGTGCTTGATTGTACGCGTCCTCGACAATGCGCTTTATTTCCATGTCTATTTGGTCGGCTACCTGCTCGCCGTAGTTGCGCGTGTGTGCAAAATCGCGGCCGAGGAACACTTCCTCGTTGTCACTGCCGAACTGAATCGGCCCTAGCGTTTCGCTCATGCCAAATTTTACCACCATGTTTCGCGCAATCGTAGTGGCGCGTTCTATGTCGCTAGATGCGCCTGTGGTGATGTCCTTTATTACTACTGCTTCGGCGGCGCGACCGCCAAGCAGGGAAACAATCTGCTGTTCCATGAATTTTTTGCTCATGCCCATTGTGCGGTCCTCGCCTGGCAGGGGCATTACGTAGCCGCCCGCGCGGCCTGTGGGAATAATCGACACCATGTAAGTCGAGTCCATGTCTGGCAAAATTTCGTGGCAAATGGCGTGGCCTGCCTCGTGGTACGCCACCATGCGGCGGTCTTTGTCGGAAACAACGCGGCTCTTTTTCTCCGCGCCTATGCCGACCTTTATGAACGCCTTGCGAATGGATTCCATGTCGATTTTTTCCTTGCCGTAGCGCGCGGCGAGAAGCGCGGCCTCGTTCATTAGGTTCTCTAAATCGGCAGGCGTAAAGCCCACGGTTGTTTGCGCCACGGTTTTTAGCGAAACATCGGGGCCAATTTGCTTGCCCTCGGCGTGTACCGCAAGAACGGCCTCGCGCCCTGCAATATCGGGCGGATTCACGGTAATTCTGCGGTCGAAACGCCCTGGGCGTAACAACGCAGGGTCGAGAATATCGGGGCGGTTTGTGGCGGCGAGAACGATTACGCCCTCGTTTATGCCAAAGCCGTCCATTTCTACCAAAAGCTGGTTAAGTGTCTGCTCGCGTTCGTCATGACCGCCGCCCAAGCCTGCGCCGCGCCTACGCCCTACTGCGTCTATTTCGTCAATAATAACAATGCTTGCAGGGTTACGCTTTGCCTGTTCAAATAAATCGCGTACACGAGAAGCACCCACGCCCACGAACATTTCGACAAAATCCGAGCCAGAAATGCTGTAAAAAGGAACATTCGCTTCACCTGCCACAGCGCGCGCAAGGTAGGTTTTACCAGTACCAGGCGGGCCGACAAGCAACACGCCGCGAGGAATACGCGCCCCCATATCCTGGTATTTTTTCGGCGTTTTCAAAAAATCTACTATTTCCGCGAGTTCTTCCTTTTCCTCGTCTAGCCCTGCCACCTGCGAAAACGTCACCCTTCGCGTGTCCTGTAGCGTGCTTCTCGCGCGTGTTTTGCCAAAATTCATTGCGCCGCGGCCGCCGCCTCCGTTCGCGCCGTTCGCGTGCTGCATGACAAGAAAAATAACAACCATAAACACAGCCGATATAATGATAAACGGCAATAACTGCACAAGCCAGCTCGGCCGCCTCGGCGGATTGGTGCTGACTATGCCCTCGACATTGGGGTTGTCCATAAATACGGAAATATTTGGTACGTGAACCTCGTACAGTCTGCCAGTACGCGTTTCCACCTCGGCTATTCCGACATTGGAAACATCGTGGCTAGGCGTAATCGTAACCGAAGCTACGCTGTCGGATTCCAAGGCGCGCATTAAATCTGCATAGGTGGGCGGCGGCTCTGGCGGAATAGTCGGCGTAACAAGCTGAACCATGTAAATAACAATGAGTATAATACAAAACAATATAAGAAGTGAGGAAAAACCGTTATAATGTCGCTGATTCACTAATCCACGTCCTTTATCAGTTTGCCTACATACGGCAAAAATCTATACCTTTGGGCATAATCAAGCCCATAGCCCACGACAAATTCGTCTGGAATGGCAAAGCCTAAATAATCTATTCGTACCTCTGCTACGCGCCGTTCGGGCTTGTCCAAAAGGGCGCATAATCTAACAGAAGCAGGGCTTTCATTCTGCAAAAATTCGCGAAGCCACCTAGCAGTATACCCCATATCCACAATATCCTCAACTATTATTACATCTTTGCCTTGCAAATCGAGCTTTTCGGGGTATTCAAGCCTTATTTTTCCGTCTGATATGGAATTATTGCCGTAGCTGGAAACTTTTATAAACTGCGCGCGCACGTCTAGCTTAATTTCGCGTGCCAGGTCAGTAAAAAAAACCACGCCGCCCGTCAGGGTACAGAGTAGAGTAACCGTTTTCCCTGCATAATCCTGCGTAATTTGTGCGGCTAGGTCTTTTACACGCGCGGCTATTTCCTGCGCGCTTATTAGAGGCTGTACTTTTTCCATTGTTCACCTGCCTAAGTGTAATTAGCGTTTGCGTATTCCTTGTCCCAAAAAAACCACAAAATATCGCTTCCATACGCCAAAAGTGGGATATTATCCCGCTCGGATTTCGGCACTTTTTTGTTGGTAAAAAAATCTTGTAGCTTTTGCGTAAAAAGCTGTCCGCTTCCGCTGCGTAGCGTGATTTTGTCGCCGCAAAGGCGCGTACGTAAAAAAACCTCACCATGGATTTTATCACAATCAAATGCCTTGGTACAATAACCCCTTGGCGAAAAATTTTCTTTTAAGAGGTGGTTGATGTGTTTGGCGGATAAGTTTGGGACGGGAATGGGGGCGTTTGCAAGGTTTTTTGTAGGGGAGGGGCAAGCAGGAAGTAAGGCATTGTCCAAGTGGTTTTCTTGGATAATGCCGCACGCCGACCCTGCCTGTCCCGCAGTTGCGTGCATACCTCGGGAAGGGCAAGCCCCCGCCCTACAATACCCAACTTGGTGGGGCAACGCCGTAAAAATTAGTTTGTCGTACTCCTTAGCAACAATCGCACTAGGCAAATGTATCTCTCGCCCAGACTGTGCCTTGGCAAGCCCAAGCACCGCCAGAATATGCGCCGCGCTTATGTCGTATAGCTCCTCTGTGCGTATTTTTTCGAGTGCAATACGAATAACCCGCTTTTTTATGGCAGGGTGGAGTAGGTTTAGTTTTTGTATGTCTAGTGTGATTTTTGGTTGGGCTTGTTCTTGCTCTTGTCCTTGTGTTTGTTCTTGGGCTTGTTCTTGTTCTTGCTCTTGTGCTTGTTGTGTGTTTGCTTCACATTCTGTGTCAAGGCTTCGAGGCGATATTCCCACCAAATTGATGTTTTGCGTTGAACGCAAAACATCAACGAAACATTCGGATAAAAGGGGCAACGCTCCCAATTTCCCCAATTCTCCAGAAGCCGCAAACGCCGCCGCAGAAAGGAAATCCTCATCATCACGCAACAATTCCGTATTCTTGGCGATTATCGCCTTTACGTTCGCACCGACCTCTTTCTCTAACGCAGGCATAATTATATTTCTTATACGGTTACGCAAAAATTCATTCGAGAAATTACTCGTATCGTGGATATACTCAAGCCCATGCAACAGCAAATATTCCTCTATTTCCGCGCGGCTCTTTTTGAGCAAGGGGCGGATAATTCGCCCATTCTCGGGCGGAATCCCACAAAGCCCCTTTAAGCCTGCGCCGCGGCAGAGGTTCATTATTACCGTTTCGGCGTTGTCGTCCGCGGTATGCCCTACGGCTATTTTTTCCGCGTTAAGCTCTCGCCGCGCCGTTTCGAGGGCTTCGTACCGCAGCTTGCGAGCGGCTTCCTCTACACCGAGCTTATACTGCTCGGCAAGCCGCCTTACGTTTACGCTAACGACCCTTAGCGGCACGCCCAGCCGTTCGCATAACGCGCGAACAAACGCCTCATCGCCGTCCGATTCCGCGCCGCGTAAATTATGGTTTACGTGTACCGCGGCCACGTCATTGCCGTCACTGTGCAGAATATGCAGCAACGCCACGGAATCCGCGCCGCCGCTTATTCCGACAACGATTTTGGTCGGCGTGCGGTGTTGTCTAAGAAAAGCACTTAGACAACACCTTACTGCCTGCTTAGGCGTGTGACAAGACCCCGACGTATTATTCATACACCAAAAGCGACCTTACATCTTGCCCTGCGAGCATTTCGCGCCCGCCAAGTCCTGCAAGCTCGATAAAAAACACGCTCGTCACGACCGCGCCGCCCATTTCCTCGATAAGCTCGATTGCCGCCCTTGCCGTGCCGCCCGTGGCGAGCAGGTCGTCAACAATCACAAACCGCTTGCCCTGCTCGACCGCGTCGCGGTGGATTTCGATAGTGGCAGTGCCGTACTCCAGCGCGTACTGCTTGCTTACGGTTTCGGCAGGCAGCTTGCCTGCCTTACGCACAGGCACAAAGCCCTTGCCCATTTTGTACGCGAGCGGCGTACCGAAAATAAAGCCCCGCGACTCTGGCCCGAGAATTGCGTCAAACTGCACGTCCGCCAACAAATCCGCCATAGAATCAATGGCAAATTTGAACGCCTGCGGCTCCTTCAACGCCGTGGTAATATCCCTAAAAAGTATGCCCTTTATGGGAAAGTCGTGAATCTCTCTAATGATTTTTTTTAGGTTCATGGTGTTGTCCTTTCTTTGTGTTCTTTGCATATATCTTTACTTGTTGGACAAAATATGAAAACAAGGGTAATTTTTGCCCGAAACATACGAAAGGAGATTTTACAATGATAAATTGTAGCGTAAAAAACTGTCGTTTTAACGACCAGACCCAGCACTGCACGCTTAAAGACATCACTGTAGGGTGTAGCACCACCGCTCCGCACCAATGCTGTGATACGGAATGTGACAGCTTTTCAGACTGCGAGTGCTAAGCGGGCGGCTTCGCCGCGTGTAATTTCGGCGAACTATCGTGACAAAAGTCACACAACGTCACGAAGCGTAGACCGTTAGTGGCAACACGCCCTAGAATACAAAAAACGGCGCGATATATACGTGCCGTTTTTTTATTCTATAGCTGTTAAGCACGACAAACACATGAATTAACAAAATGTCACAAACTTTTCAAATTGCATACTTTTTCGTGTTATTAAACGCGGATTTAACGGATTTTCACAGATTTAGCGGATTCTAGCGAAGCTCGGATTTTAAAATCCGCGTAAATCCGTGTAAATCCGTGTTCCATAAATTCTCACAAAAACAGCTTCGTCATTAAAGGCTTCGGGACGACATTCCCACTACAAATAAGTCGGAGAAAAGGGGCTATGCCCCCTTATTTCGCATAATCAATAGCCCGAGTTTCCCGAATAAGGCTAACCTTAATTTGCCCTGGGTATTCCAACTCGCCCTCAATGCGTTTCGCTATATCACGCGCAAGTATCGTAATTTCGGCATCGTTTACTTGGTCGGGGAATACAACTATACGTAGCTCGCGGCCTGCCTGTATGGCGAACGATTTTTCTACGCCGTCAAAGGAGTCGGCAATCGCTTCGAGATTTTGCAGGCGTTTAATGTAGGCTTCGAGCGTTTCGCGCCTTGCGCCTGGTCTTGCGCCGGAAATCGCGTCCGCAATTTGTGTAATAACGGCAATAATATTTGTAGGCTCGACATCGCCGTGATGCGCTTCTACGGCATTTACGATTATGTCGGATTCCTTGTATTTTTTACATAACGCCGCGCCTATGGAAACGTGCGAGCCTTCCATATCGTGGTCAACCGCTTTTCCTATGTCATGCAGCAGCCCTGCGCGCTTTGCTAGGGTAACATCTGCGCCTAGCTCCCCCGCCAACAAACCGCATAAGTACGCGACCTCCACCGAGTGCTTCAGCACATTTTGCCCATAGCTTGTGCGGAATTTCATTTTTCCTAAAAGGCGTGTAAGCTCGGGGTGTATGCTATGAACCCCTGTTTCAAATGTAACGGCTTCGCCCTCCTCCTTAATCTGTACGTCTACCTCGCGGCGAGCCTTGCCGACCATTTCTTCTATGCGTGTGGGGTGAATCCTGCCGTCAAGCACTAGCTTTTCCAGTGCTATTCTTGCGATTTCGCGGCGCATGGGGTCAAACCCGCTTAGTATAACCGCTTCGGGCGTATCGTCTATTATTAAATCTATACCCGTTAAGGACTCTAGGGCGCGTATGTTTCTGCCCTCTCGTCCGATTATTCTACCCTTCATTTCATCGCTGGGAAGGCTTACCACCGAAACCGTTGTTTCCGCTACATGGTCTACGGCACAGCGTTGAACCGCACTTGCCAAAATTTCCTGCGCCTTTTTATCGGCATCGAGCTTTGTTTTCTGCTCTAGCTCGCGTAACAGCTTCGCAGATTCAAATCTTGCTTCTTTCTCGAAGGTTACTAATAATTCCTGCTTTGCTTCATGTGCTGTCATGCCCGCTATGCGTTCTAGCTCCTTATGCTGCTTCGACAGCGCATCGTCCGCAAGGGCTTGCTTTTTGTCCAATTCCTCTTGTTTTTTCTTTGTTTCTTCGTCCTTTTCGTTCTGCTTCTCAATTTTCCTGTCTAGCACTTCTTCCTTTTGCAATAGACGTTTTTCTAAACGCTGCACCTCGGCTCTGCGTTCTTTCGCCTCTTTCTCGGCTTCGTTTTTAGTTTTGATGCTTTCCTCTTTAGCTTCCAAAAGCATCTCCTTGGCACGCGCTTCGGCGTTCCTTTTGGCCTCCTCGATAAGATTTCCCGCTTGTGATTCCGCGGTTCCTAGCTTAGACTCAGCTACTTTTTTTCTATAAACAATGCCTACGAAAAAACCCAGTATAGCAGATAACACAGCGGCAATAATGGCAATAAGCCATGGTGCCGTTGGCATAAACTACACCTCCTATATATTAAGCCCCAAAGGGGACACTGACGATAATACATCTTTTACTTGGGAATGTCAATTAGGGACGATTTCACTCTCCGCCCGAGCCACCGTAGGATAAAACAAATCGTCCTCCTCCTCCTCGTAGCCGGGCGCGTTTTCTACCTCTACGCTCCTATACACAGGCATACCCGTACCAGCGGGTATCAGCTGCCCGATAATGACGTTTTCTTTCAAGCCAATTAAGCTATCCTCTTTCCCTCTTATAGCCGCCTCGGTCAATACACGCGTGGTTTCCTGGAACGAAGCCGCCGATAGGAACGAATCCGTAGCCAGCGATGCCTTGGTTATTCCCAAGAGTACGCGCGTGCCAGTGGCGGGTTCGCCGCCGTTTGCGACTGTTTCCTTGTTTATTTCCTCGAACTCAAGCCAGTCAATAAGCGAGCCGGGCAATAGGTCAGTATCGCCGTTTTCGTCTACCTTTACGCGCTTTAACATCTGGCGTACGATTACCTCAATGTGCTTGTCGTTAATATCTACGCCGTGCAGGTCGTACACGCGCTGTACCTCTTGTATCATATAGTCCTGTACGCCGCGTAAGCCCTTTATTTTCAATATATCGTGCGGATAAACGCTACCCTCGGTTAGCTCACTGCCCGCCTCGATTATTTGGTCGGTATATACCTTAATCCGCGAGCCGTAGGGTATCAAATATGCCTTTTCTTCGCCTGTTTCGCTGTTGGCTATTACTACCTCGCGCTTTTTCTTGGAATCAGAAACGGAAACGCGGCCGCCAAACTCCGCGATAATAGCCAAGCCCTTAGGCTTACGCGCCTCGAAAATTTCCTCTACGCGTGGAAGCCCCTTTGTTATATCGTCGTTTGTCGCTACGCCGCCCACCTGGAACGTACGCATGGTTAGCTGTGTGCCTGGCTCGCCAATCGACTGCGCCGCAATAATTCCTACAGATTCGCCTATACGCACAGCGCGGCCGCTTGCCATGTTCGCGCCGTAGCACTTGGAACACAAGCCAATTCGACTGCGGCACGTAAGCACCGTACGCACTAGCACCTCCGTAAGCCCAGACGCTTCTATCGCCTCGGCCTGGTCGGGCGTAATCAGCGTATCGCCCTTTGCCAAAACCTCGCCAGTGGTCGGGTGAACAATATCCTCAATTGCCCAACGTCCGCGAACTCTGTCCACGAGCGGCTCAATGACTTCCTCGCCGTCCGCAAACGCATACACCTTCATGCCTGGTATATCCTCGCCTTCCTTGGCACAATCCTCCTCGCGAATGATAATATCCTGGCTTACGTCTACCATTCTACGGGTCAAATATCCCGAGTCTGCCGTACGCAAAGCCGTATCGGAAAGCCCCTTCCTCGCGCTATGCCCCGATATGAAATATTCCAACACGGTCAAGCCCTCGCGATAATTTGAACGCACGGGAATTTCCAAGGTTTTACCAGTCGGGCTGGCTAAAAGACCCCTCATGCCCGCCATTTGCTTCATTTGTATTTTTGAACCCCTCGCGCCAGAGTCAAGCATCATAAATACGCTGTTGTCCTGGCTAAGGTTTGCCATTAAGTCCTCGGAAACCTCGTCCGCCGCGTCCATCCACACCTTTAGTACCTTGTCGCGGCGTTCGTCGTCGGTCATAAGCCCGCGGTGGAACATTTTGTATATATTTTCTACGGCATCATCTGCGGCCTTTAATATTTCGGGCTTCGAGCCAGGCACCTCCATGTCGGAAACACTTACGGAAAGCGAGCTTTGGGTAGCAAAACGGAACCCAAGGTCTTTAATTCTGTCTAGGGTGAGAGAAGTGTCCACAGAGCCGTGCTTGTTTATACAACGGTTTACGATACGGCTTAGGAATTTGTTATTTACAAGCGTGTTTACTTCATAAGAAGTACGGTCAACAGAACGGTCAACAAAGCCCAAATCCTGCGGAATAGCTTGGTTGAAAATAACACGCCCAGGCGTGGCCTCTACTAGCCGAGCTTCGCCTGTTATCGGGTCAATACGCCTTACCTTTATTTTGGCGTGCAGGTGTACCTCTCCGCTGTCGTACGCAAGAACAACCTCGTCATCAAAGGCAAAAACCTTGCCCTCGCCCAAGCGGTTGTCACGCTCTAGCGTGAGGTAATAAACGCCCAAAACCATGTCCTTGGTAGGCACAGTAATAGGCATACCGTCAGACGGCTTCAATAGGTTATTCGGCGCAAGTAAAAGGAAACGGCACTCTGCCTGTGCTTCCACAGAAAGAGGAACGTGAACAGCCATTTGGTCGCCGTCAAAGTCCGCATTGTACGCGGCACAGACAAGCGGGTGCAGCATAAGCGCGCGCCCCTCAACCAAAACAGGCTCAAACGCTTGAATCCCAAGCCTATGCAAGGTAGGCGCACGGTTTAGCATTACTGGGTGTTCCTTTATTACGTCCTCTAGCGCGTCCCATACGCGCGGCTCTAGCTTTTCCACCATTCGCTTGGCAGACTTTATATTGTGTGCATCGCCGCCCTGTACTAGCTTTTTCATTACAAAGGGCTTAAACAGCTCTACAGCCATTTCACGAGGAAGTCCGCATTGGTAAATTTTCAAATTAGGCCCTACGACTATTACGCTTCTGCCAGAATAGTCTACGCGCTTACCCAAGAGGTTTTGGCGGAAGCGCCCCTGCTTTCCTGTCAATAAATCGGACAGCGATTTCAACGCGCGGTTGCCAGGCCCTGTTACTGGGCGGCCGCGCCGTCCGTTGTTAATAAGCGCATCAACTGCTTCCTGCAACATTCTTTTTTCGTTACGCACAATAATATTGGGTGCGCCGAGGTCTAGCAAACGCTTTAGCCTGTTATTTCTGTTAATAACGCGGCGGTATAGGTCGTTTAGGTCGGACGTAGCGAAGCGGCCGCCGTCTAGCTGTACCATGGGGCGCAGGTCGGGCGGAATGACTGGAATAGCATCACAAATCATCCACTCTGGGCGATTGCCCGACAAGCGGAACGATTCAATAACTTCTAGCTTTTTTATATAACGTATTCTTTTCTGTCCTGTCGCTTCCTTTAACGCTTCCTTTAGCTCCTCGGATTCCTGCTCTAGGTCAATCGCTAGGAGTAGCTCCTTTACTGCCTCCGCGCCCATGCCTACACGGAATGTAGGCGTACGCTTTCCGCCGTCCGTTTCCTGCCATTGGCCGTGTTCCTCCAACGCGGTACGGTACTCTATTTCCGTCAAGAGGGTTTTCACCTGCAAGCCAGTATTTCCGCCGTCTAAAACAACGTACGCCGCAAAGTATAAAATCTTTTCTAACGCGCGCGGCGACATGCCAAGAATCAAGCCCATTCGGCTAGGTATACCCCTAAAATACCAAATATGGGAAACAGGGGCGGCAAGCTCTATATGCCCCATGCGTTCACGTCTTACCTTGCTTTTTGTTACCTCTACGCCGCAACGGTCGCAGACTACGCCCTTATAGCGAATACGCTTATATTTACCGCAGTGACATTCCCAGTCCTTGTTAGGCCCGAAAATGCGTTCGCAAAACAAGCCCTCGCGCTCTGGCTTTAGTGTACGGTAGTTAATTGTTTCTGGTTTTTTTACTTCGCCCCTGCTCCACTCGCGTATTTTTTCGGGTGAAGCAAGCCCTATTTTTATTGAGGAGAATGTCATTGCAGGCGTTGGTTTTTCTTGGAAGCTCATTTATTATTCCTCCTCGTCATCGTCAGAATCTGCAAACAAATCAAATTCTGCATCAGGAATATCCTCTTCGAGTTCAAAATCGTCAAGCAGGTCTGTATCCAGCTCAAAGTCCATAGCCACATCGACTGGCACGTCTATAATATCGTCGGGTATGTCGTCCTCGTCCACATCGTCAGAAATAAGCGACGCGTCCTCGGAAATATCTACCTCTAGCATGTCGTCCGTAAGTGGCGAGCCGTCCTCAGCCTGCGCGCCGCTGCGCCGTACATAGCCGCGGTCGGTGTCGGATTCCAAGCCCTCCATGTTTACGTCTACGTGCATTTCCTCTATATCCTCTACGGATTCCTTTATTATTACCTCGGTAGCATCGTCCATGAGAACCTTTACATCTAGGCACAGTGCTTGCAATTCTTTTAGTAGTACCTTGAACGATTCGGGTACGCCTGGCTCGGGTATATTTTCGCCCTTCACAATCGCCTCATAGGTTTTTACGCGCCCGACAATATCGTCAGACTTCACTGTGAGAATCTCTTGCAGGGTATAGCTCGCGCCGTACGCCTCCAACGCCCACACCTCCATCTCGCCGAAACGCTGTCCGCCGAACTGGGCTTTACCGCCGAGCGGCTGTTGCGTAACAAGCGAATAAGGGCCTGTGGAGCGTGCATGGATTTTGTCGTCTACAAGGTGGTGCAGCTTCAAATAGTGCATAAAGCCTACCGTGATAGGGTTGTCGAACGGCTCGCCAGTACGGCCGTCACGCACAAAAATTTTGCCCTCGCGCGTAATGGGTACGCCCTTCCAGTTGTCGCGGTTGGCTTTGTTTTCGTCTAGCTGCTGATAAATATCGTCGTCAAGAACCTCGCGCCATTTGGCGGTAAATTCTTCCCATTCTAGGTTTACATAGTCGTTGGCGAGGTCGAGAGTGTCCATGATGTCAATCTCGTTCGCGCCGTCAAAAACAGGCGTAGCCGCTTTCCAGCCAAGCGCGGTAGCCGCAAGCCCAAGGTGAACCTCCAGTACCTGCCCGATATTCATACGCGAGGGTACGCCCAGCGGATTAAGCACTATGTCTAGCGGTCTGCCGTTCGGCAGGAACGGCATATCCTCTACTGGCAATACCTTGGCGATTACGCCCTTGTTTCCGTGGCGGCCTGCCATTTTGTCGCCTACAGAGATTTTACGCTTTTGCGCGATATACACACGCACAAGCTGATTTACGCCTGTGGGCAGCTCGTCACGCTTTGTATTGGGCGCGAGGTCACTGCGGTTGTCACGCGTGAACACCTTTACGTCTACCACTATTCCGCTTTCGCCGTGCGGTACGCGCAGAGATGTGTCGCGTACCTCGCGAGCCTTTTCGCCGAAAATAGCGCGAAGCAAGCGTTCCTCGGCGGTTAGCTCTGTTTCGCCCTTTGGTGTTACCTTTCCTACTAAAATATCGTTAGGCCCTACCTCCGCGCCTATTCTTATAATTCCGTCCTCGTCTAGGTCTTTCATAGCGTCCTCGCCCACGTTAGGAATATCGCGGGTGATTTCCTCTGGCCCTAGCTTTGTGTCGCGCGCCTCGGCTTCGTATTCCTCTATGTGAATAGAGGTGTACACATCGTCACGTACGAGATTTTCGCTTAGCAAAATAGCGTCCTCGTAGTTGTAGCCCTCCCACGCCATAAAGCCGATTAGCGGATTTTTGCCTAACGCAAGCTCGCCGTGGTCGGTAGACGGCCCGTCAGCGATTACCTGGTCTGCCAGTACCCTTTGCCCCTTTGAAACAATCGGGCGTTGGTTTACGCATGTTCCTTGGTTGGAGCGAATGAATTTTGTTAGCTTATGCGTGGCTTTTTCGCCGTTGCTGTGGCGGACGGTTATATGGCTTGCGGTAACTTCTTCCACAACGCCGTCATGCTCGGTTTTTATTACCACGCCTGAATCGCTTGCTACCTTATATTCCATGCCTGTGCCGACAATGGGGGCTTCCGTTTTCATAAGAGGAACAGCCTGCCGCTGCATGTTAGAGCCCATGAGGGCGCGTGAAACGTCGTCGTTCTCTAGGAACGGAATAAGCGCGGTAGCCACGGAAACAATCTGCTTGGGCGAAACGTCCATAAGGTCAATACGTGACGGCTCAAATTCTTGGATTTCGTCACGGAAACGACCTGCTACGCGGCGGTTTTTGAAACGTCCGTCTGGTGTAAGCTCCTCGTTCGCCTGCGCGATAATATAGTTTTCTTCCTCGTCCGCGGTTACGTAAATAAAGTGGCTCGTTACCACTGGCGGCTCGCCTGGGCGTTTTTCTACCACGCGATAGGGTGCTTCTATGAAGCCGTATTCGTTTATACGCGCGTAGGTGGCTAGCGAGTTAATAAGCCCGATGTTCGGACCTTCGGGCGTTTCTATGGGACACATACGCCCATAGTGCGAGCTGTGAACGTCACGCACCTCAAAGCCTGCGCGGTCGCGTGAAAGTCCGCCAGGCCCGAGAGCCGACAGACGGCGCTTGTGCGAAAGCTCGTCAAGCGGATTGGTCTGCCCCATAAACTGCGAAAGCTGTGACGAGCCAAAAAACTCTTTAATCGCCGCTGTTACAGGGCGAATATTGATTAGAGCCTGGGGCGTTACTATTTCCATATCTTGGATTGTCATGCGTTCCTTTACGACACGCTCCATGCGCGTAAGCCCTATGCGGAATTGATTCTGCAAAAGCTCGCCCACGGCGCGTATACGCCTGTTTCCTAGGTGGTCTATGTCGTCAAAATTACCGACCTCAAACTCTACGCCAAAGGCATAGCTAATAGATGCCATAACATCGTCTATGGTAACGGTTTTCGGCAACAGCTTGGATATGCTTTGCTTGATTATGCGCGGAAGCTCGTCTATATCGGGGTTTTCCAAGAGCTTACGCAGGGCAGGGTAATGCACTCTTTCAGTAATGCCAAAGTCCTCGCCCTTTAAGCCAAACTGCTCTATATATGGGTTGATGTCTACCGCCAAATTGGAAAGCACGCGCAGGGGTCTGCCGTCCTCTACGACAATATCTACGTGCGGACAGCCTGCGTCTTGAATTTGCTCGGCGAGGTCAACCGTGATTTCTGTACCTGCCTCGGCGATAATTTCCCCTGTGTCGGGCGAAACGGCGTTTTCCGCCAAAACAAAGCCGCGCACGCGAGATTTTAGTGCGAGCTTTTTATTTATTTTGTAACGCCCCACCTTGGCGAGGTCGTATCTTTTTGGGTCAAAAAACATGTTGTAGATAAGCGAATGAGAGCCTTCGACCGTAGGCGGCTCGCCCGGCCGCAGGCGTTTGTACGCTTCCACAAGCCCGTCCTCGTACGACTTGGCTACGTCCTTTTCTATGGTAGCTAATATTTTTGGGTCATGCCCGAATTTTTCCAAAATTTCATCGTCTGTGCCTATGCCAAAGCAACGCATAAGCACCGTGGCAGGCACCTTGCGTGTGCGGTCAATACGCACGTACGCCACATCGTTGGAGTCTGTTTCAAACTCTAGCCACGCGCCGCGGTTTGGGATAATATTCCCAGAAACGAGAATTTTTCCCACCTTGTCGCGCTCCATGCCATAGTACATGCCTGGCGAACGCATGAGCTGGCTAACGATAACGCGTTCCGCGCCGTTTATGATAAACGTGCCGTTTTTTGTCATAAGCGGAAAATCGCCCATGAAAATATCCTGCTCTTTTATTTCGTCCAAGCCCTTGTTGTGCAGACGGCATTTTACACGCAAAGAAGCGGCATACGTAGCGTCCCGCTCCTTACATTCGTCTATGGTGTATTTCGGCTTTTCGTCCAGCTTTAAATCTATGAGGTCTAGCACTAGGTTGCCGCTATAGTCCATGATTGGAGAAATGTCCTTGAAAACGTCCAGCAGTCCCTCTTGCAAAAACCAGTTGTAGCTCTCCTTTTGGATTTCTATTAGATTGGGTATGTCTAAAACCTCGGCAATTCGTGAATATGTCGCCCTTACAGGCCCCAAGCCGCGAGTCGCGCGTATTCGCTTTTTCTCCACTCTAGCAACCCCTTTTTCTTATTATTACTTTGTATATATTTAAATGTATTTAAAATTTGGACGTATTTTTATGGCGGAAGAAACAAAGAATAAGAAAAATATTATTGAATTTTAAAGGCTCATGTGTTATTGTAAATTTAGGGTATTGTCCTATAAAAATGAAAAGAGTTTACAGAATAGCACAGTGGGGGCTTTGTTGTCAAGCGTTTTTTTTGTGGGTTGGGTTTTTTATTCCATTCGAGGTTGTGGGAAATGAATATAGCTAGTAAAATAGAGCAAGAGGTCAATCAAATTCGCCTTGCTATTTATGAAGAAACCAAGTATATGACACCAGCACAACGAGCAGAAAGAACCAACAAAATCGCAGAAAGAGCGGCACAAAAATACGGCTTCAAGATTATTGACGAAGCCCAATAAGTGTAAATTAAACACGGATTTAACGGATTTTCGCGGAGTATGCGGATTCGTTCGTGCGAAAATCCGTTCGGGCAAAATCACATTTGGGGTTTTGTAGGGGACGGATTTATCCGTCCCGAGGTTACCTCGTTTTGCGTTAATGGATGCTATCCGTCCCCGACCTCCGCACGTTCGTCAATTTGGGACGGACAACGTCCCATCAATTTGGGGCGTGGCAACCTCGGGGCGGATAAATCCGCCCCCTACGAAACCTTGCAAATTCCCTTAGCCCAGTGGTTTAACAAATAAAAACCTTGCAAATTGCCTTAGCCAGTGGTTTAACAAATGATTTATGCTACGCGGATTTAACGGATTTTCGCGGATTATGCGGATTCGTTCGTGCGTAAATCCGTTCGGGCAAAATCCGCGTAAATCTGTGTAAATCCGCTGAATCCGTGATTAAGGACGAATTTTTTCGTTATTGTACTTATTCCTATACCCTCGCGGCGTATACCCCGTTTCCTTACGAAAGTTATATGTGTAATAGCTTGTGCTTTGAAATCCGCAAGATAAAGCAATTTCAGTAATGGAACAAGAGGTATTACGTAGCAGCTCACAGCTTTTTTGGATGCGATAATCGTTTAAATAAACATTAGGTGTACGATTGAAATATTTATTAAATAATTCACAGCACTTTGTTCGACAAACCGAACCAGCCGAAGCAATATCGTCCAACAAAATTTTATCTGAAAAATGCCTATGGATAAACCCCATCATTTTCCATATAGCAATCCAGTATTCTTCATTCATTTCTTCCTGTTCAATATATTTAATTTTAGCGTGAATTATAGAACAAGCGTCAAATACTAGAGAAAGAATTTGCAAGGTATCGCTTTTTCTTTCGCACACCCCTTTGTATATCTGCTGTATTTTATTAAATAACTCACCATGCCAAAGCTCTTGATTTGTCATAAGGATTACATCTTCATATGATGAACCAAATTTTTCTTCCATGTATCTCCTCAATAAACTAAGCCCATCATTAAAAATGAATGGATTAACTGTAACCACAAGATATACGCAATTTGATTGAGTGCTTGAAAAATTATAATGCAGCCTTTTGCTGTTAATAAAAATTCCTTGTCCCTCGGGTACATGAAATATTTTTCCATTAACAAAAAAATCCATGTCGCCTTTTATCAGCCAAGCAAATTCTAAATCGGGATGCCAATGGCAAGCGGCAGAATATTTGTGGAAATGTTTTAGCTCGCCCTCGCCTACATAGATAGGAATGGTTGGGATGCTATACGGTATTCGCTCAGAGAGGTCTGACAATACATTGAGCTGGAATTTCAAAGCATATCCTCCTTCGTGAACGATTTTGATATTATCATAACCGATTTTTATATATTGGGCAAAATAATTTTGATAAAATAAACTATATCTAAAAGGAGGCGTTACGCATGAAATTAAAAAAAACAGTAATGTCAAAACTAGCAACATGGCTACTAATTATCAGCGTGCTATTTAACCTCGCGCCGCTCACAGGCGTAAATCTAGGCATAAACCTAAACGAGCCTATTACCGTTTCAGCGAATACTGGCGGCGCGCTTCGTCCGTTTGGGCAAACGCTAGACCACGGCTACGCTGTGCCGCGCTTTTTGCCTACCAACCGAACACAGGCGGAAATGAACCAGGACGTAGCAGACCAGTTTAACCGAGTGCTGTCTAATTTCATAGTTGACCCCACTCATAATACGACAAACCATAAAAATACGTTCCGCATGGTATTAAACCATGCCTCGGGTACAGGCAACGTAGGCGATGACGGCGTTGCGGTTTGCGAATCGCAGGGCTTTGGTATGGTTATGCTCGCCCTTATGGCTGGCGCGGAGGATATGCTCGTGCCCTCTGTTCCCACCAATATGAACTCCGCGCGCGTTCCGCTAAAACAACGCCTGCGCGACAATTTGCCCGAGAATTTGCGTAGCACGTTCGGTGCGGACGAGGTGACGATAAAGCACTATTTTGACGCTATGTTCCGCACGGTACAGGCGTTTCCTGCTACCAACGAGTCATCAAATCAAGGCCGTTATTTAATGGCGTGGCAAATAAGAGGGCGTTCCGGCCCGTGGACGACACAGGGCATTTCCATGAGCTCGGCTACTGACGGCGCGTTGGATACCACCTATGCCTTGATTTTGGCTGACCGCCAATGGGGCGGCCCCGCCCACAACAAAACCAACACAAACGGCGGTAATGCGGTCGCTTCCGATTCCGAGTACCTATACTGGGCAAAGGGAGCAATGCACCAGCTTTACCTAGGGCATGTAAACCACCGCTCCAACTTCGGCGCGTCCTATGGCGTAACCGTAGGAAACTGGGCGCATCAAACCAACCATACCGCACGAATTACTCGTACCTCCGACATGATGCTTACTCATTTTAAGGCGTTCCGAGAAATAGGAAATACCGCAAACTGGAACAATGTAATTGAATCCACATACACGGCAATAAACCAAATAGCCGCGCTTAACCCTAGTACCGCCTTGCTACCAGACTTTATATGGTACGGCACTAACGGACAATGGCGACCCTTAGGCACTTCGCCCTCTGACGGACTAGCCCACTGGAACGAAGCGGGAGCAAACGATGGGCGCTACCACTGGAACGCTTGCCGTACACCGTGGCGTATAGGCATGGACATTCTGCACAACGGCGCGGATTCCCCCATTTACTCCACCGTGCAAACACTTAATTCATCTATGAATACTCGCGCGGGCGGTGTTTTCACCGCTATCCGCGGCGGAAGCCTGGACGGAACACTTGACGGCAGCAGCGGCAGCGGCTTCCAAACCCCATATTTAGTGACCTCGGCGGCGTACGGCCCTGCCGCATGGCTCACCAACGGCTGGACGACGGCACGCAGCAGAGCAACCAACCCCGACAATTACGGCGATTATATCCTTGTATTAACCATGCTTGCCGCTTCAGGCAACTGGTGGTGTCCGATTACGCCGTATTCTAATCTCTGCGCTTCGGGGCATACCCCAGGCGCGGCGGCAACCTGCGGAACGCCGCAGCTTTGTACCGTATGCTCTTTCCAGCTCGCTCCGCCTACAGGGGCGCACACTCGCAGTGCGGACGATTGCACGGTATGCGGTGTTTGCGGTTTTGCAGGCTTGACAGCCAACTGCGGCGACAAGCCTTGCCCTGCGCATATTCACGGAATTGCGGTTTATGATATGCAGACCACCGACAGACACCCCTCCGCAGGCTTTAGCCAGTTTTCGGGAATGGGCGGGCTGTCGGGGGCAAACAGGACGGCTTTCGCGCCCTTGGACAGAACTGGCGGCACAGATACGACCTTTACCGCTTCGGGCAATGCAGGAGAACGCTCTGTTACCGTCACCGCAAGGGGAGGTGTGGGTCAGGCTATCCGTATTATGCTCGGCGGTGAGGAGGGGCTTGGCGGTAGCGGCGCGGTTGCTATACCTACGCTTGCGGAACATTCGTACCGCATAGAATACACGGCGGTATTCCCTACTGGCGGTACACCTCGCATACGCTTTGAGGGCGCTTCGGGCAATATTGTTCCTGTTTCACAAATACCAAACGGCGTGCAAAACGACAGCCACGTAATAGTTGATGCTTCGCCCGTTGGTGCAGGTGTGCCGTTTACCCACTCGGTAACGCTTACGCACGAACAGCTGAACGCAATCGGCTCACGCAATGTTAGCCTATCGGCATCAAGCGGAACGATTGACATAAATTACAGCAATGTGCGTATTATGCAAATGGTCAGTACACCTCCACCGCCCGAGTTTACGGTAAATTTTGAACTCGCTGGCGGCACGCACACTGGCGGCGGTCAGATTTCCCAAACAGTGGCACAAAACGGCGCGGCAACTGCGCCCACGGCAACGCGCTCGGGCTGGGTCTTTGGCGGTTGGGACGTTGACATTGCCAACGTAACCGCAAATATTACAGCTACGGCGAAGTGGCTTCGCTTGGGGGCTGTTTCCACCAACGGCACAGGAAGCGTGTCCTCCGCAGACGTGGTATGGCTCGCTCGTGCCATTGCTGGACATGCAGGCTTTGCCCTGCCAGTGTCGTCAGAGCCGATGTTTGCGGTAGCGGATATAAATGGTGATGGGGTTGTGGATGCGGCTGATGTTACTGCGTTTATGAGATGGCTTGTTGGTTGGGAGTTGGGGGCTTGAGGGATTTGGTTAAAATAGCCGTTTTAATACCATGCTACAACGAGGAATTAACCATAGGAAAAGTGATTTCCGATTTTAAAAGGGAACTGCCAACGGCTGAAATATATGTATACGACAACAATTCTACAGATAATACCTACGAAGCGGCATTAAAGGCTGGAGCAATTGTAAAAAAGGAATACCGACAGGGCAAGGGAAATGTTGTCCGCGCAATGTTTCGCGACATTCATGCAGAATGTTATGTTTTGGTTGATGGGGACGATACCTATCCCGCCGAGGCTGTACACGGAATGGTAAATATGGTTGTTGCGGATAAAATAGATATGGTCGTAGGCGACCGCCTATCAACAACATATTTTACAGAAAATAAGCGACCCTTCCATAATGTCGGCAATGTGCTAGTTAGATACCTCGTAAATCTTATGTTTAGCGGCAATATTAAGGATATAATGAGCGGTTATCGTGCATTTTCATACCTGTTTGTAAAATCATACCCTGTTATTACTAGGGGCTTTGAGCTTGAAACGGATATGACTATTTTTGCGTTGGATAAAAATTTATTGGTGCGTACCGTACCCATTGAATATGCAGACCGCCCCAAGGGGAGCTATTCAAAATTAAACACTTTTTCTGACGGCTTTAAGGTGATAATGACAATATTCAAAATGTTCAAAAATTATCGGCCTATTGCTTTTTTTGGTGCAATTGCTTCTGTTCTTTTACTGCTTGGCAGTATAGGCTTCTTGTCTGTACTCATAGATTATTTGCAGGTAGAGCTAGTTTTGCGCTTCCCGACACTGTTTGTATCGCTATTTGCGATACTTACGGGCATCATGTCCCTTGTATGCGGGCTAATATTGGAAACAGTTTCCGCAAACAGCCGTCAATCCTATGAATTTAGGCTAATGCAGGTACAGGAAAGCATGAAAGCATGGAAGCGTACTGTATAATACCTACGGAGGAATCAATATGAATATGGATACGTATTCATCTGGCAAAGCACAATCATGGAGAGATAAAGCCGAGCTTTCCGCCAGAATGAAAATATATAATTTTTTGAACGCTATGATTCCTATAGAAGATTGCTCGTCAATAATTGATATAGGTGTAACCGCCGACGATAAAAAGGATTCGTCAAATTTTTTTGAAAAGATGTATCCATATCCAAATAGAATTACGGCACTTTCAGACCAAAATGCTTCGTGGATGGCAGAAAAATGGAATGGCTTAAAATTCGTAAGGGGTAACGCATTAAGCATTCCCTTTGAAGATGGTGCGTTTGAATTGTCTTTTTCAAATGCGGTAATCGAACATACAGGAAGCCGAAATAATCAAATCACTTTTATACGTGAATGTATAAGGGTTTCCTCTCGATATGTATTTATCACTACACCTAATAGGTATTACCCCATAGAATTGCACGTAGCGCTTCCTCTGATACATTGGTTGCCTGCTCCAATATTTAGGCGAATTTTAAAGCTAATCAACAAGCCCTTTTTTGCATCGGAGGACAACTTGAATCTGCTTAGCAAAAAAGATTTAGTAGCTATAATGAAAAATTTTCACGATGTTGAATACACGATAAATACAATTAGATTCCTCGGGTTTCCCTCGAATCTTTTGTTAATTGTAAAGAAATGAGAATAATGCCATGTCTAATAAAAAGAAGAGCCTAAAAACACTGGTCTATATAGCAGGACTTTTATTTGCTGTGCTTATCATTGAAATTACAGTATTTAATCTAGCTCATTATATTTCATTAAATTCTAATCCTAGAGAAAGTGTCACTATTGAAGCCACGGCTATTGAAACGGACGGTATTATTAGTCTAACAGATGTAAATAAGGTAATCCATACGCTTTATATCAAGCCAATCTTTGTTACCGAAACAAGAAAATCTGCGGATATTAAAATATCCTGGCTAGACGAGGATTCTACACGCTCACATACTGTTACACTGATAAATGGGTATCAAAACAGCTTTTTCATACCTATAGGTACACGCGGCGAGGTGGAAAACCTATCCATAGCCTATAATAAAAACCATATATCAATTAGCAAAATAGAGTTTAATGTGCCATTACCATTTAGGTTTCATTTGTTACGGTTCATAAGTGTGTGCATTATTGCTGTACTCTGTTATGCTTGGAAAAAGCATGACCTAGGCAAAATATGGTTCGACCCCTCCTCTAAGGCTCAATCATGTATTAGCGGCTTCGTTGTTGTTTTTTTTATTGGCATTTTATTTTTAATAACTGTTTTTTCTCAAGATTTTGGGTATATCCCTGGCAGCGAAAATAGGCTTAAATGGAATCGTGTGTTACATCAATCTAATAACGACATGGTACAAGCTATCAGACAAAAACAGCTACATTTACCAATTGAAGTGAATGACGGCTTGTTAAATTCAGACCGAATATACGACACTCCATATCTCAATGAAAATAAGGTGCAGTACAAATTTGACCATGTGTTTTTTGAAGGTAGGTATTATTCTTATTTCGGCATTGTGCCTGTTATTTTTTTCTATCTTCCGTATTCCATAGTTACAGGAAAGGTTTTTTGCTCGGCAATGGCAACTCTCCTTTTTTCTTCACTAGCTTCAATTGGTTTGTTTTTTTTGTACAGAGAATTGATTTTGCGGTATTTATTAAAAATCCCTTTCGCTATCTATTTAACAGGTGTATTCTGTCTTATGAGCTGTTCAAATGTTGTTTTTCTTGCTGCCTTTCCTAGAGTTTACGAAAGCTCAATAGCCGCTGGCTTAATGCTTGCAGTTTGGGGGACATTCCTGGTGATTCGCAGTGTCAAGACTGCCCCGGCACATAAGCAGGTATCTGATACAAGGTTTAATTTTATTGCATTGTTTTTCGGGGCATTATTTCTAGCATTGTCTGTGGGGTGCAGACCCTCGATGATGTTTTATTCGTTTCTTGTCCCAGTAATTGTATTGCCGCATATTTCTATTAAAAGAATTAAGCCTATCCTTGTAATTGCAGTACCGTATCTTGTTGTAGCTTCTGGGTTGATGTGGTATAACTGGCAACGCTTTGGTTCCATTACAGAATTTGGAGCAACCTACCAGCTAACCTTAGAAAACTTGAATGTTGCAAATGACATTAGTGCATTAGGCTTTGTACGAAGAATTTATAATGGCTTGTATCTAAATTTTTTATTGCTTCCTCGCGTGCTTCCAACATTTCCATTTATAAGGGTCGGCTCTCATGAATCTGTTTTTCCTGGTTTTTTTTATGTGGGGTCGTCTGTAGTAGGTATATTTGCTCTACCCGTTAGTTGGTTTTTATTAGGCGCATTTCGTGCAAGAAAATTTGAAGCATTAAAAACTAAGCCGCCGTTAATTTCGGCAATGCTCGTAATTTCTTTGATAATTATTGTTTTTTCCGCTTGTATTGTTGGGGCAGCAGGTCGTTACCAGGTAGATTTTCTTTGGCTTATTGTGATTTCGTCTTTGCTATGTATGGGGATTTTATACCAAGGGCATATGAAAGATGAAAATGTAGAAATGGTTTTTAGGCGTATATGCTATGTCACCATGGGCATCAGTAGCTTTACAATGATTGCTGTAGGTATAATAAATCAAGGCAATGGCTTGTGGGTCAAAAACCCCGCAGTGTTTCAATATTTGGCAGATATGTTTATGTTTTTTTAAGGTTATGCTATAATTACCCAAGGCTTGCACACGACCTAAGCGGCCGACATATTCAAAAACACCACTAGGAGGAAAAACAAATGCTAAAAGACTCAAAGCTATTCGGGAAAATAAACATCATCGACTTTTTTATAATTGTCGCTCTCATCGGCGCGGCGATTTTTGGCGTGTATCAGCTACGCTCGGGGCGCGGGCCGTTGGTGCTTTCACAGGCGGAAACCAAGGACTACATCATTTCTTTTTTCACGGAGGAGGTAGAGAGCTTTAGCGCGGAAGCGTTAAGCACAGGCGTAAACGCCTTTGACCATGGGCGTAATATTCCCTTGGGCGTGGTGGACAGCTTTGAAATCAACGATGCCATTATATGGAACGCCGACCAAAACGGCAACACCGTACGCAGCAACAAGCCAGGTCATTCCTCGGTGGAAATAACCGCGCGGCTAACCGCCACGCCTAGCGAGCACGGCATAGTTGTCGCAGGCAATCGGTACGGCATAGGGCATAGCCTAGTGTTACGCGCAGGGCGCAGCATTATTTTTATGAGAATTTCGGGCTTGGAAGAAGTGAATTAAATGTATACAAATAGTGTTATTATACGAAAAATAACCGCGTTTTTGGCGTGGTTGAATTATTATTTTGAATATAGCCTAATTTACAAGGGCTTTCTTGTCGTGCAGAACGCGGCGCGAGGCAGTAGGATTTTAGGCGGCTTTGTTAGCACGGAATATAGGGATTATTGGCAAGGCTCGCTTATATTGCGACTGCTTGCGTTTGTTTGCGGTAAAATTATTTTGGCTGGGGGCTGGGTGGTTAATGCCCTTGCACGCCTAAACGAAACTAGCATGACTAGAAGGGTTTACCAGTTTTTGCGAAAATCGCTGATTCTTAACTGGTTGCTTAATTTAAGGAACGCGTACATGTTATTTATTGTTGGCGCGTTGCTTTTTCCTGCACATATGTGGAATAACATGCTTTTGCTTTTGTCGGCGGTAGTTTTTTCTATGCTTTACGCCGTAAAATGGGCGGCTTCGGCGGCTTCGGCGGTTGCACCGCTTGCATTTTCGCAGAAATGTCTTGCCAAGCCGCACAACGTCACGAAAAATACAGCTTCGTCAGACGGTCTTGACGAGCCGCACAACGTCACAAGCAGTACGACCTCTGAGGAATGTCACGCCAATCCGCACAAAACCCCCATCTCATTCTCCCACATCTCCCCTGCCCTACTAATTTTCGTCTTTTTCTGCGGTTTAAGCATAATTACAGGCTACGGCGGCGGCGACAGCTTGCGTGTGTTTATTATTCTGTTCGCTTGCGTGGTTCATTCCGTGCTTGTTTCCCTTATTTTTACCAAAAAAGAAGATTTTCGCATGTTTTTTGTATTTTTGGCGGCCGCGCTCGCACTTGTCGCGCTGTATGGCATCTACCTATTTATGGGCGGCATAGAAATACGCGAGGAATTAGTTGACCTTGGCGTAAGTCCTGGGCTTTCGCGCCTTTATTCCACTATGGGCAACCCCAACACGGACGCGATGTTTTGGGCTATGGTTCTGCCCTTTGTGCTTGCGGTGTGCGTCACCGTCAAATCGGACACGGCGCGGTTTTTGCTTGCCGCGGCGTTTGCGATTGTGCTTGCGGCGTTTGCGTTGACTTATTCGCGGTCGGGCTATGTGGCTTTTATGGCGGGCGTGGGCGTTTTTATTTTGCTTACCGCGCCGCGCCTTGTGCCTGTCGCGCTGTTCGCGCTCGTCCTCGCGTTGCCGTTTATTCCTGCGGGCATTATCGAGCGGCTTTTTACGCTAGGGCAAGACTCGTCCAGCCGCTATCGCTTCCTTATTTGGGAAGGGACTGGGCGTATGCTGCACGATTTTTGGGTACGCGGCATAGGAATGGGGCCCGCCGCGTTTATCCGAATTTACAGCGACTATTCGCACCCCTTGGCGGAGCGGGCTATGCACTCGCACAATACCTTTTTGGACATACTCTCACATAGCGGAATAGGCGCGTTTTTGGCGTTTTTGGCTTATTTATACAGACTTTTGCGGCGCGGAATAGCCACGCATTTTGCGAGCGACGACTTGGAAACGAAAATATTCATTTCTGCGGGAATCGCCGCAATTGCGGTGTTTATTATAGTCGGGCTAGGCGAATATGTGTGGTTTTATCCAAGGGTTATGTTTGTGTTTTGGGTATGCGCAGGGGTTTTGGGCGGACTTTGTATGGGAAAAAAAGCCATATGAAAATCCTACACATGATTTCCGGCGGCGACAAGGGCGGTGCGAAAACCTCGGTATTCGCGCTTTTGTTGGCTTTAAATGAAACCGTAGATATAACAATCGCCTGCTTCACCGAGGGCGTTTTTTACCAAGAAGTACAAGAGCTGCCAGTAAAATCCATACTGTTCAAGCAAAAATTCCGCAACGATTTAAGCATAATTTATAAACTTTCTCGTTACATTCGCCAAAACGGCTTTGACATTATTCACGCGCATGGTGCGAGGGCTAATTTTATTTCAATGATGCTGCGGCCGTTTGTTAAGGTGCCTGTGGTTACGACTGTTCACAGCGATTACAAGCTGGATTTTACTGACAAGCTGTACAAAAAGATTTTTTACACGGTTTTGAATGTCGTGGCGTTGCGTACGTTGGATTATTATATCGGCGTTTCGGAGGAATTTCGCAGAATGTTAATTAGCCGCGGATTCAACGAGGAGCGAGTTTTTTCGGTATATAATGCGGTGGATTTTAATAAGGAAATAAAATTCTGCTCGCGCGAGGAATTTTTAATGCGCTTCGCGATTGACAGCAACGAGAATACAGGCTCGTTGAAACGCCTTGCGATTGAAACAAAAAACCCAACAATAGTAGGCATTATCGGCCGTTTCGACTACGTAAAGGGGCATGATATATTCCTGCGAGCGGCGGCACAAATATGTAAAACTCGCGATGATGTATTATTTTTGCTTGCAGGCGAGGGCTTTGAAGAACCGAGCTTACGCAAGCTGGCGGAAACGCTTGGCATAGAAAAAAACGTGATTTTTACTGGGTTTGTGAGCGACATTTTTAGTTTTATAAACGCAATCGACATCAATGTTTGCGCTTCGCGTTCCGAGAGCTTTCCGTTTATGCTACTGGAGGGCGCGTTGTTAAAAAAAGCGACCGTTTCCACCGCCGTGGGCGGTATTCCCGAGCTTATTCTGCACGAAAAAACAGGGCTTCTTGTACCCGAGGGCGATTACGAACAGCTCGCGCAGAAAATCAGTTTTTATATAGAAAACCCGCAAATAGGCGTTTCGCACGGCGAAAATCTATTTTTGCACGCGCGCGAAAATTTTTCCAAGGAAGTGCTGCAAACCAAGTCTATAGAAATTTACGACACAATTCTGCGTAAGGAAAAGGCCGCAAACCGCGTATTTGACATCATGCTGTCGGGCTATTACGGCTATGCAAACTCTGGCGACGACGCGCTTTTGGACGCGGTAATCAAGTCGCTACGCAAGGAGCGGGAAAATCTTTCCATTCTTGTGCTAAGCCGCAATCCACAGCAAACCATGCGCGATTACGGCGTTTTTTCCATACATCGGCTCAATTTTTTTCTCGTGCAACGCTATATGAAACGCACGCGGCTGATTGTGTACGGCGGCGGCAGTCATATGCAAGATATTACCAGTACGCGCTCGCTCGTCTACTACACATTTCTTGTGCATATGGCAAAATTCATGCAAATGCGCGTTATGCTGTACGGAAACGGTATCGGCCCAATCACAAAAGCGCGCAACATAAAAAAGGCACGCCGCGCATTAAATGTGTGCGATTATATTTCCCTGCGCGACCCTTATTCGCTGGAATATATCAAAACCATGGGCGTAAAAAACCCCAACATGGTGGTAAGCATTGACCCTGTTTTTTCGTTGGATAGCGACGTGCAGTTGCCCGATGTGCAGGACGTGCTAACGCCGCCCAACGCAGGGGAAACGCCAAGCGGCGGCGAGCGGTTTTTTGTCGTATCGTTACGTCCGTGGCAGTACAACGAGGCGGACTTTGTGGAAAAAATAGCGGAAGCAATAAATTTCACCGCCGAAAAATACGCGCTTACGCCCCTGCTCGTTCCCATGCACAGCATGGATATTGCCATTTTAAGGGAAACGGCAAGGGAGCTAAACTGCAAACACATTTTGTTGCATAAGGTGTACGACTATAAGACGATTATGGCAATCGTGGCAAGGGCGGAATTTGCCATATGTATGCGCCTGCACGCGCTTATTTATGCGGCGAGCGTGGGCTTGCCCATTATCGGGCTTGTGTACGACCCAAAGGTGTCCAACTTTATCTCGTATATGAACGAGGAAACGCAGGTAGATACTTCCAACTTGGACTTGGGCGCGCTGAAGGGCATGATTGATAGGATAATGCAAGACCCCGACGCGGCGAGGGAGAAAATCGCGAGGGAGCATGAACGGCTGAAAAGGCTGGCAGGGCAGGACGCTAGGGTGGCGGTGGGGTTGTTGTAGGGGGTGGGCTGTGGTGAATGGGGTTTTAAGGGCATGGGCTTGGGCTTGGTGACGGTTAATTGTAGGGGGCGGATTTATCCGCCCCGAGGTTGCCACGCACCAAATTGATAGGACGTAACCTGCCCCAAGTTGACGAACGTGCGGGGGTCGGGACGGATAAATCCGTCCCCTACAAAAACCATGCTTCCGTTTTGACGGTGTTGCTCGTCACGAATGGACGAACGCTGTCGTATCGGGACGGACTGTAGGGGGCGGATTTATCCGCCCCGAGGTTAGCACGTATCAAATTGATGGGGCGTAACCTGCCCTAAATTGATGAACGTGCGGGGGTCGGGACGGATAAATCCGTCCCCTACAAAAACCATGCTGTGTGACAGTGGATAACAAACTGGCTATGGCTGTAGGTGTGAGTATACATATCGAGAAGTTGGTGATGGATAGTAAACTGGCGGTGGCTGTGGGTGTACGTGTACATATCGAGAAGTTGGCGGTGGGGAATGAATTGGGTGGGGCTATAGCTGGGTGGATAGCCAGTGGTCGAAGTCGGTGGGGTTGTCGTGGAGGGCGGTGTAGTTGAAACGTACACCGTTCTTGCTGTCTTTTGTCGAGGGGTGATTTTCGCCTAATTTTTTAAGTCGAATACAGTAGGCTTGGACAACTAGTGATAGGGCTTCGGCATAGTTGCCTTGGTTGTAATGTACTAGCGAGATATTGTGGTATGTGGTGGCGGTGTCGGGGTGGTCTGTGCCTAGGGATTTTTCGTAGATTTTTAGGGCTTTTTCGTACCAGTGTAAGGCTTCGTCATATTTGCCTTGGTCTTTATATACTACTGCGATGTTGTTGTAGGTGGTAGCGGTGGAGGGGTGGTCTGTGCCTAGGGCTTTTTCGCGGATTTTTAGGGCTTTTTCAAACCAGTGTACGGCTTTGTCATATCTGCCTTGGTTTGTATATACTACTGCGATGCTGTTGTATGTGGTAGCGGTGGAGGGGTGGTCTGTGTCTAGGGCTTTTTCTTTGATTTTTAGGGCTTTTTCGTACCAGTGTAAGGCTTCGTCATATTTGCCTTGGCTGTAATATACTCCTGCAATATTATTGTAGGTGGTGGCAGTGTCGGGGTGGTCTGTGTCGTGGATTTTTTCGCTGATTTTTAGGTCTTTTTCGTACCAGTGTAACGCCTTATCGTACTCGCCGTAACGGTTATATTCAAATGCGATATTATTAAGCAAGTTACTGACTTCTGCCTTTTCCACATCATAAAACTGCTCCATTACGGCTTCTGCTAGAGTGAGTTTAAAGTGCGATTTTGTATAAGGGTCGGTGAGTTTTATATAGTTTTCGTCCCTCATGTAGTCTATCATTTCCGCACAGTCGTCATATGACGGCTTGCCGTACTGTAGCGTGATAGATTCCTTTATTATGGGGTGCATGTAGTAGCCGTCCTCGGAGGCGGTAAGCCAACCTATAGCGACAAGCCTTTGCAGGTCGTTTACATTGCAGTTAAGCCATTTTTTTATGTCGCTTGGCATAGGCACGCTTGGTAAAATGGCTATGTTTTTTAGTATGCGTATTTGTTCGGGGAGGCTTTCGGGGTTGGCGGCTTTTTCTGCGGATAGGCTTTCGGGTTCGGCGGCTTTTTCTGCCGAAAGTGCAAATAGCTTTGCTAGATGTTCGGCTATGGTTGTTGATTTGCTATTGTTGCCGTTGTTGTCGCCTTGTTTGCTGTTGCTGTTTTGTTTGCTGTGGTCGGTTTCGATTTTCAAGTCAAAGTACGAGAAGCCCCTCTTTTCTAAGTCCTCTGCAAACTGTGCTAACGGATAATCGGGTACACTTGCCACACGCGCGAGCAGTTCTACGGACAGCGTGTGACATGCTACAGTGCCGACAAGTTTTTTTACTATGTCCTTGTGTTTGCGTTCTTTATCGTACTTATAGTAGTTGTAAAAAATGTCGATACATTGTAGCTCGTCCAAAAATCCTATGGGGAATTGCTCAAAATTGCCTATTTCTTCTCGCCGTGACGTAAGTACCACGGTAGCATCTAGCGTTTCCAAAAAGTCTAGGTCGTCGGCGTTTTCGGAAACATTGTCAATGAAGATAATGATGTCTTTCCCTGCGGTGGTTATGAAGCGTAGTATTTCGGTGTAGCGTGTGTCGGGGTCGTTTATTTCGGTAAAGAGCGTAAAGGCTTTTAGTAGGCTTTCCTTTATGTTTTCTTGGTATTCTATCCACGCCATGTGTGGATATTTGGCTTCCTCTTTTAGTTGGTGGAACAGGGCTTTGGCTATGGTTGTTTTGCCTACACCGCCCAAGCCGTTGACGAGTGCGAGCTTTTGGGTTTGTGTTATTTTTTTGTTGAGTTGGTATATTTCTTTTTCACGGTGTGCAAATTTGTTGTTTGGTTTTGGTGGTGAGGTGGTTACGGCGGTTGGTGGTGGGGTTGCGGTGTCGGTCGGGGTGGTTAAGTGGTGTGAGGTGTTGTCAGAGGGGTATAGTTGGTTGTTTATTATTATTGTTGGTGATTGTGTTTGTGTTTGTTCCTGTGACTGCGTTTGTGCTAGTGCTTGCGGTTTTCGTTTTTTTATTAAATGCCTAATAACTGCCGCAACCGTCCCAAGGACAGCAACGCCAATACCACTAAAAATCCACTCTTTATGCTCGTTAATAAATTCCATTAAACCACGCATACCCCCGCCACCTTTCTTTCCGTATATTACCAATCAACGTGCTTTAACATTTTACAACAAATGTCTGCAAAAGTAAAACACTAATTACGGTGATATGGTTTTAGGGGCGTAGGGGGCGGATTTATCCGCCCCGAGGTTAGCACGTTATCCGCCTTGCCCACGTACCACCTCGCTCCTCAATTACCACGCACCAAATTTATGGGACGTAACCTGCCCCAAGTTGACGAACGTGCGGGGGTCGGGACGGATAAATCCGCCCCCTACAAAAACCTTGCGAACTGGTAATTGTTGCGTAAAATTAAATTGCCGTGGCTTCGGGGCGATATTCCCACAATAATTCCCACAATATGTAAGCCCCAAGGCTTCGAGCCGACATTCCCAACAACCTACAGTCGGAAAAAAGGGGCTATGCCCCCAAGGTTCGTGACGATATTCCCACCATAAGCAAGCTGTCAAGGCTCGTGGCGACATTCCCACCAACCTACAGTCGGAGAAAAGGGGCTATGCCCCCCACTAGGGCGAAATCTCAAAAAAATACTCTCGCCTAATTTCTCGTAAATCCATATACCCTGGTATCAAATCCGCATTGGGCATGGTGTCTAAGACCGCGCTAATCGTGCGGATTTTTTCGTCAGCGTTCGACACGCCGCCTACGTTAAATTCCTTGTTGCTGATAATGATTCTTATGTTTGTGGGGTCGTTTACGTTTATATAGGAAACTCTGTCGATTATGTCGTGTTGGTTTAGGAGCTGCGCGTATTGCACGACTACGTTAAACGCGGACGGGTCGGGTACTTCCAAGACCTCGCCCACCTGAAACCGCGTAAAGCGTAAGCCCACCAGCACGGGCAGGGCTTCAGTAAAATAGGTACGCACGTCCAAAACGCGGCCGTAATCGTCGAGATACAAAAAACTGCCGTAGCTGTGTTCAAAAAAAGCGGTCAACCGCCGTTCTTGTACGGTTACGTGAAGCTGTCCGGGCAAAATCCGCTCAAATTCTACGCTAGAAATGTACATATTTTCCAAAAGCCGCTTCTGCGCGGCCTGCGTGTTGTACAAGAGCAAATGGGAGCTTTCGCTTGCGCCTATACGCAACAGCTCGTTTATTTCCTCGTTTGTTACACGAATATTGCCGACAATTGTCACTTCTTGTATGCGAAAAAAGGGGGAAAACATAAAAATAAGTAGCACAAGCGTAACCGAGCATATGGCGGTAGCAAAAATAAACCGCACGCGCATACGCTGTATTTGCCGTGGGTCGAGCGGCGGCCTTGGCGGCGGCGGCGGCTTGGGCTTGGGCGGCTCGGTAGGCGGCGGCAGGTCGGGCAGTAGTCGCAGCGCAGGCTTTTTCTTGAAGCTAATCATAGCTGCTTGAGCCACGCCTCGACGCGTTCCTTGTGCAAGCCCACCGCCCATTCCTTGTATATGATATACATTTTGCCGTTAAAGCGGAATGAGTCGCTCCAGTATTTTATTTTGCCCGAAACCGTGCGTTGCTCGTCCAAATTGCTGCGCGTTTCTATTTCCTTGAGAATCGGCGTGCGTACCCCAAACATTGCCTGCGAATATTCCAAGGTGGTGAGCTTTCGTACCTCGGCAGGGGTGAGTGTGTCCGCCTTGGAAAGCTCCAAAAACCGCTCCTTGAGCCATTTGCGGATAGGGCCTTCTATTTTAATTTCTTTTTTGGGGGTTGGTTTGGGGGTTGGTTTGGGGGTTGGTTTTTGTTTTGGTGGTTTTTTTGGTGGGGGTGTGGGAATGGGTTCGGGGGTTGGTTCAATGGTCGTTGTTGGTTCAATCGCAATCGTTGGTTCGGGTGTCTTAACAACCGCCCTTTGCTTTTTCTTTTCTGCGGTTTTTTTCTTTGGCGTGGGTTCGGGTTCAATCACTGGTGTTGGTTCAGTCACTGGCGTTGGTTCAATCGCCGTTGTTGATTCAACCGCGTGCGTGGGTTCGGGTGGTTTAACAATCGTCTTAGCTCTTTGCTTCCTCTTAGGCGTGGGTTCGGGTTCAATCGCCGCTGTTGGTTCAATCGTGGGCGGTGCTTCGGGTGGTTTAACAATCGCCTTAGCCCTTTGCTTCTTCTTTGGCGTGGGTTCGGGTTCAATCGCCGTTGTTGGTTCAGCCATGGGCGTTGATTCTGGTGCTTTAACAATCGTCTTAGCCCTTTGCTTTTTCTTAGGCGTGGGTGTGGGTTCGGGAATGATTTCGGGAATGGGTTCGGGTGTCGGTTCAACCGCAGAAGTTGCTTCGGGTTCGGGCGTTGCTTCCACCGCAGGAGTTGCTTCCACCACAGAATCTACTTCCGCCACAGGAATTACTTCCACCACAGGTGTCGCTTCGGGTTCGGATTTTACTCCCACCGCAGATGTCGCTTCGGGTTCGGATTTTACTTCCACCACAGAATCCACTTCCACCGCAGGTTTTACCCCCACCGCAGACACCGCCCCCAATTCCCCTACCCCAACAACCGCCTCCGACCTCGCCTCCAACCTCACCTTAGGCGTATGCACAAGCACTTTCTTGGGCGCAGTCCAGTCCTTGGTGTAAATAAAAGGCTCGTCCAACGGCACATTAAACACGGAATTGTATTTGCTTCCGCTTGCGGAGGTTATTAGCACGCCCTTGACATCGGGCAGCATTTTTTTGGGGTTCGTGCTTCTGCGTGGGGCTATGTGTAGTATGTTCGGGATTTCCGAAAACAAGCAGTACGGGCTTCCCGTTACCACAAACTGGATAAAGTCGCTTACGCGCCTGAAGCCTAGCCCTGCTACCCTAAAATTCGGCACAAAATGATTCAAATAGTTGTTGAATATAGACACCTCAATGTGTTCTGCCTTTGGCGCGTCGTCTGAAAAAATGTGGTCGATTAGCCTGCGCGCGGTGTGCATACAGCCCGCTTTATCGTTGGGTTCACGCCAAATAGGGATATTTGCATCAATCAGTGTTTCCGTCAATTTTGTCTTGGGAAGATACGAGGGCAGGGCGAGCGGCTCGCCCTCGTCTGGAAACGGCTCGTGCGACGTGGTTTTTCTGCGTGAGGACGTAGCAATAATGGAGGTGTCTGATTTTTCCAGCATAATAAAATAGTCGCAAGCGTTAATGAAAATATTATTAACGATTGCCGCAAAGGAACAGCCGATTACGCGCTTTCCGCTTTCGTGTAGCTTTCGTGCCAGCAGCGCGAAAATACCGTCGCCAGAGGCGATTACATAATTTTCTATTTCTGGGTGCTTACAAATAGAATCCACCACGTCAATAATTAGGCTAACATCGGCGGCATTCTTAACCTTGTCATAAGGGTTTGTATTAAAAATATGGACAGGCACAATTCCGACCTGCAATATGGAGCTTGACAAATTTCGGTTCTTTTGGAGCGACCAGTCGGCATATGCGCGTTGAATAGAAACGCCATGCACGCCCTCCATTTCCAGCACTCGGCGATAAATCTCGTCCAAATGCAAGACCGTATTTGTCTTTCCGTTAAAAATTCCCGTGAGGTTCTCAATGTCATAAAAAATGGCTGTATTGCAAAGCATTTTAGTCACCTTCTAAGATAAAATTTATGGAACGCGGATTTTCGCGGATTTGGCGGATTCTCGCGGATTCTATCTGGCGTGTTTTTTATAATCCGTATAATTAAAAACCTACGTAATTTGCGTTTCGTTAGTTTTTAATTAAAGTGAGAAAAAATCCGCGAAAATCCGTTAAATCCGCGAAAATCCGCGTTCCATGCCTTTAAAAAATCCGTGTTCCATTATACCATATCCTCCAGCTCCGCAAAAACAGGAATAGTCAGGCGGAAGCTGTTTTTTGTGGCGTAATGGGCAGTTTGCTCGGCGTACATTTCCGGGCCGCAAAACGGTGCGTCAAGCGGCGATGGCCTCACAAATGTCCTATTATTAAATTTTTGCACAAACCACGAAATATCCGCAAAGGTGTCATGCGCCCCGCGTTCCATGTTTGACAAGACTATTAGTATATACGGCGAGGGCGCGTACACAATGCCTGCATCGTGGAACGCGTTTCTCGCCCAGCCGTATTTCCGTGCAATGGGGTAATCGGCGAGAAGCATACGCGTATTTACCTCGCCGCCCACGCCGTTTGACCCCTCCCAGCGCGTAAAATATGGGTGCGAGGTCTGCGCCGTGTTAAGCATGTCATATTTTAGATAATGACCGTAAAGGCTGTCGGATTCTATATAGTCGTAAATGCTTTCGAGCCACAAGCCCATGTCGCGGATATGCGTATTTTGCGAAATAATGTCGCGTATCATATTGGAATCCGCGCCTATTTGTGAAACAAACTGGCGGTACGTAAAGCTCGCGTTTGCCGTAAGGCGTACAAGCATACGGAACGCCGCGTTGTCAGACTGCGTAATGGAAAGCCCCAAAAGCTCCCTAGTCGTAAAGGTAGTACCCACGGGCATAAAGCGCATTATTCCTGTGCCGCCCCATTCGTCCTGTCGGGTGTAGGTCTGCACCTCGTACATGTCAAGCTCGCCGCGTTCGGCTAATTCGTACACATACCGCGCATGGTTAGACTTGGAAAGACTGGCGGCAAAAAGCACTCTGCCCGAGTTATGCACATACGTAAAGCCCGTATCCAGATTTTTGTAATAGACGGCGATATTGTTGCCCAGCGGCTTAAAAAATTCGTCCAGCTTGTCAACCGCGGGCGGATAACGCAGGTTTAGCCAGCCTGTTCCTGTGTCTGCTTCAATTAGTACCCAGTCGTCCTCACCGTATTCGACTATATTTACAAACTGCGGCGCGAGCCTTTGCACGACCTCCGCGCCGAAGTCTGCTTCGCGGTAAATTTCAAATTCCCACGGCACTTGTACGGCGGAAACGGATAGCGGTGTGAGTAGTGTAATGAAGGGAATTGTGCAGAGTAAGGTGCGGAACAACGTGGATATTTTCATAAGAAAGCCCCCCTTTGTTAAAGCATGGAACGCGGATTTTTTAAAGGCATGGAACGCGGATTTTCGCGGATTTGGCGGATTCTCGCGGATTTTTTCTCACTTTCATTAAAAGCTAGCGGAACATGGATTGCGTGGATTTCACGGATTTAAAAACACGCCCGAAAGAATCCGCGAAAATCCGTTAAATCCGCGGAAATCCGCGTTCCATGCCTTTAAAATCCGCTAAATCCGCGGAAATCCGCGTTCCATAAAATTTACCCTCAAAAAGCTCCGTTCATGTGAACCACGCAATTATACCCTGTATTTGTTTTTCAAGCAATAAGTGCGTGTTGGAAATTTCACCGAAATTTCACTAGAAGTTTACCGAAGTTGGAATTTTCAACACCAAAAAGGACGAACCAAAACCTTGCAACGTGAATAGTATAAAACATGTACCAAGCAAAGCCAAGCGCAAGAAGCGCGCGCTAAAAATTTTCAAGAAAAGGAATGAGCTTTATGTCATGTAACTGTGGCTGTAACGAACGCCATAACGAATGTGGGTGCGAAGGGGTAAGACGCAATGTGTACAACTGCCCTGGGTCACAAAGAGTAGTAAAGCACCAGCACGTAATAAAATATCACCACGACACAATCAACGAGTACGACGTGGTACACGAGCACGAATACCACACCCGCGACGTAGTAAAAGAGCGCGAGGTAGCCAAGTACAACACCGAGCCGCCCTACCGCCCAAATTATTGCGGCAATGGCTGCGGCTGCGGCAATGGTAATGTCGAGGTAGACGCGACAATCGTACGTGTAGACGACGGCTATCGCGGCGTGGACAATGTAGCTGTCGTACGCGCCAGAAATGAGTGCTGCGGTGCAATGCCCATGCGGCCTATGAATTATTTGGGTAGACGGTGGTAGGGGGGGGCATAGCCCCCTTTCACCGCTGGACTTTGGTGGGAATGTCGTCACGAGCCTTAACGGCTTTTTGGCATCAAAAAATAAGGGTAGACACTGCGGAGGCAGTGGCTACTCTTGTTTTTTGTTTTCGGTTATAAAGGGTGGTGGTGGGGATAAATTTCAGAAACACGGCGATTTGATTTTAGGGGTAATATGGTAATTTATTGTAGGGGACGGGCAAGCCCGTCCCCTACAATAAACCCTGCAAATCCTCTGTTGCCATTGGTAAAATAATCGCAAAGGGGAGTTTTCGTTAGTGGCAACGCTCACCAGACCAAATCAAACATCATTGCTCCGCCCCACACACCGAACAAAATCTCGCTCCGATGTCGATATTACGCCCGCAATCCACACAGAACTGACCACCACCACTCGCTATTCCGACCTGCCCTTGTGTCCCTAGCAAGCTCCCTCGCTCGGCATCACGTATGGCGTTTTCGATAAAATCAACTACCTCGTCGTCGAGCTTTGCTTGCTCGACTAAGCCTGCAATTTGTGTAATAAGCACAGGCCATGCGAAAAGAAGCATAATCAAGGACGGTACTATTTGCTGTCCGAAAATGCCGACCTTTGCTTCTATGGAAATGCCGTTGGGCGCTTTTTTTACCTCAACATTAAGTGACGTTTTCATTCCTAGTACAGATTTAAAAAGCCCGCCCTTTGTTAGGCTTAGGAAAAAGCCAACGGAGCTGTCGGTGGCTTCTATCGTGTAGCCCTTATATTCAAAGTGAGTTTTGGTCGCTAGCATGACATCATAGGTGTTTGTTAGGGTTGTTAAAACAAATTTCGACGAATTAAATGCCATTTTTTACCTCCGACTCGCCTTCGGCGATTATTCATGTGCGAATTTACACGCTATAGCCACAGCTACGGCAGAATTTCCAGGTATCGACCATCAACGTCTTGCAATCGGGGCATAGCACGTCCTCCTTGCCCTCGGAATAGTTGATAATGCGGTGGAATTGTTCTGTTTTGCACCATTTTCTTATTTCTGAGGCTCGTATTGTTAAAAATGGGTGGCTTGCGTCCTTTACAAGGTAATAATGCAGTAGCTTATTGAAGGACGAATTGCCTATATGCTCCGAATAATCGTCCGCCTGCTTCATAAATAGCCCTAGGTTCATGCTGTCAATTAGGTTCTTAGTCCCTCCGCCTGCTAGGCGCATCATTGTACTGATTACGGGCTTGCTGTCCTGCATATATACCGCCGCCGCACGGTCGCAGGAAAACTCACTGCATCTGTTCCAGTGCAGCAACGCAAATTGAAGCCCTATCGAAAGGATATTTAAGCCGACCAGCCCGCTCGCTCCCGACAAAATCAGCGAAGCCATGGTGTGATACAGCACATGACGGCACGCGATATGCCCACATTCGTGCGCCAACACGGTCTTGACCTCGTCCTCTGTCATGCAGTCTAGCAAGCCCGATGTAATGGTAATAAATGCTTGCGTATCCCCATATGTATAGGCGTTCGGGATTGGGTTCATTTCTACGTACAGCTCTGGCTCGTCTATGCCTAGCTTTTCGCATATGGGCGGCAGCATATTGTATATATTTGGCAATTGCTTTGGCCCTAGTCGCAGCTTGTTTGCCATATTTACATTGTGCAACAATTTTTCGTTAAAGACTTTCATAAACGCTTTTAGCAATGGCGTAAAGCCTGGAATGGCGGTTAGCTCGTCTAGGGTACGCTTGTCCTGCTCGTGGTAATATTCTCGCGGGTTAATGACTGCCATGGTATGCTCCTTTTGGTGGTGTTTTATGTGAATATTCTAGCGTAATGCGTTGTTGAGCCTGTAGCTGAATCCGTGACCTTTTTTGTCTGATTTTGTCCACAAAATGCCGCCTACCATAAAGAAAAGGGAATAGACAATCGCTAAAATAGCCGCCGCCGCGGAATCCGCCATTGTTCCGTCAACAAGAATAGAAATTACTACGACAACTAGCCCAACCGCGCCTAAGCATAAGCAGTAATATTTAAACGGCGTGACATCTTTGTCAAACCCACGCTTGTAAACCCAAATAACGCCAGCCACAAGAAGCAAAATAGAAATAATAAGGCACGCAATTATTTGCCCTGCGTCCATATATCCGTCGCCAATAAAAACGAAAGAGCAATATATGCCAAACCAACCAGAAATTAACAAAAGGTGCTTAATTATTCTCGGGTCAAGGGGTAAAACAATCATGGCGGACACCGTGCTTTCTAAAAAATGGCAAAGCTCTATTCTTCTTCCAAATCAACTGTTTCCTTGCCCGAAACAGTACCCTTTTTATATGCAAAGGTATATTGCTTTTTTGCGTCCTTTAGCATCTTGTTGACGTTTTCACTGCGAATTACGCCCTCTGCGGCAGATTTTAAATCGGAATCAGACATACTGCCGAGGTCGTGCCCTGCTTTGAACAATTTTGTAAGTAATTTCAAGTAAATAACGCCCGCAACCATAACAACGGCATAGTCCAACGCCGCCATTATAAGGCTAGAAAAAACATTTCCAATGCCAGTAAATGACAATGCCGTAACTAAAACCGTGCCGCCAACAAGAAGCATTGCGTTAGCCGCCAAATTAGATAATACTGCCGAGCCTAGGGATTTTGCGGCCGCCTTTGATATAGGTATACCGATTTTTTTATTTATACGATAGTACATCGACCATATAAAGCCCGCAACCGCCATAAGAGCCGCCGTGCCGCCTGCGCCGGGAATCCAAGCTACACCAAGCCCCGCCGCCGCCGCTCCCAAGGCGTGAGTATTGATAATTTCTTCGATTTCTTTCGCGCCTGTCCCCTCGATTGCTTCCTTGTAGGCTCCTGGCGCGTGCTGAACTAACTCTTTTATTGCAATAAGTAAGATGCCCATACCCATTGACATAATAAATAACCACCCTTTGATTAGACTAGAATATGCCTAAGTGGGGTTCTAGCATAGGTCTAATAGATTTGGTAAATTATACCCCCCCACGAATATGTCAAGTGGTTTTATTTTAGGGGGATTTATGGGGGTTTTTGGTGGGGTTTTGGTTTAGAGCCTGTTTAATATCTCGCTTTCGGAAAATTTGCCGAAAAGATGTCAGAATGGAGATATTAAACAGGCTCTTAGAGCAAAGCGATGGCTTAGAGCCATGTAAAATCGTGACACTCTGGGTCATTTTGCATTTCAAAGAGCATTTGTTTATCAATTTCATCTGGCTCGACTTCTTGTATCGAAGCCCACAAGTCCGCGTTTGAAATTGGCTGAAAAATCATATAATCATCAACATGTAAGCGGCATGTATCAGCGAAACCGCTCATTTTTTCGACATCACCCAAGGGGAGCTTAGCAATGGCTTTTCTTATTCTCGTTTATGCGGCTTCGCCTTGCTTTGCCATAAATTTTTGCGCCTGTTTTGAGTAACGCAGATTCATTGTCTAGTATCCTTTCGCCACTTGCAGTATCCGCAAAGGGCTATCAATCACACCCTAAGAAAGTGCCGCTTCCTTTTTTCCGCCGTATTCATTTTTCATGCTAAGCAGGAGTGCCTCAATTTCCGTTGGGGCAACTCCATTTTTTAGGAGTTCTAATGCTTTGTCGACAGTATAACCTACGCCCCTCGCTTCCCCCTCAACCCTAGCCCGAGCCGCGGCATCTCTTTCCCAACGCTCTCTGAATGTAAATATTTCCATCACTTCCTTGCCGTCTTTAAAATCTTGAAAAGGTCTATTAAACACGCTAAGAAAGTGCCGCTTCTTTTTTTCCGACGTATTCATTTTTCATGCTAAGCAGAAGCGCCTCAATTTCCGTTGGGGCAACTCCATTTTTTAGTAGGTCTAATACTCTATCGGCAGTGTTAAGCATACCCTTAGCTTCGCCTCTTGCCTCGCCCTCAATCCTGCCCTCAACCCTAGCCCGAGCCGCGGCATCTCTTTCCCATCGCTCTCTGAATGTAAACATTTCCACCACTTCCTTATCCTCCTTAAAATCTTGAAAGCTCGTTTTAATTGCCGCCGCTATTGTCCTTACAGCTTCGTCTTGTGGGTCTAGGCTTTTGCCGAGAAAGAGCGCGGCTAGCTCCCCTGCTTGGCTGTTTTCTTCTGATAGCTTTTCCAAGTCTGCGAACATAATACCCGAGTGGTCGGGGTGGCTGTTGCCTGTTACTTCGTCTTTTAGAATGTAGCGCGTGAACAGCTTGCCGTGCAGGACGGAGGGGACGGCCTCGGCGAGCAGCCATATTTGGTTTGCAGGCTTGCCCTTTGCGTGGCTTATTCCCAAGCCAAAATATACCACTGACCTGTCGGGGATAGGCGGGTCGGTGTACGCGCTGTTTTGAAATTCTATGAAGTAACTGCCCTCTTTTGTGTCGGTTAGCTTAACGTCTTGGTCGCGGGCGGTTTTTGTGTTTTTGCCGATTAGTTGCTTAAACTGCGTTTTTACGTCTATTTCGCCGTTGATTGTGCCTAGTAGGGTGTCGGGCTTTTCCTTTTGGAAGCGCTCTATGAAGATGTTGATTGCCACGCGTAGGGCTTCCCAGTTGTTGATGTGTTGGAATGTGAAGTTGATAAAAATGTCATTCATGGGAAAGATTGGCAAGCTGCCGTCCGCTAATTCTACGTAGCCTAGTGGTGTTGGTGTTTTCATAGTACCTCCCGATTTCATTTGTGCAAGTTTATTTTAACATACTTCGCCGATTAAAGCTATAACCATCTGTACAAAAACAGGTCAATAAAAGAAAAACAAACCCCACGACAAACGCACGAACGGTAAAAGTGTGCAGGCTCTTTGTATGGTTTTTGTAGGGGACGGATTTATCCGTCCCGAGGTTGGCTCGTTCTGCGTTAATGGACGTTAGCCGTTCTTGAATTGGTGAGCGTGCATATCTCGGGACGGATAAATCCGTCCCCTACAGGTAGCCGTCAGATAGTGACTAGCTAGCACGAATATAAATATAGAAAGAGCATTAAACGCGGATTTACGCAGATTTACGCGGATTTTATCGGGCGTAGCGGATTTTCGTAGATTTTCGTGGATTTTTCCCACGAGCCAATCCGCCAAATCCGTGAAAATCCGTTAAATCCGTGTCCTATCGCCGTTTATTCCCATACAAGCGTAAGTTTTAATCCGAAAAAAATCCGCCACGCCCAAGAAAACACGAAAAAATCCGTTAAATCCGTGTTCAATTCACACACTCCAGCTTCGTGCGTTTGTCGTGAGCCTCGAAAAACCAAAGAAAAAGACCGCCTAGCCCTAAAGCAAAGCAGTCTTTTTCTTGTTTCGCAAAACCTACATCTATCCTAAGTTGCCAAAATTATCTCGCTTGTGGAGTAGTTACTGGAACTGGAGCAGGTGATTGCTGTTGTTATGTGAGATTTTAGTTTTGTTGAAAAAACAATCTTCATTATACCGAGGATACAGTGTTTTCCTTAGTTTATATACTTTCTTAACTCCTCCGAAGAAATAAAATCGTAACCGCTGAAATATCAAGCTCATCACCTATCCTAGCTGCTCTAGGGTTGAGTTTCTTGTACACCTCCACATATTTATCATGGCTCGTTGGCGATGGTCTGTTGGTCACTTTTGTGATTTTCATAGAAAACCTCCTACAATTTGTTAGCACTCAATACGAGTGACTGCTAACAATTATAATGCCTTTTCCTATATTTGTCAAGTGTTTTTTCAATAAACTTTCATACATGAAAATGTTTATTCATAGAAAAGCGACTTCGCAATCTATCTTAGATTTGCCCGTGGTGGGAATGTCGTCACGAAGCCTTAACAGCTTCCTATCATATAAAAAAGACTGCCTCGTCCTAAAACAAGGCAGTCTTTTCATATTTCACAAAACCTAATATCCTAAGCTACAAAACCAAGCCTATCTGCCTTGCGGAGTAGTTACTGGAACTGGAGCAGGTGCAGGCGCTTGTTGTTGCTCTGGCGCGGTTTTAGCCTTGTTGAAAAAAACTGGTGCTGTCCTGTTTGAAAATCTGCCATACGCGCCGTTACGCATACTGTGAGTGCTGTCCTGTGCATAGCCAGGGGTGTTGTGGAAGCCACGTTCGTTTACGCCGTTAATTACTCGGTCGCCTGATTGATGAACTGAACCAGCGCGAGATGTGCGAGATGTGCGAGTGGTGCTTCCTATAGCATTGTTACGCTCGTTATTACGGCTCATGCCTGCGGCGGAATTGTGCGTAGCGCGTGATGTGCTTCCTGCTACGCCGCGGTTGGTTGTTGCACGGCGTGTAGCGCGATTAGTAGAATGATTAACGCCGCGGCTTGTTCTTGTGCCATGCGTTACAGAGCCTGTGTTGTGGTTTGGGATAGCGTGCGTGTTTGCTCTAGTCATATCGTTAGTTGCGTTGTGTACGCTACCATTTACACTGCCAGTTACGGTGTTTCCTACGGTTGTACGGTTAGTGCCTACTCTTGTATTGTTATTTCTGTTCCTTGTCGCGGTGGTGCGGTTTGTTGTACCGCGGTTTACGGAATTACTGCGCGTTGTTGTTCCTCTGTTTACACGATTAGCTGCGTGGTTGGTTGTGCCGCGAGCTGTGCCGCGGGTTGTGCGGCTAGCGGCGCGGCGTGTTGCGCGGTTGCCTGTACGCGGAGCTATTTCTGTACGGCTTGTTTCATAACCAGAATTATCTATCAATCCTCGTTGTCCAACATCGTTACCATATTGGAATGTAGTACCTATTCTGTTTTGCGGCCGCCAAAGAGTGCCTGTGCCGCGGTCTGCGGTGTTCCACATGCCGCGTGTTCTGTTGCCGAATCCGCGGCTTGTGCCTGTGTATGAATCGTTGCGGCGGTGTACAGCGTCTGTCACGCGTTGTCCGTTTCGGTTGCCTTGGTTACGGCTAGGGACATTGCTGGCACAGCCTGTTACTGCCATCATGCCCGCTACCATACCCGCGGCGATAATGCGTTTTAAGCTCATTTCGGTATTTCCTCCCCTTATTTCATCTGTTCATATTCATAAAAAAATCGCGAAGCCGTTTTTGGCTTGCGATTATATTTTGGGCAAAATCAATTTTTAAATACTGTGTTTAACTTGGAATAGAAACAAAAAATTTACAACGTACTAAACACCTGCCCATCTATAGATGAAGCAACAGCCGCAACATGCCTTTTCAGCCGCGAAACAATTTCTTCTACTATAATAGCCTCGCCGCCGTAATGCGTAATATCAATAAAAGCAAGCCCTTGTTCCAATGCTTCCTGCACGGCGTGGTATCTAAGGTCGCCAGTGATATATACGTCACAAGCGTTTTTTATGGCGGCCTCGATATAACGCGAGCCAGAGCCGTCGCCGCCGCAAACCGCGGCTTTTTTTATTTTTTTGCGAATGTCGCCGCAAACACGCACAGAAGCTAAGCCAAGCGCGGCTTTTACACGCTCCGCAAGCTCGCCGAGCGTTGTTTCCTGCAAAGCGGCAACACGCCCGATTCCTATTTCTTCCATTTCAAGGTCGCCGTCAGGCACAAGCGGTACAGTGTCCACAAGCCCGATTTTTTCGGCGATACAGTCATTTACGCCGCCCATTGCCTTGTCCAAATTAGTATGCGCAGCGTAGTAGCCGATTTTGTTTTCAATTAGCGCGAGTATTTTTTTTCCTGTGCTATCCGCGCTTGTTATCTTTTTTAGTGGGGAATAAATAAGCGGGTGGTGCGTGACTAAAAAATCGTAGCCGCCCGCTACAGCCTCGTTCACTACGGCTTGCGTAGCATCCAGCGCGACAAGCACCTTGCTTACCTCTCTGTCCTCGCCGCCAATCAAAAGCCCAACATTGTCCCATTGCTCGGCGGTTTTTTCGGGTGCCCATTCGTTCATTATTTGTATAATTTCTCTAGCCTTCACTTATAGCACTCTCCAACCAGCTTTTTCTCTTTTCTGCCACTTCACGCGTTTTTTCGTCCGTAATGGCGTTTATGAACCTTGATATTTTTTTTAATAATTCGCAAAAATACGCATTGCGGTACTCGCTGTCAAATCTGCCTGTGAAGTATTCGGCTTCGGTGTAATGGTCTTGCTCGCCGTTTTCAACGTGCATGACTACATAGAATCGCGAACGCTCGCGCGCAAGCGTTTCTTTTATTTTGTACCCTTTCGCATGTAAAAATCTGCGTAATTCTTCCAAATCATGCTGCGGCTGTAAAATCAGTCGTGGAGGCGTTATGCCTACACGCAGGATTTCAATTATGTTCATACCGCCCATTCCCGCAATAACAATACAATCGGCTTCATTCTCGCCAAGCGGCCGCAGACCGTCCCCCAAGCGTGTTTCTATGCGGTCTTGCAGGCCCGCGGCGTGTATGTTTTTTTTTGCCATAAACAAAGGGCCGTCCACAATATCGCAGGCTATAGCCCTTTTGCAAAGCCCGCCCCTAACCGCCTCTATAGGCAAATAAGCGTGGTCTGTGCCTATGTCCGCCAAAACCTCGCACTCGCCTATAAGGGAAAGCATCGTGCCTATTCTGTTCATACGACCTCCCCCCAAATCTTGAAGATTATGGAACGCAGATTTTCGCGGATTCAGCGGATTCTAAGGGCATGGAACGCGGATTTTCGCGGATTTAACGGATTTTCGCGGATTTTTTCTCGCTTTCATTCAAAACTAACGAAATGCGAATTGCGTGGGTTGTTAATTACGCGGATTTTAAAAAACACGCCAGATAGAATCCGCGTAAATCCGCCAAATCCGCGAAAATCCGCGTTCCATAATCTCTTAAAAATGTACGAAAGAGGTTCACAAATAATCCCGTAGCTTCTTGCTCCTGCTAGGGTGGCGCAGCTTACGCAGTGCCTTTGCTTCTATCTGCCGAATCCGCTCCCTCGTTACGCTAAACTCCTTGCCAACCTCTTCCAGTGTACGAGAACGCCCGTCATCTAGCCCAAAACGCAATCGCAACACCTTTTCCTCGCGGTCGGTAAGCGTGTCCAGCACGTCGATTAGCTGCTCCTTTAGCAGGGTAAACGCCGCGGCATCGGCGGGCGAGGGAATATCGTCGTCCGGTATAAAATCGCCCAAATGGCTGTCCTCCTCCTCGCCGATAGGCGTTTCGAGGGAAACAGGCTCCTGCCCTATTTTCAGAATTTCGCGTACGCGCTCTACTGGCATTTGCATTTCCTTGGCAAGCTCGTCTGGGGTCGGGTCGCGCCCCAGCTCCTGCAACAGCTGGCGAGAAACGCGTATTAGCTTGTTAATTGTTTCCACCATATGGACGGGTATACGAATAGTGCGCGCCTGGTCGGCTATGGCGCGCGTAATTGCCTGCCGAATCCACCAGGTAGCGTATGTGCTGAATTTGTAGCCCTTTTTGTAATCGAATTTTTCTACAGCCTTAATAAGCCCGAGATTGCCCTCCTGGATTAGGTCAAGGAAAAGCATACCGCGCCCTACGTACCTTTTGGCAATGGAAACAACGAGTCGCAGGTTTGCTTCCGCAAGGCGCTGCTTCGCGTCCTCGTCGCCCTGCTCCATGCGTGTGGCAAGCTCGACCTCCTCCTCCGTGGTAAGCAACGCGACCTTGCCGATTTCCTTTAGGTACATGCGGACATGGTCGTCTATATTGATTGCACCCTCTACGGCGGCGATGTCTAGCTCCTTAGCGGTATCGGATTCCATGCTGGAGGTAATCTCTATGCCCTGCGATTCCAACCATTCCTCGACCTTTTCTAGCTGGTCTGGGTCTAGGTCAATGTCGCCCAAAAGCTCCATAACTTCCTTGTGGTGTATCGTATTTTTGTTTCTGCGCGCGGAAATAAGCAGCTCCTGTAGACGGTTCATTAACAGCGGGTCGTCAAAGACTTTCAAAAAATACCAGTCCCTTCCTTAGATAGTCTATCCATCGTTTAGTGTTATATTCAATTCAATAATACTTTTTCGTTGCGAATGTAGCGTTTTTACGGTATTTAGGTCGTCCCTTTCTAATTCCATGCGCTGGGTCAGCCACGCTAGCTTTATTTTCTTGAGCATATCGCACAACGCCTTTTCTAGCGCGGTTTTTGTGGAATATTCCTTAGAATCGGCTAGTATTTCTGCTATGGCCTGCTGTTCCTCGTCTGTTTCAAACATGTCAAACAGGTCAGACGGCGAATTTACTATGTTTGTGAACGCAATTTCTAATAGCCTGCCAAAAACGCCGCCGCCGATTTCCTCGGCAGTAAGCAAGGCATTTTCTTGCAGTGCTTTTGCGGCCTGCTTGTGAGAAAACAAGAGGTTTAGCAGCCCCTTTCTCGCATTTTTTAAGCCAATGTCCTCGCCCGCCTTTTTTTGCACAGACGTACGCGGCAGAAGCAAAAACTCGCGTGAAATGCCGCCTTGCTCGGCTAATTTCTCTATCTCCTTGTTAATCGCAGACGGAGAAATTTCCGTAGCTCTCGCAATATCGCTTACATATGCGTCTATTTCTATTGTGCTAGTCAGCGCGGCGAGTATTCGCGCACATTCCTGTGTAAAAGCAACTCGCCCCTCTATAGTGCTTATGTCGTGCTTTTCCTTAAATAAATCTACTTGGAAGGCTATATGAGTTTTGGCTTCCGCCAACAAACTATTAAATTTTGCCGCCCCAAAGCGGCTTAAATACTCGTCTGGGTCCTTTGCCTGTGTCAAGGTCAGTATTTTTACTTTTAGCCCCTCTTTGATAAGTACGGGTATGGCGCGCAGAGTGGCCTTTATGCCTGCCTCATCGCCGTCAAGCAGGAGAATTGCTGTGTTCGCGCCTGTGTTTTTTACTAGACGAGCATGTGTATTTTTTAACGCCGTGCCGAGAACGCCCACGGTGTTTGTGAAGCCGTGCATGTGCATGGCTACAACGTCCATATAGCCCTCGACAATGATTATTTCCTGCGAACGCGCTTTTTTTGCGTGGTTTAAGCCATAAAGGCACTCGCTTTTTTTAAACAACGCCGTTTCGGGCGAATTGATGTACTTCGCGCCGTCGTCGTCCTTGCCGAGATTGCGACCGCCGAAGCCGATTACGCGCTGTCGCTGGTCTATGATAGGAAAGATAATCCTGTTGCGAAAGCGGTCGTAGTGACCCTGCTTTCCTTGCTTGACAAGCCCTGCCGTTTCCAGTGAGGTGGGCGAAATATCGGGCAGGCTTTTAAGCAGGCTGTCCCACGCCTCGGGCGCGAAGCCAAGCCCAAATTTCCGCACAAGCACTGGAGTTATGCCGCGGTTTTCTAAATATTTTCTCGCGGCATTAGCTTCCGGATTAGTTTCCTGTAGAGTATTGTAATAAAAACGCGCCGCTTCCTTATTTATTTTGGCGGTAGCCTCGCGTGCGGCGGCAAAATGCTCAGAGCCTGTCCCTTTTTCGGGCAGATTAAAATGCACTCTATCCGCCAATAATTTTAATGCGTCGGGAAAATCTAGGTTTTCGACCTTTTTAATAAACGAAATGACATTGCCGCCCGCCCCGCACCCAAAGCAATAATAAAACTGCTTGTCGCGGTTGACGGAAAAGGACGGCGATTTTTCGGCATGAAAGGGACACAGCCCAAAAAAACTGCCCGAACGTGGCGTGAGCTTGACATACGAGGCTACGACATCGACAATATCGTTTAAAATTTTTACCTCGGAAATGGTATCCTGCTCGTAAAACAAACTCCACACCCCCATAATAGTATTATTCGACATGGGGGTGGGGAATCCTTTTTTTGTTTGAGAGAGCTTTTTTCGTGTAAATTAACGGCAAGGGAATGGGAGCTTTATCCATGTAAATTAAGGGTAATGGGACGCGGATTTAACGGATTTACGCGGATTTCGCGGATTGGCTCGTGGGAAAATATATTGCCGTTTAGTAGTTTACGCGGACAAAATCCGCGTAATCCGTGTGAATCCGCTAAATCCGTGTTTAATCGCCTTTTAAAGCTAAGGAATCTACACGCTTTGCTATTCGTGAGGTTGTTGTTTCAATAAACACTAGACATTTACCTCAAAATGGTGTTGAATAGAGATTGACTAAAGATTGCCTAGAAATTGCCTACAAAAAAGGAGGTTGCATATGCCCAACCACCACAAAATAATAACCATGACTAAGCTCGCGCTGTACGACAAAAACAATGGCGCGGCAGACCGTGCCGCCAACGAATATTTTCGCCATGACTATATTTACAAAAAGAACCTTGGCACGCGGCTTGCCGTAATCGTGGGCGGTATTTTGCTGCTTGCCATTCACTGGACTAGGCTTATTTTTGTGAACGGCGTTGATGTTTTCGACCTGGATATTATTACCGTTATGCGCGATTCGGTTTTGGCGTTGCTTGTAATAGTGGCGTTTTATTCCTTTGTGGGAACAATTCAAGGCACGCGTGAATATCATCTTATACAAAAGCGGTTGCAAAAATATCAAGAAATGTTACAATTGTTGGAAAACGAGGGTACGCCGCCCGTTGTCAATGAAGCAGAGGACAACGAAAGGCGCGAGCTTGAGGCACGCGAACGCGAACGGCAGGAACGGCGCGAACGCAGACAAAGGCGCGAGCAGGAGCTAAACGCGGCACGAAACGCACGCAACGCACGAAGCTACGATGACCCGCTCGCCAACGTGTCCGCACGCGCGCTATCGTCCACCAACCGCCCGCGTACCGTCATAAGAAGCTCCCGAGATGCAAACGCGCCATCGAGAGATTCGACCATACCGCCCGTACGACCTAGAAATCTAAATAACCCAAATGACAAACCATTGAGGTAAACATTGCTATGGCACAATTACTAATAATACGAGAAACACTAGTAAAATACTTTAAGCGGTACGAGGTCTTTATCATGCCCTTTTTGAAGCTGCTTCTAGGGCTTGTGATTTTCCGCTCAATTTTTTCTATAGGCAGTACAAGCGCGGCTATAGAGCCGCTTGCTGCGCGGTTTTCGCCTGGGCTTTTGAGTATGCTGTTGGCGTTGCTTTTTACGATTGCCCCCATGAATTTGAGCTGGTTACTGATTATCGTCGCGGTTACGCTACAGCTTACCGCCAATATGGAGGTCGCGATTGCCGTCTTTATCTTCCTAATGCTTGTATTCCTTTTTTACGCGAGAATGGCAAAAAAGGAGTCTATTCTAATTATTTTTACACTTCTTGCGTTTCGGTACAATGTACCGTACCTTGTGCCGCTTCTTGCAGGGCTTTACTTCCCGATTACGGCGGTTATTCCTGTGACTATTGGTGTCTTTATTTACGCACAAACAGGCATAATAAATATGCTTATGGCTCCTGCCGCTGTGGCCTCCGCCGCCGCGCCTGATAGGGATTTGACGGAAATTTTGACGGAGCTGCCTAGCGCGTTTTCTGACGTGTATCAAACGCTGATGGCAAGCATGGCAAGCACGCACTCGTGGCTGTTTACCGCGCTTATTTTCGCTATGGTGATTGTGCTTGTTTATTTTGTTAGCAAGCAGGCGATTGACTACGCAAAGGAAATAGCTCTCGGGCTAGGCTGTGTTATGATTATTTTCGGTTATATTATTTCTGTCTTGTCCGCTAGCGGAAGCGGAATAGTAAACATCGGCGCAATGATTTTTGGTACAATTGTCTGCGGAATAATCGCCTTTGTCGTCAAGTTTTTTGATGTAGTGCTAGACTACCAACGCGCGGAATCCGTACAGTTTGAGGACGACAGCAATTATTACCATGTGCGGATTGTGCCTAAAATTATTATGACAAAGGCGCAACGCTCGGTAAAACGCATACGCCCGCAGCTACCCGAAAATCCACTAGAAGATTATAATGAGGATAGTGAAATGTAAATGCTCGATAATTTCAACAGCAGAATTTTAGAAGTATTTAACATGCCTGCGTTTAAGCTGCCGCCGCTAGGGCCTACGCAGTTACTTGATATTATCATTATCGCGGTGCTTTTGTACTTCGTTACGCGCTGGATACGCCGCACGCAGGCGTGGGTTTTGTTGCGCGGCGTGGGTACTATTTTATTTGTGGCAATTCTTGCCAGCGTTTTCGAGCTAGTGGTCGTGCAGTGGCTTGTAAATATTGCCATTAGTACGGGGCTTGTGGTGGTTGTTATTTTGTTCCAACCGGAGCTACGCAAGGCACTAGAACAGCTCGGCCGCGGCAAGTATTTTAACCTAAACGAAACGGAACAGCAGGTACGCACCTCGGCGCATACCGTGGACGATATTATCAAGGCAACGCGAACGCTGTCCAAAAAGCTAACAGGCGCGTTAATTGTTCTCGAAAATGAAATAGACATAAGCGAACACGAACGCAGGGGAATACCGCTGGATTCGCAGGTAAGCGTACAATTGCTGTTAAATATATTTGAGAAAAACGCGCCCTTGCACGACGGCGCGGTGATTATAAAAAACAACCGCATAAGCGCGGCTTCGTGTATTTTGCCGCTTAGCGAGGAATCGCTTGATGCGGCGCTTGGTACACGCCACCGCGCCGCTATTGGCATTTCCGAGGTTTCCGATGCGCGGGTAGTGGTGGTAAGCGAGGAAACAGGCACTATTTCGCTAGTAATGGACGGCAATATAACGCGCGGTATAGAGGAAAAACAGCTACGCGAATTATTGCTGTGGGGTGTGCCGCAGAAAAGTAGATTTTCGTTGTTTAAAAGGAAGAAGAAGAAATGAAGCCTTATGGGACTTGAGAAAATAAAAAATAATGGAACGCGGATTTTCGCGGATTTGGCGGATTTCCGCGGATTCATTCCGTGTGAATTGACGGCAGTGGAATAGAATTTTTATCCATGTAAATTAAGGGTAGTGGGACAGGGATTTTGCGGATTCGTTCGTGGGAAAATATATCTCCGTTTGGTAATTTGCGTGGACAAAATCCGCGTAATCCGTGTAAATCCGTTAAATCCGCGTTTAATTGTCTTTAAAATCCACATCTATTATCTGCTATGCCCCGTTCCCTCTGTGCCTCTGTGCCTCTGTGTGAAAATCTTTTTGACAAATAATGAACGTAGGTAAAGCGTATAACTTCTATGCTCTTTTTAAAAGATTTTTTTCACACAGAGGCACAGAGGCACAGAGGGAACGAGGCACAGCAGAAGCAAGAAAGAATCCGCGAAAATCCGTTAAATCCGCGTAAATCCGCGTTCCATAATCTTTTATTCTAAGAAGGAAGAAGAAAAAGTGAAAATATTAAAAATAATATTTGCAGATTTACACTGGAAGCTAGTGGCGGTGGTCGCCGCGAGCTTAATTTGGTTTGTGGGAATGAATATGAGTAATCCGTTTCAAAATCAGATTATTCCTGTGCGTTTAAATCTCGAAAATCTGGAAATTATGACGCGCGAGGGCATTATGGTGCTTAACGAGGACGCGTTGCGTGATATAAATGTGTCGGTGCTTGTGCGCGGGCTTAGGAGCGACATGAACGCCCTAAACCTTGCTATGAGTACCCCCGAACGACTGGCGCAATATATCACGGTAGGCGTGGATTTTAGGGCGATTGATTCCCAGGCGGTAGGCTCTGCGGAGCAGATTACTACTCAGCGGCTAAAAATCACGCCGAATCTACAAAACGGCTATGAGCATTTGTCCATAAATCCGCCGTATATTGACGTGCAACTGGACATGGTACAAACGCAAATATTTAACGTAAAGGTAGTACAAGCGGGAGATGTGCCGCTTGGCTTTGAATTACAGCATATTCGCCTTGGGCGCGAGGACGTAATGGTAAGCGGCCCGCGCTCCGAGATTAGGACAATTTCGCTGGTGCAGGCGAACGTGGACGTTACTGGTATTCACGAGGACGAGGTTTTTCCTGTGCCGTTCGTAGTCTTGGACAACGAGGGCGAGGACATGACCGAGCGCGTACGGCTAAATATAAGCGACACGCGCGTATCTGTAAGAGTTTGGCAAATACGCTCCATGCCTATTGCCATTAACGCGGTAGGCTCGCCCACAGACGGCTTTGTGGTCGCCGATATTTCCAGCGATACCGACAGCGTAGAGATAGTCGGCTCTGCCGAGGCTCTGGACACCGCCGAGCAGCTTAGCGTAGACATAAGCCTAAATAACGCAAGCGGAAGCATACGCCGCACGCTTGCCCTCGCTGACTGGCTACCGCAGGGCGTTTCCCTGCGCCGCGGCGAAAAAGAGGAAATTCTCGTAACCGCAAGAATAGAACCCATAGAAACGCGTACCCTCTCCGTACCGCGCGAAAACGTGCGAAGCCGCGGAGTAGTGGGGCTGTACCAGGTCGTAAGCGATGTAGAGCATGTGCGCGTGTCGATTAGCGGCCCGCAGTCCATGATAGCGGCACTCGACACGCAGGACATTTTGCCCGAGTTCGATTTACGCGGCCTGCCTATAGGCGTGCATACCGTGCCGCTGTCGATTGAGCTACCGCAGGGCTTTGCGTTGGTGGGGGGTCGGCCTACGTTGATTGTGCAGATATATGAGCCTGTTACGGCGGTGGTGGAGGGGGAAGAAGGGGACGGAGAGGGTGTGGAAGGGGTAGAGGGGGAGAGAGAGGTAGAAGGAGAGGGCGAGCCTGAGGTGCAGGAGGTTTTGGCACAAGGGGGGCAGGGGGAGGAAAGGGAACAGAGGGAAGAAGCTGAACCGATTCCAAGTCCTATTCCTAGCCCCAGTGAAATCCCAAGTGAAAACCCAAGCGAACCCCCGAATGAAAACCCAAGCCCAACAAGCACAGATTAAGACTTGATAACGGTTAATAATTGCGGTTAATCGGTTAATTGGTTAATTGGTTTTTCGTAGGGGGCGGATTTATCCGCCCCCGAGGTACGCACGTTCGTCAATTCGGGACGTGCATTTTGTTAATTTGGGGGTGTTACGTGGGTGAATAACGTGGGTATCGTAGGGGGCGGATTTATCCGCCCCGACCCCTGTACGTTCGTCAATTCGGTACGGACAACGCCCTATCAATTCGGTACGTGCCAACCTCGGGGCGGATAAATCCGCCCCCTACGAAACCCCCGACCCTTGCACGTTCGTCAATTTTGGACGGACAACGTCCTGTCAATTCGCTACGTGCCAACCTCGGGGCGGATAAATCCGCCCCCTACGAAACCCTGCAAATTCCCTTAATCCAGTGGTGTAACAAATGATTTATGGAACACGGATTTAACGGATTTAACGGATTTAACGGATTTTCACGGATTATGCGGATTGGCTCGTGGGAAAATCTACGTTTCATAATATCAATTTTAGTTGATATTTCTGCTATGCCTCTCGCCCTCTGTGCCTCTGTGCCTCTGTGTGAAAATCTTTTTGATAAATAATGAACGTAGGTAAAGTGTAGAGCTTCGTCCTTTATTTAAAAGAATTTTCACACAGAGGCACAGAGGCACAGAGGGAGCGAGGCACGGCAGACGATAAGATATAAAATTAAGGGATTTAAAGGCTTCACACGGATTTTCACGGATTATGCGGATTGGCTCGTTGTAAAATTCACGGAAATCCACGATATTCCGCTCCGTACGCTCAAATCCGCGTGAATCTGCGTGAATCCGCTAAATCCGCGTTTAATTGGTACGCACATTTTGTTAATCGGTTAATTGTTTAATTGGTTAATCGTAGGGGGCGGATTTATCCGCCCCGATATACGCACGTTCGTCAATTCGGGACGGACAACGTCCTATCAATTCGCTACGTACCAACCTCGGGGCGGATAAATCCGCCCCCTACGAACCCCTGCAAATTCCCTTAATCCAGTGGTGTAACAAATGCTTTATTAAACACGGATTTTCACGGATTCCGCGGATTTTTTCGGACGTGGTTTTAAATCCGTGTAATCGTGGTCGGCGTTGGTATCGTAGGGGGCGGATTTATCCGCCCCGACCCTTGTACGTTCGTCAATTTTGGACGAACAACGTCCTATCAATTCGCTACGTGCCAACCACGGGGCGGATCAATCCGCCCCCTACGAACCCCCCAAAAAATTTGAATAAACCCCAAAACGAACCCCCAAAAAAATTTGCATAAAGCCCAAAACGAAACCCCAAAAAAACTTGCATAAAGCCCAAAACGAACCCCCCAAAAGATTTACATAAAGCCCAAAACAACCCCCCAAAACATTTGCATAAACCCCAAAACAATGATACAATCTAGCCCAGTGATATAAGGAACAAAAGGGAAACCATGCGTAAACATCATACCCCCGATTATGCTATTAGGAGGCAGAGAAGATGACGAATGAAATAAAAATCAGCCCAAACTTTACAATCGAGGACATTCACAAAATCCGCTACGCCAATTACGAGCGTACTAAAAACATGACACCTAAGGAAATCATTGAGCATACTCGCAAGGAAGCGCAGTATGGTCTTGATTTTTTGAAAAAATTAAAGGATAGCAGGGGCATTTAAGCTAGTGATAAAACCGAGAGGGAAAACAACAATAAAAGCGATAAAAAAACGCAAGCAGTTGAAAAAATAAAAAACCGAGAGGGGCAACAGCAATGAACGCAAAAAGAAACGCAAGCAATTGGAAAAAAATGGGGGGGGGTACACCTTTAGCCCTAATCATGGCGGTACTCATGCTTCTCTCGCCTATAGCGTGCCTTGCGGCTACTCCAGAGGTAATACACATTGAAATAGAAAACGCGCTTAGCGGAATGTCGGAGTTTGTCGCAGAGCCTATGGTGGCAGGCGGTACTAGCCACACTGTAGCCCTAAAGAGTGACGGCACAGTTTGGGCGTGGGGATATAATTACCATGGACAGCTTGGCGATGATACGACGACAAACAGACACACGCCCGTACAAGTTACAGGCTTGACTGAAGTTATAGCTGTTTCGTCGGGAGGACATTACACAATAGCATTAAAAGCAGACGGCACGGTTTGGGCGTGGGGAAACAATAGCTACGGAGTGCTTGGCGATGGCACACAAGCAGAAAGACACGAGCCGGTGCAGGTTACAGGCTTGACTGGCGTTACAGCCATTTCTGCGAGAAGCAATAACACAATAGCATTAAAAGCAGACGGCACGGTTTGGGCGTGGGGAAACAATCAAAACGGACAGCTTGGCGAGGGTACGACAACATGGATGAGTGCCACTCCCATGCAGGTCGTGGGCTTGACTGGCGTTAAAGCCGTTTCGGTGGGAACACATTACAACGTAGCATTAAAATCAGACGGCACGGTTTGGGCTTGGGGGGCAAATTGGAATGGACAGCTTGGCGATGGCACAACAATAGGCAGGAACAACCCCATGCAGGTTACAGACTTGACTGGTGTTACAGCCATTTCTACGGGAAGTGCTTACACAGTAGCATTAAAAGCAGACGGCACAGTTTGGGCTTGGGGACAGAATAGTGCTGGACAGCTTGGAGATGATACGACAACAGACAGTCCCACGCCAGTGCAGGTTACAGGCTTGACTGGCGTTACAGCCGTTTCTGCGGCGGGCGGCTATCACACAGTAGCAGTAAAAACAGACGGCACGGTTTGGGCTTGGGGACAGAATACAGATGGACAGCTTGGCGATGGAACGCTAGCAGGCGGCGTATACACGCCAGTGCAGGTCGTAGATTTGACTGACGTTACGGCCGTTTCTGCGGGACACAATCACACCATAGCATTAAAAGCAGACGGCACGGTTTGGGCGTGGGGAGCTAATGGCATGGGACAGCTTGGCGATGGCACAACAACACGAAGCACCACGCCTGTGCAGACCTTAGGCGAGGACGGCGCAGGCTTCCTAAATTTGGGAAAAACAGCCATAGAGAATCCACCAGAGGGCTTATACACCGTAATCTTTAACCTAAACGGCGGTAATCGCATAGGCGGCGGCGAGATTGAACAAAACGTGCCGCAAAACGGCACGGCGACCACGCCCATA
>WRLD01000018.1 GCA_009777845.1 Defluviitaleaceae bacterium
CCGCCCGAGGCTTCCTCGGAAAAGGTACGTACAAGGGGGAATACGCATAAAAATAGGGCTAGTGTGAGTGTAAGTAGTGATATTATTGTTATGGATTGTTTTTTGTTTGGATTCATTGGGTAAGTCCCCTTATCTCTGAATTTGGAAGAATTATAACACATACTGCCACTTTGTACACTAGTTTGATTTATGGAACGCGGATTCCCACGGACAAAATCCGCGTAAATCCGCCAAATCCGCGAAAATCCGCGTTCCATGCCCTTATACCAACACCGCGCCCTTATCCGCGCCTGTCACCAGCTTCTGATACCTCGCCAAATAGCCCTTTGTAATCCTCGGCTCTTGGGGCTTCCAATTTTTGCGGCGTTCCTCGATTACATTCTCGGGTACGTCAAGGTGAATTTTCCCAGCCATTATGTCTATGTCGATTTTGTCGCCCTCCTCGACTAGCGCGATTAGGCCGCCCACTGCCGCCTCGGGCGAAACGTGACCGATACACGCGCCGCGGCTTGCGCCCGAAAAGCGGCCGTCGGTAATAAGCGACACTTCCTTGCCCAAGCCCATGCCCATAAGCGCGGCGGTCGGGTTAAGCATTTCACGCATACCAGGGCCGCCCTTTGGCCCTTCGTAGCGGATTACGACTACATCGCCCGACTTGATTTTGTTGCTGTAAATGGCTTCGGCGCAAGCCTCCTCGCTCTCGAAAACGCGCGCCCTGCCGCTTGTTTTCATCATTTCGTCAGCTACTGCGGAGCGTTTCACTACACAGCCATTTTCTGCTAAATTGCCGTAAAGCACGGTTATTCCGCCTACTCGGGCGTACGGCTCGCTTGCAGGGCGAATTACCTCCGTGTTGCGATTTTCCGCGTTTTCCAGCGTTTTTCTCATAGGCTCGCCCGTTACCGTCATTTCGTCCTGGTTGATTATTCCTAGAGTGCTTAGCTCCTTTAACACGGCTGGTACGCCGCCAGCCCAGTACAAGTCCTCGATATGGTGCGGCCCTGCGGGCGCAAGACGGCACAAATTGTACGTTTTTTCGCTTATTTCGTTAATCATCGCGAGCGGTAGCTCGACCTCTGCTTCGTGTGCGATGGCAGGGATATGAAGTATACTATTTGTACTACAGCCCAACGCCATATCCAACGAAAGCGCGTTTACGAAGGCGTTTTTTGTCATAATATCGCGCGGCAATATTTTGTTCTCGTAGAGGTGCATTATTTTTGTGCCTGCTTGCTTGGCGAGGCGTAGGCGTTCCGCAAAAACCGCAGGAATTGTGCCGTTTCCAGGCAAGCCCATTCCTAGGGCTTCCGTCAAGCAGTTCATGCTGTTTGCGGTGAACATTCCCGAGCAAGAGCCGCATGTCGGGCAGCTTTGGTTCTCGTATTCGCATAAGGTGGCATCGTCTATTTTGCCAGCCGCGTACGCGCCGACGGCTTCAAAGGTCTGTGAAAGGCTTACAGCCCGCTCGCCCACGCGGCCTGCGAGCATAGGCCCGCCGCTAATTACAATCGCAGGGATATTCAAACGCGCCGCCGCCATAAGCATACCAGGCACTATTTTGTCACAATTTGGAATAAGCACAACCGCGTCAAAGGCGTGTGCAAGCACCATGGATTCCACCGAATCCGCTATCAGCTCGCGGCTAGGCAACGAATACCTCATGCCGATATGCCCCATGGAAATGCCGTCGCATACGCCAATGGCAGGGAACTCCACAGGAGTGCCGCCCGCCGCGATAATGCCCTTTTTCACCGCCTCGGAAATGTCGTCCAAATGGACATGCCCCGGCACGACCTCGCTTTGCGCGTTGGCGATACCGATTAGCGGACGGGAAAGCTCCTCGTCTGTGTAGCCCATCGCCTTAAACAACGAACGATGCGGCGTTACCTTGTTTCCTTTTGTTACGCTTTTGCTTGTCATGGCTTGTCCACCTTTTTTTATTTGCTAGGAAGTTGCTTAGGCTGCGAGGCGATATTCCCACCAATCTACAGTCGGAGAGAAGCGGCTATGCCGCTTATTCTTGTGATTATAGCAAAGAATCGGGGGGGTGTTCAAGTTATTTTGGAATAAAAACCTGCAAGGGCGTGTTGAATTAACAGCACGCCCTTGTGACCCTCGTCATTCTACCAATATCTCCACAATCTGCGGCGTGGAATATAGCGGTGGAAGCGGTAATACAGTGGCTGGTACAGCATTTCCTCCTCGCGCTCGACACGCTCGGCGCGTTCTGCTCGCTCTACGCGTTCTGCTCGTTCCACTCGTCTTGCTTTTTTGGGCTCGCTAGTGCCGCCGTAAAACGTCCCAAAATGGTGCTTGCAGCCGTGTAAAAAATTCATTTATAGTCCTCCTAGCTATGCTTGTAGTACCCCTTTGAAGATAGATTCTAAAGGGGTTTGCTACATACTATGCAGGGGTTGGACAAAATGTTCAGAGCTTGACTTGGGCTGTACTCGTTCCGCGCCTTGGTTTGCGTTTTTATCTAAATCGCAAATAAAAATCAAAATCTGCGCTACTACCTCGTACAGCTCGGGCGGAATATATTCACCTAAATCTAGGCGCGTTAGCTCGTCTACGAGCGCAGCGTCTTTATGTAGCTTTATGTCGGCATTTGCCGCCTTTTCGAGAATTTTCTCCGCAATAACTCCCGCCCCTTTTGCGAGAATTTTCGGAGCGAGTTCCTCGGGCTGGTATCTAAGCGCGACTGCCTTTTGCCGTTTTTTGTTCAAAGGGGACACTTCCTGTTCCAAAAAAGGCGCGTTTGAAAGCAATTCTCAAACACGCCCTTATTATTATGCAAGCAACTACTCCGCGAGACGATATTCCCACTACAGGCAATTCGTAGAAAAGGGGCTATGCCCCTGAGGGATACACAGAAACGCGTTTTTTGTCGCGCCCCTTGCGTTCAAAGCGTACTATGCCGTCTACCAACGCAAACAAATTGTCGTTTGAGCCGCGACCGACATTGTTGCCGGGGTGGATTTTTGTGCCGTTTTGTGTGTAGAGAATGTTGCCTGCGAGTACAAATTGTCCGTCGGCACGCTTCGCGCCTAGTCGCTTCGAGTTGGAATCGCGGCCGTTTTTGGTAGAGCCTACGCCCTTTTTATGCGCAAAAAAAGATAAATTTAGTGTAATCATTGCTTAACCTCCTTGATTTCAATTTCGCCTGGATATTCCGCCTTGGCGGAAGCAAGCCCCAAATACATTGCTTCAAGTAATATTTTTACGCCCGCTGTTTGGACGTGGTTATCTAGTGAAAACGTGAGAAATCCGCCGTTTTCGTCATAATCACAGGTGAAGCTGTCCCTTGTCAAGACCTCGATGCTGTTTACCGTGTTTAGCACTAGCATGGAAACAGCCGCACAAACAATGGTTTCGCCGTGATTTTCCGCGGTAAAGCTGGTTATTTTACCTGCGCCGTCGCGTACAATTGTTATGCCAATCACTTGTTGATTGCTTCGATTTTTACGCGGGTAAAGGGCTGGCGATGGCCTTTTTTCTTGTGGAAGCCCTTTTTGGACTTATATTTGTAAATTACTACCTTTTTTGCCTTGCCGTCGCCCAAGACCTTTGCGGTTACGCTCGCGCCTTTTATTGTGGGCTTTCCGAAGCCAAAGGAATCTGCGCCCTCGTCAAAAAGCCCAAGCACACGGTCGAACGTATATGCCTCGCCTGCCGCCACGCCAAGCAATTCCACGGTAATTTCGTCGCCGACCTTAACCTTGTACTGCTTGCCGCCTGTTTCGATAATAGCGTACATACTGCACCTCCTGTGGGGTAAATTTGTAGGATATTTTTGGAAGCACTCGCCGAGGTAGGTAGACACAGCCTAGGCTACGTTCTTTCAAGACCCAACTCGTGCGGTTACGACACAAAGGGGAGCATAGCATGTATTTTAGGAAATGTAAATGTTTTTTTTCGGGGGAAAATAAATAGAGGCATGGAACGCGGATTTGGCGGGTTTTTTAAGGGCATGGAACGCGGATTTTCGCGAATTTAACGGATTTTCGCGGATTTTTTCTTGCGTTCATTTAGAAACTTACGAATTGCGGATTATGTAGGTTTTTAAAGGGTGTTAAACACGGATTTAACGGATTTTCGCGGATTACGCGGATTCGTTCGTGGGAAAATCCGCAATCCATGATTACGCGGATTGGCTCGTGGTAAAATCCACGAAAGTCCACGAAAATCCGCTACGCCCGAAAGAATCCGCGTAAATCTGCGTAAATCCGCCAAATCCGCGTTTAATGTCTTTAAAATCCGCGTTTAATATTTTTAAAATCCGTGTTTTATACCTTTAAAACCCACGAAAACACGCCAAGCCCGAAAGAATCCGCGAAAATCCGTTAAATCCGCGAAAATCCGCGTTCCATGCCTTTAAATCCCTAATTCTCCACAATCAACTGCTCCCTATCCTGCTCATTCTTCTCATTCCCAGTCGAATCATGCAAGAAATTCTGCCACCACTCGACTACCTTAAACCGCACGACCATTTCTGCGGCTTGCGGCTGTGCTTGTCCTTGCCCTTGGCTGTGGGTTAGCAGGCGGAAGCTCTCGTCGGAAACCGTCTGGGCGAGCTGCTGCTGCCCTGCGTCGGTGGCGGTCATGTCTACATAGCATAGCGGCGGAAACATCAAGCACCACCAATTTTGCCCCTCGCCCTCGCCGATTAGTATTTGCACGGCTTCGTATTTGCCTGGCGGAAAGGCTAAATCGCCGTAGAATTGTGTCGGAAAAAATACGCTTTCCATGCTTGCCGCGACCTCGTAATCGTAGCCCTTGCTGTGAACGATTTCCTGTGCATAGGCTTCCATTTCTGGTAAAAGCTGTGCGAAAAGCTCGCGCATGTCGGCGATGTCGGTGTACTGGCTGAAATTTTCCGAGAATTTGTCCAAAACCTCTGCGCTGACAAGGTTTTTTAGGTCTTGGTCGTCGCCTGTGTTGCTGTTTGCGCGTACGTGAAAGCGTATTACATTTTCGGCGATGTCGCGCTGGGTCGTTGCGGAGTAAATGAACGTGTACGCCGCCACAACAACCGCAAAAGCTAGCCCGAAAAATACTGACATGGATAAAATTCTTAGCTCTCTCATTGATAATCCCTCCGTTTTTTGAACGCCTTTAACGATTTTTGATACTTTAGAATGAAGAACGATGGAACGCGGATTTTCGTGGATTTAGTGGATTGGCTCGTGGGAAAATCTGCGAAAATCCGATAATCCCGACAAAATCCGCGTAAATCTGCGTAAATCCGTTAAATCCGTGTTTAATTCTCTTTAAATTCACATTTTATTGTCTGCTGTGCCTCGCTCCCTCTGTGCCTCTGTGCCTCTGTGTGAAAATCTTTTTGAACAATAATGAACGTAGATAAAGAGTATAACGTCCATTTTTTAGGTTAAAAGATTTTTTCACACAGAGGCACAGAGGCACAGAGGGAGCGTGGCACAGCAGACAATAGAATGTGGATTTTACGACAATTAAACACGGATTTGGCGGATTTTCACGGATTACGCGGATTGGCTCGTGGGGAAATCTGCGAAAATCCGATATGCCCGATAAAATCCGCGTAAATCTGCGTAAATCCGTTGAATCCGTGTTTAATTCTCTTTAAATTCACATTTTATTGTCTGCTGTGCTTAGCTCCCTCTGTGCCTCTGTGTGAAAATCTTTTTGACAAATAATGAACGTAGGTAAAGCGTATACCTCGTTCTTTACTTTAAAAGATTTTTTCACACAGAGGCACAGAGGCACAGAGGGAGCGTGGCACAGCAGGAGCGAAACGCAGCAGAAGCGAAACTCAGAGCTAGGCAACCTCGGGACGGACAAGTCCGTCCCCTACAAGAACATAAACAAACGAAATTCCCCTACAAAATCATAAACAAACAAAAGCCCCCCACAAGGTCACGAACCTCGCGAGGGGCTTTTATACACTAGCAACTACTCTGCGTGATGACATTCCCACCACAGTATATCGTAGAAAAGGGGCTATGCCCCCGTAGAAAAGGGGCTACGCCCCCTACTCTTGCGTGTAAACCATAAGTGCCATATGCCTCGCACGCTTCACGTTCATGGTCATGGCGCGTTGGTGCTTTGCACAGTTTCCAGTAACGCGCCGCGGCAGAATTTTGCCGCGCTCGGAAACATATTTACGTAATCTAGCTATATCCTTGTAGTCCAAGGCCGCTACCTTGTCTACACAAAACTGGCAAACGCGCTTTTTGCGTCGCCCGCGTCTTTTATTTATCATAAAGAAAACCTCCTTTTTCAGTAGGGGCGCTGCCCCTACGACCCCGCCGCTCCGTCGGGCAAAGCCCGACTACGCTTCCTCCGCTTCGCTACGGGGCAACATTAAAACGGCAAATCGTCGTCCTCGTCTATGCTTTGGGTAATTGCGGAAAAGCCCTCGGGCGGCGCAGACGGCTGTTGCGGCGCAGGGTTATAATCGCCGCCGCCGCCGCTGTTGCCGATTCTCGACATGCGCGCCTCAAACGCCGCTCTGCTTTCCGCAAAGCTCACCTCGTCCACCGTTACCTCGGTTATCCAGCGGCGCTGCCCTGCATTGTCGTCAAACGAACGCACTGACAAGCTACCGCATACTGCTATCATCATGCCCTTTTTTACATACCGCTCCATCATTTCTGCCGTACGCCTAAACGCTACGCACAGAATAAAATCGGCATCGGGTTCGCCGTCCTTTTTAAAACGCCTATCTACCGCGAGTGTAAACTTAGATATACAAACCGGCTCGGCGTTTTGGGAATAGCGAATTTCGGGGTCTTTAGTAAGCCGTCCCATTAAAATAACCTTGTTCATGCTCCCCCTGCTTCCTATTCTTCGACTGCTTCGGCTTCTACAGCCTCGGCGGGTTCTGAGGTCTTGGCAGGCTCTGGCTCAGGCTCTGGAGTAGGCTCTGGAGCAAGCTCTGGCTCTGCCTGTACGGCCTCCGCTTTTTGTACCTCGTTTTCGTCCTTACGAATTGTAAGGAAACGCAAAACATTTTCCTGCAATCTAAGGCGGGCTTCCACTTCCTTGGGTGTACCGCTTTCCGCGGAATACGTGATAAAGGTATACACGCCCTCAGACATTTTTTGAATCGGGTACGCGAGCTTACGCTTTCCCCATTCGTCCAGCTTGTCGATTGTGCCGCCAAAGCGTTCAATAAAGCCCTTCACCTTGTCGAACTCCGCACGGTACGCTTCCTCGTCAAGGTCGGCGCGTATTACTACGCCCATTTCGTACTTGTTCATTTGTTGCACCTCCTGGTCTATGGCGCGGCGGCTTGCCGCGCAAGGTTTTGTTTTTTGCGAATAGACACGCCGTCTATATCGCACGTCTTGTTTTTTGCGAATAGACGAGCCGTCTATAAAACCGCACAAGGAGCAATATACCACAAGTGGATAGGTTATGCAAATTTTATTTTTCGGAGCACCAAAAAAAAATAAAGTAGCAATCCCGCAAATTTTTTGTTAAACTTACCACATGAGGAAAACATATATTGCACTCCCGAAAACAATGCGGCTTTTACCGCGCTTCTATGAGGTGTTCAAGAAGGCGGGGTTTGCTTCCGCTACCCTAGAGCAGTCCATTGCCCAAAAAAATCAAAAGCAGCTCGAATATGAAAGCGACTGCGGGCAAGTGGCGTACCTGTTGGTAAACAACATGGATATACCACAATACGTGGACAGAAACTGGGCGGAAATAGGCTTTACTGCGTTTGATTGCTACCGCGAATACGAGCTTTACAGCACCAAGGGCGGCCACGCCATGCGCGGCGACAACTTTATCACAAATTTACTGCCGGACTACGGGCTTTGCAGCATGGCTCGTTTTTGTGTAGCGGGCTTGCCGAAAAATAAGGAAACGTACGAAAAATGCAAAAACAGTGACGAAAAGGTACTTACGGTAGGCACGTTTTATCCTGCCATTACCGAGCATTATTTCAAACGGCAGGGCATACTCGCCGATATTATCAAAATAGCGGGTTCTAGCGAGCTTTTGCCGTCACACTGCGATGTGGACGTTATTTTTGATATAGTGGAAACAGGGACGGCGCTAGTAGAAAATGGGCTTATTATCTACGAGGAAGCCATGCCGATTACCACAAAAATACTGGTAAGCAAGGCGGCGTTAAAATACGACGAGAATATATCAAGCATGATTGAGAGGCTAAGAAATGCGCCTAAGTAAGGGGGCATTGCCCCGATTCTCCGACTGTTCCGTGGTGGGAATGTCGCCTCGAAGCCTTGACGGTGTCCTAGCACGCAAAAAAGCCCCGAGCAGTAATTTAACCGCCGACGTACAAGCAATTATCAACGATGTACGCGAAAACGGCGACAAAGCCCTATTCCGCTACGCCGAAAAATTTGACGGCTTCAAAGAACAAGCCCTAGCCGTAACTCCGCAAGAATACAACGCGGCAACCATTGACCCCGAGTACCAAAGAATACTCGAACGCACCGCCGAACGAATCGCGGACTTTCACAAGAATCAAATAGAAAAGTCGTGGAGCGTGTTTAAAGAGGACGGCGTAATAATGGGGCAAATGGTACGTCCGCTAGAACGCGTAGCCGTTTATGTGCCAGGCGGTACCGCCGTTTTGGTGTCGTCACTATTGATGTGCGCCGTACCTGCTCAGTTGGCTGGAGTAAAGGAAATCTTCATTCTCACGCCTGTGAAAGAGGACGGCAAGGTGTCCGACAAGATTTTGCAGGCGGCGGCGGTTTGCGGCATTACGGAAATTTACAAGGTAGGCGGAGTACACGGCATAGCCGCCGCCGCATACGGCACGGAAAGCATAGCCAAGGCGGACAAAATAGTCGGGCCGGGCAATTCCTATGTAGCCGCCGCCAAACGCCTTGTTTACGGCGATGTGGATATAGACATGGTGGCTGGGCCGTCCGATGTGCTAATCATAGCGGACGAAACAGCCAACCCAAAATATGTAGCGGCAGACCTGCTAAGCCAAGCGGAACACGGCGCGGATTCTAGCTCCATTCTAGTGACTACCAGTGAAAGGCTAATAACCGAAACAGAGGCCGAAATAGAACGACAAATGTCGTACCTAAAGCGTACCGATTATATACAAAAATCGCTAACCGATTACGGCGCGGCGGTGCTTGTCGAAAGCCTACAGCAAGCCTTTGACATAGCCAACGAAATCGCGCCCGAGCATTTGGAAATACTAACCGCCGACCCTCTCTCGCATCTGCCTAAGGTAAAAAACGCAGGCTCTATTTTCCTAGGCGAAAACACGCCCGAGCCGCTTGGCGACTACATGAGCGGCACAAACCATGTTTTGCCTACGGACGGTACGGCTAGGTTTTATTCGGGGCTTGGTGTATATAGCTTTGTCAAATACAGCTCGTACTCGTATTATCCGCGTGAGGCGTTAGCGGAATTACAGGACGATGTAATAGCCTTTGCGTTGTCGGAGGAGCTTGACGCACACGCAAATTCAGTAAGCGTACGTTTTTAGGTGGCTTCGCCACTTGTGACTACGATATACTGTAGTGGGAATATCGTCACGCAGAGTAGTGGCTTCGCCACTTGTAACTACGATATACTGTATTGGGAATATCGTCACGCAGAGTAGTGGCTTCGCCACTTGCAATTACGATATACTGTAGTGGGAATATCGTCACGCAGAGTAGACACAAGGTTTTTGTAGGGGACGGATTTATCCGTCCCGAGGTATGCACGCTCGTCAATTTGGGGGTGGCTTCGCCACTTGTAACTACGATATACTGTATTGGGAATATCGTCACGCAGAGTAGACACAAGGTTTTTGTAGGGGACGGATTTATCCGTCCCGAGGTATGCACGCTCGTCAATTTGGGGGTGGCTTCGCCACTTGTAACTACGATATACTGTAGTGGGAATATCGTCACGCAGAGTAGACACAAGGTTTTTGTAGGGGACGGATTTATCCGTCCCGACCCCCGCACGTTGGTCGATTTGGGGCAGGTTATGTCCCATCAATTTTGTACGTGCAAACCTCGGGGGCAGGGTGGTACGTAGGTGGGGCGGATAACGTGGCAACCTCGGGGCGGGTAAACCCGCCCCCTACAAAAAACCTTGCAGGCTGGTAATTATCACCTAAAATCAAATTTCTTATAAAACAAAGGTGGTGGGAATATCGTCACGCAGAATAGTTTTTTATCGAATAAGGCAAGCAACCTAACGCCATATACCGCAGGCATACAACCACGCGAATCAAACTGGATTAAGCTAAACACAAACGAAAACCCCTACCCCCCCTCGCCTAAGGTAAACGCAGTCTTACAAGCCGCCGACACCGCAAGACTACGCCTATACCCAGACGGCGACAGTAGCCTATTATGCGGTGCTATTTCCTCCGTGCTAGGCGTATCCGCCGAAAATATTTTTTGCGGAAACAGCTCCGACGAGGTTTTGGCGTTAGCGTTCCAAGCGTTTTACAGCGGCAAGACCAATATCATTACACCGGATATTTCTTACGGCTTTTACCCTGTATGGGGCGAAATGTATGACGTGGGGCTTACCTTCGCTCCGCTAAGGCAGGATTTCACCATAGACGTAAGCGATTACGCCAATTCCAACGGTGTAATTATCGCCAACCCAAACGCGCCTACGTCCATTGCGTTGGACATCTGCGACATAGAAAAAATCTTACAGCAGAATCCGCACGGCGTTGTTTTGGTGGACGAGGCGTATATCGCCTTTTCGCATACGGAAAGCGCGGTAAGGCTGTGTAATTCCTACAAAAATTTGCTGATTGTGCGTACCTTTTCCAAGTCGCACTCGCTGGCTGGCTTACGCGTGGGCTACGCCGTAGGCAGTACCGCGCTTATAGACGGCTTAAAGCGTGTGCGTGACGCGTTCAATTCGTATCCGCTAGGTATGCTCGCACAGCTATGTGCGGCGGCGGCGATTAGCGACACCGCATATTTGAAAAAAACAACGGAACAAATTATCAAAACACGCAAGTCTACCACTAACGAGCTAAAAAGTCTCGGCTACAAGGTATGCAATTCGCAAGCGAATTTCATTTTTATGCAAACGCCTAACGCCGCCGCGATGTATAACTCGCTTTTGGAAAATAAAATTTTAGTACGGCACTGGAAAAAGGAACGCATAGCTAATTTTTTGCGTATTACCATAGGCACACAAGAAGAAATGGAGGAGTTTATAAAATGCGTAAAGCGGCTTTGACACGAAACACAAAGGAAACGTCGATTAACCTAGAAATCAACTTGGATTCAAAAAACCGCAACCAGTTTTTTACCAATGTGGGGTTTTTCGACCATATGTTGGATTCGTTATTGCTTCGCGCAGGCATTTCCCTACAAATGGAATGTAGCGGCGATTTGCAGACAGGCGAGCATCATTTAGTGGAAGATATTGGCATTTGCTTAGGACAGGCAATTAAAAACGCGCTAGGCGACAAGGCTGGCATTGCGCGTTACGGAACGGCTTCGCTTCCTATGGACGAAGCGTTGGTGAATTGCGCGTTGGATATTTCTGGGCGCGGCTTTTTGGTGTTTAACGCAGACATTCCATCGCAGGAATGCGGCGGCTTTGCTACAGAAAACGTGGAGGAATTTCTGCGCGCCTTGGCACACAACGCAGGAATTACTTTGCATATCAATTTGTTATATGGCAAAAATACACATCACATAATCGAGGCTATTTTTAAGGCGGTAGGTGTCGCCCTCGGGCAAGCGTTAAAAGTAAGCGGAACGGAAATTCCCTCTACGAAAGGGCTGTTGTAGTTATGGTTATTATTCCTGCAATAGATTTACAGGACGGTCAAGCGGTACGCCTAGTACAGGGCGATTACGGCAAAAAGACCGTGTACAACCCCGACCCCATAAAGGTAGCGGTAAAATTTGAGGAAATGGGCGCAAAATATCTGCATGTGGTAGACCTAGACGGCGCGAAGGACGGCAACACCGCCAACATTGAAACAATAAGAAAAATACGCGAGGCGATTAAAATTCCTATGCAGTTAGGCGGCGGCATACGTACCGCCGAAACAGTGGCAAGATACCTAGACGACATAGGCATAAACCGCGTAATTCTAGGGACGGTGGCTATTTCCAACCCTGACTTTGTGTCGCGTATGCTCGCCAAGCACGGCGAGGAAAAAATAGTAGTCGGCGTGGACGTGCGAAAGGGCATGGTGGCTACGGCTGGCTGGCTTTCCGACAGCAGACGCGATTATTTAGAATTTATAGAAACATTAAAAGAAAAGGGCGTAAAATACCTAGTAGTCACCGATATTTCCCGTGACGGCACGCTTACCTCGCCCAACTGGGAACTGTACAAAAAAATAGAGGGAATAAATGTCGTTATTTCCGGCGGCGTTTCCAGCGAAGACCATCTACGCAAGGCGCGCGATTATTACGGAATAATAGTAGGCAAGGCATTTTACGAGGGAAAGGTTGACCTAAAGAGATGCTTTCTAACAATGCAATAGATTCCATAAAATGGAACTCGGACGGGCTTATGCCTGCCATTGTGCAGGATTATTACACTGGCAGTGTGCTAATGCTCGCTTATGTAAACCGCGAAAGTCTAGCGTTTATGCTAGAAAAAGGCGAAACGTGCTTTTGGTCGCGTTCTCGCAACCAGCTTTGGCACAAGGGCGCGACATCTGGCAACGTGCAGAAAATAAAGCATATGGCGTTGGACTGCGACAACGATACCTTGCTTGTCCAAGCGGTGCAAATAGGCGGCGGCGCGTGCCACACAGGAGATTATACTTGCTTTGGCAATGTTGACAAGGGTGCGTTCAATATCGTCAAGCGCGACTTTGATGTAATAAAAGACCGCGCCGCAAACCCCAAGGACGGCTCGTATACAAACTACTTGCTCAGTAAGGGCGTAGACAAAATCTGTAAAAAGGTAGGCGAGGAAGCCGCCGAGGTAATAATCGCCGCGAAGAACAAGAACGCGGAGCAAATAACGGAAGAAATAGCGGACTTGACGTACCATGTGCTTGTGCTTATGTGTGAGAGCGGGGTTTTGGTGGAAGATGTTTTGAGGGTTTTAAAGCAAAGGAGCTGATAGGCTTTGCCTGTAAATTTACCTGCCGAGCTTCCTGCCGTAAAAACGCTTAGAGAAGAAAACGTGTTTGTTATGACGGAAAAACAAGCGCGTTTGCAGGATATTCGACCGCTTAAAATAGGCATTGTAAACCTAATGCCCACAAAAATAGAAACGGAAACTCAGCTTTTGCGTATGCTGTCCAACACGCCGCTGCAAGTTGAGGTTATTTTGCTGCAAATGCGTTCCCATGTACCCAAAAACACGTCCAAGGAGCATATAGACGCTTTTTACCAAACCTTTGACGATATAAAAAACGAGATGTTCGACGGGCTAATTATCACAGGCGCGCCAGTGGAGCTGATGGAATTTGAAAACGTGAACTACTGGGGCGAGCTGTGCGAAATAATGGAATGGTCAAAGACAAATGTGTACAGCACAATGCACATTTGCTGGGGCGCCCAAGCAGGGCTTTTTTATCATTACGGCATAAAAAAATACGAGCTGCCCGAAAAGCTGTCGGGCGTATATTTGCACAACGTGCTGCTGCCCACATGCCGACTTACGCGCGGCTTTGACGACCCCTTTCTTGCGCCCCATTCCCGATACACCGACGTACGCGCCGAGGATATTGCCAAGGCTGGGCTTGTGGTGGTGTCCACTTCCCAAGAAGCAGGCTTATACATCGCCGCCAGCAAGAGCTTTAGACAAATTTTCGTGACAGGTCACGCCGAATACGACATAAACACACTCAACACCGAGTACCGCCGCGATATAGCAAAGAACCTGCAAATAAAGCCGCCCATAAACTATTATCCCGACAATAACCCAGACAATCCGCCCGAAATGCGATGGCGGGCGCACGCGCATTTATTGTTTGCGAATTGGCTAAATTATCATGTGTATCAGGAAACGCCGTATGACTTTGGGGCATTGCCCCTTTTCTCCGACTGCCATATGGTGGGAATATCGCCTCGAAGCCTTGACAGACGTGACTTGAAAGCCAAAAAGGAGCATTGACATGAAATGTATTTCTTGCGGAGCGGATACAGTGGAAAGTACAACCTCTGATGTTACTGACTTGCAAAAATCCTTGATTATAATAAGGAACACGCCCTGCCGCAAATGTACGGAATGTAACGAAATTATTTATACTGGTGATGTGGTTAAGCGGCTTGCTTTGATTGTTAAAAATGTTACGCAGTTTATGAATGAAATCGCGGTGTTTGATTATAGAGATGTGGCGGCGTAGTGTTCCTTGTAGGGGACGGATTTATCCGTCCCGAGGTTGCCTCGTTCTGAATTTAGCCACGACAAACGCACGAAGCTAAAATGTGTAAATCAAACACGGATTTAACGGATTTACGCGGATTTTATCTGGCACGTTTTTTTATCCGCGTAATCCATGTAAATCCGTTAAATCCGAATAATCTTTTTGTAGGGGACGGATTTATCCGTCCCGAGGTACGCACGTTCGTCAATTCGGGGACGAGCAACGTCCATTAAGCAGGCAGTAAGGTGTTGTCTAAGTGGTTTTCTTAGACAACACCGCACGCCGACCAAAGCAGAGCGAGGTAATCTCGGGACGGATAAATCCGTCCCCTACAAAAACCTGCATAGCGTGGAGGTATATTTTGACAGACGTGTGCAAAATTAAAGAAGCGTGGGGCATGGCGGTGAAAGAAAAGCATGGTCGATAAAACAAGAGCTAAAGAAATAGCACAAAATTACTCCAAAGAAGTCATAAAAGTCCTCAGCCCCGATAAAATAATACTTTTCGGCTCTTATGCCAACGGAGTACCCCATACGGAAAGCGACATAGACATTGCCGTTTTAGTCAAAGACCTGCACGGCAAGGAATGGTATAACGCGCGTATTCTTTTGCAAAAAATCATACGCAAAAAAGACTTTTTTGATATAGAACCCCACTTGCTAGACGAAACCCAAGACCCTAGCGGCTTTGCCGAGCATGTAATCAAAACAGGCGAGCTTATATATTCGCAGTAACATTGATAAGGAGAATATTATGCTAGACGTATACAAAATTAAATTTTGGTGGGATTGTGAAGATACTATGCCAAGCAGTGAAATCACGCTCGACACCGCTATAGGGATTTTTAACAAATACGCAAACCCCGACTTAGTTCCACTGGAAAAAGAAGCGTGGGGCATGGCGGTGAAAGAAAAGCATGGTTTCAATTGATGTGACCGCAATTATTAGGGGGAAAGGAGTGACAAGGGAGTGAAGAAGAAAATCAAGAATACACAAAACAACACCATAGAATCATATATTTTAAAGGACTATAAGCCTAAAAAGGGACATTCTGTAGGGGAGAGTTTAATGCTTTCGTGTTGTGGTTGCTGTTTTGTGGCTGTGTTGGGTTGGTCGGTGTTTCACGTTATCGCCATTTTCGGAAATGAGCCTATGCGTATACTACCGCTGAATATAGCGTTAATTATACTGTTGCCAACTTTCGTTTTTCTTACATTAAAGCTCTTAAAAAAATCGTTATGTAACCATATAAACGGCACAGACAAGACAACTAATAATACCAGCAATATCGCCGCTTGGAGTTCAATCGGAGCAGTAGGCGGTACAACTCTCGCGCGTATTTTTATGCCAACTATGTCAGCAAAGGCTACAGCAATATTCCTTAATGTAATTGCATTATTCTTTATTTTAGTGTTTGTATTCGGTGCATGTGTACAATACTATAGAATCTATTTAATAAGAAAACACTGCCCGCACCTACGATAGACATACGTGTAAGATTTTACAGCGATATAATACAATGGTTATATTTTATAAAGTAATCGTAAAACAGGAGGAGTTACCATGTACAAAAAAGTACCCCCAACCCTAAACTTCGCGGAGCGCGAGAAATCAGTCCTAGAATTTTGGCGTGACAACAGGATTTTTGAAAAGAGTATAGAGCTTCGCGAGGGCGGAGAAATTTTTACGTTCTATGACGGGCCGCCTACCGCCAACGGCCACCCGCATATCGGGCATATTATTACGCGCACGGTTAAGGATTTAGTTCCCAGATATAAGACAATGAAGGGCTTCCATGTTCTGCGTAAGGCAGGCTGGGACACGCATGGCTTGCCTGTGGAGCTAGAGGTAGAGAAGCAATTAGGCATAAGCGGAAAGCCGCAAATAGAAACCTACGGCGTAGAGCCGTTTATAAAAAAATGCAAGGAAAGCGTGTGGAAGTACGAGGGGCTGTGGCGCGAAATGAGCGAGCGCGTGGGCTTTTGGGCGGACATGGACAATCCGTATGTCACCTACCACAACGAATATATCGAGTCTGTATGGTGGGCGTTGTCCGAAATTTTCAAAAAAGGGCTTATTTATAAGTCTTACCGCGTTGTGCCGTACTGTCCGCGCTGCGGTACGCCGCTGTCTAGCCACGAGCTTGCTCAGGGCTACAAGGACGTGACCGAGGATTCCATTTATGTGTGTTTTAAAGTTGCAGGCAACGCCGACGAGTTTTTCCTAGCGTGGACGACCACGCCTTGGACTTTGCCGTCCAATGTAGGGCTTTGCGTAAACGCGAAAGAGGATTACGCCAAGGTGTCGCACGAGGGGCGTATTTATATTTTGGCGCGCGCACTTGTCGAAAGCGTTCTAGGCAGTGAAGCGACGGTTTTGGAAACATTCAAGGGAAGCGCACTAGAGGGCATGAAATACGAACCTTTGTTCGACTTTGCTACAGACCAAGAAAACAAAAATTACTGCACTGTGGTGAGTGACGATTACGTCACGCTCACGGACGGCACAGGAATAGTGCATATCGCGCCTGCCTTTGGTGAGGACGATGCGCGAATTTGCAAGGCAAACGACCTGCCGCTCTTGCAATTTGTCGATGCGCAGGGCTGTTTCACGGAAGCCGCGTATCTATGGGCTGGCACGTTCGTAAAGACCGCCGACCCGCTAATTATCAAAGAGCTTGCCGCGCGCGGACAGTTGTTCAAAAAAGCCGCTTATACCCACAATTATCCGTTCTGCTGGCGTTGCGACACGCCGCTGTTGTACTATGCGCGTGATGCGTGGTTTATTCGCACAAGCAGTCTACGCGATAGCCTGCTCGCCAGTAATAGCGAGGTAAGCTGGCTGCCAGCGCATATGAAAGAGGGGCGTTTCGGCAACTTTTTGGAGAATGTAATCGACTGGAGCATAAGCCGCGAAAGGTACTGGGGTACGCCGTTGCCTATTTGGGTCTGCGACGATTGCGGACATTTGCATTGTGTGGGAAGTATCGCGGAGCTTAAACAAATGAACCCTGCCGTCCCTGACGATATTGAGCTGCACAAGCCGTATATTGACGGCGTGCAATTGCCATGTGCAAAATGCGGAAAAGCAATGACACGTACGCCCGAGGTAATCGACTGTTGGTTTGATTCCGGCGCAATGCCCTTCGCACAATGGCATTATCCGTTTGAAAACAAGGACATGTTCGACAAGCAATTTCCTGCGGATTTTATTTCCGAGGCCGTAGACCAAACGCGCGGCTGGTTTTATTCGCTTATTTCCATTTCTACCATGCTATTTGAAAAATCGGCATACAAAAACGTGGTCGTTCTCGGGCATGGCTTAGACGAGCATGGTCAAAAAATGAGCAAAAGCAAGGGCAACGCCGTAAACCCCATGGAAGCCCTAGAAAAACACGGAGCAGACGCAATTCGCTGGTTTTTGATTTCCTCGTCCGCGCCATGGCTTAGCTTCCGTTATTCCGACACAACCGTCACGGAGGGCGCGAGGCGTTTTATGGGAACGCTGTGGAATACGTACGCGTTTTATTGCTTGTATGCGGAAATTGACGGCTTTAATCCTTATGAACACGGCGAGGGCGAGCCGTCCGTAATGGACAAATGGCTGCTTTCGCGCCTTAACACCTTGGTGAAAAAGGTGGACGGCGCGTTGGAACGCTTTGAATTAACCGAGCCTGCGCGGTTGCTTGACGCTTTTGTGGACGAGATGAGCAACTGGTATCTACGCCGAAGCCGCGAGCGTTTCTGGGGTTCTACGCTTACAGGCGACAAGATTTCTGCGTATTGCACGTTGCACCACGCGCTTGTTACCGTGGCACAGCTTGCCGCGCCGTTTGTGCCGTTTATTACGGAGCAGATTTATCAGAATTTGGTGTGCGGACTTGTGCAGGGCAAGCCGCAAAGCGTGCATTTGACTGATTTCCCCATAGCGGACGAAAGCAAGATTATTCCAGAACTGGAAACGCAAATGTCGGCGGTAATTGAAATAGTTGTGCTTGGGCGTTCTGCGAGGAATACCGCGAATACGAAGAACCGTCAGCCGCTTAGTGAAATGCTTGTTGCGGCTAACGCGGCTTCGCTAATTGACACGCCGCTTTTAGATGTAATAAAAGAGGAATTAAACGTAAAGGAAATAAAGTTTATCGAAAACGCGGCGGAGTATACGTCATGCCGCTTTAAGCCGCAGCTACGCACGCTAGGCCCGCGGTACGGCAAGCTCGTACCAAAAATAACGGAGGCCCTAAACGCCGACCCCAACGCCGCAATGACCGCGCTACAGTCGGGCTTGTTTGCGGCGGAAATTGACGGCGCGGCGGTAGAGCTTAGCCTTGACGATGTTTTAATCGAAACCACACAGCGCGAGGGCTTTTCCGCCGCAAGCGAAAAGGGCGTAACCGTTGTGCTTAACACACAGCTTACACCAGATTTGGTAGAAGAAGGAAACATGCGCGAGCTAATAAGCAAATGGCAAAACATGCGCCGCGAGGCAGGCTTCGAGGTGACAGACCATATTGCCGCTGGCTACAATAGCTGCGAAACGCCTGTTTTGCCTGATGTTATTACTAGAAACGAGGGCTATATCGCCGCGGAGATTTTGGCAGGGCAGATTGTGCATGGTGACGCGCCTGCGGGGGCGTTTGTTAAGGAGTGGAGTGTTAATGGGGAGAGGGCGGTGTTGTGGGTGAAGGCATAGCCTTTTTTCACCGCTGTACTCGTTGATGTTTTGCGTTCTTTGCCATAAATAGCAATTTTGATTAAGTTGGAGGGGTCTTTATGAAGTACAACTCAGTAACAGAAATCTTAAATGACACTGCTGTGGGAAAAATATCACTAATTGGAAATCCAGATAGTATCCTTATGCCAATGTGGGCTATAAACCATTACATTACAGAACTATGCAATAATTATAATAAAATAACAACAATTAGAAAGATATGTCAACTTGCACAAAGTGGTGTAACTCCCGAACAAGTCTATATCCATGAATCCTCAGCAAAAATATTTTTGGACAAGCCAATTAAAGAATTATACAAATTTAACATGAATACGTTTATAAATCTGTCATCAAAATTGCAAATGTTTCCAGCACCTTACGAGAGGACAAAAATACCCGCATTTTGGTGCAAACTTAGTCGGCTTAAAAGACCATTGGTATTTATTAAACAAGGAGATGACTTTATACCCTTAATTGATGTCAACTACTATGATTCTATAAAAATTACCTCCCTTGCGTACAATTCCCCGATTCAAATTGATTTGCAAGGTGGATTAAGTGGACTTAAAGACCTATTCTATGCAGGTAAAAGATTTGACATGGAAACAGCTGAACATATTGCAAAACAAATAGGGCAAGGTACAGATAATATTGGTAAAATCGCATCAGCTGGTCAAGTTGTTGAAGATGAAAGAACGCCCAGTTGGATAAAAAAATATGCTCAAAATGAACTTGAATTTTTACTGCATAAACAACATGAACTAAATAAAATGCTTGGAATGAGGGTAAAGAAAATTGACAAGCTCACTTAGGCGTTCGCACCCATCTTGAACCAGTATAAACCAAGAGGGCTGCTGCCAACCATGCAACAGCCCTTTTAAGTTAGTTGTAGGGGACGGATTTATCCGTCCCGAGGTTACCTCGCTGTGCGTTAATGGACGTTGCCCGCCCCGAATTGACGAACGTACGCACCTCGGGGCGGATAAATCCGCCCCCTACAAAAAACCGTGTAGGTTTTGTATTTCGTGCGTTTTGGCGTGGTGTTTTGGTCGTGGCGTGCGTTTGTCGTTCGTGCGTTTTGCTGTGGCGATTTGGTTTATATGACGGCTACCTGTAGGGGACGGATTTATCCGTCCCGAGGTTACCTCGCTGTGTGTTAATGGACGTTGCTCGCTTCTAATTGATAAATGTGCGTACCTCGGGACGGATAAATCCGTCCCCTACAAAATCCACAAAAGGGGCGAGTGCAGTGCCTACCACTAAATCCAGTGCGTATATTCGCAATAATTATAACGAGCTGTCCGAGCTTTACCGCTTGCTAGATACAGCTCTCGAAGAAGAAAAAAACGGTAAATTTATGGATTATGACGATTTTATGAGCCAGTTATGGGAAGAAATAACATGACGTGCTAAATCCGCGTTCCATAAATCGAGCCACAGAGGGGGGATTTACATGAAAAAGAAAGACCTAATAATCGTTGTGTTGTTGACGCTGTTTGTTTGGGCGATTATCATCGGCAGGTGGTATATCCATATGCCACGGAGTCTACGAAACAGTTACCCCAGTGATGAGGAATTTGAAGCTGTACGTGAAGAAATGAATAGCTTTTATCGTGACAACAAGGAGCTGCTTAACCGTATTAAAGATGGGCTTTTTGACTCTGGCTTTGTTCCTCACGATGGAATGACAGAAACAGGCTACAATTCGTATGTAGAAAGGAGTATTCTCTTGCTATTTGATTATGAAAGCAACCAGCCTTACTGTAGTACAGATTCTGAAAATATCCAATATATTCAAGATATACATGATGATGTTGTAAGCTATTTCATGCTTGTGGGCGAGGCTTCGTACCCTAAAATAGACTTTAGATATATTCGCAATATGGGGATTATAATCGAGTTCGAGTTTCGGACGAAGGATAACCCTAGAATAATTTCGGGTATTCTATATAAAACCTTTCCAGAGGGATTCTGGGGCGCGGTTAATATAGAAGATAACTGGTTTGCAGATGCTTATATGTTGCCGTGAAGAAAGCAGGGCTATCTAGCCGACATCAGCTGTTGCAAGGGAGGGCTTACCTATGTACGCACAAAATAAAGCGCGGCTTGGGGTAATTATTAGCTTGTTGGTATTAGTTTTTGTTTTAAATGGCTGTGTGCTAGATGATGTGAATTTAACGGATTTAGCGGACGAGCCGCAGGATTTAATTGAAATAGCAGAAACTGAAAGCCTGCATGATTTTACCTTGGACACAGAAGCCAAGCCCACGCTAGCCGAGCTACTGGAACAAGGGCGAATTGATGAGCTTACATTAACTATTTATTATCGGCATATTGGCGTGGTAGACTTTAACTTTACACCAAGACCGCTAGAACACTTGATAAATCATTATGATTATACGATAACGCTTTCTGCCGAACGACTACAAGAGCATTTCGACTTGATTTATGAGATTGCTAGCGCAGAAGCTATACCGATTGAAGATGAAACTGATGTTATGAATGCTAGAATATATTACGTATTTGAGCATGAAAGGTACGGTGAAATATTCGAGTTCTTCGCATCGGGTCATGTGGTAGAAGAAAGTCGTGGTCGTACTGTTGTATTTGTTAATGGAAATGCAATTGCCTACAGCTGTATTTATATCGATTTCGCGTATATATTTTTCCCCGAGCTTTTGCCCGAGGACTATTCGGAACGATTTTATGAGCTGTGGAAGCCATGGAACCATTCTGACCATTTCCATTTTCCCGACCCAGCCGATACGCCTACCCCACCGACCGAGCCGTTTGATTCCACCGCTAAGGGTGTAATTACTGAAGATATATTTTTCGGTGATGTCGCAATGAGCCGAATTTTTGCAGAACCCTTTGTTGATATTTTCGGCGTTCCTGTAAGCGCATGGGAAGCTCACTTTTATTATGAGGATTTTATAATTAGCTACTTTGAAACAGAGGATATGGAGCAAGGAGTGGCAGACCAGCTTGTAACGCTCGCACCAATCGTCAACCAGTTTAAAATAAACGGGATTTCGTTAGATATGACACAAGCCGAAATAATTTCCACATTCGGCGACCCTGAGTGGTTTGACGTAAACGCAGGGGTGTATTCATTTCCAGAAGATGTTAGGCATTTGAGGTATCGTATAGCAGCCCCCGAAACGGAATATATGCTGTCGTTTTCATTTGAAGATATGAATGACAAAACAGCAGTTTCAGCTATCAGTATTTATCGGAGGGATTGAGGGCGTGTTCTTACGCATAACTAACTTAAAGGGCTGTTGCAAACCATGCAATAGCCCCTCAAGGCTCGTGACGAAATTCCCACCACAACACAGCGGCGAAAAGGGGCTACGCCCCCAAGGCCCCGCAACGACATTCCCACCAACCTATCCGCATAAAAAACACATCGAAGCCCTTTCGTAGTTTATGTCTTGGTATTTTATTTTATATTATTGTTATGCCATTGTGCTTGTTTATTACGCACATGCAAATAATAAATCACGTTCCCGATTCCCGCAGTAAAACAGAACAGCAATAAATGGATTAAAAAACTTTGTCGAGGGTACGCGCCATTACGCCCTCCTGTAGGGCTTGGTGCCGCGCTTGCCGCCGCACTTGACGAGCTGCTTGCAGATGAACCGCCGCCGCCACCTCCACCACCTCCGCCCGAATTCATAAATACCATTGGCAAATTTCCAAATGGATTCGGATTAGCTGGCGGCGTTTTATTTTCGTTGCTCGTATCATTTTCTGATGCCCCTCTCACTATATATAGTCACTGCAATGAATATAACCATTATAATAACATTATCATAGTGTAAACTATGAGATACCCTTTTGTCAAGTTGTCGAAGGGGTGTTTTTTTTGATTAGCTTTAAACCTTTTTGGAGTACCTTAAAGACGAAAGGAATTTCGACTTATGCCCTTATTGAAAATCATGGCATCAGTTCTGGAACGATTCACAGACTCAAGCATGATAAGGCTATCACCACCACTAAGCTAGACGACCTCTGTGAAATTTTAGATTGTGAAGTTGAGGATATTGTAAAATACATCAAAAAAGAAGTGTAAGAAGTACGTCTGACTGCATTTCGTAAACAAAAAAGCGAGGCATAAAACCTAGTTTTATGCCTCGCTTCCTCATACATACACTACCAAGGCTCGTGACGAAATTCCCACCACAGCACAGCGACGAAAAGGGGCTACACCCCACGGCAAAAACCACCTACACCCCCACCGAATCCCCAACCACAATATCCACCATACCAATAACCTCACCCATACCAACCCGCCCCAGCGGCTCCAACGGCCCAGTCAGCATACCCAAATCAGCGGCAAGCCTAATGTTCCTTTGGTACGCCGCCCCTGCGTTCTGTAAACCCGCTATAGACGAGGCATCAGTCATAGGCGTAAGCACCTGCTTTGTGCGGTTTTCGTATAGGCGTACCATGATGTCCAGCGCGGCCTCACGCGTGAGGTTCTGCGGCGCAAGCAGGCGTGCGGCGGATAGCGAACGCGCCTCGGCAGGCGTAAGCGAGCCGCCCAGTGTCACAGTGCTGCTATTTGTCACAAGCGCGTATACGATGTTATTAAACTCGTCCGCGGTTACTATGCGGTTAGGGTCAAAGCTCGTCATGTCGGTTATTGTCAGCTGTGAGGAAACACGCGCCATTGTGTCGTTCGCCTGGCTTGGGGCATTGCGCGTTATTCCTGCCACGGTAGCAGGCACTTGGAAGCCCGCCGAAAGCGTGTTGTTCGCGAAGCTAAACTCGCCCTGCGTATCACGCCATGCGGCGGTAGCCGTGTCCGCGATATACAGCCCAGTGCGTAAGCCGTCGGGCGACATACGCTCGCCCACTGGCAATACCGCCCGTATGGGTACGGCAAACGCCGCCAGGCTCTCGGTACGCGAGGGCGTTCTGGCAGAAACGCCAAACCGCAACGGCAGTGTAGCAAACTCAGTATTCGTCACAAGCGGCGGCATACCGCTTTGTACCGCATTTAGCGTAATATGATAATACGTGCCGATTCCTGTCTGCAAAGCCCTAAGCTGCGCCGTATCAAACGCGCCAGGCGGAATAACAAAATTCATATCGCCTGCGAGAATTTCGAGCGAAATCTTACGCTCGGTAAACGCGCGTAAAATAGACTCGGGCAGAATAACCTCGCGGTTTGCCACTGGGCTTGCCCCAAAGCTGGAAAGGTCAATAGTGTACGTAAACACACGGCTTTGAATCAAGCGCGTGATAAAACGCTGGTCTGTATTCTGGTCAAGTCTGCCGTCCGCGCCGCGTTGGTCTGTACGGAAACGCCACGTCAAGGTCTGCGTTGCAGGGTCGTACGTCGTTTCGTAGTCGTTCTCGGGCAAGGGATACTGGTCGGGGCGATGCGCTCCGTCAAACTCGCCGTCCCCAAAGCCTGTGTCCAGCTCGATATTGACCCATTCCGACACCGCTCTGCGTGTGTTTATGGGGTCGTCGGCAGGCAGCGGCGGTATAGTAAACTTAGTATAATCAAGGAAATCCTCGTTTTCGGAAATTTCTATTTCGTAGCTGTATTTGTCGGCCTCTCCGCGCGTAACGGTCAAAACAGTGCGGCCGCGTACATAAAAATGCCTGTTCGCGTCCAAATCCGCAAAGCGGATTATATGAATCGCGGCGTACGCTTCCGTCTGCGAAAGGTTCGGCATGTTTAGCGGCTCGGCGTTTCCGCCCTCTGCCGCACCGCTTTCCGCGCGCTCGGTCAAACGTCCCATATCGTCACGCAAATCCGCAAAAATACGCATAAACGAAATCATAAGCGTGTCTGGCTCGTCATTGCGGTGGTCGGTGGAATTGTAACGATTATACATATCTAACAAATTCTGCGGCGCGCGCGCAAGGCTTCGCGGCGGCGGCGGCGGCTCTATGTCTAGTGTGCGAATGTCCACTGGGTTGGACGGCAGGGACGGCGCGGTCACGCTGTTTCCGTCCTGGTCTACGCCCGTAGCGGTAGCCCAAATATAATACGTCGTAGCAGGGAAACGCTCCGATATTCTCAAATGGAAATACGCAAAGCCGTCTACGTCCTCCACGTCCAAAATCGCGCGCGGCTCGTCTAGCTCCACGGAATCGCCTGCTAGGGCTTGCTGAAGCTGTTGGTGCGTGAGGTTGATTACCGTGCCTCCCGCAGGGTAGTCTGTCGAAAAATGGGAAATGCGTAGCTGATAGGTCATGTCGGACATCACGCGCCATCTTACCGCCACGCGGTTGCGTGTCGTATAACGCGGCACAGGGTGCAATACAGGCGTGGTGGGGTCTGGCACAGGTCGGTCTGGCGTAACCACCGTAGTACCCGTCACAAAGGTGGGGTACGCCGCAGTTACTCTCTGACCGTTTACCATTAAATACGGGCGGACAAAGACAACGTACGCCGTGTTTTCGTCAAGCCCTGTTACGGTATAGCTGGCTACGCCGTTTCTTACCGTTGGCTCGCCTATGTCTGTCCACGTTGATATAGTGTCGCGATAGCCTATAAAGCCGCTTGGGTGCCGTTGCACTACGTCATAGGGCGCGACATGAATTTGATAGCTAAAGGCTTCCGTGTTTTGCACACGCAACGCAAGCGGCGGGCCGTCGGGCGTTTGCACATAGCCCCACTGTGCAAGAAACGCATCTATCCGTGCGCGTGAATTGGTTAAAAATTCGCTTAGCTCGCGCGGGTTATTTACATTTATAGGAAACTCCTGCTGTCCTAACAGCTCCGCCCTAAGCTCCTGCCCGATTATATCGTTAAGGAAGCCGTGCCGCGCCGCCGCTCCTGCTTCTGCCAAATCGTCACGCAGGTAATTTATATGCGCGGCAGAACGCCCGAAAATCAAGCGGCTAAGCCCATTCGCGGCAGGACGAGACGCGCCTACCACGGTATGCCACACATCGCGGTGCGGATATTCCTTGCGGAATTGCTCGCGTTGCTCCTCGGTTGGGTTGGGCTGTAAAATTTCCAGGTAGCGAATATCCCATTCCAACGCCATTTCCGTTTCCTTCGCGCCTGCTTGCACTATACGCACAGGCGGCGCGGAAATCATTTCTGGCGTAACGGCCAACTGCTCCAGCGGCGGCACGTACACACTGCCGTACGCCCAGCTAGAAGCCTGGCCGCCTGGCTCGCGTACCGCACGAATTTTGACAAAATAAACGCTGTTGCCGCTAATGGGTCGTATTTCTACGCCCTGCGGTGTCAAGGCTTGGTACTGCGTGATGTGGTTTACTGGGTACAGCGACCACGTAGGGTCGTACATAGTCGTGGGCGGGTCGGGCTGTACGCGGCTCATTCTTTCGCCCCATTGCAAATCCCGCGGCAAAATCGTCATAAGCGGCGTATTCATTATTTCCATGCTTTGCCAATCGTCAGAAATGAAAATTTCGTACTGCACGGCAGTGTCCACAAAACGCCCGATATATGGGTCGCCTTGCGGAATAAGCGACATTTCGCCTGGTACGGCAGGGTGCCGCGTAAAGGCGAACCATTCCATGCCAAGCACACCGCCGCCCACATGGTCTATACTGAAAATTTCTGGTCTGTATGGGCTAAACTCCGCGACAAGCGGGTCGAACACAACAATTTCTGTACGGATTACCGTACCGTTGTTTAGGCGAATCGCAAGGGCGAAGCCGCGCCGTTCGCTAGGAATACCAGGCCCGACAAACACGTCTGTATTGTACAAAAACGCCGTACCCGAAAAGGTAGCAATCGAAGCCACGCGCCCTGTGTTTGCTTGCGGAATTTGCCCCTCCATTTCGGGCGGCCATTCCTCTATTTCTATCCATGTTATTTCGTTTTCTATGGCGGTAAGGTGCGGCCACCAAAGGCGCAGGAACTCCACGCCTGCTTGCTCGATATTTAGCTGCGGTATCATTGTCACCACAGCGGTATAATCATTTTGCGTAAAATGCAGGTTAAAATTGCGGCCGTTTATTGTTATTTCGGCGGCTTCCTTTTGTGAGCCGTCTAGGTTACGCCTTACGGTATGGCTCGTAACGCTTGGGTTCGCGCCGAGCATGGGTTCTACCCTTACGGCGTACTGCCCTATGGGTCTTAGTTGCATGTCTACAATCGTAGCCGTAAGCGTGCCGTTGGGGTTACGCACGATTGTGCCGGAGTTTAACGCCACGCCGTCCACTGGGATAACAGGGTAGGTGTGCCACACCGTTTCGCCTGGCGGAATCGGGTAGATAGCACGCGAAATTTGCCAGTGCGTGAAAACATTCGTACCGCCCCATGACGGGTCCTCCCATGTAATGGTAAATGTGTTGTTCCTGCCGTCCGCGGCCACCTCTATGTCCGTAAGGAACAACAAATCGCGCGCAGGGGCAAGCCCCGGCGAATTGTCAATAGGCGCGTCTATGGAGCTTATATACGGCTCGGGGCTGCTAGGGTTGGTCGAGGGTACCATAACGGGAATAGGCCGAATCGGGTCAATGGCGACCTCGTACAAGCTAGAGTGCCGCATTGTGTACGTCCGCGGCCCTGTAGAAACCTCTAGGCGCGTGCTAGGCGGCATTATACGCACTTGACCGTCCGCTGGCGCATTTATTTGGCGCGGCGGCAGGTTCGGGTCTGAGTTAAAGTTCTCGTTGCGTGTGGCGTTTCGGAAGCGTAGATTATAATGCGTGGGGAAGTTAGTCCACATGCCTAAATTGGCCGCATCGTACAAGCGGTCGCTAGGTACGCGCATGTCCTCCACCGTAGAAAGCAGCGGCCGCGACCACATGATATTGAGGTTGTACGAGCTGCCGCCCGAGCTTTGGGGTTCTACCGTGATAGACGACTCCGATATTGGGCGTTGTTGGGTAGGCCGCTCGTTTGCGGGGTTTGGTTGGTTTGGGTTTGAGGCTTGGAGGGTTAGGGGGGATAGGAGGAGGAGGGCGAGGAGGAGGAATAGGGTAAGTAGAATGGGGTCGTGCGTTAGATGTTTTTTCATTGTTAATTACCACCTTTGTTAGATTGGGTATGGGTATGGAATGTGGGGTTTATGCTAGGTTAGAGGATTTTCGCAAGTTTAGCGAGGTTAGCGGAGTTTAAGGGCATGGAACGCGGATTTTCGCGGATTACGCGGATTCGTTCGTGCTTCTGCTGTGCCACGTTCCCTCTGTGCCTCTGTGCCTCTGTGTGAAAAAATCTTTTAACTAGAGAATGGAAGTTATACGCTTTACCTACGTTCATTATTTGTCAAAAAGATTTTCACACAGAGGCACAGAGGCACAGAGGGAGCGTGACACAGCAGACACGAAACGCAGATTTAAATATTGCGTTTGTCGTGGGGGAGTTGCAGGTTTTTTGTAGGGGACGGATTTATCCGTCCCGAGGTATGCACGCTCGTCAATTTGGGGCAGGCAACGTCCATTAGCGCAGCAGGAGCGGAACGCAGATTAAAATATTGCGTTTGTTGTGGGGGAGTTGCAGGTTTTTTGTAGGGGACGGATTTATCCGCCCCGAGGTATGCACGCTCGTCAATTCGGGGCAGGCAACGTCCATTAACGCAGAGCGAGGTAATCTCGGGACGGATAAATCCGTCCCCTACAAGAGCCTGCAATTTCCCAGTGATTTAACAAATGATTTAACAAATGATTCTGCAACACGGATTTTAAAGGCATGGAACGCGGATTTACACGGATTACGCGGATTTTGTCCGCGTAATCTACTAAACGGCAATATATTTTACCACGAACGAATCCGCAAAATCCGCGAAAATCCGTTAAATCCGTGTTCCGCTACCTTTAATTTACATAGATAAAAATTGTATTCCACTGCCATCAATTTACACGGAAAAAATCCGCGAAAATCCGTTAAATCCGCGAAAATCCGCGTTCCATGCCTTTAAAAAATCCGCTAAACCCGCGTTCCATGCCCTTTCACACCTGCAAAACACTCTTGTCATACAACGTATGCGGACAAAAATCCTGCCCAGTCCGCCATTCAAGCTCACCATTATTGACAAAAACATTTTTAAACAATGCCGCGTTTTCTAATTCCTTAAAAAACGAATGGCTTAAATTTGGCTTAAAGTCATAAACCTTTTTCTCGTTATTATCGTATTCCAGTTCAAGCAGGTAATTAGATAATACAGTAACATTGACTAAATTGGGATAGGGAAAGCTAGGCATATTACTCTAACCCCTTTATTTTGAAGTATTGTTCTTCATTTTGTATTATTTCCCACAGGGCGATTAGCTCGTCTTTATGAATATCAGCCCACGCCACAACATACTTAGTCTGTTTTGGCGGAAAATTCCCTGCTATGATATTGCCGTCTAAATCAAACGAAGCCTCGCTTCCTGCATATCTAGCATGGAAATGTGGAATATGGTGGTGTTCGCCGTCATTAAAATACATACGAATGACTATACCGTAAAACTGTGATATTAGTGGCATGTTAAACAATCCTCCAACGTATAACAGGCTCGTGACGACATTCCCACCACGGCATAGCGGTGAAAAGGGGGGTTACACCCCAACCTTACCACTAAGCAACGTAAGCATATCCAAAAACTCCCCAATACTAACCGACCCGGCAGGATTACGCGCACTATCCGACACCACGCCTAGCTCAAACGCGGCGCGTACAGCCTGCGCATACCTTGTATCCAAGGTCATTGCCGCAGTATTCGCAAAGTTAGTAATACGCATGGTACTAATAGGCGTAGACGTTCTGTGTTCATATAGTGCCATGGTTACAGCTACGGCCTCCTGCCACGAAATCAGACCAGTGGCGTTCCTGCTAGACATGTTGACATTAAGGCTGGCGTTCGCCCAAGCGAAAGCGTCCGAGCCGCGCGGAATACCTGCCGCACGCGCAATAGAGCCTACCACCATTTGACGGCTGGCGTTCTGTTTCATGTCGATATTTACGCCGAACAAATCCTCTAGGCCGTAGCGCGCCACTATGCCGACTACCACGTTTCCGCGCGGTATGGTTTCTATGTCGGGAATGTCTACCACGCGGCCGCTAAAGGCAAACGTGCCGACCGCGTGCGTAACAAACGCCCTGCCTGCGGCGTATTCTATTAAATTCTCGAATTGCCAGTTATTGTTTACTCGTCTGTAGCCGCTTACGGACATGTTTTCGGTTACATTTGTGGCGACTACGTGCAAGGGCGCGTTAAAGTCCGTTATTATATTTCTGGCAGGCGCGAGAATGCCGTCCGTATGCGTTACCATTGCCTCGTTTACTGCTTCCCTAATTTCCGCTTCCACACGCCCGATTACATGGTAAATATGGTCGGAAATTTCCTCGTTTTGCGCTTCAGAAATCAGTAAATCGCGTATGCCCTGTTGCACAATCGGGTCATTTAGCCAGTCCTCGACTATGTCGCGCGCCGTGTTTAGCATGGTTCTGTCCCACGAGCGGATATTGCGGATTTTGTCATTTGTGGCTACTATTTCCATAGAAAGAGTCGTACTAGGCGTAATCGCAGGCGCGCTGTTTATTTCCCCTAGGGTAGTGCGGTCTACAGTGACACGCACAAACGAATCAGAGAGCGACGAGCCGCGCGCGTCTATATCTCGCAACATGTTCATTACAGGCTGATTTAAGCCAGTGTTCAAGAAGGACGGCGCGAAAAGAAGCTGCATATCGCCGAACGCGGCAGAAAAACCGCGCCTATTTTCGTTGGCGGTAAGCACAGCAGACGTGGGTATATAATACACCGTACGGCTCGCGCCTTGGGTATGCAGAGGTATGGCAGTGTCGGGCGCGGAAGCCATAAGGCCGTCAAAAACCTCCGCTGGACGATACACAAAGGTATTGTTCCACGCGCTGTCCTGTGCAGTCCAGTACGGCTGCCGCAGAATTTCCTCCAATTTACGGCGTAGATAATTGAGCCAGTTGTCCACCTGTCCGTCTAGGCCAGATTCCTTTTCGTCTATTTCCGTCATAATATTTATAATATTCGACCAAAGCGAGGTTTCGTCCGACGACATATCACGCAAACGCACGCGCATTTGATACACAGAGCTGTGCTGTAAGCCTGCAAGCATAAAGGTGATACGACTGCTATCGCCTGCAAGCAAGCGGTCGCGCCCCATTATATTAGGCGAAATCGTCACCACGCTGCGCCATTCGTCCTCGCCCTCGCGTATTTGGTACTCAAATAGGAACAGCTCGCCCATGCCGTCAAGCACCAAGTCCATGTCCTGGTGTGTCCAGCTTACCAACGCCATTGTTTTGCCGTCATAGCCTGCGCGCCCTGTAGCGTCCTCCTGGCGTAGGTTAATCGGCGGGCTTACTGGGTACGTGGTAACGGTGGCCTCGCTCCATGTGGAAACAGAACGAGTCGCCACATAGCCCTGCAACTGGTCGTCCCAGGCTTCCTCTATGCGTACCGTACGTACATAGTAGAAATACAAATTATTTGGTAACAATGTCTTGTCGCGCAGCTCTACCTCCTGCGGATACCACTCGAAATCCTCGCCCTCGTTTGGCTCGGCGATTAGCTGATTTGCCGTGGTCGTAAAGTGCGTAAGGCTCTTTCCGTCACTTACCCAGCCCATACGAAGCGGCGAGCTAGTAAGCGAATTAAACACATCGGTAAAAATAGGGTTACGGCTAGTTAGCTGGTCGTTGGTCATTCTGTCGCCGTTTTGCACTCGAATCATTTCCCATTCGACCTTTACGCCGTCTGTGCGTTCCTGGAAGCTAAGGCCGTACTGCCCCCAGTAAATGGAAGCCGCCATTTGTTCCACGTCACGCACTCTCACCTGCGGCGCGGTGGGGTCGGTATCGCCTACCGTGGGTAGCTCGGGCGTGCCTACGGTGGTATCGGTAGCTACGCCTGTAAGCGTAGAAATAGCAGGGTTTTCGCCCTCGTCAAACAGCTGCCATTCGCCTGTTTCGTCTAGCCATTTCTCTATTTCCATATCTGTAAATATATAGTAAGCCGAGTTTTCGTCCAAATTAGTAAGCCGCAGATACACTGGGAAATCGGACGGACTATTCAAAATCGCGCGCGTTGCGGTAAAGGACTGCTCCATGGTTAAGCCCTCGTTCACCGCAAAATTAAGCGGCGTGCCTGCCTGCAAGGCAATATCCAACGCAGGGCCAGTAGTCGAAGCCATATTTTGTATAAGCGGTACGCCAGTTATGCGAATTACGCCCGAATCAGGCTCACTTGCCGTCACCTCGCCGCGTAAAATCCGCTGTATGTCGGCGTTGCTTAGGTCTAGCTCTGTTCTGCCGCCTACGTAGCTTGCGCCCAAGCGCGGGTCGTCAAAGTCAATAGAATAGGCACGCGTTGGGCGGTACTGCGGCTCTAGGGTACGTCTTATATGGTGGTCGGGCGGCGGCGCGAACGGAAAGAACGTATCCATAAGCGCGTCCTCAAAACGCCCGATATATACATTGGTCGTTATTTGTGTGCTTACCTGGTATTGCGTATTAAGATAGGCGGTAATCGCCCTAGTGGGAATCGCGTAGGAAACGTCCATAAACGGCTGTGTAGTCACTGGCGGCGTAGGCCCTGCCTTTATTTCAAGGGCTGTGGGCGGCGGCGGCTCTAGCTCGGGAATGTCCTCGATTACTAGATAATCGAACAAGCTCCACGGCGTTTCTCCGCCCAACACAGGGCTTCCCACATATCCCCAGTCGTTTAGGCGTACGTTCATAAAGTAAATGCCTGGGAAGTGGAAATCCCTACGCATATGCTGCGGCGGCGGCGGAATACGGTGAAGCCGCACGGAGTTTGTGATTATGTCAATGGAAGCAATCAGAACATTCTCGCCGATAGATGGGTCGGGGCGCGGAATGACCTCCTGCCAGCCGACTACGCTGTCACGGTTCAAAATGGGGTGCGGCGTAGGTATTTCGCCTTGATAACGCGGCGGTATAAAGTCACTGCTGTCTAAATAGCGTACCTCTACTCTGTCGGTCAGGTACGTGCCGTCCTCGCCCATAACTCGGCGTATTTCCATATCTACATACAGATATTCCATATGCTGGGTTTCGCCGTCCTTAATCATGGCTTGCGTTTCGGGTGAGGTAGAAATACCCACAACGTAGCTAACCTTTAACGCGGAACTAGACGTGCCAAAGGTATCGTCGGGGTGTCCCAAGCGCGCCATAATATCCGCAAAGGTCGCGATATTCCATTCTGCGGTAAAGCTAAGCTCACCTGCCTGGAAGCGGTCGAAGCCCTCGGCAGGCTCGCGCATAGGCTTGTGCAGTACGTTGGACACAGTAAAGCCGGACGGAATATCTATACGCGGCTCGCGGTTTGGCTGCCAACGTACTATTTGCGAATAAAGCATGTTGGGCGGCTCTGGCGGCAGAGGGAACGCCTGCGACATGGTTATTTGAAAGTCCCACGGCTCTATTATCATGGTAGGCAACGAGAAATAAACCTCGGTAGATGCCTCTGTCGCTAGGAACGGAGCGAAGCCGCGAGGGTCTGACGTGGTGACTAGCTGATAATAGCCTGTACGAATGGTATGGCCGCGATTGAGTGAGGTTACGGCTAGATTGTACGGCGTAGCGATAATAACCTCGCGCCCAAGCAAGGTATCAAACCTAAAGTCTAGGAACGTGTAAATAGGCTCGTCATAGGAGGCTATTTGCCTTTCTGACGTGGTAATAAAGTTGGTGGCGGCTTCACCTGCCGAAAGCGACAAAAGTCCGCGTTCGTAGGCTATGCTGGAGCTTAGTCCGCCCACCTTTATGCGTACGCGGTCGGCTTGCTCCGCGTCCGTTCTATGGAGCAACGAAACATCTCGCAGGGTCATTTCCACTGGAGGGCTTCCTGCCACAAGCGCTCTGTCCTCACGAGGGGTAAGCGTAGCTTCCCATACGTTAGCGACCGAGCCTTGGTTTTCGTTATTGTCGCCTGCAAAGTTTGGCATATCGGCTAGGGGTACGCGTACCTCGAAATCCTCGGGCGTAGGCGCGCCGCCTACCATAAGCATTAGCGATACGCCTAGCTGTTTGCCTATGGTGTGCTTGTCGGTGAGTATATGCTCGGTAAAGCCGCCTGTGGTTTCGTCAAAGAAGCCTGGCAGATTAAAGCGAATATCAAGCCCCAAATTTAGCCCGTCCTCGCCGCCTGCCGCAGGAGCGGCACGCAAGCCATTATCAGCTTCGGCGGTCATATCTAGCCGTTCGGTGTTATATATAGGAAAGGGCGCGTGCAGGTTGCTTGCTGTAGCTGTGCCTGTGCCTTGCTCGTATATTCCTGCTAGATTAGACGGATTTGTGTTTATTTCGTCTATTAGCTCGTTATGCGCGTACGGTATAGATACTAAATGTGTGCGGTCGATGCCGATAAACGCGTAGATTTTGCCGTTTACGGTGTTTGGGATTTCGTTGGCGGAAACGTAGGCGTTGCCTGCGGGGATTAGACCGCTTGCGTTACCTCTTACGTAGCTGTTGATATTCGTCAAGCCTTCATAGCGTTCCAGTGTAAAATCGTGGATATTTCCTGTGGTTAGAATATTTTCGGCGTAGAAATAAAACTGGCCGCCCTCCCAGCGGAAGTGCATGGTTCTGTCCGATACCTTGAACGAGTAGCCGTAGCCCTCGTCTATATTGAAGCTAGGTGTAAGCCAGTTGTAATGCTCTGTGTCAAACTCGTCCTCGGAGGCTAGCTCGGGCAGCGAACGCGCGTTGGGGTTATTTGGATAGCTTGGGTAAACAGCGGTAAAGAGTGTGCCTGTATCGTCTGGGTCAAAGCGAAGCCTATCATTTACGCGGTTTAGCTGTGTGGTAGGGCGTGTGTCTTGTACAGGAAAGTTTCTATTATTTGTGGACAAATAGGCTGTAGCTGTTTCAAAGGTGTTTAGCCCAGGCACAAAAATTTGATAGTTGGGCATTTCCATTTCGCGCCTTATGGGGTCGCTGATATGCACGTATCTTACACCGCCGCCGTCAGCAATAGGCACAAATATGTCATAATTTACCATAAGCCCTGCGCCCTCGCCAAAGCCCGTGATACGGCGTAGGGAAAGCTCGTGGCGGTTGCCGTGTTCGTCAAAATAACGCAGAACCTGCATAAATTCCGTTCCGCCAGGCGGCGTTAGCACAGGCCAGTTAAGTAAAATATTGCCGTCAGGCACTGTTCCCATTAAAAAGTTCGGCCGTCCTGCCGCAGGAACAAGCGAAGCATTAAAGGACGCTCTAAGCTCGCCGTCAAACGCCGTGCCAGGCAAGCCGACACCAAGCCCCCCAGACGGCAGAGGGTCATTCGCGAGCGCGACCGCAGGCGGCACGATAAAGACCGCCAGTATGTTCAAGAAAATTATACACGCTAGGTATAGACTGATTCTTTGTTTAATAAGCATTTAAGTACCCCCAGTGGATTTTTATTCGAGATTTATACCATTGTCCGCTCATTGGGCGGGTAATGGTAGTAGGATAGCCTCGAAAGCCTGCGTTAAGGCTTTTCAGAGGTTGCCACGAAAGGGCATAGTAGCCCCACAAGTATTATATCGGCATTTTGTCGGGAAACATATAGAGAACATATGTTCGTGTGGGTTGTTGCGTGGGGTTTTTGTGGGTGGTATACTGGGGAATGGAAGTGGAGGGAGTATGAAAAACATGAAAAAAATCCTAAAATTCGCGGCAAGCGCATTAGCCTTTATTTTTCTATTCGTATTCGTGTGGTGGTATTATGACAAGCTAGCCGAAACAGAAACAGAACAGCTAAATAACAGGCTCGCAGAAGCCCCAGCCCCCACCAAGGAACGAGAAAAAGCCCCCGATTTTTCGCTTACCGACAGTGACGGAAACGAAACCACGCTACATGAAATTCTAGCCGCGGGCAAGCCCACCGTAATCAATTTTTGGGCGAGCTGGTGTCCGCCCTGCCGCATAGAAATGCCAGACTTTGACAGCGCGTACGCACAGCTAGGCGAAAATGTACAATTTATAATGCTCAATCTAGTTGACGGCGTTCGCGAAACAAGAGCCGCCGCCACCCGCTTTGTAGCCGACAACGGCTTCAGCTTCCCCGTCTACTTCGACCTAAACCAAAGCGGCGCAGAAGCCTACGCCGTCCGCTCTATCCCCACCACAGTTTTTATTGACGAAAACGGCTATATCGCCAACACGGTGGTCGGGCTAATGGACGAAAGACGATTGCTTGCAGAGCTTGAGGTTATTATGCGTACGGAGCAGTAAAAAATTAGGGTAAAAAATCCGATTTGACATTTTTTACTCTACCGTGTAAAATCTCTTTGTTGTGCAAATTAAGCACAGCCACAACCACAAGCCCGAGTGGCGGAACGGCAGACGCGGCGGATTCAAAATCCGCTCATGGTGACATGGTGGGGGTTCAAGTCCCTTCTCGGGCAATAAATTAGGCGAGGTGTTGTATACCCAACACCCCGCTTTTTTTACATTTTATCCCGCCCGGGATAGGGGCGAAATATTTTTGTAGTTTTTTGTGTAGTTTTTGTTGCCTTACGGTAAAAACCTGTGTATACTCTATTATGTGTACATATATAGGGAAAGGGGGCGGGGAATAAAGCGAAAGAACGAAAGAAGCGAAAGCAACAAAGGACAATAAAGGAAACAAAAAGCCTAGCGGGTTGCCTTATGTGTCAAGGACACCGAGAACGCCCATAAACTCGTTTTTTGACAGATACGACAACTAAAACCACCAATCACCACAATCCACCAGTCTATAAATAAACCAAAAAAACATATAACAGGAGGGTACGCATGAGTAAAACTAACCTAGCAAAGCGGTTTACGGCACTATTGCTCACGGTAGTAATGGTACTGTCACTGAACCCGATTACCGCGGCGGGCTTTTTGCCGTCTGGCGGCGAAATCGACCTCGCGCTGGAACAGCTACAGGAGCTTGAACATTCCCACGGAAGCAACGAAAACAACGACGGCGACCAATCACAGATCCTCGGCTTCTCCGACACCACAGACACCGCCGAATCACAGCTCCTAGGCTTCTCCGACACCGCGGACACAGACGAAGGCCCAGTCTACGACATGAGCGAGCAAGAGCTTTTTGGCTTCTCTAGCATAGAAATGAGCTGCGCGTTCTGCGTGGTAGAAAATATGGGGCCGGGCTGGAACCTCGGTAACACATTCGACTATACGCATATAGGTCACTCCAGCAGCTGCTCGCTTTGTATTCCTAACCCAAGCAGCCCGCCTAGCAGCTCAAACGGTACTGGAATATGGAACTGCGGCGGAACTACAAAATACAGCGACCGAAGTGCCCAACAGCTAGAAACTCAATGGATTGGCGGCTCGACTAATGCAACCACCCAAGCCCTAATCACCAACGTATACAACGCAGGCTTTAGAACAATAAGAATACCAGTAACATGGTATAAGGCCACGGGCGGCCCGCCAAGCTGGACTATACGTGCAGACTACATGGCGCGTGTAAAAAACGTAGTAAACTGGGCATACAACGCGGGCGTAGAAGGCGACCGCATGACCATTATACTTAATACCCACCACGAGGAGCTTATTTACAATGAATGGCTAGGAAATACCAACATCAGCCGTTCCCAAGCCTATATAACCAGAATTTGGGAGCAAATTTGTGCCGAATTTAACAATGGCTACGATGAACGTCTTATTTTCGAGGGGCTTAACGAGCCTCGCGTAAGAGGCGACTCCGCCGAATGGAACGGCGGCTCGTCAACGCACAGGACTAACCTAAACGCACTCGCACAAACCTTTGTAAACACCGTGCGCGCATCTGGCGGAAATAACCAATACAGAATGTTAATGGTACCCACCTACGCCGCAAGCGCGACGACTACCGCGCTAAACGGATTTGAACGCCCCAACGACCCTACAGGCAATACCCCCAACAGAATAATCCTATCAGTTCACGCATACGAGCCTAATAACTTTGCGGGCGTAGGCAGCGGCCCACTCGTCCATACTTGGACAGAAGCAAATGTTACCACCATGATGAACCGCGTTACAACTCGTGCAACCGCTCTAGGCGTACCCGTTGTATTCGGCGAATGGGGCGCGGTATCTCGTTCTTCCTCTACCAACGAAACCACAAGAGCAAACTACGCCTCATTCTACGCGCAGGAAGCCGCCCGCAGAGGGTTTTCACAGGTTTGGTGGGACAATGGTGCGACCAATTCAAGCAACCATAACGCAATGGAGGGCAATTTCGGGCTATTCCACCGCCGCAGCGGCACATGGACTGGCACGCCTAGCGTACCCCACATGGGGCTTGTTTTCCCGAATATAACCAACGCAATCAGAGCGGGGCATACCGCAGGCATAGGGCAACGCGGCGCATCAAAATGCCAATGCCCAGTGATTCCCATATTCACCAGCCCCAACAACTTCTCCGTACAGCAGGGTACCGCCTCCAATATGCCGCTTACCGCAGACAGCGTTTCCGCTGTTACGTTCTCCTTCGGCACGCCTGCACCTCCCGCTGGCGTAACCATTTCGGGTACTCCTCCGCGCCTTAATGTCGCTTCCACCGTACCCAACGGCAGCTATGTATTCCAAATAAGAGCGACCAACTCACAAGGTACAGCTACGCAGAGCTTCGCGCTGAATGTGTCTGCCACAGGTGCGCCGCGCGGCAGAAACTACAGAAACCTTACGCTTACCCCCCACCATACCAACACTGGTATGCGCTTTACGTGGCATTCCGGCTCGCCCACTGGCGGCATAGAAATATGGCAGCAGGGACAGCCCGATACCATTCGCACAATCGCTTCTACTCGCACTGATTCCTTTGTAGTAGAAAGAACAGGCAGTGAGGGCGGCTTGGGCGATTACAACGTACATCAGCTAACCGTAACTAACCTATTGCCAAATACCGTATATCAATATGTAGTAACCTGGGACGTAGGCAAATCCTCGCCCAAGACGTTCCGCACAGGCGGCGCGAATACGTTCCAATTCTTTGCCGTGGGCGATATACAAATCGGCACAGGCGGCATAGAATACGACCGCGAGGACTGGACAAACCTTATGTCCAACGCCGCCGCTATTTTCCCGCAGGCGCAGTTTATATTGTCCGCAGGCGACCAGGTGTCGGAAGCGGTTATTGAAACTGGCGGCAATGCAAAAAGCCCAACGCCGCTACAGCTTAGGGGGGCGCAACGCCGCTTTGACTCGGTTTTCTCGCCTAACCAAATGCACAGTCTGCCGTTCGCACCTGTGACAGGCAATCACGATGTCCAAAAAACTGGCTCCGCAGGGAACAATATGAACCCGTTCCTATGGCACAGACACTATAACTTTACTAATATTTCGAGCGGCTCTAACGCAGAGGTGCGCCGTCACGCTTCCACTGACCTCGACACCGACGTGGAGTTTGACTACTGGTTTAGGTACGGCAACGTACTCTTTATTCAGCTAGATGGCGAAACGCCAAACTTCACTAGCACAAGCAGACGTACGTGGTTTGACAATGTAGTTACAGCCAACGCGGACGCTACATGGCGCGTGGTTTCGTTCCACTATTCGCCGTATTCTGCCAATAGACCGTCCAACCAATCGCCAAAGCCTAATATTATAGCCAACTGGATACCAGTATTTGAAGCAAACGATATTGACATAGTATTCAGCGGCCACGACCATGTCTATTCACGCTCGCACCATATGCGCAGGGGAAGCGGAAGCAGTGTAACGCGCCGCTTGACACAACGCTGGATAACGCCGACAGGCGCAATACAGCAAGGCGAGTTTGGCACGACCAACTACGCCGTGCTAAACCCCGAGGGCATCGCTTATATTTCCCTAGGCTCGGTAACAAGAAGCAACGCGCGCCCTGCGGAAAACATGGCTAGCCGCGACTATATCCTACGTCACCATAGCGCGAACAACGGCGGTACAGCCGCCGCGCCAGACCCCAATCTACGCCACTTCTCTACAGTAAGCGTAACGCCCGACTCGTTCTCCGTAGCCACCTATACGCTAAACAACGCCGCCGCAGGCGTAGCAAACCGCTACACAATGGTTGACCTTTACACCATTGTCAAAAACTCTAGCGGAAATACAATACCGCCAGGCACGGTAATACCGCAATTTGACAATACGCCGACAGACGTACCAGACCCATATACAGATATTCGCTTTAACTGGGACTTAAACCTCACGCCCGAGCCAGACCGCAATGTGTCGCTAGGCGGTACAAACCATATACGCGTGCTGTCTGGGCTAGAGATTACGCCATGTATGATAGAGCCTAACGAGGATTTTACCGTTACCATGAATTTCAATTCTTTAGGTAACAACAGCACAAGGCGTTTTGTCGTATGGACGGATTTATCGGGCGCGGCTTCCGTCATAAACAATGTTTCGTTCTTGACTACCGCCAATATTGTGGCAGGAAATGCTGCTGTTTCGCCGCGTATTAACGCAGGCGACAGCTCCGCCACGGTTACTATTCCGCGCGGACTAATAACAAGCGGAACAAACACCGCAACCAAGCTATATGTTGCGATTACGATTGATGCAGGGGAAACAGGCTTCCCATCGGGCGGCGTTGCCGACAGGTACACAAACACTGGCGACCACCGCGGTCATAGCGAGTTCGCAGAGCGTGTCGCCAACATTCGCTTTAATTCGCGCGCTGTTTTGGGAATAGGCAACCCTGTACCATGTCCTCCCACTCGTTGTAATAACCTGCCCTGCCGATGTGACCCTAGCGCGCCCTCTACCGTTACGTTCAACCTAGCAGGCGGTACTCGCACAGGCGGCGGCGAGCTAGTGCAAATAGTAGCAGGCGGAAACGCCGCTACGCCTCCCACGGCATATCGTGAGGGCTATAGGCTCACTGGGTGGGACACACCGTTCAATAATATAACGACTGATATTACCGTCACTGCCGTATGGCGGCAAGCGGTAGGCAGCAACGTAACCATAGTAAGCACTGGCACAGGCCATTCTGCTATGCCAAACAACCCTGCGGAGCAAGGCGAAACCGTTACGCTTAACGCAGGCTCGCCGCCTGCTAACAGCCAGTTTGTAAGCTGGACTTCCTCGCAGGTGACAATCACTAACCCAACCATGCCAAACGGCGCGACATTCACTATGCCAAACAACGCCGTCACCGTTACCGCAAACTGGGAAACAGTGGTACAACAGCCGTCTGTAGTCACATGGCCCACAGGCCTAACAGCGGTAACAGGGCAAACCGTGAGTCAAATCCCGTTGCCTGGCAACCTTGGCACGCCTGGCACGTTCTCGTGGTTCTCGCCAACCTCGCTAGTAGGCGCGGTGGGTACGCGTACTCATGTGCTTAGATTTACACCAGATAACACATACGCGTTTACTACAGTAAACCAGTCTGTGAGTGTAAATGTAACGGCTACAGGCCCGATGACAGAAACTGTAATATATGATATGCAGACTACTAATAGACACCCTGCGGCTGGGTTTGCCGAGTTTGCGGGTACTGGTGCTTTGCCAAGCGGCATGGTGTCTGCGTTTGCTCCGCTTACTAGGGGCGGCGGCTCTGATACTACCTTTGCCGTAAACGGAACAGCAGGCAGTAGGTCAATCGCTATTACTAACAGGAACGGCGTAAGCCAAACCGTACGCCTTACACTAGGCGGAACAGAGGGCTTGGGTAGTGTGGGTATGCCTACCGTAGCAGGTAGCTCTTATCGAATAGAATATACCGCGCGCTTCCCTAACGCTTCGGCTATCCCTCGTCTGCGTTTCGAGAGCTTGACCGATGCTTCCCTCGTGCCTGGCGGTGTATTGAGCGGAGGGCATGTTCTTGTTGATGCCGCCGCTTCCGTTCCTGCTAATACAGAATTTACACATTCTGTAACACTTACACGCGAACAGCTAGTGGCTATTGGTTCGCGTACCCTAAACATGTCAGAAACTGGCAACACCGCAAATATAAACATTTCTAATGTACGCATTATACAGCTTTCACCTGCCCCCATACCCACGCTGTACCCAGTAAGCATGAACGGCGCAGGTACTGGCGCAACAGTAAGCAAAAACCCTGCGGAAGCAGGCGACACAATTTCTATAAATGCAGGAACACGCGCAGGCTATAGCTTCACAGGCTGGACTTCTGCGCCGTCCGTAGGCTTCGCCAACGCAAGCAGTGCAAGCACTAGCTTCAATATGGCAGGCGCGCCCGTTACGCTCGTGGCAAACTGGCAGGTAGACGCTTCGTCACAATTTACGGTGACAATCGCAACCAACGGCGGCAATCACGTAAGCGGCGGCCAGCTTTCACAGCAAATAAGCAACGGCGGCACGGCAACCGCGCCTGTACTGGAACGCTCGGGCTGGGTGCTTACTGGCTGGACATCTAGCGCGGCAGGCAATCCTGCGTTTAGCTTCACCACGCCGATTACCGCCAACATCACGATTACAGCACAATGGTCACGGCTAGGCGCGTTGTCGTCTGGCGGTACTGGCAGTGTGTCCTCCGCAGACGTTGTATGGCTCGCTCGCGCGATTGCAGGTCATTCTGGCTTTGCCAAGCCTGCGCCGACCGACCCGATGTTCGCCGTTGCAGATATAAACGGCGACGGCGCGGTAGACGCGGCGGATATTACGGCGTTTATGCGATGGCTTGTTGGGTGGGAGCTGTCGGATTTGCGAGGGTAGAGTAAATTCCCTTGTAGGGGACGAGTTTACTCGTCCCGAGGTACGCACGTAGCTGTGGATTTAAAAGATTATGGAACGCGGATTTTCGCGGATTTGGCGGATTTTCGCGGATTCTGTCTGGCATGGTTATTAAAATCCGTGTAAATAAAAGCCTACGTAATTTATGTTTCGTTAGTTTTTAATTAACGCGAGAAAAAAATCCGCGAAAATCCGTTAAATCCGCGAAAATCCGCGTTCCATGCCTTTAAAAAAATTTGCGTTCTGTCTAAAGTGTATTGAAAGGGTGAATTAAATGAAAAAGCAATTCTCGTCACGCTTACTATCATTGTTTTTAACATTCTTAATGGTGCTATCGCTTGTCCCTGCGTTTCCGCAGACTGTGCTGGCTAACACGGAAGTAAACTACGCGCGGCTTTTGCAGACCTCGCTGTACTTCTTTGATGCTAATATGTGCGGTCATAACGTAACTACTCGTTCGCAATTTGCGTGGAGGAACAACTGCCACTTGCAAGACCAGAATATCTCCGTACCCTCGGGTATGCGAGGGGAAGGCGGGCCTACCACCATTGACCTGCGCGGCGGCTTCCATGATGCGGGCGACCATGTAAAGTTTAATTTGCCTATTGCTTTTGCGGGAGTTTCGCTTGGTTGGGCTGTATACGAATACCGCGAGGAGTTCGCCAAGGCTGGCTCGCTAGACCATGCGGAACGTATACTCAACCATTTTGCCGAATATTACAAAAGATGCGTAGTTTATCAAGCTGACGGCACTATAGCCTCGTATGCGTACCAAGTGGGCGACGGCGGCGGCGGCAACGACCACGGCTACTGGGGCAATCCCTCTAACCAAACAGGCAGTGCCGCAGGAGCAAACAGGAACGCGCGCTTTACAGATTTATCAGCGGGCAACCCTGGTACAGACCAAGTGGCAATAGCGGCGGCATTGCTTGCACAAAACTATGTAAACTTCGGCGACCAAGAGGACTTAGACGTGGCTTTAGCCTTGTTTAACTGGGCGAGTAGCGGCTCTAAAGCCGTGGCTACGGCGGGTACAACCGGCTACTACAATTCCTCACGTTGGCAGGATAAGCTCGCGCTTGCAGGAGAATGGCTTGTTATCGCTACTGGTAGCACTAGCTACCGCAGAGATAGCAGCGGTAATCCCACCACAAGCAGCACAAGCTCGATTCCTCATATAAACTGGGCTTATAGCTGGGACAATGCGTGGCCGCAAGTCGCAATTTTAAGGCAAAACTGGGAAGCGGCAGAAAGAGAGCTTAACACAGACAGAATAAATAGAAACACCCCAACAAACTACAGTAACTGGAGCAACTGGGGAAATGCTCGTTATAATGCGGCAATGCAGGGCTTGGCACTGGTTCGTGATAATAGGCGTAACCAAAGCACCTATTCCACATGGGCGCACGAGCAAATGAGATTTTTGCTCGGCAATAATACTACGCGCAACTCGTATGTACTAGGCTATCCCTCTATCAATGCAGGTACGCCTACGGTTGCTCAAACGGCTATGCGTTTACACCATAGGGCGGCCTCGGGTACAAATACGTTCCCATGGAACGCAGGAAATCCCAACCCTGCAAACCTGCTTACAGGCGCGTTGTTGGGCGGGCCTGCTACAACTAACGGCAGTTTCAAAAACGACTACGAAGATTATGAACACACAGAGGTAACCTGCGACTACAACGGAAGCCTCGTACTAGCGGCGGCAGGACATTACCGCAAAAACCCAACCCATACGCCTGTTCCGCTTAGCGAAATCCCAGGCAACTTCAGAACGCTTGTAGTCACGCCGACTCCGCCCACCATCACCAGCGCGAACAACCTCACCGTAGCCCAAGGCACGGCGCGTACTATGTCGATTACGGCTTCTGGCTCTACGCCTATTACGTACACGCTCACTGGCGCGCCGTCGGGCGTTACCATAAGCGGCAATACGCTCAATATCGCGGCCTCGGTGGCTTCGGGCAGTCATACCTTTACCATTAACGCCACTAACGCACACGGAAGCGCGACACAGAGCTTTACGCTCAACATTTCGCGTACAATTAGATTTAACTGGAATCCGAACAAGACTGCCCCTGTAGACATAAACGTAAGCCGCGGCGCGACTGACCATGTGCTTATGCTGTCGGGGCTAGAAATTACGCCATGTATTATTTCTGCCAATGGCGATGCTACGCTTACAATTAACTACACCTCGCAGGGCAACAATAGTAACCGCAGACTTTTGGCGTGGACGAATTTGTCGGGTACCTCGGGCTTGAACAATATTTCGTTCTTGACTACGGCTCGGCTTACCGACCCTGCAAGCGTAATTATTTCGCCAGATACCATTATTGCGGGCGCTTCTACCGCTACGCTTACTATTCCGCGCAGGCTTCTCACAAGCGGCACAAACACAGCGACCACGCTATATGTGGCTCTTGCCACAAACCAAGGGCTTACAGGTACAGGAAACACATACACCCAAGCCACAAATCACCGCGGAGGCGGCGATACCAACGAATTTACACGCTTTGATTCCGTTGTGCTAACCACTGCCGCTGTTACCGCTCCTACCAACCCTGTGGAATGCGGCGTATGTAATAATTTGCCATGCAGATGTACCACCGCGCCGATTACCTACCCCATAACAATAAGCGGCGGCGGCACAGGCGCGAGTGCAAGCCCGAACCCTGCGGCACAGGGTACGCTCGTCACGCTTAACGCAGGCACTGCGCCTACTGGACAGACCTTTTTAAACTGGACGGCATCGGGCGTGACAATACAAAACGCAACAAGCCAAACAAGCGCGACATTTACCATGCCCGCCAACGCCGTAACAGTTACGGCTAACTGGCAATCGGGCGGCACGCCAGTCGCGCCTACGGTAAACTGGCCGACTGGCTTGACCGCTACCGTAGGGCAAACCCTCGGGCAGGTCGCACTGCCTACAAGCAATACAGGCGGCACGGCAGGCACCTTCTCGTGGACGGCAGGTAATAGCACGTCCGTGGGCGCGGTGGGCGTACGCAGTCACAACGTCACCTTTACGCCAAGCAATCCTAGCGCGTTCCTTTCGGCTTCAAGCAACGTAAACATCACGGTATCGGCGGCTTCGACAGAAACGGTACTGTACGATATGCAAACGACCACAAGGCACACAGCGGCAGGCTTTAGCGCGTTTTCGGGTACTGGCTCGCTCTCTGGCTCTACGCTGACGGCGTTCGCGCCGCTCGACAGAACAGGCGCGGCAGGTACGACCACGTTCACGGCCTCGGGCAACGCAGGCAATCGCGCTGTAGTAGTTACCCAAAGAAGCGGCGTAGCGCACGCCATTCGCTTGATGCTAGGCGGCACAAACGGACTAGGCGGAAACGGCACGCCTGCTATTCCTATTTCCGCAGGAAATCTGTACCGCATAGAATATTCTGGCACGTTCCCCGCAGGCGGTACGCCGCGTATACGCTTTGAGGGCGCGAGCGGAAATGTTGTGCCTGTGGCACAAGTGCCTGGCGGTACACAAGAGGGCAACCACGTTATTTTTGACGGTACTGCCGTAGGCATAAATGTGCCGTTTACGCATGGTATTACGCTTACGCGCGACCAGCTCGTGGCGATTGGCGCGAGGAACGTCAGTCTTTCGGCTACTTCCCAAAATATCGACATACACTACAGCAATATACGCATTATCGAGCTTCCCGCAGGAAGCGCAACCAACCCAGTAACCATACAAAGCGGCGTAACAGGCGTAGCCGTACAGGGTGGCCCTAGCTTTGCGCCTGGCGCGACTGTTACACTAAATATAACGCCGCCCACAGGTTATCGACTTGCGGCGAACGGAATAACCGCAACCGGCGTTTCCGTGACTAACGCTGTAGGCGCGACTACCGCCACGTTTACCATGCCTGCCAACGCGGTCACGATTACCGCCATGAACTTTGTACCGCTCACCTACACCGTCACCTTTAACCTAAACGGCGGTACTCACACAGGCGGCGGCGCAGTTACGCAAACAATCAACCACGGCTCGGCGGCAACCGCGCCGATATTGACACGCAGCGGCTATGTGCTGGGCGGTTGGAGTACACCGCTCACAAACGTGACCGCAAACACCACCATAACCGCCAACTGGCTACGCCTAGGCGCGTTGTCCTCGGGCGGCACTGGCAGTGTGTCCTCGGCAGACGTGGTATGGCTTGCGCGCGCGGTTGCAGGACATGCGGGCTTTACTATGCCTTTGCCGACTGACCCGCTGTTTGGGGTAGCGGATATAAATGGGGACGGTGCGGTTAATGCGGCTGATGTTACGGCGTTTATGAGATGGCTTGTTTGGGGGGCGTAGCCCCTTTTCACCGCTGTACTTTGGTGGGAATGTCGTCACGAGCCTTTTGGCTAGTTGCTTTTCACTGTGGGGCATTGCCCCTTTTCACCGACGTTGGTTTGGTGGGAATGTCGTCACGAGCCTTTATAGCTATAGCAAATAAAAAAACGGCGTAAGCCGTTTTTTTATTTGCCACGCCAAACGCACGAACGACCAAAATGCCACGCCAAACGCACGCCACGCCAAAACGCACGAACGCCAAAACCTACACGGTTTTTTGTAGGGGACGGATTTATCCGTCCCGAGATTACCTCGCTGTGCGTTAATTGACGTTACCCGCCCCGAATTGATGAACGTGCATACCTCGGGACGGATAAATCCGTCCCCTACAACTAACCCCAAGGGGCTATAAACTAAAGGAAGTATTTGCGACAGGGAAAATATTTTCAACTTGTGCAAAAAAGACTTCCGAAAACGCGCCCTCAAATTCCTACATATGAGGGGCTAACTTTTACAAGTTGCTTTGGCAAGTTGCTTTGGGAAGTTGCTTTGGGACGTTACTTTCACAAGTTGCTTTTACACGTTACGTTCACAAGTTGTTTCGGCAAGCCACCTTGCCAAGCCACCCCTCGCAAATCAAAAAACCACAGGGAGGGTTTAAAACCATGACCAAACAAACCATTTTGTACAGCAGATTATCAAAAGAGGACGAGCGGGTGAATGAATCGTTGTCAATCGAAAACCAAAAGGCGTTTTTGGAAGAATACGCGAACCGTAACGGGTATTCCAACTTTGTCCATCTAAGTGACGACGGCTGGAGCGGCACTCGTTGGGATAGACCGGGCTTTTTGCAGATGCTTGATATGGTAGAAAACGGCAGGGTTGCACAAATTTGTATCAAGGACATGAGCCGTTTAGGGCGCGACCATTTGCGTGTGGGGTTGTTTCTTGAACAGCTACGGGAAAGCGGCGTGGCACTCATTGCTGTGGCAGAATCAATCGACACATCAAAAGGCGAGGACGATTTTATGCCGTTTCGTAACCTTTTCGCGGAATGGCATGCGCGTGACACGAGCCGCAAAATTCGGGCAATCTTCGGGGCGAGAACCAAAAACGGCAACCACGTATCGGGGGCAGTGCCATATGGCTATATTCACGACCCGACCGACCGCCAAAAGTGGATACTGGACGAAGCCGCCGCGCCGATTGTAAAACGCTTGTTTCGTGGAATTATCGAGGGCAAAAGCCCAACACAGCTTGCTAACGAATTATCCGCCGAGGGCGTATTAACACCGGCGGCGCATTGGAACAAGAGCGGTATGGGTATGCCCGGCAAGACCACTGCCAACCCCACGAATTGGGCGGTTGGCACGATTTTACACATTTTATCTAAAGAGGAATATACAGGCAAGAAGATTCTAAACAAGACCACCAAGGAAAGCTATAAAACCAAGAAACGCCAGCCAAACCCCGATGGGCGGTTGGTGTTTGACGGCGCAATTCCTGCAATCATCACGGAAGAAGAATGGACGGTTGTACAACGCCTACGGGAAACACGGCGTAGGCCACAAAGGGCGACAGGCGAAGCCAATCCGCTGACGGGAACCCTCTACTGTGCGGATTGCGGGCATAAAATGTACAACAAAATAGGAAAAACAGGCAGGGAAAACAAACCTCATGACGAGTATGTTTGTTCAAGCTACCGCCATTATTCGCGGAGCTGTACTTGCCACTATATCCGTGTTGAGGTTGTCGAGCAATTGCTATTAGACACGATACGGCGTGTAAGCGATTTTGCGAGAAACAACGAAGCGGAGTTTATCGAGCGTGTTCGCCAAGAATCCACGTTGCAACAGGAAACGGCGGTAAAAGAAAACAAGAAAACGCTGAAAAAATCACAACGCCGCCGAGAAGAAATAACAGGGCTTGTCCGCAAGCTGTATGAAACCTACGCCGCAGGGAAAATCCCCGAGAGCCATTTTGCCGACTTGTTAAAAAGCTACGATACGGAGCAAACTGACCTCGACATTGAAATAGAAAAACTGCAAGCGGATATTAACACATTTAACGCCGACAGCGTAAAGGCGGAGCGTTTTATGGAATTAGTTAAAAAGCATACTGAATTTACGGAGTTTTCGCCATTGCTGTTAAATGAGTTTATCGAAAAAGTAATCGTCCACGAAGCCGACAAAAGCACAGGCAAGCGTATTCAGAAAGTGGATATTTACCTTAACTTTATTGGGAGTTTTGACTTGCCGCAAGCGGAAAAGCCGCAGGAAGAACTGCCCAAAACACTATCAAGAGGACGAAAACCGCGCCACCTTATGACAGAAGAAGAAAAAGAAGCGTTGCGTGACTATGACCGTGAGCGTTACGCCAAAAAGAAAGCGGCGCGACTGGCTAAAGAGCAGGCACAACGTGACGAGATTCTTGCGGGGACTTCGTTTGAAACAGTTGCGAAAGTATCTTCACAAGGACTTGCAAAAACATCTTCACAAGGCATAAACCTCAAAAGCATTAAAATTGCAATCTGATAACTAAAATCAAGAAGCAGGCAGTAAGGTATTGTCTAAGTGGTTTTCTTAGACAATACCGCACGCCGACCAACAAGGGCAATGGCACATGCGGTCGTTGCCTTTGTTTTTAAAAACTAGAGCCATGTTTTTCATTCTTTAGAGTTAAATATTTTCCCGCGACTTTTGTAAACATTATGCTTATTCTTACAATTCGGCTTGCAAAACTCACCTTGCGGATGCTTGGCAATAAACGCCCTATTGCAGTATTTACATGTCCGTAGCGGCCGCGCTTCATCGGTAATCAACAATCCAAGCACGAGATGAATAACCGACATAAGCGAATTAAAATCCCACACCATCACGGGCTTGTCGAATAATTCAATATGAAAAGACGGCACATTTCCGTCAAATGCGGCTATTGTTTGGCGATACAATTCTACTTGCAGCGCATCATCAAGTTTGTAATGAAGAATACTCGCCATAAACATTAACGTCCAGTCCTTAAACTGTGTCATTAGCCAGTTCAAGGATTCGGCGTAGGTACGCTGATAGCACATTTCTACGGCTCGGGGCTTCCGCCGTGCCGTCAAGGGTATGACTAGCGAGTTCTTGTTTTCTTCGGTGCTTGGGTAAACTCTGCACGGATTAGGGTTTTCGTTTAGCTTTTCTTCAAATGGAAAAAATAGCTTTGCGTATTCCCTTGACGGCATGGATTCCTTGCGAATATGGCGGTTTTTTGGCAAATAGACTGTATCGTACTCCATAAATTCAGCCGTAAGCGGAAGCGCAGTCATAAAGCCGAGCAAGCCGTATTTTTCGGCGAATACACACACTTCCGCAGCCATGCGCGTGTCATTAAAAAACTCCTTGTCCGTACTCATAAATTTTAAGCCTATGTTTAAGACTTCGACTATGATTGTTTCTATGTGTTTCAGCCTGCCGTTTCTTCAAAATCAGATAAAACTCTTTCCGTATTTTGGCAAGCATTTTGTTCTCCATATCGCGCACGTTGCGGTCTGTCATTTCTAGGCAGGCCGCTATTTTTTGCGGCGAACAACCTCGAATAACACGCAAGAAAAATATGCGTTTTTGCTTGTCGGTTGCTTTTTCAAATAGCGCCGAAAGCTCGTCATCTTCAATAAGATTGTGCATTTGGCAAATGCAATGAAAGAGAATATGCAACAAATCGGCTTGCCGTATTGTTGCGGAAAATTTGTTCCAATCGAATTTATTGTTATCCGTAGACCAGACTGTTTTCTCGAACGCTTCTTGTATTTTTTCGTCCAGCTTGTCCCACCAACCAACAACTATTTCAAATTCATCAACCGTTCGGGCGGCTAATTCAAGGCGTTCAATGGATTCACGTATCATTGCTTGGGTTAAATATTTACGCATTTTTTATCATTACTGAAAAGCATATGTGAAATTCTTATATATGAGGGGAGTAATCTTGTTTCTCAAAACAGGGTTACTCCTACTATTTTTTTAAAGGAGTGATTTAATGAAAAACGAACGTGCAAGAGCGGTAAAACAGGCGATTCCGTCAAGTCTGTTCAAGAAGAAAATCGGTAATACGGTTTACGCTGTGTCCGTGGCGTTTAACGAAAACGCAAGGGAGAATATTCACGACAAGATTTTACGACTTGTTGTGAATGACATTTCAAAAAATAAAGGAATGAGTGAGGTGTAAAAATGGATAACGGCAAAAAATTGAAAGCGGAAAAACTACAAGTCAAGCTAGACAAACTTTTGCAAACGAAAGAAAAACGGCAACAGGCTTTTGAAAAATGTAAACATGAATTAAACGCCGTTACGAAAGAAATCGACATCGTGAAATTGAAGCTGTTCGAGATTTTGCAAAACGGCTCTGACGATATGGCGTTTTCTAATTGGGCTAAACGGAAAATAAATGAGAGTGGTAATTCTGCAAAAATCGAAAAGGGGAATTTTGCAAATCACGAAAAATCAATAACGCAAAATTCTTAACTGCATAAATCAGTAAAATCCTTAACCGCATACATCACAAAGTCAAAGCCAGCGACAGTGACCGCACTGCAAACCTCGCAAAACCTGCTCGCCGTCACGCTCTCAGGTTTTGTTACTTTTTTCAAAAGTAACCCCTTATTACCTTTGACACTACGCATCAAAGGTAAAGGGGGCCTGCCGGCGGCTTATTCGTGCCTTTAGCACTCACAAAGTCAAAACCCCAAAACCAAAACCGTAAAACCAAAACCGTAAAACCAAAACCGTAAAACCAAAACCGTAAAACCAAAACCGTAAAACCAAAACCGTAAAACCAAAACCGTAAAACCAAAACCGTAAAACCAAAACCGTAAAACCAAAACCAAAACATCAAAACCAAAATCAAAGGAGGTCAAACCCATAGCCACCAGAAAAATATCCCACGCAAAAGGCAAAGGCTCATTAAACCACAACAACCGAAACTTCATTTACAAAAACGTAGACCCAAGCAGAACCAAAAATAATATTTACTACGCTCGTGAAAGTTTGGAAGCGGCATACCAAAACTGCTTCGGGCAAGCGTTAGAAAACTACAACGCAAAGCAAAAACGCGCCGACCGAAAAATCGAAAATTACTACTCACACCTTTTCGGAAACGCAAGCAAAGACACAGTCGCTACTTCGTCAAACAAAGAAAAATCGTTTTATGAAATCGCCGTTGGTATCGGCGATAAAAACACCTGCGCCGTTGGCTCTGCCGACGGCGAAATCGCCGCACGGATTTTGGACGAATACGCAAAAAGTTTTTCAGAACGTAATCCAAATTTCTACGTGTTCAATTCCGTCTTGCACCTTGACGAAAAAACGCCGCACTTGCACATTGATTATATTCCAATCGCAGACGGCTACAAGAACGGAATGGAAATCCGCAACAGCATTTCCGTGGCTTTGGAAAAAATGGGCTTCGGCAAAAGTAAAAATTCCATAAACGAATGGCGAATACAGGAGCGGAAAATTTTACGTGAACTTTGCGAAAGGCACGGTTTGGAAATCGCCGAAGAAGCTAAGGGACGCGGCAAGACATTTACGCCAGACGAGTACAAGAAAATACGTGACGAAGCAAAAGAGGAAATCAAAGCCGAACCCGAAATTTTGGACGAAATCAAAGACGAGCTACGAGAACACATTGAAAATGATTTACTTGTTGAAAAAAAGCATCTTGCAGACGAAATAACCGCAAAAAAACAAGCCCTTAAAATACTGCAAGCTGAAAAAGCAATTTTGCATAACGACCTTGAAGCAGTCGAGGGCAAACGTAAAGTGCTGGAAGCTGTAAAAGCGTATACTGCCGCGCCCTCAAAGCTGAATAAAGACAATGTTGTAATTCCGCTCGCCCAATATAACGACCTAAAGAAAACGGCAATCGAGGGCGCGAAAAACTCACGGCAATTAAAGGAACTGCGTGACAGGAAAAAGCAACTCGACAGCAGGGAGCAGGGATTGAATGACAGAGAGGGCAAAATTGCCGAAAGGGAACATAACATTGACGATAAGCTAAAAACGGCAAAAGGCGAAACCCAAAGATACAGACAGCTCTACAGTCAAGAGAAGCAATCCACAACAGACCTAACATCACAGCTTACCCATCAAAAACGCGAAGCCAAGCGTTGGGAGGATAATTACAATAATCTCCACCGTCAGTACGTCCAACTTAAACGGAGTAAGGGCTTGGAGTTATAGAAGTCCACGGCAATGATAGTCAAGTCTTAATACTTAAAACGCATACGCAGATTTAAAAATTTCCAAACCTCACATGATTTTTATATGCGAGGTTTATTTATATGAATGAAAGGGTGATGCTTATTAGCATTTATGGTTATTGCCGTGTAAGCACGGCGGAACAAAACGAAAATAGACAGCTAGATTTAATGGATACGCTAAAAATACCACGCAATCACATTTTTATCGACAAGCAAAGCGGAAAAAACACAGCCCGCCCGGGATTGCAGAAGCTACTGGCAACCGTCAAGCACGGCGATACCGTTATCGTGGAATCGGTAAGCCGTTTCGCACGGAACACAAAGGATTTACTCGACCTTGTGGAAAAGCTAACAGCAAAAGGCGTTGAGTTTGTCAGTCAAAAGGAAAACATCGACACGACAACGCCCACGGGAAAATTTATGCTTACCGTTTTCGGGGCTGTATCGGAGCTTGAAAGGTGTCACATCTTGCAACGTCAAGCCGAGGGCATAGCCTCGGCAAAATCGCGCGGCGTTAAATTCGGCCGCCCTATAAAAAAGCCCCCCGAAAATTTTACCAAAGTGGTAAAGGAATGGGAGTGCGGAAAAATGACTTTTGAGGAAGCGTTAAATCAAACAGGGCTTAAACAAGCCACATTTTACAACCGTTTGAGAGAGTTGCGGAGTGGAAAGAAAAGGTAGAAACTATAAAAAGGTGTAGTTTTTTGTAGTAGCAATTAAGGGAAATATTTCCCTCACGAAGAATAATTTAACATACTTAGCGATTGCCCGCAACTGAAAATTATAAACACGGTCAATCCACAGTACAAGCATGGTAAAGACATAGTATGGGTAGTCTACAAGCCACGGCAGGGGTAGCTTAAACAATGATGTAACAAGTGGCACAAACAGCGACTTGAACGCTACATTCTCTGCGGATATGTGCCTGTGTGCAGTGTTATCAACATTCATACGCACACAGGCATAATCCAATTTAAAATATCTTACGAGCCACAAAAAAAATTTTTACAACCACAAAAAGGGATTTTATAGAAATCTACAGCTTTTTGTAGTAAATTATTTTCCAAAGGACAGGAGGACACAAAATGAGAAAGAAAAAAGAAGGCAAGAATCAAATTAAATAACTGTAATAACGTAAAAAACGTAAAAATATTAACGTAAAAAGTATCAATCACTATTGTTTTTAGCGGTCGTGATTGCATAGTTGTAATAAAAATAATACAATACACAGCATAGGAGAGTGGAATAAAAATGAAAACCAAGAAAAGACTGGAACTAACATTAACCGCCACACCACCAGCAACATTACTTAATAAACTAAACCCAACAATCGCCCTTTTATTTGGTGTGCGGTGCTATCCAAAAAAAACACATATCCAACACCTTACCGCTTACTTATTAGCATTTATTCTACTCCTCAGCACACTCCCGCCACTCCAAGCCCACGCCGAACACGAACAGGCAACCGAACCCCAAACAAGCGAACGTATGGAATTACCAGATATGCAGCCCTACACTCTCCCCGAATTAAATTTACATCTCGATATGCCGTCCATGCCTATATCCGTAGTGCTAGATACAGACTCGGATTTAGTATACCATTCGGGAATTGAAATAGTGGGCGAGCCCGAAATTTCAGAGCCTTATACATTAGGACGTTCTTCCTACTATTATACAGATGCGATAATGCACTTCTATTGGCATTGGTGGATAGAACAAGACGGAGTAATAATCGACAGAGGAATAACAAACTATAACACCTTTACAGCAACCTATAGGGTTGATTATGGTGTCGTTGCGGAATGTCTTTCGGCGGATATAGAGGTTGGGCCTGTTTTATCAGGCAGATGGATTCCTGCTGGCGTGGCTCTTATTTATAATGATTATGAACCGGGATGGGGACTTGCGTATGCCCAAGCCGTACACGGTCATCCGCAAGTGCCACAGGCTGAATGGGGTTTTATATCCGTTTTCACAGGTGTTAGCATTTATGGCGATATTCATATTCAAGTGCGTGACGAAAGAAACGGCGATAATCTTAATCATTGGCTTAGATATTCACCTTGGCGATATTCCGATTCATCAATAGACTTCACCAAATTTCCCCGCGGATTGTTAGACCTCGATGATATTCCCTTTATTTCCGAAAATGACGGCGACCCTGTACATATGGTTACAGGAAATTTTTATACTGACTACACGGATTTTTCATTGCATGGGGCAGAGCCGCTCAATTTTACACGGCATTATAACTCTCGCGATACAAAATTTGACGAGCTTGGCCGCGGCTGGCGGCACAACTATATGTACACCCTTTCAGTTAAAAGCTACGACAATACCAATATGAACACATTCGTAATCCAAGAACCAAACGGAAACATCATTGAGTTTGATGCTATACATGGGGGCTTTTTTCCAAGCCGACATACCGACAAAGCATTTCGGCAGGTGGGTACGGGCAGCGAGCGTGTGTATGTGATGTCAGACCGCGCAGGCAATGCTTATACATTCGATTCCTACGGCGATTTAATCTCAATCGAGGACTCCATAGGCAACCGCACGGAAATATCGTACTATACACTTTTCAATATCAAGCTATTTATGTCATCAATAAGCAATCGTAGCGGTACGCTATATTTCACCTATATAAACGGCGTAATTTCACGCATTGACGACCATACTGGGCGTTCAGTGGAATACTCATACTACCCAGACGGAAATCTGCGCTCGTTCACAAACACAGACGGCGATACGCTCGAATATGAATACGAAAACAACCGCCTTACGCAAATAACGGATTTTAACGGCAATATTTATTTGACAAATGAGTACGACAGCCAAGGGCGAGCAATCAAGCAATATATGCTCGACCAAGGCACCTTTGATTATGTGTATGATGTGAACAATCGCGTTACAACCATTACTGACGGCGAAGGCGCGGTACGGCAATACTTTTATGATGCAATCGGGCAAACTGTAGCAATAGCGGACGAAGCAGGACGAATAGAATACGAATACCAAAACGGACATTTGGTAAAAACAATAGACGGCTTAGGAAACTCCGTAGCGTTCACCCACGACAACGCAGGAAATAGAACGTCCGTAAGCTATTTTTCTCACGAAAACGAAACAGCCACGCCATGCGAAATAGAACTATTCGAGTATAACAATAGAAACCTGCCAACCAAACACACCCAACGTGACGGCTCGGTTGTCGAGTTTACCTACGACACAAACGGCAACATGACATCAAGGACAATTATAATGCCTGACAACACTGACCCCCTCGCCCCCGATTATGACCCTCTCGCTCCCATAGAAACCCAAACCTACACCTTCACCTACGACACCCAAAACAACCTACTAACAAGCACCGACCCACTAGGCAACACAACCAACTTTACCTATGATGCCGTAGGCAATGTCCTAACCCAAACCGACCCACTAGGCAACGTAACAGCGTTTGAGTACGACAACCTCGGCAGACTAACCAAACAAACCAACCCCGATGACGGCAAAATCGACTTCACCTACTCCCACGCAGGAAAGCTACTCCAAACAACCGACCCACTAGGCGGCGTATACCACTTCACCGTGGACGGCAACGGCTTCAACACCGCCGCAACCGACCCGCTCTCCAACTCCACCACCATAACCCGCAACGCCCAAAACAAGCCCACAACCACAACCGACCCCCGAGGAAACACGACATCACATGAATACGACCTCGCGGGAAATTTAACAAAAATAATAAACGCACAACAAAACGAAACCACCTACACCCACGACCAACGCGGACGAATCACCTCCATGACCGACCCTCGCGGAAACACATGGACGTTCACTTTTGATGCCGAAAACCGCATGACAAGCGAAACCGACCCGCTAGACAACACGACCACCTTCGACTATGACCTTTTCGGCAACCTCACCCACCTAACCACCCCAAGCGGAAACACCCTCGCAAGCGTTTTTGACGGTATGGGCAGACGAATAAAAACAATCGACCCTGAAGCCAACGAAACCACCTACCACTACGACAACGCCAGCAGATTGACAAGAATAACCAACGCCGATAACACCTACTCCGAACTAACCTACAACTCCGCAGGCTGGCTTACTTCCGTGAAAGACGAAACAGGAGCGGAAACATCATACGAATACAACGCCAACGGACAACTAACACAACTCACCGACCCGCTAGGCGGCGTTACCGCTTTTGCCTACGACACAATGGGAAGAATCATCGCCGAAACCAACGCAATAGGCGGCGTGACCTCATACACCTACGACCAAAACAGTAATATTCTAACAATCACCGACCCAATGGACGGCGACAGCCTTTGAGTACGACCTGCTAAACCGCATTTCAACAGTCACAGACCCCCTAGACGGCGTTACTTCCTACGAATACGACCCAAACAGCAACATCACAAAAATAACAAACGCAGAAAACGGCGTTACTACCTTTGTGTACGATTCTCTTAACCGCATAACATCTTCCACTAATCCCGAGGGATATACCGTTTCCTTTGCGTATGACGAAAACGGCAACATAACCGCCCAAACCGACCCACGCGGAAACACCGTCTTTTTCGCATATGACGAACTCAACCGCCTAACCACCGTCACAGACGAAGAAAACGGCACAATCGAAACCGTTTACGACCAAGACGGCAGAATAATCAGAACCATAGACCAGCTAGGCGCGGAAACAGCCTACGAATACAACGCCAACGGACAAATAGTGTCCATAATAAACGCACTAGAAGCGGAAACCACCATAGAATACGACACCATGAACCGCGCCGCAAAAACCACCGACCCGAACGGCAACGTCACGCACTTCACCTACACACCCACTGGCTTGCTAGAAACCGTCACGGACACGCTTGGTGGCGTTTCTTCCTACGAATACAACGCCCTCGGGCAACTCACAGCCGAAACCAACCCCAACAACGAAACCACAACATATACCCGCGACCCGCT
>WRLD01000019.1 GCA_009777845.1 Defluviitaleaceae bacterium
CCAAATCCTTGCGAATTATTTCAAATTCTTCGCGACTTATGTTGCTTGGGTAATTGGTCATTGGATTCACCTTTTTGATTGATTATATCACATGTTCAGAGTGGGTGAAAGATGTTAAACAGTTTCTAAGTACATATTAGGCATTTACCCGCAATTGAATAATGTGACTTTGGATGATGGGCAAATTAAAAATAATAGTCAAGCGAAAAAATTTATGACCGAGCAAAAGGCGAAATTCGGAAGGAAATTGTCTTTGAGTCCTATGGCAACAACAATACAAAATGAGAAAATAGATTAAAAGTCGGACACTGCGAGACACTAAAATAATGTGTGATTACAGTCAAAATAGCAGTCAATTTAACAGCCTTTAACACTTTGGGTCGGACGTGACATTAAGTATTCATCGTTGTTAATTTTCATATCGCTCGACTTCGTCTTGGCCATGAGTTCTCTGGCTCAATATTTTGTTCGTGTTCGTACTCTGCATCTTCGATTGCACACAATACCTGACGCGCTGTTGCTATTTCAGCGCTGCCATAGCCCAAGCTATCCATCACTGATGAACTCAGCAACTCTTTAATCAATCGGATTTGTTGATTTGTAAATTTTATATTCATATGTCCCTTTCGTTTTGCTTAAAGATTCGGCCGATTTGTACAATCCGTTTGAACTAAACAGGGGGGTCTTTTAAACCACACCACTTATTGAATTGTACACACATACATTATAGCGCAACTTGCCCCTTAAACCAAATAATTACAGGTCTTTTCCTTTTTTGCTTCAAACCACGATTTATCAGGCAGAAACGCTCTTTACGCAAAGTATGTTATAATCAATATATGAACACAGATTCAGATAATCCTAGCACCCCAATTAGCAAGGATTTTAAGTATAAAGGATATACATGCTTAATACGGCAGGAACCTCTTAGGCGATATTTTACCGGTTATGTTAAACTCCCCAAGGGTCATAAATATTTTGGTGTTCCCCATGATGATATACCTGTTGATTGCCATTGGGGATTAACCTTTGGAGAAATTATAGGTAACTTTTACATTATAGGCTTTGACTGCGCGCACTACACTGATTTCGATAGATCGGATGACTATCCAAATATTAAACTGGATGCGATGAAATTACTATTTAAGCCAAACAAAGATGAAAACTTCGTAATAGATAATCTCAAAAGTATAGTTGACCAATTATAATCAAATCATATATTCATAGCTTGCATTTTCGCTTTTGCCGTCAAACAAGCAATGGTCGCCGTCCATGAACCTAAAATGTGCGGGGCAAGATAATGTTTCGCGGATAAGGCGGCTCATTTTGCCCGATTGCGGCGCAGGGAGCTTGTGTCCTTCGCATTCATCAATACTTACGGTAAGCCGATAATTGCCTTGTTTTAGTTCAATGTTTCCACGTTCGCAACGCAAGATTTTTACACCTTTATATGTTGCAAGCCGATATTCTCGCCCATTTAACCACACAACGCAAATACAGCCCCAAAACTGCAAGCCGTAAAACGGTATTCGCGCCACCGATGCCATGATTGAGCAATCGCCGCTGAAATCGTTGCACTGCACCCATGTGTACCCTTTCGGGAATGATTTTCCGCTGTCGGATTCTATATATCCTGTGCCGCCGCTGAAATGTTGTTGCTCGCCATTTAGTGTTATATCGCCGTTAAGCGAGTGCCTCATGCTAATAATTCCATGACGGCATTCCATCGGGAAAAATTTGAACGGTCCCATAATGTCGCCTTTTATTGCAGTTATTCCCGAGTAGTTTATTTCGCCGTTCAGTGTTATTTCGGGGCGGCGAATATTGAGAATTACGCCGTTATGCGTGAAAATATTCTTTCCGACATGCAGAGAGAATGGGTGTCGGGTTTTGTGATATTCTGATAACGGATAGGAAACATGATATGAATTATCGTTTGTAATAATCAAAACGAACGCACTGTCGGCTGCTCTGCCTGGGATTACAGCCAGTGATTTATTGCCCGATTGGTGCTTAAAATACCATCCTTCAAAGCTGTTCATAAACGCCTGCCCCTTTTAGGCTCAAATATGATTCGTTTTGGTGAAAATAAATAGAGAGCCTTATCATACAGGCTCCCCTTTGATTTTATCGGATATACATTTAGCTTTCATTCGTAACAGTCGGAAGATTACTAAGATTATTGCTTTCTGTTTCATCGGGAAGTGATTTTAAATATTCATTCCCATTGCGGTGGGCAATACCCACGCCAACAATGCCGCCTTGCTTCGCCAGCGCCACGGCTTCGGGTTTATCGAGAATATTTCCGTTGGATAGCTGATACCCCGTCACATGACCCGATTCTTTGACAAGAGCGGTAATATGCTCCGCGTTTGCGTTAGGTGTCGCTATTTCGCTTAAAGAGTTCATGGGAAGACTTGAAGTGTTCTTTATATCAATCATAATATTTTCTCCAAACTTATTTGTTTTTCTCTTTTCCTTGTATTTCGGGAACAGGCTGGACATCATTTTTTGGTTTTTTGTTCTTTTTGTTGCTTTCCGTACCGTGCGGTTCTTCCGGGCTTGGACGGCGCATTCCTGCCTTTGCCATAACAACACCTCAATTTTTTAGTTTAGATTCCTTGGTAGTATGCGTAATTATTGGCGGATTATGTACGTCATGGACATTCCATGCAGCTTTATAATCATGCCCATAACTTGTGGTCTTAGCCGCTTAACGCACTCGGGCGGTTTATATCAAGTGTCAGTAAATCCGTTATTCCCTGATGACTGTTGAATTTATCCAAAAGCGCGCCTGTACCTTTTTCGAGTTTATATCCCATTTCGTCTGCATATATCGGCAGTAGTTGGTAAAATCCGACACTGCTTGCATCGGGCATTTCACAAACTTGTGCATCTTCCTCAAATTGTATCGGCGGGATTAGGAGAATACAGCCAAGTTTAGTATTTTCAGCAAAAGGCTCTGCATTTACCCCATTTGGAATCGTATGACCGTATCCAAGCCATGAGTTATTCTCTATTGGCAAACGTGCTAAGATTTTTAGCCAACGAATAGGCCAGTACCAGCTTTCGTCCATGTGAATATCAGCGCTGTTGCTCTCCCCACCCTTACAAATATCGCAGCCTTTTGGCAGCTTCCAGTCCGGCGGTAGACAAATCATAAGTTCCGCACGGTCAATTCCTTCATCCGCAAGTTCTGGCGGAACATTCATTCGGTGGACACCCATTCCCATTGTTACCAATGTGTAAAAATTCCGTTTTTTCGTTGGTTCAATGACGGCAATATCCACATGTATACCTGACGATACCTTCTCATGCAGCACAACATTAAATTTCCCATAATGTTTTGATATATGCGATTCGATAACCGCCATTTCCTTTTCAGAATATAATTGAGGCTTCGATTTTTGAGCATATCTTGCTTTTTTCATATTTTCCTTTCGTCCAAATTTCTTACTCTTAATTCACCTTATATTCAACATCTGCGTTTTTTATCAGATGCATAACTTGGCTTGTAATCATTCTCTCCGTATGGCGATTCTCCTTGAGAATATTGATGAAATGCACAAAACTAGCTGAAACCACTGCGGCTTGTTCGGGATTCAACTTGATTTGTCCGCCGACACTGTTATTTTCAAAATTTACAGCTTTTATCATATTCGTGACTTCATCTATAATCTTTTTCTCTTTAATTCGGTCATCTCTAAGATAGATTAAAAAATTTGCCAAACTAGCCAAAATTACCTTGGCTTGCTCGGGGTTTAATTTTATTTGCCCGTTGACAGTATTGAGATTTATTGGGTTCTCTGATTTCTCACCTTGTTTAGAATAGATGTTATCGCTCCACCAAGAAATAACCATGTCTACTACTGGTTCTAGTTCTTCTTTAAATTCCTCATCATAACTTGCTTTACGCTTTGACATTTGATTCCTTATTAATGCTTGTCATACTCCTCTTTCTAGGCAAAAAACCTGCTACTTTACACCATGATTATACCACAAAATGTTCCATTTTTCAAGGATTTTCGGGTATTTTTAAGCACTTTCACCGCAGTTCAACAGTTCAATCCGTATCAACTATACGCACAACACTAATATCCTTGCTTACGCCATGAACAGCTATAACATGGTCGCCATGTGACGGACTGTCTAACGATAAAACAATTGTTGCCGCGTTTGGATTCCATTCAGAGCCGTCCAAATGTCTAATCCATATGCTTGTTCTGAGTATTGCAGGTCGTCTGGTTTGGTTTTGTGCATTTCGCCCAAGGGCTTGGTTCGGGTCAAATTGACTTCTAAACCAAGCGTCGGCTTCATCTATCCAGTTTTCGGCATATATAAAATTAGCTTGGAGAATGGATACGTAGAATATGCCGTTTCCTGTAACCGCATCCGCAAGTGCGGGGTCTATGCCCTCGGGCAATGTCAGCCCTGTAACACTTGCGGCAATTCTAGTCAGTTCAAAGTCTGGCCAAATATCAACATAGCCTCCGTTTGATGTGGCAATTCGGAGGAGATTTTCGGGTTGCGCTTCGTTCGCTACGTTGGGGATAAGATTATTCACTGTTTCGTTTTCTCTTGTGAACAATTCGCCAGAATCAACTATACGCACAACGCTGGCTTCCCTGCTGACACCGTGCATGGCGATAACATGGTCGCCCGTCAATGGGTTTCGTAATGCCAAGATTATTGTTGCGGCATTCTCGTCACTATTCCAGTCAGAGCCGTCCAGATGTTCTATCCATACGCTTGTTCTAAGCGACCTCGGTCTTACAGCTTGACCTTGGTTTTTGCCAAGAACTCCGTTTGGGTCGAATTGGCGTATAAATGCTGCTGCCGCTTCTTCCGCCGGGCTTTCGGCATTTATGAAGTTAGCCCGCAAAATATAGGGGGATAGGTTAATATTCTCCGTCACAGCGGTTTTTAACATCGGGCTGTCATCGGGTATCGGTAGACCGACAGAACGAGCTAAAACAGCGTTTAACTCAATATCCGCCCATAGTTCTATCAACTCACCGCCGAATGTGGGCAGCCGAAGAAGATTGGAGCGGTTGTCGGTTTCCGTTGTTCGGATATTTTCGTTTTGTGATGTACCATGGATGAAAATGTCGTCTACGGCGGGCATGAAATTTTCGGTGTCCTCAGTGGGGATTGCTGTCGTATTTATATCGCTTGATTCGGCAAACGAGTTTCCGCTGTATGGTGTACTTGGTGTATTTCTTACTGCGGTTGTAGCTATATTTGAATGCCCTCCCCCCAATATAGAAATTAGTTCAGGCGCGAAAAACAGTAGAGTTAAGGCTATTATTCCAATATAAAATGCGGTAGGTTTAGATTTGAGCATATCCTTGTTCCCCCTTTCATGCCCCAAAATTCGCATAAGCTATCGGTTTTCTATTTATTAAATCCGCTGAAATCAAAGTTAATGGGTTCAGATGTGGGCGGTTTAGATTGCTCCGCGTCCATTGTTTTTTCCTGTGGTTGCTCTATGTCCATTACTTCTTCCTGCGGAGGGATTGAATCCTTCGGTTTTTCTTCAATGCCGTGAGATTGCCTTTTTTCTATATCCTGCGGAATAGCCATATCGGGAGGAAAATAAAAGCTCTGAACCTCCCATAAATTGTCGTCCTTGACAATGAATCTGCCCTTGATGTTGGGCAAGGCACTCGCCGCGTCACAACTCAACATAATTCTGCTTGGCTCTCTGTCCACAAACCTGCCGCACACCCGAAATGATACGTTGTTTTTTATTTGACCGCTTACAATCGTACTGTCGGGGCGTTGGATTCCCATAATTAGGTGAATGCCCGCCGCACGAGAAAGACGTGTTAAGGTTTCAATGCTGTCGTTTAAGGCGTTTGCTGTTTCTTTGTCCCTTGTTTTCAGAAGCTCCGCCAGTTCGTCTATAAAAATTATTTTTCGCTTCAGCCCATTGCCCGAAATTTGGTTATAGTCGTCTATATTGTCAACCTTGGTGCTTCTGAATTTATCCAGTCGGCTGTGTGTTTCAGCGACCATAGCTTGTAACACGATTGCTACGTCTTTGTAGTCGAAATGGATTTTTACATAATCTGAAAAGGCGGAAAAAGATACTCCGCGCTTAAAGTCAATGAGGGCTACTTCATAATCCTTAACCAACGCTTGATAAATAAGGCTTTTCAGGATATTTGACTTGCCGCTTCCCGTTTCGCCGGCTATAAAGGCATGAGGGTGCTGCTTGAGGTTTAACCCGATAACGCCTAAATAATCTATTCCAATGGCAAGTATATTGTCCACACAAAAATACTTGTCGCTCCACTCTATATAATCGGGCAGAGGATTGAGTTGGACATATACGTTTATTATTCTGTTGTCGTTGGTATTTTGCTTTATATCTATGATTTTTTCATTAAAGTACATTTCCAGTTCACTTTTTCGGGATTTCCATTTATGCTCGGGGATTAAGGTGCTAAAAGAAAATACGGTTGTATATTCGGATACGTCAGTTTCATATATGAACATCGGATAAAGGCTGTCGGAAGCTCTGAAATCCATGGTAATAAACACGTCCTCGAAAAATATCCGTTTCTTTCTCATGGGAGCGTCTTTAATGAATTGCCATATGCCGAGGGCTGTGCCAATGCAGAAAATAACAAATATCCTCCAACCCCAGTTTCCTGTGATTAGCCCTGCCAAAATCGTTACAATTACCATACAAGCGTACATGATTCCTATGCGAGGATTTTCCCTCGATACCTTATATGTGCCGACCCAAAACAGTTTTAGGAGTTCAATAAGAATCTTCGTATGCATAATTTTTTCAAGCCTTGTTTGTCTGTACACCGCAACGCTCCTAGATATTTATATTTGTCCCAAATAAATGTTTCACAATTTGATATGTATTGTAATTGATGATTACTTTCCGAATCGTCTTTTTTAGTTCTTGGTCTTTATATGGCATGGTGTAATTGTTGTTGTCGTGGATTATGAAGTTCAAGGCTTTGTAGGCTTTGGTTTTAGCTGTGAAAGAGACGTAGCCATATTGTTCGAGCATAGCCTTAAATTCCTCACGCTCGACAATGATTCGGTTGTTTTCTATAGGCTTGTTTTCCGCCAAGGTTTCAACTATGGCGATGTATTCTTTTATAATTAGGTCAAGTAGTTTCATTGCCGCTATCACCGCCCTAGATTTTAACCTTACTTCTTAGATATATATTCGTAGTTCGCTTGTTCGTATGCCGTAACTTTTCACTCACCTCAGCCTTGTTTTTGCACTTTTTATACTCAATTTTGGCAAAAGCACGGCGTAAATCATGGCAGGTGAATCCCAACACCCTTGCCTTTGATTCCAAGTAATCCGAAGAATAGAATATTTTCGCGGGGCAGGGAGCGGTGGAGGTTATCAGGTTGTGGAGGCGTTCAAAGAGCAGAGGGTGTTCGACCCTTTCAATTCCTGCCGTTCCAGCCTTTCCGCCTTTGCCGATAAAGCTAAACTTTATTGAATCGGCAGAAAGCGTGCAATTATCGAGTGTCAGCACTGCTAGTTCGGACACACGAAGCCCTGTTGCAATAATTGTTTGAAAGCTAAGTTTTAACTTCATATTTTTAAGGCGTTTTATTTTCCCCTCAATGGAGGCAAAATCCACAGGCTTTAGCTTCCTGTACTTTTTCTTGGTTGCTTTCTCTAGTTCAGCAATACAAGCAAGCGTATCTGCGGACAGCTTAATGCCCTGCCATTCGCAGAAATGAAGAAAAGCGTTCTTGCTTTGCGAAAAATAATTCTTGTACTTTATCTCACCCAATTTATCCAAAACCTTACCCACTTCAAGCCGAGCAACCGTATTCCCAACGGATTGTCCCACTAATAAAGTTGCAAGCCTTTTGTAATACGTCCCCGCCGTTTCGGGACGAAGGGATTTCAAGAGATACTCCCTGTAGTCCCTAAGCAAATCATATAACATGGTCTACCATGCCCCCCAAATACGTACACCTATTTTTCCCATCGTCCAGCCCATTGTTGCCCGCCCTGCCCTGCTGTTGGGCGGCGAAAATTTTCAAAAATTTTTCAAATTTTTTGTTTTTTGTGCAGCCGCAAAGCGGCTGCATAGCACCCAACAAGAATCACACACAGCAAATCAAAAACTAAAATGGCTACGACACACTCTTTTGCATATATATTATATATAATATATATGACATTACCCCGTAATCGTTCCACAAATCTGCGAAGCCTGAAATAAAAGGCTTGGAACGCTGTAACCGTACTGTAACCGTACACCATAACGGCAGGGTTTGGTTACAGCGTGGTAACAGAACGGTTACAGTTAAAAATCCTTATACTATACCCATGAAAACGGACACAAAGGTAAGGGCTATTTAGGGAATTTTCTAAGAAACTGTTTAACATCTTTCACCCACTCTGAACATGTGATATAATCAATCAAAAAGGTGAATCCAATGACCAATTACCCAAGCAACATAAGTCGCGAAGAATTTGAAATAATTCGCAAGGATTTGGAAGCCGCGAAGAAAAGAACAAAACCGCGTAAAATAGATTTATATGACGTATTTTGTGCGGTGCTGTACGTCGTAAAAGGCGGCGTTCAATGGCGTATGTTGCCGAGCGATTTTCCAAAATGGACGACGGTATATTTCTACTTTCAAATATGGTCAAAGCCGCAAGAAACGGGCTTTTCCATACTTGAAGATGTCTTAAAAAAAATTGGTCAGCCATGTGCGTATGCAAGATATGCGGCTCGCCAAAACGAGTTTTTGCATCGTTGATTCGCAAAGCGTACAAAATGCAAGCTCCGCCGAGGAAAAAGGGTATGATGCGGGCAAAAAAGTCAGCGGCATTAAACGTCATATCGCGGTTGACACAAACGGCTTGCCGCACGCGATTCATATAACAACAGCCAACATAACCGACCGCGCCGGGGCAATTGAAATGTTTCAGAATTACCGCGACGATTTGTCAAATGTCCAAAATATTCTTGTTGACGGCGGCTATACAGGCAAGCCGTTTGCGGAATCTGTTCGCGATATTCTTGGTGCGAATGTCGAGGTTGTGAAGCGAAACGAACTGCATACATTCGCCGTTTTACCCAAGCGTTGGGTTGTTGAGCGTACTTTTAGCTGGCTCGAAAAGTGTCACAGGCTTTGGAAAAACACCGAACGCAAGCTCGCTACTTCTTTACAAATGTTGGTTTTTGCGTTTGTTGCATTGATGATTAGGAGATTCTGAACGGTTTCTAACAAAAAAACCTCACAAACCATTATTCCATGACTTGTGAGGTTTTCTTTTTTTGCACATACTTAGACCATAAGAAAAATATTCCGAGGTATAAAGCACAATGTTTTGCCCCTATTCTTCGCATCGAATCGTTGTAACAAAATTTCTCTCCATTAGGAAATTATCAATTGACTGATAGACTTCGTCTTTGTACTGAGATTTCTCGATTTTCGCCCTAATTTCTCGTGGCATTGCCTTGCGAAAATTATATTCTCCAAAATCCTCGACAACGCAATCAAGATAATCTCTGGCGATGCTTCCATCATCGTCCCAATGATTAAAGTCAAAAATGCTAATTCCCCCGGCATCGCTTATGGTTATCCAGTTTTTGTTGTCCTTGGTTCTTTGAGTGAGCAGCATAATATTACCGCCGCTGTTTCCGTACTGATAAGTTTCCTTACCCTTTCTAAGACCGAAGCCACCAAACATATATTCCAAAACCGAGCCGACCTCATATATGGCTGCCACTTTAAGCATCAGTTTAGCTTCTTTTTTTATTTTTTCAATTTCTGCCTTGCTCGAGTTAGAACAGCGTAAATTATTCACAAATCCATCAATATATTGCTCCTTAGTCATTTCAACTGAGGCAACTTTTATTGTTGTTGTTCCTTTTGTGCAATATAACCCGATAAGACATCCCACATTGTTGAAATTGTCACTGGTGTTTTCTTTGTCCGTGTTTACCCCTCTGTGGACAGGCTCATTCTCTGGGACAAAGCAAAAGTCGCTTTCTCGCTGTCCTTGGGTTTCATTAGTTGATACCAATATTTTAATCATGTTGCTGGATTTGTTCGTTTTGACAGTTTTAGGCATAAGCCCCCCTTTCATTATGACTTAAAGAGCCGTCCGATTGTACATAGTTCTTGGGAAAACCGGCGGACGGCTCTTTAAGCCAAATGTTCAATTTGCGGAACTATGTACAAGTATATTATACCATATATCACCATAAATCCAAAACTTACGGATGCCTGCCTACGTAAGAACTCACGCAGGCATAATACTTGACGGCTACCGTGTCATAAACGGCAGCCGTCAAGCTAGATGCGAGAGATTCTTGTTTAAAAATCGTTAAACTCAAGTTTTTCAATTGCCGCTACACCGTATCGTTCGCCGGGGCGAGGTTCTTTGCGGACTACCATTTCTTTGACAAATTTTTGTAGGAATTGTAGTCTTTGTTCGTTGTTCAATTTCCCCCAATTTTCACGAAGGTTTGCCACAATTTCTCTTTTGCTTTGCCGTGACTCCAACGAGGCTTCTATGTTTTGGAGCAGTTTCAGCCTTGCGGTTAATTCGTCTTTCCTATCCTTACCCAATTTCACCATTTGTTGATATGTTTCAAAATCCACTTTGTTTCCCATAAATAACGCCATAATCTCGCTGGCTTTCCGCTCTATTTGCACTATTTCGTTGTTAATGGCGGTTATTTCTTTAGAATGGTCGGGGGCTTTGGATATTTCGGATATATCAACGGATTCTAATTCTGTGAAGTTTTCTATGTTGGCGATATATTCCTCGAATGCCGTTTCGATTTTTATGTGGCGAATTTCCGATTTATTAGTGCAAGTTTTATACTTGCTGAGTGTGTTATTACAACGGTATGCGGGGCGTTCGGGCGTTTTCTTCCCATCGTTTGAATAATTCCTTTCGATGTAAACTTTCCACCACATACAGGACAGCGTAAAATCCCGCAGAAGTATACCCCGCTTGTGGGCAGTTTTGTTCTGCTTACGGGCTTTGTTCTTTGGATTTTGTCCTGCGCTTCATAAAAGGTAGCCGTGTCTATTATGGCTTCATGTTTGCCATCAGCTTCAAAATAACGAGTTTCGTCATAGCAGCTATAACGTACTTTCCCGATGTAATTTGGGTTAGTTAAAATACATTTTACCGAACTCGCTCCCCATAATTTTCCTCGTTTACTTGGGATATTTGCGGTGTTCAGCATTTTTTCGATTTGCGTGAAGTTGTAGTTATCGTGCAAATACATATTGAAAATGCGCCTGACGATTTCCGCTTCTTCCTCAACAATGACTTGCACTTTTTCGCCAATCGCCCGATGGTAGCCGTATGACGAGAAGAAAGCCGTTGAGCTATCGCCTTCCTTGGCTTTACGCTCGAAACCTAACCGAACACGCTCGGCGAGGTTTTCCCGTTCAAACTCGGCGAAAATGCCCACGATTTTGAGGAACATTCTGCCCGTGGCTGATGAGGTGTCAATAGCCTCATTCAGCGAATTGAAGGCGCAATCGTACTGGTTAAAAAGGTCGATTAACTCTATTAGGTTCTTTGTGGAGCGGGTTAATCTGTCAATTTTGTAAACCAGCACGTTCTTAACTTTGCCGCTAATGACATCGGCTATAAGCCTTTTTATTTCGGGTCTGCCCTCGATATCCTTTGCGCTGATGCCCTCATCGGCGTATATGCTGTAGACGTGCCAGTCTTTAAGTTTTGCGTAGCTTTGTAATTTTTCCTCTTGCGCTCGGATTGAGTAACCCTCGCGTACCTGCTCCTCGGTGGAAACACGAACGTAAATCGCTGTGCTTGTCAAAAGTCAGCACCCCTTTTTTTGGAATTTCAGGGGCTTGCTGACTGCTGTCCTTGTCTGGTACACTCGTAACAGGAATGCACCGTGCGAAAAATTTAATCATTTCGCGCTGTAGGCTTTTGGGCAGAACGATTTTTTCTGTGGTATTTGGCTTTTTATCGTCCATGTCTTTCACCACCAATACTTACGCTATATTACATTGTATTGGGGTAATCCTAAAAAATGCCTACGGACAAGGGGTTCGTGGATGGTTTATTTCGTAGTTATCTAACCTTATCTGTAATAAGCCAGTCACTATAAACTGTTGACACAAAATCCCCAAGTTTTTTCTTTTTTACTAGTATACTAAGATTTAGATTTTCGTTTCTAACGCCTCTTTGATGCCATTTATGTTTAGGGCAAATTATTGTTTCAAAGGGGCTGGCATCGTCATTATACCAAATACGGGGGTAACTCTCATCATGTCTTAATAAATAAAAAACCATAATCCACCGCCTCCCTATCTTAACCCAAAGGATTTTTGCATTTTACTCAATTGGTTAAAAACTTGCTCCGCTCGGGTACTTGGGTGCGATGTAAAGAAATCGCCCCATTACTAACAAATTAACCATCCCATAAATCTAAAAAAACACAATCCCACACTTCTTTTAGTGATTTTCCATGGAATACGTTTGCGTTAATAAACTCGCCGAAGGACTCAAATTCATAAGCCTGAGAACCATCTCCGACTAAGCCATACCAGTAAACTTCTTTTTTTGTGATTTTGTCCAACAATTTACCCATCCATGAATCTTGGTAATCTTCATAGCCATCAAGGTGAAACAGAATCTCGATTCCTTCTTTTCCGGGATTGCCCAACATCATCTCGCTGAAGCTATCAAACGATATTTTGTTTGGGGGAGGATTATTCATTTAATTTCCTCTCCTTTCTCTTGCATTAAGACAAATAATTCTCTAAAATAGTTACTAACTCTACATTTTTTTTAACCATGGCTGCCTCGTCATATAGATAATCTCCGCCACCCGCAGTCCTTGCACTTATAGCGCTGCTCACCTTTAATAAATCTAGCTTTTATAGTGTTTTCACTTCTGCATTTTTTGCAGTTCATTGGCATCATGCCTTTTGGGGATATTGTAACGTCTTAAAATTATTTATTAAACACTCCCGCTTTTTGAATCTCACAGAAACACAAAATATTTCAAGCCTCCTCACCATCACTTACAACCCCACCCCAAGAGAACACAGAAAAATAAATCGTTAAGTTCAAGTTATTTAAATTTTTCATGTTTTTATCGCTAATTTCAAAAGCAATCTGTGCTAGGTCTGATTGTAGGTAAAATTTTATATAAACCGCTGATGATATTTTTTTTAAGGAATCAATATCTGCATTTCGCAGAATTTCTGTAAAGTTATTTATTACAGAATTGATTTCGTTAGGATTGTTATAACAGCATTGGTAATGCCACGCATCTATTTTTGCGTTTTTTTCACCTTTTTTAAGTATTTTGGTGGGGTTCAATGACAATAGCTGTTGGATATTGCCAAAATTTAGGTCGTCCCCTTCAACTATCAATGAAATGGAGCCGCTTCCGCAGTTTGCAGTATTATCCATTTTTGATGTCCTCCATTTAGTCACATTTGCCGCTCATGCGTTTGTCGTGAAACACTATCGACAAAACCACCCACCAGGCGTTAATTCCTCTGGCGGATAGCCGACATACGGCGCAGGCACTGCAAGCGAGATATACACATCTTGACATTTAACCATAAGACGTGAAGCGATAAACCCTTGAAGAATTTCCTCCACCTCGCAACTTTCCATCTTCGCCCCTTTTTGACAAACTTCCCCACAAATCCCCTCCAAAGTCCGACCCTCATCAGCAGCCAAATAAACCGCCGCCTCAACACCACCAAAAGAAAATCTCGACTCAACAGCAACAGGTCGAGTATCTTCTATAATTATACCACCATCATCGCCCGACCCACTCCGTGTCAGCCTCAAAACAGGCGGCTCTTTCCTATCCTTAGCAAAAATCGGACGAAAAAGGGCTTTCCACTCCCTTATACTACCAAGCATACGCGCCAGCCCCGCCCGATTTTCGGGCAAATCCGCCGTACCAGACAAATTATCAAAAAAGTACGCCATACGCCCTAACGCCTCATCGTCCAGCGGATAAATATGGCGGTAAAATTGCATCGGCGTAAGGTCAAGCTCGCCCTCATCAAAATACCGACTAAACCGACAAAATTTGATATTACTCGCCGCCGTTGGTGCTTGCAAATGCACCAATAACGGAATTAAATCCGCCGTTTCGTCATACCAGGAATCCTGCTCGTCAGGGAAGCCATAAAGGCAGTTCCACGCCAAAACGATACCATATTCAAGCGCCAATTTCAAAAATCGGATATTGTGAAAGAGCTTGTTGGGCTTGCCGAGCGCGGCAAGGGCTTTGTCGTGCAATTGCTCTATGCCTGGCTGTATCCATCGCACCCCTGCTTGCGAAAGCTGTCGCATTTGGTCACGCGTTAGCGTTGCGGGCGTTTCGTACATGAATTTCATGTGCTTCTCGTCAGCAAAGCGCGGCAGTAGCTCCCTCATATGCGCGGGCGGAATGATATTGTCCGTTATTTGCACGGACGTGATTCCGTGCCGCTTGGTTAGCTCGGTTATTTCATGCTCCGCCTTGTCGGGGCTTTTTTGGCGTTGCTTGGCGTTCAAGCCGTTTAAGCCGCAAAACGCGCACGGCTTCTTTGCGCCCCACCAACAGCCCCTGGAGGTTTCCAGAACCAGCCCTGGAATCAGCCTGTTTTTTATTTCGCTTTTTTGCAAGCAGTCGAAATAATCATCAAAAAACGGCGTGGCAAGCCCCGACATATCGGTGACTGTGCCTCGCGGCGTTTTTTCGGGCTGTTCTTGAGAATCAAGCAATCGGTCGTAAGGCGTAAAAACCTCAGGGCGATTCCAACCGCCGCCGCCGATTTTTTCGCCTGCCAAGTAATTGCGACAAAAATCGGGAAAGGTTTCGTCCGCCTCGCCCGAAAAAACATAGTCAACCCACGTAAAAGAACGGTGTAGCTGTCTGCCCATGCTGCCCTCGCAGTTCGCGCCGCCCATAACCGTGGCAATTTGCGGCGCGGCCTCGCGAATTTTGCGTAACAACGCCAGTGACGCTACGGTTTGGTGGAATGTGCAGCTACAGCCCACGATTTTTGGGTCTAACGCGAGAACCTGCTCTACGCACCGAGCAAGAAATCCGTCAACTAAATCGCGGATTTCTAACACCTTATTACGAGGCAAAACCCAAGGGTGGTAATCGAAAAAATCGTCGTCACGCCGTTCCATTTCGGGAAAAGCGGCACGAGAAAAAAGCCACTCGGCATAAGCGAGCGAAAAATTAAAAAGATAATAATTCCGCAAGCCTATTTCCTTAGCAAAATCTAAGGTGAAATAAAGGCTTCGTGTGGAAATATTTTCCTTACGCAACGCGCCCGAAAGGCAACCCAACGCAAGCGATGGGTGAGTAAGCGACGCAAAGGGCATTAAAACAAGCGCGACATCGCTATTTGCTTCTAACAATTAAACCTACCCCTCGCCATATCTGCCACTGATGTGCGGCACAAAATATGAAACGCCGCCATTCGACAGCCTGTTTTTTCATAACAATCACCAATGCTCCGCGCCGCCTGCACAATCGTGCCGCATAGCTCGTCAAAGCCCTCTTTTTCCAAGTAGTGCGCCAGTCTGCCGCCCTTTCTGTACGTTGGGTACAGCCCCAAAAAGGCAAGCAAAAAATTTGGCTCATAAAAGCCAAACGCCGCCGTAAGCCCCATAAAATCCGCGATAAGCTCGTCATGTATTTCGCTTTTTGCCGAATGATAATACCGCTGTGTCATATAGTGCGCCGCCTCGTGTTCTCGGCGAATCACAAGCGATTTTAGCCGCCATTCCTGCGGCGTAAGCCCAAACAGCTCAGGCTCTGTGCCGCTGTAGTAGCGGTGCGATAGCAACGCGATACAGTCCTTGTATAGTGTCGAATCCTTGGGAATAGAGCCGCCGCGCATACGAATCCGCGCCCAGTTATTGTAATTTTTGAGTAGCCCCGCCCCTCTTGAATCTGGCACAGAGCGCGGCTCACAGCGGTAAACCAAGCTCTGCATTAAACGGACGAAATCCTCGTCTGCCTCGCACTCTATCACAGGAAGCCTGCCTACAGGCGTAGGGTGCAAATACAGCCGCACGCCCTCGGGGTTAGCAGGAATCCACTCGCCCTCGCATATGGGCGGAAGCTGTCCGCGCCTCAAAGCCGCCGCGAATAAGGGGTTTTTGCTTTGCCCTTCAATAATGGGAAAGTTTAGTTCAATGAACATATTGCGTAAAAGCTGCCAGTCATGCCCGTTGTGCCGTTGAATAAGCGTGTCCCAATCCTCGGCGAAAAGCTGCTCTGTAGGGTTTGCGTTCATGGAGTGGATTGTAAAGCGGTTTTCTCGTAGAGCCTTTAAACATTCCATAATACATTTCCCTTAGGCAATTATTTTGCGAATTTGCAGGTTTTTTGTAGGGGACGGATTTATCCGTCCCGAGGCTACCTCGCTCTGCGTTAATAGACGTTATCCGTCCCAAATTGACAAACGTGCGTACCTCGGGACGGATAAATCCGTCCCCTACAAGAACATGCAATTTTCCAGTGGTCGAGGCACAGTAGTTCGCACAGAGAGAGCGTGGCACGACAGACGATAAAATGCGGATTTTAAAGGCAATATAACGCAGATTTAACGGATTTACGCGGATTTTCACGGATTTTATCCACGCAAATTACTAAACGGCGATATATTTTCCCACGAGCCAATCCGCAAAATCTGCGTAAATCCGTTAAATCCGTGTTTAATTGATTTTAAATCTACATTTTATTGTCTGCTGTGCCTCGTTCCCTCTGTGCCTCTGTGTGAAAATCTTTTTGACAAATAATGAACGTAGGTAAAGAATATAGCTCCATTCTTTAGTTAAAAGATTTTTTCACACAGAGGCACAGAGGCACAGAGGGAGCGTGGCACGGAAGGCAATGCAACGTGGATTTAAATATTGCATTTGTTGTGTGGATTTACAGGTTTTTTGTAGGGGACGGATAAATCCGTCCCCTACAAGAAACACGGTGATTACCCCTATATCATCTGCCGCCGAGCCATAGCCGCAAAAGTCCCATTCAATTTCATAAGCTCCTGATACTTACCCTCCTCAGTAATCCGACCATTCTCCAAAACCACAATACGGTCACAATCCATAATGGTACTTAGCCTATGTGCAATAGTAATACGCGTAATTTTTAACTGATTTACGCTATCACTAACAATTTTCTGCGTTTTATTGTCCAACGCACTAGTAGCCTCGTCAAAAAACAACACCTTAGGATTACCTGCCAATGCCCTAGCGATGAGTATCCTTTGGCGTTGGCCGCCCGATAGCGTGCCTACCCCCTCGGAAATCATGGTATGAAGCCCCATCGGCATTTGCTTCAAGTCCTCCTCCATGCCAGCCTTGCGTACCGCTTCCATAGCATCGGCATGGGTAATGTCGGGGTTTGTTCCTGCGATATTTTCAAAAATACTTCCTGCTAAAAGCTGTCCCGATTGCAATACTACCCCGAGCTGACGGCGTACCGAACGCACGTCAAGATTGCTTATACTCGTGCCGTCAAAATATATATCGCCGCTGTTCGGCTGTTCAAACGCCAACAAAATACGGAACAATGTAGACTTTCCGCTACCCGACGGCCCTACTAACGCCACATGCTCGCCGCTTCGTATCGACAGCGATACGTCCTTTATGACCTTAGGCTGGTCGGCACTGTAGCTAAAATTGATACGGCTTAGCTTAATATCGCCAGACAGCACAGGCGCTTCGCTCTTTAATTCGTCATACTCGGGTACAGCATCAAAAATAGGCCGCGCCGCCTTGTACAATGGGCCGACTACATTCGCGCTCATTACCGCATGAGAAAGCTGTACCGCGTTTTGTATAATACTGCCCAAGGCGGCGTTGAACGCGATAAACGCGCCAGTTCCCATTCTCGCGTCCTCTAGGTAGAACATGCAGGCGTAGATTACAATGGAGGACAATACAGGAACCATTGAATTAAACGCCGTAGACCAGTTGGCTATGCTCTCCTTGCGGTAGGTTATAGCGCGTGATTCCTTGAACATTTGCGAACGGTTGTAAAATACGCGCTTTTCCGCGCCCGACATCTTGATTTTTGCAATACCCGAAAGCCAACCGAACATTCTACCCGAAATAAGGTTGTTTATTTCCAAAAATCTGCCCTCGTGCTTAATTTGCCGCCAGCACAGGACGAGCGACACAATCAGCACAACCGCCGTAATAGCAAGCCCAACCCACGTTAGCTTTACGCTCTTTGTAAACATGACAATTATATAAAAAACCGAGAAGATACTGGTAATAATTGTGTTAATCACCGCGCCCGAAAGAGTGTTAAGTATTTGCGATATGCTCATAGCCCTTTCCGCAAGCTCGCCTGCGGTATAGTCCTTAAAAAAGCCGACTGGCAGACTTAACATTCTGTCCCATGCCGCCGATTGTACGTCACGTTCCGCCGCGCCTGTAATTCGCAGCATGGAGAACGCGCGCGTTACTTCAAAGGCGAAGCTAGTCAACGCCACAGCCGCCATCAAAAACCCGATTTGCACAAGCATATTCCTGTTGCCGTCGGGAATTACCGTGTCAAACACCTTGCCTGTAATCTCGGGCGAAAGCATAGCCAAAAGACCGCCGCACAAGCCCATTATAAAGACCCATACCCAGTCCGCCCTCTTTGTGCCTTGCATAACAAAGCGGAAAATATCCTTGCCTGTAAGCGCGCGCATTGGCATACTTCTATAGAACATTACAGCCTTGGGGTTTAAGCCAGCCGCAAGCCTTGCGGTAACCTTTTTACGCGTTCCAGTAGCAGGGTCGTACATCAGGTATTTACGCGGCGTTTTTTGTATAAGAGCTACTGGGTCGCCGTTTTCCTTATAGGCAAGAAAGCTGCCGCCGTCCTGCTTGTACCATTTGTCAGACAGAAGCACCTCTCTAGTCCTAAACCGTGACGAATGGGCTATGCTCTCCACTGGATTGCCGCTAAATCTGCCCTCCAGCATTGCCCTTGGTATGGAAATTTGCACGCCGATACTATGCGCTACGGCGGCACAGGCGGCGATTAGCTCGTCCTCCATGCCTGCGGTGGGCGGCGCTTCGGCGGTTTTTGTCCCAGGCACTACGGAGCTTAGGCTCTCTAACGCCCTTTGCATGTACGAATTTTCCCCCGCGTATCTGCGGCGGTTTGCATCTAGCTCATCGTTAAATTCCTGCTCCACCTTGCTGTCAATTAGCCTAAGCAGCTTGCTATTAAGCTCGTCAATCTCTGTATTATCAAGCTCTTGGCAGGTGTTTTCAGTCTGCTCTCGGGAATAGCCAATTCGGCGGCAGCATTTCTCTACCCATTCATCTACATAGGGGCGAATAATCGGCGACAGCGTGGGCTGTGTCTGGTTTATTTCGCTGTCCCTCGCAGGCACGGCGAGAATACCGACCGTCACGCCGTCCTCGCGCGTAAGCGGCTGCATCGGCAAAAACAGCTCGCCCTCCAGCATTTGGAAAAGGAATATGCGCGCCCCGAGAGTGCTTCCGTCCTCGGCGATTTTGCTATAGTAGATATTGATTGTACCCTCCAGCATAAAGAACGCGCCGCTCTCCGCATGAGGCCAGAAAGGAAGGTTATCCTTTTTATGCAAAATACCCATGTCTACACCGCCTTCTGTATAAGCTCGGCATAAAGGCCGGGAGCGTTTATCATCTCGTCGTGAGTTCCGCGCTGTACGATTTTTCCCTTGTGCATAACAATGATTTCATCACAGTCCCTAATTGTACTAAGGCGGTGGGCTACCACTATACAGGTACAGCCGCGCCTGCGTATATTGTCGTTGATTATCTGCTCGGTGCGTACGTCAAGCGCGCTTGTGGCTTCGTCCAAGATTAGTATAGATGGGTTGACTGCCAAGGCGCGTGCGATTTCCAAGCGTTGGCGCTGGCCGCCGCTGAAATTTGTGCCGCCCTCTCTTACCCTGCTGTTATAACAGCCCTGCCGCGCCACAACATCGTCATGTATGCACGCATCTTTAGCCGCGGTAATAACGTCCATATCGCGGATAGTGCCGTCCCACATGGAAATATTGTCGTATACTGTACCCTCAAACATGCTTATATCCTGGTCTACCACCGCGAGGGAATTATTTATGACATTGCGTGACAAATCCTCCCTGTTTACGCCGTCAAAGAGTATTTCTCCGCCCCAGGCGTGGCTTATACCTGCCATAATCTTCACAATTGTGCTTTTGCCGCTGCCAGACGGGCCTACGAGTGCCACTCTGCGGCCTGGCTTCAAGGTAAGGTTAAATTCCTCGATTAGCGGCTTTTCAAGGACATTGTGTCCAAAGCTAAGGTTTTTGATTTCTACATGCCCCTCTAGCTTTTTAAAGTCGCTTTCGCTTACTGCTTCAAAGGGTTTGTCTAGCTCTGGGTCGCTCATTTCGTCTACTGCATATTTATGCACATCGTCAAGCCGCGCCATATCGCCCTTTAGCTGTTTAATCTGCATACCCATTTGAGTTAGCTTGCTTATAGGGCTCATAAATTGTGACATGAGTGTCTGATACGCAATAAGCGAGCCTACGGTAAGACTGCCATTTAATATTTGCAAGCCGCCCACGCACAAAACTAGGGTTTCCGCCAAGCGTGCTAGGAAGTTTGGCAGGGTCATTAGTATTTGGCTCAAGCCGCCCATACGCTGTTGCCCGTTCAACTGCTTGGCGTGGTAGCCCGCCCATTTTGAAAAGAAGCCCGATTCCGAGCCTGTCGCCTTTAATGTTTCAATCAGAAAAAGCCCCGAAACGGAAGTACCTGCGAGCTTGCCTGCGTCCTGCATTAGCTTACTGTTAAGTGCCTCCAGCTTGCCCGAGGTGTAGACAAAATACGAGATATTCACTACCGCCAACGCAAGCGTTATCATGGTAAGCAGTACGTTATATTGCAGCATTACATAAAAATAGAAAACGAGAGTAACTACGCTAATCGCCGTGTCCGCAAGCTCGCGTGACAAAAACGATGCCACGGCGTTGTTGGAATTTTGCCGCGAGCTAATATCGCCTGGGGCGCGTTGCTGGAAAAACAGCACAGGCAAACGCAAAATATGCCAAAAAAAGCCGCTTGCCCCCATTAACGCGATTTTTGTTTCCATTTTTAGCAGATAACGCTGTTGTACCGCGGTCAGAATTGCCTTGATTAGGGCGGTAGCCGCCATACACCAAAGCAAGGGCGTAAGCCAGCTGCTCTTGCCTGCGAGCAATATATCGTCTATAAAAATCCGCGTGAAGCCAGGTATTATAATGCCTGGGATTACCATCAAAAGCCCGACTATGTTAAGGAACACCAGCGCAGTCCCTACCCATTTCAAACGCTTTGCCAGTGACGAAAGCATATTGCTACGCTTGCCGCCTGGCTCGAAGTTTTCGTTGGGCGTAAAGGTCATTACTACGCCAGTAAATGCCAAATCTAGCTCCTCGTAGGTGATTATACGGCGGCCGCTCGCAGGGTCGTTCAAGTACACCTTGCCGTGCTTGAAGCCCTCTAGCACAACAAAATGGTTAAAGTTCCAGTGAATAATCATGGGCGGCTTGAGCTCCGCCAGAGCCGCAGGCTCCTTGCGGAAGCCCTTGGCATCGAAGCCTAGCTTCCTTGCCGCCTTGACGATATTTACCGCGTTTACGCCGTCCCTAGTTACGCCGCACTCTACGCGCAGCTCCTCTAGGGGCATGTACTTTTTGTGATATGCCAATACCATGGCGAGGGAAGCCGCGCCGCATTCCACCATCTCCATTTGCAAGATGCTAGGTGTGCGTACCCTGTTATTTTTACGCGGACATTGCGGAGTTTTTTCCGTTTCCATTACGCCGCACCCCCACTGCTTCCGCCGAACATGCGCTTGATAAACGGCAAGACCATGTCAATGGGTCGTTGGCTAGACACCTTGATTTCGCCTACACAAATTGTACCTGGGTTTATGGTAAAGGGCGCGCCCGCGGGGGTTGACCACATATAGCCGCTTACGGTGCTTTCGTCCGCGAGCAGCTGAATACCCACCTCTACTACCGCCGAACGTCCGCCGAAGGATTGAACGAGCTGTTGATTTTGCAGGGTAGCCATCATTTGCTCCAGTGTAACGGCATAGACCGATACCGAGCTTACATAGCCGTTTATATATCCGTGTTCCTCCCTGTTCACTGTCGCAGGGGATATGTGTACGTCCATGCCCTCGCTGATTAACATGCCCTTGTCGAGCGGTACGTATAGTACCACACTGGTGGGCGTGGAGGTATCGCCCTCGCGTACAATTGTGCCAATTACACTGCCGTTCTGCACAAAGTCATAGGGCTGAATGTTAAGCCCCGACATGATTCCGCTATAGCTGGCGGTGATTACAGAATCCTTCTCGTGCTGTGCTTCCAGTCTGGAACGCCGTTCCTCAAGATTGCGTAGCTCTCGGCGTAAATCCTGCTCGATTACCTGCTTCCGCCGTGCAAATTGCTGTGTCAATGACAAAATCTGGTCGGCGGTTTGGTTATATTCAAGATTGCTTGCTAGCGTGGATTCAAGCTGTGTGTCCAGGGTTTGTGCTTGAATTAGCTGAATACGGTAGCTTTCAAGCTGAGATTCCATGGAAACCAGTCCCGAATCGTAGGAATAAAAGGCCTCCTGCCTTGCCTCGATTTCTTTCTCGATTCTTGATACCTCTAGGCTGTACGCATCAAATTCTACTCGGGGGATAACTCCTGCCTCGAACAGAATTTCGGCATCTTCGTTGTTTTTAATCGCCTTGGCTAAATCCTCGGAAAGCATGGCAATTTCCATGGTGTGCAGGCTGTCCTTTGCTGTCTGATATTGCAGTATATTCGCCTCAAGCAACGCGATTTGTTGCTCTAGGCCGTTAATTAGCTGTGTCTGCCTTTGCCGCTGGTTGGCGATTTCCTGTTCGTTTCGTTCCGCGTTTCGTTCTAGCTCCGCCTTTTGGTCGGCGTGCTGAGAACGCGCGGAGCGAAGCATGGCGGCAATTTGCGATAGTTCTACGTAAATCTCGCTATTGAGGGAATTTATGTCAAGATAAATGCTTTCGTCGTCGATTCCCTCAAGCGCGGCTAGGTTTTCCTCATATCGCCGTATTTGCGTATTTATATCTTCGAGATAATCGTCGTCAATCAACACTCGGGCAACCACCTGTCCCTCGTCCACATGCTGTCCCGTGCTTACGCTGACCTCGGTAATCTGCCCTCGTGTATGGGACGTGAGCGTAAAAATTCCGCCCTCGTACATGAGAATACCCGCGCCAGGCACAGTGTTGGATATACTGCCGAAAACGCCCCACGCTAAGGCGGCAAGAATAAGAGCCGTCAACGCCGCAAGCGCAGCCCAGCCCGCAGGCGATACCACGGTGAGCTTTTGGTCAAGCTGTTCGGGCGAGGATAAGCGGTCTAGGGATACCTTGCGGAATATTGATTTCTGTTCGGACATATTTCCCCTCCATTAGTGTATTTAGGAATTGTTAAGTGATACTAGTATAATAAAAAGACGATTATACGCGGATTTAGCGGATTTACGCAGATTTACGCGGATTTGAGCGGACGGAGCGGATTTTCGTGGATTTTCGTGAATTTTACAACGAGCCAATCCGCATAATCCGTGAAAATCCGTGTGAAGCCCTTGAATCCCTTAAAGCCCTTAAATCCGTGCTTGATGTACACAACTCGGCTTCGTGTGCTTGTCGTGGGATTTTCCCACGAACGAATCCGCACAATCCGTGAAAATCCGTTAAATCCGTGTTTGATTTGCATATTTTAGCTTGGTACGCTTGTCGTGATTAAGGGTTGTTAAGTGATAGCTTCTTTTTGATTTCGCGCAGCTGTTCCTCCGCGCGTCTTTGTGCTTCGTCATATTCATAGGAAAGTCCAGCCTCTGCCATCTTGAGTACATCGTCAGACAGTCCGTTTGTCGTATCGTCAGTCACTTGTTCGTCAGTAAGACGTTTCGGCTTATTTGTCATGTCAATCGCTCCTAATCCTCCAACATTCCCAGCATTCTCGCCTTGGCGAGAGCCTCGGTTGCGTTGTTTACGCCTAGCCGCTTGTACATGCGTAGTACGCTCGCTTTTGCCGCGGAATGTGCGGTTTTGGTAACGTCCGCAATCTCGCGATAGGTCATGCCGTCATTTAGATACATAAGTATTTCGTTTTGCCGCTCCGTTAGCTTGGGTAGCTTTTCGCTTGCCGTTTTGGTTTTATATTTCCAGTTTGTCGTTTTTGAAAGAGTTTCGTAAATTTCCAACGCAACGCCGTCAACAAAATGCGCCAGTGCCGAATTGCTCGCCCTTTCCCGTAGCTCAAAAATCAACGGAAGCAGGGCATTGCCCTCATTGATAAACAGCTGTGTAAAATTGTAAGACATTGCAATGCCTGCGGCTTGTTCCAACTGCCATAGAGCCTTATCGTTTTCGTTGCTTTGCCACAACGCTATGGCGACAAGCAGGCCGCTTTCGATTCTGTCCAATGGTCGGTTATATTCGGCGGCTAATGCCTGCAACCGCTCGCCGAACGCCGCCGCCGTATAATCCTGCAACGCAATAAACGCGCGCAGTGTGGTAAAGTGCCTGCATATTTGGTAAAACGGCAGACGACCCGAGCGGTTGGCATAAACGGTAAGCCATTCCCTTGCGGCATCTGTGTCGCCCGCCCTAAACGCGCGCTCGGTTTGCACTGCCTTAAAATTCGGATATAGGTATTGCGCCTTGCGTTCTATAAAATCCCTCATATGCTCCATAATCCTGTCCGCATCTCGTAGCGCGCCCATTGCATACAGCACGGCAGACAAAATCATATGGGCGCAAAAAACAGTTTCGGGGTGCATATCGTTTTCACATGCGCGCCAGCCGACCATTGCATGGTGCAGGGCTTCGACCAGCTCGCCGCGTTCGTAATAAATGCCTGCGTATATGGACGTTTCCATTACGGTATAATCTCGCCCAATCGCCGCGCCGTAAGTATTTTTGAACAACGTCAGCTCGTCGCCGAGCTTGTAATATTCGGAATAATCGCGCTGTGAACGGTGATAAAACGGCAGATTCTGCGTTATCGAATTGACGCGCGCGTTGCTTTTGCTCGGCGTGTCGGGCTTTTGCGTAGCCGACCTTGCCGCCTGCTCGGCAATTCGCCTTGTCACCTCGACCATAGGCACGCGGAAATCTAAGCCGAATGAAAATTTGGCAGTTTCTGCAAGGTCGGGATATTTTGCGGCAATTTCGGGCATCAAGCGGCGTAACATGTCAATATATTTGAAAAAATCCTCGGCATTGCCGTCATAAAACGCCGCGACCGCGCATCTTGAAATAATGTATGGGTTTTCGTTTATAAATTCCTGAGATAGGCCGCTTATATGCTGTTTTGTGAAATTCAGCCGTACCTCTACGGACAAAAGCGCGGTTTTTTCGTGAAAGCTATACGGCCCTGCCAGGCATAGGTTAATGCCCTCGTGGTCGTTATTTTGGATATAATGCTTCGCTCCTGCGTAAAAATCGCCCTGCTCGTAGTACCATCTAGCGGCGGCGGCGTTCAATCGCTGTATTTCATTTTCGCCCAAGGAGCTAATCCGCTGTAGCAGGAAATCGCGAAAAATGTCGTGGAAGCGATAGGTATCGCCGCCAGTATGCGAAAGAAAGGCGTTCTCCTTTTGGGTCAGTCGTTCCAGAACATCGTGTCCGTGCGGTTGTTCGGTTAGGCGTTCACACAGCGAGGGCGTTACCTCTGTGGGCATGGCTAGGCGAAGCAGTAGGCTTTTTGTTTCGTCGTCCCATAGCCCCCAGACCCGCTCTCTTAGGTATTGTGTCAAGGTTTGCGGCAGCTTTCCCTCTAGTCGTTCGTACAGTGCTTTATCGTCTGACAGCAGTGCCGACAGGTGCATTGCCCAGCCGCCAGTTGTTTCCAACAATTCCTTAATTTGCCTTTTTGTTAGGTTAATTTCCTTTTCCGCGCCGAACCATTCTACCTCTGCGGGTGAAAACAAAAGGTCGTCCTTGGTAATTATTGCAAAAAGCCCAGAATCCACTATCGCCGCCGCAGGCTCTGCACGGCTTACCAGACAGCGGCAAATATAGTCGGGCAGGCGCGCCGTGATTACGGGCATATTGTTTAGTATTTCCTCGTTTTTGATTATGTGCAGGTCGTCTAGGACTAGGTATCGGCGTGTGTTTTTTTCGGGCATTAGGCGTATTTTTTCCAACAGGCGGTCGAACGAAATTTCCGTTTTTGGGATTTCCTCGTCCTGCCCTGTGAGCTTTAACAACGCTGTGGCAAAGCGTTTGTAAAACGCGCCTGGGTCGTTGTCGGAATCCCTTGCGGTGAGCTTTGCGGTTTTTCCGCTAACAGAGGAAAGCCATTGTGCGGCGGCAATAGTTTTGCCGTAGCCGCCCGGCGCGGTTAAAAAAATATTCTTTCTAGCGGATAGCTTTTTCATTTTTTTTATTAGGGCAGTGCGCGGAACTGTTTCGGTATTCATGGCAGATATTCCTTTGAGAATTTAGGTCGTGGATTACCCACGTTATTATTAAAATATCTTGAAAATATATAAAAAGCAAGAGAAATATTTCCCTAAAAACGCGTGTCACCAGGTGACAAAAGTCAAACATTGAATTGTTTTCTTTGATAGACTACAATACCCAAAATATTGCAATTCTATTCACGAGAAAGCACGAGGGGGTCTTAAAATGAACAGCGAAAGCGTAGAGCAGTTTTTCAAATTCCTGTTGGACAACAAGGAATGTCAAGCCACGGTAAGGGACTTCGGCGGCGATGTCAACGCAATAACGGCATACGCGCGCGAGCAGGGCTATGACTTCTCCGCAGACGAGCTAAGCGAATACCAAAATAAGGCACAGCGAATATTAGATGGCAGAATGAGGAAAAAGCTCGAACAGCCCGAGGCTTCCTTGACCCCTGGCATACGAGAGTTTCACGCGCTGATAAAGCTCGCCGAAACAGACGAGGAAACAGCCAAACGGCTAGACGCGCTTAACATGGCCGCGCCCGAGCAGCTAATCGCCTACGGCAAGGAAAAGGGCTTCGTTTTCAACGAGCAGGATATACAGGCATTCGGCAAGGATATTCTCGAACCGTCCGACGAGCTGAGTGACGAGGAATTAGAGCTTGCCGCAGGCGGTACTACCGTGCTTGTCGCCTTTGGGGTATCCGCCGCAATAGTGCTTGGCATTGCCGCTATGGGAGGGGCTTTTATAGCGTTTGGAGTTGTTGGTAAATTCTAGGCAATTATGAATGGGAGGATATATATGGAAAAAAAAGGTGTAGAGCAATTTTTTAAGCTATTGGCGGAAAGCCCAGAGCATCATGCAAGGGCTAGGAGCTTCGGCGGCGATATTGACGCGCTGTCTACTTATGTACAGGAAATGGGCTATGACGTTTCCTCGGAGGAACTGAAGGAATATCAAGATAAAGCGTGGGAAATGGTAAAAGCTAAGGCGCAGAAAAAGCTAGAGAAAACGCAAGCCCCCGCAAACTTGAGCCAAGGGGTACGAGATTTTTATGCGTTGCTAAAATTGGGCGAGAGCGACACAAGCGTGGGCGAGCGGCTCGCGGAGCTTGCGGCGGACGCGCCCGAGGCGTTGGCGGCCTATGGCAAGGAAAAGGGCTTCATTTTTGACGAAAAGGATATACAGGCGGCAGGCGAGAATATCCTAGAGCCGTCCGACGAGCTAAGCGACGACGAGCTGGAAATGGCGGCAGGCGGTACAACGGTGCTTCTGTTTGTGGGTATTTTGGCGTTCGGGGCGTTCGCGCTTGGAACGGCGGGGGTAGCTGTTGCGGTGGCGTTTGCGGTAAGCAAGAAAAAGGGTTAAGGAGGTTTTTGGAATGAACAACGAAAGCATAGAACGATTTTTCCATCTATTGGCAGAAAATCCAGAGCATCTCGCCAAGCTAAAGAGCTTCGGCGGCGATACTGACGCGCTTGCGGGCTTTGCAAGAGAGCTAGGCTTTGACGTTTCCACGGAGGAAATGCGGGAATATCAAGATAAGTCGCAGAAATATTTAAAAGGGCTACTGCGGAAAAAGCTACAACAGCCAGATGTTTCCGTAAGCCCTGGCGCAAAGGATTTTTACGCGCTTATGAAGCTCGCGGAGAGCGATGACGAGGTTTCCGCACGGCTTGCGGAGCTTGGCTCGGAAACGGCGGAGGCACTTATTGCGTACGGCAAGGAAAAGGGCTTTAGCTTTACCGAGCAGGATATGCAAGCCCTCGGAAAAAATATTCTCGAACCGTCAGACGAGCTGAGTGACGAGGAGCTGGAGCTTGCCTCGGGCGGCACTACGCTTGTATTGTTGGGCTTCCTAGCCGTTGGGCTTGTAGCGGCAGGCGGCTTGGCGGCAGGGGCGGTTGTCGGCGGCGGCGCGGCGGCAATGGTCGTGGCGTTCACGTCTGCAATGAAATAATAGGAGGGATAATATGAACAGGGAAGGCATGGAGCATTTTTTCAAGCTACTATCTGAAAATCCAGAATATCAAGATAGAGTAAAAAGCATTGGCAGTGATGCCGAGGCGTTGGCGGCTTATGCAAAGGAGCTTGGCTGTGAGGTTTCCACGGCCGAGCTACGGGAATATCAAGACAAGGCGCGCGAGCTGTTAAAAGAAAAGGTGCAGAAAAAGCTGACGAAGCCTAACGCGGCTTTAAGCGCGGGCGCGCAGGCGTTTTACGACTTTATGAAGCTGTCGGAGAGCGATACGGAGGTCGCCAAGCGGCTGGAGGAACTCGCCGCGGGTACTGCGGAGGAGCTGATTGCTTACGGCAAGGAGAAGGGCTTCGTCTTTGACAGGCAGGATATGCTAGTTATTGGTAATGACATTCTCGAACCGTCAGACGAGCTAAGCGATGACGAGTTGGAGCTTGCCGCAGGCGGCTTGGTTGACGTAGGGCTTGCGCTTGTGTTCGTTGGCTGTGTTCTTGGCCTGGCGGCTGTGGGCGGCGTGGCTGTAGCAGGCGGCGCGGCGGCAGGCGGCGCGGCTGTCGGCTTTGTTTTAGCTTTATTGAAGAAGTAAGGAGGATAGCTATGAACACAGAGGGTTTGGAAAGGTTTTTTAGCCTTTTAGCTGAAAATCAAGAGCTGCAAGCCAAGGTAAAAGACCTCGGCGGCGATGTCAATGCGTTGGCGGATTATGCGCGTACGCTTGGCTATGACGTTTCCCCGGAGGGCTTGCAGGAATATCAAGATAAGGCGCGCGAGGTGCTAAAGGGCAGGTTGCGGAAAAAACTGGAACAGCAGGACGTTTCCGTAAGCCCAGGCGCGCAGGCGTTTTATACGTTTATGAAGCTCGCCGAAACGGACGAGCAAGTCGCCAAGCGCATGGAAGAGCTTGCCACTGGCACGCCGGAGGAGCTAATCGCTTACGGCTTGGAAAAGGGCTTTGTGTTTGACAGACAGGATATGCTGACTATAGGCAAGGATATTCTTGAGCCGTCAGACGAGCTAAGTGACGAGGAGCTGGAAATGGCGGCGGGCGGTACTACGGCGTTCCTTATAATGCTAGGTATCGGCGCAATTGTCGCAGGCGGCGCGTTGGTGTTCGGAGTAGCGGGCGGCGCGGCGATAACTGGCGCAGTCTTGGGCGTAACGGCTTTGATTAAGTAGTTTGGAATATAGAAATTAGGCAAGAATGGAGGAATAAAAATGGGTTTGGAAGGTTTTTTTAAGCTATTGGCGGAAAACAGGGAGCATCAGGAGCATGTGCAAAGGCTCGGCGGCGATATTGACGCGCTAGTAGACTACGCAAGCAAGCTAGGCTATGATGTTTCCATGGAGGAGCTGCAAAAATATAAGGATAAGGCACAGGAATTGTTAAAGGCAAAGGTACGGAAAAAGCTGGCGAAGCCAGACGTTGCCCTAAGCCCTGGCGCGGAGGCGTTTTATGCCCTTATAAAGCTCGCCGAAACGGACGAGGAAGTGGACAAACGCATGACCGAGCTTGCCGCGGCTAATCCCGAGGAGCTAATCGCCTACGGCAAGGAAAAGGGCTTTGTTTTTGATGCGCAGGATATGCAGGCTATCGCCGCGAGCATACTGGAGCCTACAGACGAGCTAAGCGACGAGGAGCTAGAAATGGCGGCGGGCGGCATAGTTGACCTAATCGCGTTGGCTGTTTTCGTTGGTATCGGGCTTGGTGTAGCTGCGGCAGGCGGAGTAGGCGTAGCGGCAGGCGTAGGAGCGGTAGCAGGGTTTGTGCTTGGGTTTACTGCTTTGGCTAAGAAGTAGGAAAAAATAATAAGGTGGGGCTAGATATGAGTGATAAAATGAGTGATAAAGTGACAGACTGCTGTAATGTGAACAAAAATTTTTCCGCCAAGGAAATAGAAAAGTCCGCACAGCTGAAGCGTTTCAGTGAATGGATGCAAGCTGATGTCGAGCTGCGTACACGACTTAGCAAGGGCGAGGGGCTTACCTCGGAGCAGGAGGAATGGCTGAAAAAAATCGGCGTTAGCCTTGACATGGACGAAATTTCCTTTTTGTGGAAGCACCCCGTGGAAGTGAACGCCTATATTATGTTTGCCATAAGAGGGCGAAAAGACGAGCTTAATGACGAAATAAACGAGATTGTGAAAAAGTACCCACTGCTTGAATTGTGGGGGAAATACTCGGAAAGCCGTTGCGCGTTTACGCAAATTTTGGAGCAATGGGCAAACGTGCAGTCCGTGCATGAAAAATTCAATGCTTGGCGTAAGCGGCGCATTGCCTCCGCCAAGAGTGAATTGGGTTATTTTGGTATGCGGCTCGGTCACCCCTCATTTTCCTTTGAGCTTAACTCTGGCTGTAGTGTGGGCTGTTGGTTTTGCTCCTTTGCCACCGACAAGCTCTCGGGAACGCTGGATTATCCCGAAAGGCGCGGCGAGGTATTGAGCATTGTTCGACAATGTAGCGAAATTTTCGGCAAGGAAGTGGCCTCCATGGCGTTGCCGTATTATCGTACCGAGCCTCACGACAACCCGCATTACATTGATTTTCTCAAGGATTTTGAGAACGAGATGGGCGAGGTGCTTTGTACCTCCACGGCGGCAGGGCATGACATCGAATGGGTGCAAAAGCTCTTGGATTACTATCAAAACGACAGGAGCGACCAAATTTATTATTGGCCGCGACTAAGTATTCTCACGCTTGATATGCTTAAAAAAGTGCATACCGCTTTTACGCCGATGCAGACCAAGGACATAGAGCTGTTAATTCAAGTAAAGGACGCGGCGCGGCCTAAAATAACCGGCGGACGTATTTTGAAGGAGCAGGCAGGGCTTAGGGAGGTTGAGGACTTTTCAAGTGACGACCGAATTACCCTGGCGGCATCTGTTCCGCAGGGCACAATCGCCTGTGTTAGCGGCTTTAATATCAATTTGGTTACTCGCAGGATAATGATTTTCGGCCCTTGCTACACTAGCAATAGATGGCCGCATGGCTTTAGGGTATATGGGGAAGCGTCCTACAATGACGAGAACGATTTCCCCGAGGTTATAAGGGACTTGGCGGAACGCACAATGTTTTTGTCGCCGCCCAAGGACAGCGTGCTTAAATTCCGTGACGATATAGTTTTCCGCGCTACGCAGGACGGCTTCGATTTGGCGACTGCACATCAGCTTCACCATTTTAAAGGAAGAAACAGGTGCGGGCCGCTCGGGCAGTTGATTGCCGAGGGCGTGCATACTTATGCCGAAATATCGGAGATTTTGCATAAGGAACACAAGGTAAACCCGATTATACTGCGTGCGGCTGTGCAACAGCTTTTTGATGATGGGCTGATTGACGAAATTTATATGTAATCGAGGTGTTCCGTGTCGAATTATCAAAATGTTTTTTCGGAATTTACCCAAGCCGAGCTGAAGCTATTGGCACAAATAAAGCGTTTTTTTGAGCGGATGCAATGCGATGTCGAGCTTGCTAACGCCATAAATCAAGACACTGTGCCGACCGAGCAAATGGCGCGCTTGAAGGAAATCGGCGTAACGCTAGACCTGTCCGAATTGCCGCTTGCTTTGGGCGACCAAAAAAACCTGATGCTGTATCTGCTTGCCGCGTCAAGAGATTTGGAAGCTAAGCTCGACTCGGAGGTACAGCAATTTGCCGCGAAATATCCGCTTTTAAAATTGTGGGGGCGGTATCTCGCTGTCCTTTATCGGAAACGCTTCGATGACAGAAATAACCAAGGGCAGGAGCAAGCGGAAGCCTTAAACGCGCCCTTTGATGCTTGGCGAAAAAGGCGGATTGCCGCCGCCAAGAGCGAGCTGGGTTTTTTTGGCACGCAAATTGACCACCCTGCTTTTGCATACGAGCTTAGTGAGGGCTGTAGCATGGGCTGTTGGTTTTGTTCGTTTGCGCCGCCCAAGCTATCCTCGGTGTTCGATTATAACGCAGGGCGTGACGAAGCACTGCGAATTTTGACACATTGCATAAATATTTTCGGCAAAAAAACCGCAGGCAGCGCGCTTCCTTATTATCGTACTGAACCGCACGACAACCCACACTATATAGATTTTTTGCGGGACTTTGAAAAATTAAGCGGCGAGGTTTTATGCACTTCCACCGCCGCTTGCGGCGATATAGCGTGGCTGCGCGAGCTGATGGAATATTATCGGCGCGGAGCTGTAAGGTATCATTGGCCGCGCCTTAGCATTTTGTCGGCAGAAATGATGGACAAGGTGCATAGCGCGTTTACGCCAGACGAGCTTTTGCATATCGAACTTTTAGTGCAGGTGAAGAACCATTTCCGCCCCAAGGTGACTGGCGGTCGTATTTTGGCAGAACATGCAGGGCTACGCGGCAAGGAGGATATTGACAAAAACAACATCGGCATGATACCGCAGGGCAGTATTGCCTGTGTCAGCGGCTTCAACATCAATCTTGTTTCCCGTACCGTCATGCTCTTTAGCCCTTGCTACGTAAGCGGCAAATGGCCGTTCGGCTTCAGAGTGTTTGCCGTGGAAAAATATAAGGATTCCGAGCATTTCCCCATTGTCATAAATGAAATTATTGAGCGGTGTATGCCCTTATCGCCGCCCAAGGAGCGGCTGGTGAAGTTCCGTGACGATATTGTTTTCCGCCCGACCGAGGACGGCTTCGATTTAGCGACCCCAAACCAGCTTCATCATTTTAAAGGCAAAGCCAAGTACGGTCCGCTAGGCGAATTGATAAGCGAGGGCGTGTATACCTATGAGGAACTTATGGGGACTTTGATACAGAAGCATAGGCTTAATCCGATTATTTTGCGAACGGTTGTGCAGCAGTTGTTTGATGAGGGGGTTTTTTGTGAGGTTTGGTGAGGTGATGGTGTAGTATTATGGGTGTTTGGGCGATACTAAAATGTCTAACGATACCATTTCTATTTGGGCGGTTTTTGTATCCATTTTAAAATGGAATAGAAAGCCCAAAAAAGCGACACAAAGTGTAGAAGCATCGACGACACAAACGGAAATCAAAAGCAGACCAATTGTTGCAGATAGACGCAACGCCATATGACTGGTTTGGAACTGGTCAAAACATGCTCTGCACGGAGCTATAGATGATGCAGAGGGAAAACTAACAGGCTTATACATCACAGAAAATGAATGCTTTTATGGTTACTTTGAAGTAATGCGTCAGACGGTATGAGGATTTAATTAAGCAAAGGCTCGCCGAAAAATCGGCAAGCCCTCTTTGTTTTAGCTTGTGTAGTTTGTTATTCTAGGAAACTGCTCTGCGGGACGATATTCCCACCACAGTCCGCCGTAGAAAAGGGGCAACGCCCCTATAGTGCGTTGTGCGTAAAGCTCGCGATACTTTCGCATGGAATTACTGTAACAGAGCCGAGCCAATTCCAGTTTCCGCCAAAGCGTCCGCGCCCAAGCTCGCCGCGTCCACATGCGCCGCCGCAGCCGCAACGTCCGCCGTCAAAGCCGCCTTCGCCGCCGAAGTATGGGTATCCTCCGCAGCAAGCACTGCCCAGTGGGCAAGCAGGCGGCGCGCCGATGTCAGTAATCAGCTTAACACAACCGTCACAAATACCTGCAAGAACGCCTGTGAAGCCGTTACCGGAAAGCCCGCCAGATTTGGTGAAAATCGTAACTGTTTGACCAATGTAGCGCGCCATGCTTTCGATTAAACAACCAGCCATTTTAATCCTCCTTTTTTGTGGCATTTGGGCAGGAATTGCTCTTCCCGCCCCAATGCCTAATCTATGGTTAAGGAACAAATGCTTGTTCCTGATTACATACTATGAGAAGTTGTTCGCGAGTGTTACAAGCCTAGGGCTTGTCCGTATTTTTTGCTTCGCGGCAGGGGTAATAACAACACTAATAAAGGCATAAATATTACTTATTTAGGTTGAAAATTTGACCATAGGAGCAAATATTATGCAAAATTTACGAAGCAAGGAAATAAAACGCCGTGCAGGGATAAAGCGTTCTCGCAGTTTTGATACAATGAAAAAGCGGGCGGGGCAGGTTAATTTTTCGGAACGCTTGCCGCATATTGCGTTTCCGTCACGGCTTGCACTGCCGCGGCTTACATTTCCGCGGCTTCCGCGCTTTACACGCTACAAATTTAACATTCTAAAAATTCGCAGAATGAAAGAATATTTTTTTAGGGTATGTGTCGTCGCGGTAATTCTTATATTTTTAATTGGAATAGTGGGGCTGTTTAGCCCCAGTGTGCGTGTGCGTGTAGATGCGGAAACGGTGGCGGCTTTCCGTGTGCCGCATGGGGCAATCGCTCCGCTTCGGGCATATGCGGCACAAAATAATATTTCGTTTCCAGAGCTTTTTGCGGTATTTAACGCGGAAAATAACTTTTTTCCGCAAAAAGGTAACTTCGACATGAGCATTGATATGTCCGACTTTAACCGTGTGCGGAAGCGGTACAATTCGCGGAGCCTCGCGCCGTATGTACGCATGTTCGAGAGCTTGTTCGGCGAAATAGAGGCCTTTCCTATCGGCGAACACGAGCTTGACAACTCGATTATGTTCGGCGATTCGTGGGGCGTGGAGCAGAATTTTCAAGGGGGGCGTAGGGGAACTGCCATTGTAGACCGCGAAAATATCCGCGGCCGCGTTCCCGTAGTAAGCATGACGCGCGGCACAGTAAAGGAAGCAGGCTGGGACAATACCCTCGGCTATTACGCACTAATCGTCACAGAAAACAACACACAATATGTATACGCACACCTCGACAGCCTAGCACAAGGGCTTTCCGCAGGGCAACAAGTCTTGGCAGGTCAACATTTGGGGCAAATGGGCAACTCGGGCGGCGGACGTAACGCACAGAGCTTTCCCGTGCATTTGTATATCTCGATTTCGCCCGACGTTTCCTTTGCTAGGGGCGGCTTTTGGATAAATCCTTATCCTTTGTTGCGGTATATTGAGATGGAGTAGGGGTAGTTCTGCACGATAAAGGTACGAAGCTGAAATGTGTAAATCAAACACGGATTTGCACGGATTTGCACGGATTTACGCGGATTTTATCTGGCGCGTTTTTTTATCTGCGTAATTCGTGTAATCCGTGTAATCCGTTGAATCCGTTAAATTCGTTAAATCTGTGTAATCCGTGTAATCCGTTAAATCCGTGTTTGATAGCCTTTTTGTAGGGGACGGATTTATCCGTCCCGAGGTACGCACGTTCGTCAATTCGGGGACGGGCAACGTCCATTAAGCAGGCAGTAAGGTGTTGTCTAAGTGGTTTTCTTAGACAACACCGCACGCCGACCAAAGCAGCGCGAGGTAATCTCGGGACGGATAAATCCGTCCCCTACGAAAAAACTATTAAACACGGATTTACACGGATTTGCACGGATTATGCGGATAAAAAACGCGCCAGATAAAATCCGTGAAAATCCGCCAAATCCGTGTTTGATTTACACACTTCAGCTTCGTGCGTTTGTCGTGTAGCTTTCCCTTTTTTTTGACAAAAAGTGTGGGGTGTTGTATCATAGGTACGAATTGTACATCGCTCATATGGTTTGTTGAGTAGAAAGGGATACAAAAATGTGCGGAATTATAAGCTCAGAAACAATTAGTGGCATTTTTGGTGTTATTTTTGGTGGTGTAATTACGTTTGTGGTTGAATGGTTAATTAAACGAAGTGAAGCAAAAAAGGAGTTATCACATAGTGCCTCGCTATTGCTTAACGACCTTAAAAGCATAGCTACTTATTGTAAAAAAATGCAAGAAGGTCGTTTCCCCGAAACAAGTATAAGATATTCCCATGAATGGCAACATATGGTTTCAAAATGTACATTCCTTGGGGATGCTTACACTAGTTTGCTTTATGAGATGTATGATGAAATATACGATTATAATCAAATACATGCGAAGATAGACGTGCCTTATGAAAATATAGAATTAAAAAGAATATTAAGCAAATTATCTACTCTCGTTTTAGTTTTAAAGGATAAAACAGGGCTATTCAATACACTAGAGAAATATTGCAATAGCATAAATAGGTCGCCCCACCCACAAATTACACCCCCCTCTTGACGTACCCCTCCCAAAACCTTACAATACCAACGAAAAGGAGGTAGTAAATATGACTACAGTAAATGTTGTTTTAGACACAGTGGAAAAGGTAAAGGGCTTTGTAAATACCGTCGCGCCGTTGGAGGGCGATGTTGACCTCGGCTCGGAGCGTTACGTGGTAGACGCTAAGTCAATCATGGGTATTTTTAGCCTAGATTTGTCTAAGCCGCTAAGGGTTACGATTCACGACGAAACCACGGCGGTCAGGCTTCTTCCGCTCTTAGCCGCATACATTGTGTAAGGAGCTGACAAAATGACATACAAAACAAAGGGCGTATGCTGTCGAGAAATCAATGTAGACGTACAAGACGGCATTATCAAGGAAATAAAATTCTCAAACGGCTGTGACGGCAACCTAAAGGGTATCGCCGAGCTAGCAAAGGGGCGCACGCCCGAGGAAATAATTCCGCTGATTGGCGGTATTCAGTGCGGCTCGCGGGGTACGTCCTGCCCCGACCAGTTAGCGTTGGCGCTGGGAAGCTACAAATAGCGACATGAATCGGGGCGGGTTAAACCGCCCCAAACATGCTTAAAATTTCGTCAAAGGACTCGCTTACGTCGGTAGTCACTACCGTAATAACTCGCGCCGTGCCACTAAACACATTTACAAAATAATGACCGTCCGCGCGCAGGTCTACGCCCAAAATCTGCATATTCATTGTCGTTTTATAGAAATGCCAATCAAACCAGCCTATGCGCGTTGTTTCGGGAAAGTCTAGCGCGTATTCTGCGCTTACCCCTTGTGCCGCCGCCAAGCCCGCCTCGCGCGCGATAAATTCCACCGCACTCATGGGAACAGCCAACGGCTCGCGCCTAATTTTTACTGACGCGCCTAGGGGACTGGTAAAATCTACGCCCGCCGCATTTTCCGACATGTGCCAGCTATCGGGATACGAGAACGAAAGCCCAAAGTCGGTGGATTCAAAAACGCTCCCCCTCTGCGGCGGCGGTACTGGCGGCGTGGGCGGAGCAGGCGGCACTGGCATAACAAACGAGCCGTCCGACAATAAAACAACGCCGTTGACAAAATTCACCTCAAGCCCAAGAAGCTCCGCAATCGTCCTCACTGGGACAAAAACTCGGTCGTTCATGGTAAACGGCCGCGAATCCTCGGCAAAATCGACATTCGCGCCGTTGAGGTTAATACGCACGTTGAAAAAAATCTCGCGCATGGCAGGGCTTGCCGCCGAAACAGTGCCAGTAATAACCACCGCAAAAATTATGCCTGCTATAAAGCCCTTTAGTTCTTTTTTGTACGTGTTTTTATACATATTTCTACTCCTTACTCGGACGTGTTAAAAATCGGTGAGACACGGCTTTTAAAGGCATGGAACGCGGATTTTCGCGGATTTGGCGGATTTACGCGGATTTTAAAAACATAAAACACGGATTTACGCAGATTACGCGGATTTTATCGGACGTATCGGATTTTCGTGGATTTAGCCACGAGCCAATCCGCGTAATCCGTGAAAATCCGTTAAATCCGTGTTTAATTGCCTTTAAATCCGTACGCTATTGTCTGTTGTGCAACGTGGATTTAAATATTGCGTTTGTTAAGGGCATTTGCAGGTTTTCGTAGGGGACGGATTTATCCGTCCCGAGGTACGCACGTTCGTCAATTCGGGGTAGGTAACGTCCATTAACGCAGAGCGAGGCAACCTCGGGACGGATAAATCCGTCCCCTACAAAAACCGTTACCGTGTCCGTTGATACGCAAATTGCATGATTTTTTATTTACGCGGATTTTATCCACGTAAATTATTAAACGGCGATATATTTCCCCACGAGCCAATCCGCCGAATCCGCGTAAATCCGCCAAATCCGTGTTCCATTACTCTCAATTTACATAGATAAAATCTGTACCCCACTGCCGTCAATTTACACGGAAAGAATCCGTGTAAATCCGCCAAATCCGCGAAAATCCGCGTTCCATGCCTTTTAAAAGCTGTCAAGGCTTCGAGGCGATATTCCCACCATTTTCCAATCGGAGAAAAGGGGCTATGCCCCCATTACCGCCTCATACCTCACCCGCATTTCTGGCAGGCTTTTCATTTCCGCATAATAATTCATTTCCCAGCCCTCGCCTTGGCTTGGCTCGTTTATGCCCTCTGGCGGCGGCGCGAATATCCGCAACGACACCTCACCAAGCGCGGCATCAAAAAACGCAGGCATTAAGTCAATTGTTTCCACTCCAGGCCTTTTGTAAAACCAACGGCCATTTATTTCCAGCATTAAATTTAGCCCAATATCCTCGCCAGTAAACGTAACCTCGCAGAAAACAGGCGGCGCGGTGATTTCTAGCGGTACGACAATGCCGTCTGCGTCCTCGCTGCCGCCCCAACGCATTTTTGCGGGGAACGCGGCTTCTTTTCCCATGCTCATTTTTGGCAAATATTCGTCCATAGCCATTACTTTTTTGTAGGTGTCCAAAATGGGCTGCTTGTAGCCCACATCGGGGTTGCTCGGGTCTTGGATTTCCAAGCCTAGCCGCCCGCGGTCGCGGAACTGGTAAAACGTAACGCCCGTGATACATGGCGCTTCCTTTGGCAGACGGCGGTAAAAATCCTCCACCTGCTGCGCCTGCTCGTGCGCGCCGTTTACATCGCCGTCGGCGTTAAATTCGCTTATTACAAACGGCCGCGTTTTGCCGCCGCTTCGCGCCATAAATCGCTCGTATTCAAATTTGAAGCCCTCGAATACCGCCGCGTTGGACACGCGCTTGTGCGTAGTGCCGCCGCGCTCCGCTATATCGAACGGCCAGCCCCAGTGCAGTGACAGGTACGTATCGCTCGACCACATGTCCGTTTCGCTTATTGCCTGCGAAAACTCGTCCTCGTATTTCACCTTGCCGTCCGCGGTTTTATGCCCGTCACCGATACACAAAATCGTCTGCACATTCGGCGCGTGTTCCTTGATTATTCTGTGAAAACGCACGTAAAAGTCGGCTACCTCTTGATACGAATACCGCTTATTGTACGCGAACCACGTCCCCGTAGCCTCGTGGTTAATGCGTAGCATCAGCCGCCCGAACGGCTTGAGGTCTTGCGCGATTTTTATTAGCTGCGCATCCGAAACGGCACAATCGCAGGTAAGCGTAAGAATAACGTCCTGTCCGTGCCGCCGCACATCGCGTATTGATGTGAACGGCTCACCGCTAGTATTGCCCTCTAGCCCGCCCTTGTAAGTAAAATAGTCGTCATACGCATAATCCCACGCAAAGGTAGCCACCTTTCCGTCAGGCAGGGGAAGCTCCGAGGCGCGCGTAGGCCAGCCCTCGTCTAGCGGATAATAGCAGTACATCAGGTTAATTGCACGGTGAGGGCGGCCGAGAGTATGCAGAATATAATCTTGATTTACATACTCGCCGCGCTCGCTTCCGTCACCTAGGTCAAGCGCGATTTTTGCAGAACCCATGTGTAAATGATACGCTTTCATATGTTACCTCCTGTTTCGCCTTTGGCGATTTTTTTTGTGCGAATTTGTATTATGTTTTTGCTTCGCCTTTGGCGATTTTTTTCTTGAATAACAAATACCCCCATAGCCCCATTGTCATTACCGTCACAGCAAACAGCATAAACGCATAACCATTCACGTCAGAAAGCCCTGTTGGCGGCACGTCCCCAAAGCCTGTTTTTGTGACTAGAATATCTCTGTCGGCAAACTCCTTAGGTATTTCGAGTACAATAATCCACTCTGTTTCTGTTTCCTCGTTGTAATTGCCTGTAGGTGTCTTGTCTAGGGTGATGTCGATTACATCGTCCGTAATAGTAACCGAGGTGACACGAAAGCAGGGGTCGTCAGTTCGGTGGGAATCGCTGATATAGACTAGGAAATTATCATCAAAGAAATCATTCAAGCGCATATCAATTTCGTCAAACCAAAAGGGAAAATATTCATACAAATCTATAAAATTGTGGAATTTCAGAGGGTGCGGAACCTTCTCAACGCCTGTAAGGTTTTGATAGTACCTAATGCGGTACTCACTCTCATAGGCATTATACTCGCCATGCCATACAGTGTCAGGCTCAAATATAGTGAAATCCCCCACGACTACTGTTGCGGAAACATCTTTGTCGGCTACCTCGTTAGGCATTTCGAGTACAATAATCCAACTATATACCATATCGTCAGCGCCTCCAGATACTGGAGTATCGGTTATTTCAACATCAATTAAATCGTCCTCATAAAGAACCGAGGTAGCGCGAAGAGAAAGACCGCCATCGCCTTGAATAACCGTAATAAAAAGCAAAAATTTATCAGCAAAAAAGGAATCGTCATATTTTCCTTTAAATATGTTTTCCTGCCAGTCGGGAAAACGCTCTGCTAGCTCCGCTATAGAACGGATTTTCCGAGGAGGAGGGGGCTTTTTATAGTCCCCTCCTCCTCGGTAGTATGACACATTGTACTGCTTTTCGCAGTCATTAGGCTTGCTCTGCTCTATCCCCTCTATACCTCCTATAGAATAGAGTGTAGGGTATGCGGTCACAGAGGTGCTTAACAACACAATAAAGCTCAAGAAAAGAATTAAAAAGCGTTTCATATAAATTCGTCCTTTCGGGGATAGGTTAGCCATATGGCTATTTTATACATAGAATGGTTAAAATTTAAATGCTATCGGGAGGATAGTCAATCGCGTAATTATTACCTGCTTGAGATTGTCGGCATATACTGTAATCTCTACGCGTTCATCATCGCCAAGACTGCCCACCGACGGCGGAACATCTGTATAATATCCAACCCCCGATTGGTCAATCACTATCGGCTTAATCGGCTCTGTTGTTACGTCCTCACCGCTATACTTGCTTATTTCGACAAATACAATTCCCTCTTGGGCGTTGAGCTCCTCGAACTCAATCGTAGTAAAAAAGGCAAAATTTCCGTCATACTGTAAATTGTATGACTTCACTAATACATCAAGCACAGGATTCCCAAGAGGTACACTATAAGCGATAGAAAATCTTTCCTCTGCAGAATTATTTGTATGGCGGATTACACGCGCCTTGTATATGCCGCTTGTGGCAGGAGCAAACAAAACATACTCCGCATTGTTTGTTCGGGAATACGAGCTAGCGACCAAAGCACCGCTACTGTCGTAAATCTCTAAATCTAAATCGGTTAGGGCAAGGCCAGGATTTATGACTGCGTTTGTATTATGGTCTGCCGTCGATTCGTGCCGCATAAGCCATGTTAAAACAATAGATGTATTTACACCCGCTACCACAGGAATGTCTATTTCGTAAATATTTTCGCTTGTACCTAGCGTACTGGCATAACCACCTGCAAACATGGCTCTTGTTGCGTTTATAACACCTGCGCCTTGTCTATTTGTGATTGCGCCCATTGGCTCGTCTGAGTAGATTGCTCCGTTAGGGTCACGCACCTTTCTGTCGCATGAAGCCATAATCAAGGCTTTTACTAGGTCTGGTCGTGTTTTAAGCTCGGGTCGTGCCTGCATTAGTTGTGCCACAACACCAGTGACATGAGGGGTGGAAAAACTTGTCCCTGAGTAGGTAGGGGAGCTACCCGGCGGTAACGAAAAACCAGAACCCGGGGCTACGACATCTGGCTTACTTGCAATACCTGGGGCATTAACATAGCTTGAAGAAGCATAGAGCCTATCGTCTGATAAATTAAGCGTTCTCCTATCGTCAATAGCACCTACTGTGATTATGTTGTATGCCATTCCTGGAGAGTTTACAAATCCGTCACGGTTATTGCCCGCAGATTTTACGAAGCTCACATTATGCTGATTGGCGATATGGTCTGTCCATCTGTCCCAGTCAGGATAAGTCCCAGTGGGGGAAGATGAACCCGCACTCATGTTAATAACATGTACACCGCTATTTAACAACACCTCGATGCTTGAACGGTTTGTTCCATGTCTACTTATTAGCTTTGCATTAGGCACTAGTCCCCTATTGCCTACTATAACTGCCGCGACCCTGTCTGCATGAGAAGCATGACTATAATTTCCCGATATTTCTATGTCCGCATTTGCAAAATCCACAATATCACGGTTTGGGTTTCCAGATTCGACCATTCCGATAATTATACCCTCGCCACGAAGCCCTAGAGTATCTCTTGTATAATCCGCTTCTATACTCGGCAAGCTAATATTTAGGTCGCCATCGTCATGTGCTTCTTCCTCTACATACAAGCTCAAAGAAACAACCTGCTCTACTTTTTCAAGCCTATAAATATCCGCCTTGGTTACCTCGCAGATAAGCATAGGCGCGTACTGGCTTTGGAATATTATGGTAGAATCTCTAAGGTGGCTTTGTGTAAAGCTAGTATGTGCCGTGTTATATTCACGTCTAGCTATTTTTCTACTCTCCATGATGTAGGTGTCCGCATTTGCAGAAACCACCGCACGCTCGTGTGCTGTTTCCTCTAAGTATTCACGCATACGGGCTTCTTGCTGTTCGCCCCTTGACGCAAAGGAAAAAATAGGGTCGTTGCTGTCTATTACAAACGAGCTACGGCTTAGCCCTGTATTCCGCTCGACCTCGCTCTCGACCCTTTCGTAATCAATGTCATAAACCCAAATATATATGGGTATAACACCCTCGTCAGAGGTTTTGTCCATAATCTCGTGTAGCTCTGTGGAAATTTTCCCTTTCCAAAGCTCTGCGCTTATTGGTGTTAGGTCTGGTGTTAGGTTTTGCGTTAGGTCTGCTGTTAGGTCTGCCATCATGTCTGCCATCATGTCTGTTATTGTGTCCGCTGTTGTGTCTGTCGCTACATCTGTAGTCTTTTCGCCGAAACCAAAAAGCCCTCCTAAGCCCTGCGTAAGCATGATAACCGTACCCACACTAAATACCACTGCCAACGCCGCAAACAAAAGTTTCAAATTCCTTTTCATAAATTACCTCCCTCTTTTTTATAAATTCTACACCCAAAACGCATTCTCAATATGATTCAACTCGTCCCCTAAAAGCTCGATTACATCAAACCTAAAATCCTGCTCGTCAAGCGTATTTTCGGCTATATAGTGCATGGCGGTGTCGATTATTTTCTGCTGCTTTGCTGTGCCTACGGCTTCGCGCGGCAAGCCCAAGCCCGCTGTTGCTCGGTATTTCACCTCGGCAAAAACTACTGTGCCGCTTGGCTCTTTTGCGATTATGTCTATTTCGCCGCTCTTGGTGCGGTAGTTGCACTGCAAAAGTGTACAGCCGTTCTGCAAAAAATACGCTTCCGCTTTTTTTTGGGCGAGCATACCTAGGTTGTAGGTGCTTTGCGTGAGGTGTTGTCTGCGACAACACCTTTCTGTCTGCTTGCTTGGTTTTTTGTGTGAGTTCATTTTCGTGACGTTGTGTGGCTTGGTATGATAGTCCGCCGAAGTTGCAAGCGGCGCAGCCGCCAATGCCCCAAGGTTTTCCTTCGTATTCTGCAACGGCTCACGCATAACCAAATCTAACAACCGCGCCAACACCTCGCCCATGATTTTCCCTCTAGGAACGCCCGCTGCCGCCAAATCGTCGCCGTTTACGGCAAGCCCACGCAACGTAAAGCACTCGTTTTTTTCCAAAATATCGCGGGCTTCCTGCAAAATACTGGCGGCACTTTCGCCGCTTACGGCTTCCTTTAGTTCGAGCAATTTTTGGAATCGCTCATACGGCATTTCGTTTAATGCCTTTTTTATTTCGTAACGCGAGGAAATCCTAATTGGCAGAAATCTAATGTATTGTAACACATTATTTATTTCTATGTTACTACTTCGCAAATCACGCAATATTTCCTTGCAATCGGGGCGTTCATACAAAAATAACGCAAGGCGCATTTGCGCGTCTGGCGTTACGGCGAGTAATCGCTCGCCTAGCGCGGTTAAATCGCCTGCGTACTGCCGCCCAAGCAGAACGTAGCACATAAGCCCAGTTTCTTCCAATAGCCCTAATGCTTCCTGCGGAAACGTGCCGCAAAGTAGCTTGCAAAGCTCCTCGCGAATACGCTCCGCACTTATTTTTTGCAGGCTCGCCCTAAGCTCCTTGATTGCGTTTACCGCGTCGGTGTCGAGCGTAAACCCAAGCTGCGACACAAACCGTATCGCCCTAAGCATACGAAGCGCGTCCTCCTTGAAGCGATTTTCGGGAACGCCAACGCATTTGATTAGTCGTTTTTCGATGTCGCCGCGGCCGTCAAAGGGGTCAACAAAGCGCGAATTATACGCAATGGCATTTATTGTAAAATCGCGGCGGCTCAAATCTTCTTCTATTTTACTGGAAAAGGTCACCGCTTCGGGGCGGCGGCTGTCTAGGTACTCGCCGTCCACGCGGTAGGTCGTCACCTCGTAGCGTTGCCTTTCGCACAGCACGGTCACTGTGCCGTGCTTTATGCCCGTGTCCGCCGTACGCCGAAAAAGCCGCTTTATTTGCTCTGGCAACGCAGACGTGGCAATGTCCCAGTCCTTGGGCGTTACGCCGCGTATAATATCACGCACACAGCCGCCCACGATAAACGCCTCGTGACCCGCGGCTTCTAGGGTGGATATGATTTTTTTTACGTTGGGCGGAATGTGCATTAGTGCCTCCGTTTTTAATAGCCTTATAGTAGCAGTAGCTTCTTTATTTTATTTTTCATGTTAATGAGCATAGCTATAACAAATAAAGATAGGCATATACCTACAAAAATACATACTCCGCCGAGCAACGAAAATTTAATGATAGTAGGAAGATTATTAAAGTAGCCGCTAATAGATGCTCCGCCTAAAAGACAATTATAAAAAAACGTAAAATTAAGGATAACGAAGCATGATATATTAAGCGCGATAAACGTCCGAGCCGCAATAGCCAAAATGAATTTTCTTTCTGATTTCTTTACAAGTTTATTTGCGTTCTTTGCTTCCATGTCTTTTTTAAGTTTAATGTTTTTTTTAATTTCCACACTAGTCTTAGATTTCAAGCATATCACCCGCTTCATACAGTTGCATTAAGAGCTACCCCCATAATATCAACACTTGGGAAAAACATCAAACATCTATTTTGTACAGCATAAATTCCCCATATCACCCCCAAAATCAAACCCCCGCAGGAAATTCACCCAAAAACTTTACATTTTCCTCATTATGGTGTATGCTACGGCAAAATACCTTAGGACAGGAGGTCACATGGAGCTTATTACCATTAACGACAATCCGTATGACGAAAATATTTATATATACTATGACAAGGAGTCGCAGGAGGGCGTAGTTATTGACCCAGGCGATAGCTTTGACATAATTTGTGATACGATTGGGAAAAATAATATAAAGGTAGCCGCGATTTTGTTGACACATGGGCATTACGACCACACGCTTTGTGTAAACGAGCTGCGCGAGCTTACAGGCGCGCCTGTGTACGCGCACAAGGACGAGAAGCACCTCTTGCAGAACACGGAATACAACCGTTCCGGGCTTAGAGGGCTAATGGTGTCCGTTGTCCCCGACAGGTTTTTTTCTGACGGCGATGTCTTTAGCTTCGCCAACGGTGCGGAGCTGAAAATTATCCATACGCCAGGGCATACTGCTGGCGGAATATGCTTTTATGACGAAAAAAACGCCATGCTGTTTACTGGCGATACGTTGTTTAGGGGAACTGTGGGGCGTACCGATATGCCTACAGGCTGTACGCAGACCCTATTTGAAAGCATACGCGGCAGGCTGTTTATGTTGCCCGAAAATGTCTTGGTTTTGGCGGGGCATGGCGATACGTCTACGATAGGGTACGAGAAGAAGTATAATCCAGTGTTAGTATAAAAAGGAGAAATCAAAATGAAAACATTTTTCAAAAGCGCGTTAATTATTGCCGTAATATTACTTTTTGCGGCATGTACTAAGCCCACCGACAGAACGCCAGACGGCGAAGCTGTCGGACAAGGCGGAGCAGTCACTGACGGCGAAAACGCCGAAAGCAGGGACATTCTATCCTCAGACAACGAAATTACCTACGAATACGTGCCAGAGGACGACCGCCCCGAGCTATTCCGCAGAGTGCCGCAGCTGCCAATGCCATTTGGGCTAGACGATGTTGTGGCGACGGCAAACGGGCTTGAAATCCCTGCGAGCTATGTTTCGTACAGGATTAACGATGCCATATATTCCCTTTGGGACAATGGAATCTACGAGAACCACGAAAACTACGACAATCTTGTTCTCGAAAAAGCGGCACAGCTCGCCGCGCTTTTTGTCGTAGTTGCGGATTATGCTATCGCAAACGGAATGGCACTCACCGATGCCGACCTGCAAGACCTTAGTCAGAGCATAGAAGAAGTAATAAGCTGGCACGAGCGCGGCGAGGAAGCGTTTTTTGCCGAATATGCCGAAATCTTCGGATTTTATGATAGGGCGCACTTTGAGCATGTTGCCGAGGTGTTCCAGTTAATGAATAAGGTTTTAGATGTGGTTATTGACGACCCCGAATTGTTTGCGGAGTTTGAGCAATTTATGCCAGCCGAGGAAATTGACGAAATAGTCGTAGAAAACGAGGACGACATGCTCGGCGCGAAGCATATTTTAATTATGTTTGACGATTATGAATCCGCCGAGGAAGCGTGGGAGCTGGCACAATCCTTGTACGAGCGTGCAATCGGCGGCGAGGATTTTGACGACCTAATCCTTGCATACGGCCGCGACCCAGGAATGGAATCGTATCCGCAGGGCTACACATTCCTAGAGGGCGAAATGGTACAGGAATTTGAACTGGCTGTAATCGCCCTAGAAATCGGCGAAATAAGCGAGCCGTTTGAGTCGCCGTTTGGCATACACATTGCGTTGCGTACTGTACCCAACGCCGCTGACCTAATGCCGCAGTGGGCGGACTACGACGACGAATACGACTTCCCGATGACCTATGAGGAAAGGCAAATAGCTGGGATTGTTACTGGGCTGGAATTGCGTGCAGATACGGCAGTGATGGAGTTTTTGCCTGCGTTGTATGAATTGCCAGTAAGATAGGGGCATAGCCCCTTTTCACCGCTGTAGGCACAAAAAAAGTTATAACCACGGCTTGCAAAAAGTACACCGTAGAAATTCAATTGATTGTAAAATGCCTCTTTTGCGTACTTGAGGTAAGGGTATGTTTTTGCATACCCTTACTTCCTCTTTTGCACAATAGTGACGGCATTTATATTTAGTCAGTGCGAATATAGTGATATATATACGATAAGGGGAATAAATTTTATGGCTGCAGTTAATGAAATCATAAGTATAGGAAATGGAATGGACTATTTTATTTCACCAACTCATCGCCGTGGAAGTGCTACCGAACACAAATCCATTTGGTGCATCACATCAGATGATGAGGTAAACTGTTTTAAATTATCCGTTCAGCATGGTTGGGTATCTGATACAACAGGGTGGGGATTACATATCATATATAATAATATCCGTCGTTTAGGCTATAATCTAAGAAACGATGACCTGCGAATTGCTAAATTTATAGATAAAAATACGAGTGGGACATGGCACGGATACCCCGCAGATTATGTATATAATAAGCAAGACTGCCCTAGCGATAATGTGTTAAAAGACTGGGTACGTAAAAATTTTATTAACAAAGCGGGTATGTTAAGAATTAAGCAGGGGAAAAAGGGTGATTTGTAATGTATAACGGACTTAATGATTTACCCAAACTATCCATTCAAGGCGATTTTTGGGATTGCCAAATATACAAAGGTAAACTTTATTTATGGACTTTCGATGGCAAAATTATCACATATAATTGGGACAGCTTTATAAGTGATTGCATGAAGAACTCAAGAGCCGATTTGGCAATGACCTGTGCTTTTTTAAAAGGTTATTATCTGTATAATCCTAGTTTTGATTTGTTCTTTGGGAATAATGAAATTAAAGAAATAATAAAAAATCAGTTCAAAACCCTGTCAAGGAAAAAACTTTTTTTTACTGAAAAGGACTTAGAAAAATATATACTAGGAACACAAGATTTATTTACACCCGAACTGTCGATTGATTCAGGCGTATACTATAATAAATTCTATGTAGCTGACGAAACTGGTATATATTCTGCATCAGCAAATGACCCTCGCCTTATAAAACCAATTAGTACAAGAACTCACAAATTATGGGACGGCCATTCGCTTTCATTGAAAATAGGAAGAGGGGGAAATATAGCTGTTTCTGCAGGGAGTGACGGTCTTTTTGAATATAATCAACAAGTATACAATAGTGATAGAATGAAATTGATAAATGCCAGACACTCATCTTCTTCAAACTGGGCATTCTCTAGTATATATAGCACATCATACCTAGACGGCTCTTTTCTATCACCTTATTATTATGATGATGACAATGGAGGACACCGTCCTAATGAAATAATAGATGATTCTGTAATTTTTGGAGACAAGAATGGACTGAGTTGGGCATATAATGAAAAATTTTACAAATATTCCAATGATGCGATAAGCATTGTTCGATTTACTCAGAAAAATTTAAAATCAGAGGAAAACAAAGCATTTGAGCATATAGATACTATAAAATTGCAAAGTTGGAAAGGTGATGTGATTTCTACAGGTGTTAGTCATTTCGGAACAATATTAGAGTGTGACAATGCGATGATTATACTGCCAAGTGATACAAGTGATAATACGCCTATTACTATACCTGGTCGTGTTGTTAGATGGAGAGTATACCCTAAAAGCATTGACTATATCAATCATTTGCATATTATAACGGAAACGTCCATTGATATTTACTCCTTTAACAACGATTATCTAGTTGACCAAAAAAGTAAAAAATATGGGGCAGAGTATAAATACTATACCCGTAATAATTATAGACAACACTATAACTAGACTTTTTTATATCAGCATAAAATAAACAGGGCAGGAAATTTCGAGTGTTTTTCTCAAAATTTCCTGCCCTGCTTATTTTTTATTTTTTTCTTCGCTTAGTCTACCTAAAACAACCCCACAACCCATTCCCACAAATTAAACTTCAAAACCAACCCAACAAACACAATAGAAACCATAGACATCAGCTTAATCAAAATATCCACAGACGGCCCAGACGTATCCTTTAGCGGGTCGCCTACCGTGTCGCCTACGACTGCGGCTTTGTGGGCTTCGGAGCCTTTGCCGCCGTGGTTGCCTGCTTCGATATACTTTTTGGCGTTGTCCCACGCGCCGCCTGCGTTAGCCATCATAAGCGCGAGTACAAGCCCTGCCGACATACCGCCAGCCAACATTCCTACCACGCCCTGGTAGCCAAGCAATAAGCCGCAGGCAATGGGTACGCCAATCGCAACAATCGCGGACGGAATAAGGCTTTTTTGCGCGCCGCGTGTGCATAGGTCTACGCAAGCGGCGTAGTCTGGCTTGCCTGTGCCGTCCATTATTCCCTTGATTTCGCGGAACTGGCGGCGTACTTCTACTACTATATTTTGTGCCGCTTTGCCTACGGCTTGCATTGTCATGGCGGAGAAAAGGAATGTCATTGCCGCGCCGATAAACAGCCCTATTAGTACAGGAGGGTTCATTATGCTAAAATGTTCCATTAGCTCTGTTACGCCGTTTTCCAAATCTAGGCGTTGGGAAATTTCGTCCGCATAAGCTACAATCATTGCGAGCGCGGCGAGAGAAGCCGAGCCAATCGCAAAGCCCTTGCCTGTAGCGGCGGTGGTATTTCCTAGCGAATCCAACGCATCAGTGCGTTTGCGTACTTCCTCGGGAAGCCCTGCCATTTCGGCTATGCCGCCCGCATTGTCGGCTACAGGGCCGTAAGCATCGGTGGTTAGCGTAATCGCAATGGTCGCGAGCATTCCCACGCCAGAAATCGCTACGCCGTATATTCCCGACTCGAAATTGCTCATACCGCCGGAAAGAATGAAGCTGACAATAACCGACACGCCGATTATAAGCACAGGCGCGACAGCCGAAAGCATACCAAGCGCCAAGCCGTTAATGATTAGCGGGCCAGAGCCGCTTGTGGCAGAATCTGCCAAGTCCTTTGTGGGCTTATATGTGTCCGAGGTGTAATATTCTGTGGTAAAGCCAACAGCAACACCTGCCGCAAGCCCCGAAACAACCGCGAAATAAACGCCTAGGCTTTCCTTGCCAAGCACTAGCAGAATAATTGGCAACGCCGCGATAAGCACCAGCACAGCCGCGACATTTACGCCCCTGCGTAGTGCGGAAAGCAACGCCTTTTGGGAAGCGTCCTCCTTAACCTGCACAAAGAACGTGCCTATAAAGGAAGCGACTATTCCTGCGGCGGCGATAACGAGGGGAAGAACAACGCCGTTGAAGCCGTGTCCTGCCGCTACGCCCAAAGCCATAGAGGCAAGTATTGTCGCTACAAGAGATTCAAAAAGGTCTGCGCCCAGGCCGCCTATATCGCCTACGTTGTCGCCTACGTTGTCGGCGATAACGGCAGGGTTGCGTGGGTCGTCCTCGGGAATACCTGCTTCGACCTTACCTACGAGGTCTGCGCCTACGTCTGCGGCCTTGGTGAAAATACCGCCGCCCACACGCGCAAACAACGCCTGTGTGGAAGAACCCATACCAAAGGTAAGCATAGCCGAGGTTATAGCGGAAATCATTTCCGCATCTCCCGCGGGAGTGCCATCTGCCATATGGGCAAAGAACACAAACCGCAGCAATAAGTACCAAACGGCAATATCAAAAACAACAACGCCCGCTACGGTGAAGCCCATAACCGAGCCTGAGGTAAACGCTACTCTTAGCCCGCTGTTTAGGCTTTTAGAGGACGCTTGCGCTGTTCTGGAATTGGCGTGGGTGGCGATTCTCATGCCGATAAAGCCCGACAGCCCCGAAAACAGCCCGCCAGTAATAAACGCAAACGGCGCGAACGGATTAAGCAAGCCCAAAATGGCTAATACGCCCATTAAAAGGAACATAATACCAAAGAATATTCCCGCGCCTGTGTACTGCCGCTTGAAGAAAGCGTTTGCGCCAGTGCGTATAGCCTGGGAAATTTCTTTCATTTTGCTGTTGCCCTCATCAAACGTCATAAGACGGCGGCCTTGTAAAAAGGCAAAAACTAGGGACAACGCCCCCACGAACAGAACCATGAGTATTAAACTCAGTTCTAAGCCCATAAAACTCCTCCTTAAAATTTTTGAACAAAATATGACAGCTTATTATAAATGTATGTGTGATAAAAAGCTATAGTTTTTAAAAAATTTTTTTCTACTAATAACTGTCAAGAAAACTATACTCTCGCCCATTAAGTTTATAGCCTATAGTAGTTTCCAAATTCACCATTTGCAGGCTTTGGAAAACGCTTTTTTCCACGTCCTTGTGTTGTTGTTTAAGCTGTGCGAGCATGTCCTTTACGGTTTGGCGCGTGGAGGCTTTGTTCCTATTGTCACTGGCTTCCGTAAGCGGACAGCCGCACTGCATAAACGACAGCCCATTGTAATTTTTCCATGCGAGGATTGAGGCTTCGTCTATGCAATACATAGGGCGGATTAGCTCCATTCCTGCGAAATTGCGGCTTTTTAGCTTTGGCATCATCACTTGGTACTGGGCGGCGTACAACATGCCCATTAGCGTGGTTTCCACGACATCGTTCATGTGGTGTCCAAGCGCGATTTTGTTGCAGCCTAGCCTTTGCGCGTGGGCGTACAAATAACCGCGCCTCATTCTCGCACACAAATAACATGGCGAGCCGTCCGCTTCCGAAACAATTTTGAAAATATCAGACTCAAAAATAGTTATGGGAATTTGCAAAAGCGCGGCGTTGGAAATTATTTTCTGCAAATTTTCGTGATTGTAGCCTGGGTTCATAACCATGTAAACAGGCTCAAAGGCAATGTCACTATGGCGGTGGAGCTGTTGGAACAGCTTTGCCATAAGCATAGAATCCTTGCCGCCGGAAATGCACACGGCGATTTTGTCGTTCGGCTGAATTAGCTCGTATTTCTGTATTCCCGCGATAAAAAGCCGCCACAGCTCTCTGCGAAAACGCTTGTGTATACTACGCTCGATTTTTTGCAATTGTGTAAGTTCTCGATTTTCCATTGACAGATTAGCCTTTCCGCACTATAATAATCACCGCGAGGCACCCCCCTGCCTCGTGAAGGGGTATAGTTCAGTTGGTAGAACGTCGGTCTCCAAAACCGGATGTCGAGGGTTCAAGTCCTTCTGCCCCTGTAAGAAGAACGTGGCTGGATGCTGCGTTCTTTTTTGTTGTATTTATGGGGGTTGGGGCGGTTTTTTTAGAATGGAGCGGTCGGTGATAGACCAGGGGATTCAGTGAATTTTATCCGTCCCTGCCCTCCGCCGCTTAAGTACATCAAGCACGTCCATGAAAATATGTTTGGTATCATAATAATACCCCATACTACTCTTGCCGCACAGTTTGTGCAGTTCATTGATAAACTTCTTAATCCATTCTAAAACCGATTCGACATCTTCAACAGTGATGCTTTTAGACGCATCTTTTGTGTTTGGGTTTACGTGTGCTGTTGCGTTCCTTAAATTGCGTATCGAATTTTTGATTATGGCGTTGTCTTTTTCAAAGTTTTCCAACTCGCTTTCAAGCGATGAAATCTTTCCATCCTTGTCAAACTGAGAGCCTTTTAAAAGCCGCAAAAACCCATTAAGCGGCAAACCATAGTCTTTGTCAAAAAAACCATAAATCTTTATTAGCAAGGTGGTGTCGATAGCATACGTAATATAAGGAATCATTTTATATATTTCGTGTCCCTCTTGTCGATATTCATACAAGTATTTTTTGTACTGTAAATATTCCAAAATGACTTTCATATTTCCCGAATATTTATCGAAATAGTCATTTATGATTGCGGCTTTAATTTCTTCTCGCAGTATAGGGCAAATTAAATATATCGTTTCGCCTGTTTCTGTCTTTCTTGTTGGGATTGTAGCCATTTTTGCGCCTGCGGCTAATCCTCGCGAATAATTATAGAATGTTTTTTCGGGCATACCGTAGTATTCGACAGCCTTTTTGTGGCTTACGTAGGTTTCGGTTTTTGTATCACTGTTAAGGTTTTCCATTGATTGTTACCTGCTTTCGTTGATTTATTCGGTTTAATTTCGTGTAGCTTGTTTTTGGCTTCTTCTTTAGTATCAAATACCATTTGCGGAATAAGATTAAATGGTATTGACGCATAAAGAAGCAGTATAACTCCAAACTACACCCCCTTCCCCTTCCCAGCCCTCTGCCGAGCATTCCCGTCCAACAACCGCTTACGTATCCGCAAATTCTCGGGCGTGACCTCCACCAGCTCGTCATCAGTAATAAATTCCAGACACTGCTCCAAGCTCAAAATCTCCGCAGGAACAAGGCGTAAAGCCTCGTCCTTCCCAGCGGCGCGTACGTTAAGCAGCTTTTTCTGCTTGCAGATATTCACTTCCATGTCGCCGCTACGGGCGTTGCGGCCGATAACCATTCCCGTGTAGACCTGTGTGCCTGGTACGACAAAAAGGCTTCCGCGTTCTTGGGCGTTGTACATGCCGTAGGGTACGGCCTTGCCTGTTTCAAAGGAAATGAGCGAACCCTGCGGACGGTCGGCAATGTCGCCCTTGTACGGCGCGTAGCCGTCAAAAAGCGTGTTGATTATGCCGTTGCCCTTTGTGTCGGTGAGGAACTCGGAGCGGTAGCCGATTAGGCCGCGCGCGGGTATGGAAAAATTAAGGCGCGTGTAGCCGCCCTTTGAGGCCGCCATTTGCAGCATTTCGCCGCGGCGGCTTCCCAGCTTTTGGATTACCACGCCCGTAAATTCCTCGGGAACGTCAATAATTACGGCTTCCATAGGCTCGTGCCGTTCGCCGTCTATTTCCTTGAACAAAACGGCGGGCTTGGACACCTGGAACTCGTAGCCCTCGCGCCGCATTGTTTCTATTAGAATGGAAAGGTGAAGCTCGCCTCGCCCCGAAATTTTAAAAACCTCGGTACTGTCCGTGTCCTCCACACGCAAGGAAACGTCCGTATTTAGCTCGCGGTACAGCCGTTCGCGGACTTGACGAGATGTGAGGAATTTGCCCTCCTTGCCTGCAAAGGGGCTGTCGTTTACCATAAAATTCATGGAAAGGGTCGGCTCGGAAATTTTGCTGAACGGCAACGGCGCGGCGTTTTCGGCGGCGTTAAGCGTGTCGCCGATTTTTATTTCGGGAATACCCGCAATCGCAATAATAGAGCCTACGCCCGCCTCCGCAACCTCCTTACGCTCCAGTCCGTCAAATACATATAGTTTAGAAATTTTCACACTCTTTTTGTTGTCTGGCTCGTGGACATTCACGATTGTGAGCGTGTCGTTTGTCCGCGCCGTTCCGTTTACCACGCGGCCTATGCCTATTCTCCCTAGGTACGAGCTGTAGTCTATATTGTAAATCAACGCCTGTGTTTCCGCCGAGGAATCGCCCTTTGGCGCGGGAATATATTCTATTAGCGTTTCAAAAAGCGGGCGCATTTTTTTGCCCTCGTCCTGCGTGGTTTTGGAAGCCCAGCCCTTTTTCGCGCTCGCGAAAATAAAAGGCGAGTCTAGCTGCTCGTTGTTCGCCTCCAGCTCCATAAAAAGCTCCAAAACCTCGTCCACAACCTCGTCTGGGCGCGCCTCGGGTCTGTCCACCTTGTTTACACAGCACACGATGGGCAGGCTTAGCTCCAGCGCGTTTTTTAGCACAAATTTGGTCTGCGGCATAGGCCCCTCGAAAGCATCAACCACAAGCACAACGCCGTCTACCATTTTCAGTACGCGCTCTACCTCGCCGCCAAAATCCGCATGACCTGGCGTGTCCACTATGTTTATTTTTGTGCCGTCAAACTGCACGGACGTATTTTTTGCCAAAATTGTAATGCCGCGCTCGCGTTCCAAATCGCCCGAATCCATAACCCGCTCGGCGATATTTTGGTTTTCCCTAAACGCGCCGCTCTGCCAAAGCAGCTGGTCTACAAGGGTAGTCTTTCCGTGGTCAACATGCGCGATAATCGCGACATTGCGTATGTTAGTCGTCATGTGTGAGGCTCCTTAGTTTTAACTCGCCTTCGGCGATTTTTCGTGTGCGAATTTGCACTTTTTTACATTATACCATAAAAAGCCCCTGTCGAAAATGTATTTTCGGGGAGGCGCGTGGGCGGGGTAAATAGCGGGACGGATTTATCCGTACCGACCCCCGCACATTCGTCAATTCGGGGTGGAGTAAATAGCGGGACGGATTGTAGGGGACGGATTTATCCGTCCCGAGGTTACCTCGCTCTGCGTTGGTCGGCGTGCGGTGTTGTCTAAGAAAACCACTAACACCTTACTGCCTGCTTAATGGACGTTACCTGCCCCGAATTGACGA